>JAEWAF010000097.1 GCA_023391815.1 Pseudomonadota bacterium
GTGCAGCAATGCATTGAGCTAACCAGTACTAATTGCCCGTGAGGCTTGACCATATAACACCCAATCAGCTTGGGTGCTCTATGGAGCAACATGTTGATACTCAATGTGACTTGATTCATCTGAATCAAAGTGTGTCGAAACAACTCCGAATTCACTGCAGGCGAGCGCTTGAAACACAGCAATCGACTGCGACGTGAGCCAGTTTGCCTGGCGGCAATAGCAAGCGGGAACCACCCGATCCCATATCGAACTCGGAAGTGAAAACGCTGTGCGCCGATGGTAGTGTGCCCTGCGGGCATGCAAGAGTAGGTCACTGCCAGGCTCTTAAATGAAGCGGAAGCCCCGCCGGAGTAATCCGGCGGGGCTTTTTGCTCATGTGATTTTGCTTTTGTAATCGCTACAACCAACCAATTGCTGCCGAAGTAATCAGGGGTTGAATCCATGAACACGTTCGAGCGCCGCCGGCTCATCAAGGCCCAGGTTGTCGATGTGAAGATCGCCAAGGCCGCAGTGAACGCTTCCAAGCGTCAGCGCGCCGAAGCCACGAAAGTCCTTCGCAAGGACATGGCCGCTCAGCATTTCAATCAGCTGCGCGCCGCCAGCTAAGAAGCAGAAAAGGGACAGATCTAATTCCCCCGGCTTCGGTTCAGTCGGATTTCTCGAGATTGAATCTGTCTGCCTTCAGTGGAAGTCGCGCGACTTGCGCGGCAACGTTCTCACCCATTGGGAATAATCTTCGACCTCGGTCGCCACCACGTGCACGACCGCTTCCACCGTTTGCAATTCGCCCGTCACGACCATGAAGTTCGATTGCAGGATGCGGTGGCGATACAGCTCGAAAATACCCGGCCAGATGATGATGTTGTTGATGCCGGTTTCATCTTCGAGCGACGCGAAGATCACGCCGTTCGCGGTTTGAGGATGCTGGAGATGGGTGACCAAGCCTCCCACGCGCACCGTTCGGCCGTTGCGCATCGAGTCGAGCTCGCTGCGCGACGAGATTCCTGAAGCGCGCAGCTTCGGCCGTAGCACAGCCATCGGATGCCGGCCCGTGCTCAACCCCATCTGACGATAGTCGCGCTGAATCTCTTCCCACTCCGTGGGGACCGGCAACTGCGGAGCGGTCTCCTGAGCAGCCCGTCCCGCCAGCGCGCCAGGCAAACTCTCGATTCCCAGCGCGCTCCACAAGGCTTCATTCCGATGCTGGCTCAAACTACGGAATGCACCGCTCGTCGCAAGGACTTTGGCCGCGCGTGATTTCAATCCAGCGCGATAAGCGACGTCTTCCACTGAATTGAAGGGAGCGATCCCGCGCGCGGCGACGACCTTCAATGCGTCTTCCCTTCGCAGACCCTTGATCAGTCGCATCCCCAAGCGAATTGCAAACCAGGGGCCCTCACTCCCATCGGGAAGGACGCGTATGCCATCGAGCTCCAAGGTGCAGTCGTAATCGCTCACAGTCACATCGATGGGCAGGATCTTCACCTGCTGTCGTTTCGCCTGCTCGAGCAACTGCGCGGGTTGATAGAAACCCATCGGCTGGCTGTTGATGAGCCCGGCGATGAAGGCCGCGGGTCGATGACACTTCAGCCAGCTCGAGAAGTAGGTCAGCAACGCGAACGACGCCGAGTGCGATTCGGGAAAGCCATATTCGCCGAAGCCTTCGATCTGTTTGTAGATCTGCTCGGCGAACTCTTTGGTGTAGCCCTTCGCCAGCATGCCGCTCATGAGCTTGTCGCGATAGACGCTCATCTTGCCGCTCCGCTGCCAGGCGCCCATCGCTCGACGCAATTGGTCGGCTTCGCCAGGCGTAAAGTCCGCGGCGACGATGGCGATCTGCATCACCTGCTCCTGGAAGATCGGCACGCCGCGCGTCTTCGCCAGGACCGGCCGCAGGTCATCGCTCGCGTAGGGGATGTCCTCAGCGCGCATGGTACGGCGTTGAAGATAAGGATGGACCATGCCGCCCTTGATCGGGCCGGGCCGCACGATGGCGATCTCGATCACCAGATCGTAGTAAGTCCTTGGCTTCAGTCGCGGCAGCATGCTCATCTGCGCGCGGGATTCGATCTGGAATACGCCGATCGTATCGGCGCGACAGATCATGTCGTAAGTCGGTTTATCGTCGCGCTTGATCTGATCCATCGCCGTGGGCCCCGTCCCTGCCGTCTCGAGCAGCTCGAAGGTCTTGCGCATGGCCGTCAGCATGCCGAGTGCCAGCACATCGACCTTCAACAGGCCGAGCTCTTCCAGATCGTTCTTGTCCCACTGGATGATGGTGCGCTCGGGCATCGCGGCGTTCTCGATCGGCACCAGCTCGCTGATCGGTTCTTCGGCGATCACGAAACCGCCGACGTGTTGCGACAGGTGCCGGGGGAAGCTCACCAGCTCCCTCACCAGGATGCACAACCGGCGCATGACGATTTCATCCATATGCATGCCCATGGCTTTGATGTTGGCGAACAGCCGTTCCCAGTTGTCCCACCAAGCATGCGATTTGGCGAGACGCCCGACCACGTCCTCGGTCAGCCCCAAGGCCTTGCCCACGTCGCGAATGGCACTGCGCGTTTGATAAGTGATGACGGTGGCGGCGATCGCCGCGCGCGCCCGGCCGTATTTCCTGAAGACGTGCTGGATGACTTCCTCGCGACGCTCATGCTCGAAGTCGACGTCGATATCGGGTGGCTCGTCGCGTTCTTCGCTCAGAAAGCGCTCGAACAGCACGCTGATGTCTTCCGGGTTCACCTCGGTGATGCCGAGCGCATAGCAGACGATGGAGTTCGCCGCGGAGCCACGTCCCTGGCACAGAATGGGCTTTTTCCTGGTGCCGTCATCGGCCAGCTCCGAGCGCGCCCATTCGGTGATCTCGTGGACCGTCAGGAAGAAATGTTCGTAGCGCTTGCGGTGGATCAGCGCCAGTTCTTTCTCGATCGTCGCTCGCACCGAGGCGGGCACGCCTTTGGGCCAGCGTCGCTGGATGCCGATCTCGGTCAAGTTGCGCAGGTGTTGGCAGGCCGTGAGGCCGGCCGGAACGATTTCGTTGGGATAGTTGTACTTCAAGCTACGGAGCGAGAACTCGCAACGCTCGGCGATCCTCAACGTCTCATCGAGCAGGTCGGCGGGATAGAGCTCGGTGAGCACTTCGCGAGGACGCAGATGCCGCTCGGCATTCGGGAACAAGCGATGCCCGGCATCGGCGATCGTGCAGCCATGTCGGATGGCGGTCATCGTGTCTTGTAACGCGCGCCGCGAATCGACATGCATATGCACGTCGCCGCTGGCCACCAGGGGCAAATCAAACGACGCTCCCAATCGACGCATGCCCGCCAGGTGTTGCGGGTCGTCCGGTCGACGCAGCATTTCGACCGCGATCCAGCCACGGCCGGGGAAGAATTGACGTAACCAGCGCGCCTCGGAAGGCCGGGCGTTGCGAGGCGCGATCCACAACGCCAGGCACTCGCTCAAGTCTCTTTCGAAATCGCCGCGCGCCAGCTCATAAGTGCCCTTGGTGGATTCGATTCGTCCTTTGGTAATGAGCCCGCAGATCTGAGCATAAGCTCGCTGTGACGGCGCGAGCAGTACCAGATGCAGATCGTTGTGACACCGAAACTCGGCACCGACGATCAGCTTGAGGCCGTACTTCTCGGCGGCTTCGAGCGCGCGCACCACGCCAGCCATCGAGCATTCATCCGTCAACGCCAGCGCCGAATAGCCGAGCGCATGAGCTTGTCCAACCAGTTCGTGCGGATGCGAGGCTCCGCGCAGGAAGGAGAAGTTACTGACGCAGTGAAGCTCCGCATACGCGTTCATGACCAGAACCCATGCAGATGCCAACTGCCGTCGCGCAGGTCCTTGAAGATCCAAAGCGCTGCGCCTTGCTGAGTCCTGGCGATGAAGTAATCGCGTCGGACATCGCCACCATCCCACCAGCCGCTTTCGATGCGCTCGGCGCCGGTCAGTGAAGGCATGCCACTAAGCTGCAAGGGCTTGGGCTCCGGTAGCAGCCACAATGGCCGCTCCGGAAAGTCCAGATGTTGACGCTTGTCTTCGGGCGCGGCGGCGGCCCAACTGTTTTCCGGCCGATGCTCGGCGACTGCTTTCACGCCGTGAACCTGCTTCTCACCCAAGCGGGCGGCGATGCGATCGAGGGTGTGATTGAGCTCCTCGCTTTGCTCGGTCGCGCCGCTGAGCATGTCGATGTGCAGCCCCGTCGGCATGGCGAACTCATCGGCTGAAAGTTCCAACGCCACCGATCCCGAAGCCAGCGCCGTATGTTCGAGGCGCTCTCGTGCCAGGGCGAGAAAACGTTCGCTGCTACGATCGGGCATCGACAGGCCGATGGCGACCATCGTCGCGACAGCATCGCGATGAATGAAACGCAGCGTGAACTTCTGAACGCCGGTATCCAGTGCACGCAGGAAGCCCACGAACTCACGAAGCATGCGTCGCAATGGAAACAGCAGCGCTTCGGAGCTGTGAATCTCCGCTTCGAACTCGCAGCGCGCGTGATATTGCGGCGGCAATCGATAGGTCGGTCGGGGGTCGGGCGCGGCGCCGGTGAGGCGATCGAGATAGTTGCACACGTCGGGCCCGAAACGTTTGGCGACGCCGGCGCGAGGCAACGCCACCAGCATTCCGACGGTACGGACTCCAACCGTCTGCAGCTGCTGGGCAATCCAGGGGTCCAGATTCAACCAGTTCACCGACACAGCTTCGATGCGTGCACGCAAGGCAGCCACCGTTGTGATGGCGACGCGGACGCCGGTGCGAGCCAGGAGTGAGGCGCCTTCCAGCGTCGGCGCGATGCCCAGCTGATAGCTATAAGAAAGCTTGCCGAGCTCGGATTCCAAGTGCTCGATGAGCTTGCGGAATCCTCCGAACAAACGCAGGCTCGCGCCGATTTCCAACCACAGCGCCGTGGTCCGCGCTCGCTGCGGGTCGGCGAATACCTCGCCGAGAATCACCGTGCCGCTGAATTGATAAGCCCAGGCCGCCAGTCGCTCCAGCGCCGCCTGCTCGGCAGTGAGCCGGCGTTCCACGGCGATCACTTCGGGCAGGATCGCCAGCGCGGTGCTGAAGCTCATTGACGGTTTCAAGCCGACGCGCTCTGCGGCTGGATTGCAGCAGACGACCGAGCGCACGCTGCCTTCCAGTACAGTGACTACTGTGGGCCGCTCGCCTTGCTCACATTGCAAAGCCTCGAGAGGCAACTGGGGTAGGGTGATGCAAAGCCAGAGCATGGAACGTCATCACTCTGCACTTGCCAGCGCAGGGGCAATGCCGACGGACATGCCAGCACGCGCGCCCCGGCACTTGACCACATCGATACTCAATTGCCCGGTGACATCGGCCTGCAATCGCAGCCGGACTGCGGCGGGCGAAGACTCACCAGCGGCGCTGGGCGATCGATAAACAAAGCCGATACTGTTGCCAGCTTCGGCCGCGAGCTGCAGGCGCCGCACTTCGCGATCGCGAATTGCAGTCGGCCACGCCAGCACCGCGCCAAACGATTTACAGCGCAGTGTTTGTTCGGCGGACCACAAGATATCGGCCGCGCTCTGCGCGCGAATGATCCAAAAATGCTCCAGCCGCAGCCCATGGCGAAGCAGGGCTGGAGCGAACGGAATATAAGGCGGGGCGATCATGGCGACGTGACGCTCGCTGCGCGTGATCTTCGCCAGCGCCGGCATGAGCAAACGCAGTTCGCCGATACCATCGCTCATCGGCATCAATTCGACGATGGTGCCCGACTGCCAGCCACCGCCGGGGAGCACGGCATCGAGACTGGCCGAGCCGCTGGGCTCGACGCGAGCAGGCGGGCCCTCCCGGCCGTTACGACACAGCCGCGCCAGCTGTTCTAAGGTGTCGGCACGAGACGCACTCATGGCTGAAAAGGGGACAGATTTGTTTTCTCCTGAAACATGGCAGTGAGGCGGGGCGCAGCGAAATTAAATCCGTCCCCTTTTCATCGCCGGGACAGCGAGGTGCGAATCACCCCGACCGCCAGTCCTTCGATCGACAACTCCTGTTCCCGCACATCGATCTCGATGGGGCGATACGCCGTATTCGCGGGCTCCAGCCGCACGATATGACCTTGCCGCTTGTAGTACTTCACCGTCGCCTGGTTCTCATCGACCAGGCGCGCGACCACGATCTGGCCGTTGCTCACTTGCGATGTTCGATGAACCGCAAGCAGATCGCGATCGAGAATGTCCGCGTCCTTCATGCTGTCGCCTCGGACGCGCAGTAAGAAATCGGCGTGCGGCTTGAACAGCGAGGCATCGACGGTGACATGCTCTTCAATATGAGAGCTCGCCAGGATCGGCGCGCCGGCCGCGATACGACCCAATAGCGGCAAGCTCGTCGATGATCGAGCGGCGCGAGCGGGGGCCGAAGTGCTGGCTACGAATTCCTCGCGCAAACGGATGCCCCGAGAAATTCCGGGCACCAGCTCGATCGCGCCTTTGCTTTCGAGCGCGCGCAGATGCTGGTCGATGCCCTGGCGATTCTTGAGCCCGAGCCCCTCGGCGATTTCGCCACGAGTGGGCGGCAACCCGTCGCTTTCCATGAAGCGCCGAATAAAGGCCAATACTTCCAGTTGTTTGCGGGTGAGGTCGGACATGGCGGTCGGAGGTGGGCCCTGGCCGGGGCGGTACCAGACAAGCGTCTGGTAAGCAGTCTAGGATCCTTTGCGCCCCACCACAAGCTTCAAATCGGCTCACAGCTGAACCCTCACAGTCACACTGTGACGGGGTCGATGAATCCCAACGGCCGCCTGTTCGCGAATAAGCCGTTGCGAGTATCCCTCAACCTCTCATCACGGCTGGCGAACTGAAGTGACAGTCTCCGCTATACTTCCGGCTCCCTACACTTCGCTAATCGCAATAACGAATGACGATGCGACGCGAACCACCTCAGCTCAGAGCCGCCCGAGAATGACGGACTCAGTACTCGCTCGAGTCGCACAAGGAGATGCGCGTGCCGTGCACGAGTGCATCGATCAGTTCGGCAGTCTCATCTGGTCCATCGCTCGACGGCTGACTCGCACACGCGCCGATGCCGAAGACGCCGTACAGGAAATATTCACGGACGTCTGGCGCAGCGCCGGCCGGTTCGATCCGGCGCAAGGCTCGGAGAAAGTTTTCGTCGCCACCATCGCGCGCCGTCGTTTGATCGATCGCATGCGTCGCGCCTCGCATCAGGCTCGCACCGAATCCACCGACGATATGGATTCGCTGGGCTGGGCCGATCCGGGCAACAGCGCCGAAGTCTGCGCCGAGGCGTCGGCGGCGGCCCGCGCGGTGATGCAATTACGGCCGGAACAAAGGCAGGTGCTCGAGCTGGGTATCCTGCAAGGATTGAGTCATTCGGAAATTGCCGATGTGCTGCAGATGCCGCTGGGTACAGTGAAAACCATGATGCGGCGAGGATTGATCCAGGTGCGTGAGTTGATGGGCATTCAGAACGCCGCCTCCGATGGGGTGCGCTCATGAGCAACTCAGTCATGCAGAACCCGCGGCTGGTCGAGCTGCTGGTGCAGCGGGCCGTGGATGGTTTGAATTCTTCCGAGCGTGCCGAGCTGAAACAACTGCTCTCCGAGGAGCGCTATGTCGACGCCGGTCGGTTCGAATACACCGCCGCGTCGTTGTTGCTCGCGAGCGATGTGGAGAACAACGCGCCCGAAGAAATGCCGTACAGCTTGCGCGAGCGATTGATGGCGCAGGCCGATACGGTCGCGGCTTCGATGCCGGAACCGCCTCGACAGAGCGCTTCGCAGCCCCGAGTCATCAGCATCGCCGGTCGAACACGTTCGACAGCGGCGGCGCCGGCCGCCGCTGTGCCGCCTGCCTCCAAAGCCGCGTCAGCTCGTAAGCCGTCTTCTTCGTGGGGTAGCAAAGCCGGTTGGTTCGCAGCCGCCGCGAGCGTGCTGATTGCTCTGGCGGGCTGGTGGCCGCGATTGCAGTCGGGCGATTCGCCGGTCGAGGTTCCGGTTGCGAGCACGTTGGAACAAGAGCGTCAGCAGCTGCTCGCTCAGCAAGGCGTGCTCACGCGGACCTGGCAGACCACGCAGGACCCGGCGGCGAGTGGCGTGACGGGTGACGTGGTGTGGGACCAGCGGACCCAGAACGGATATCTGCGTTTCCGCGGCCTGCAGGCAAACAATTCGGATGAGCTCCAGTATCAGCTGTGGATCTTCGACGGCACGCGCGATCAGCGTTATCCGATCGACGGGGGCGTGTTCGACATTCCGCCGGGGCAGGGTGAAGTGATCATTCCGATCACCGCGAAACTGCAGGTCCGCGATCCGGCGATGTTCGCGGTCACCATCGAAAAGCCGGGCGGCTCCGTCGTCTCCAGCCGCGACCGCATCGTCGTGCTCGCGCCCGTCGCCGCCGGTTGATCGACTCGACCGCAGAAAAAGCATCGGCCCTCGGATGAGGGCCGATGTCAGCTCGTCGCCAGGTGGGGATCTGGCGCTGGTCTCAACTCGAAACGATCAGCTCGCCAGCGGCACGCTGGCGCCGACGCCCGGAAGGTGGTGACGGCCGATGCTCTGTTCGCTCTCGGCGCGCTCCCGCGCGTAGCTGTTCAACTTGTTGTAGAGCGTCTTGAGGCTGCAGCCGAGCACGGCGGCGGCGCGACGCTTGTCGCCTTCGCAATAATCCAAGGTAACTTCGATCAGCGAGCGCTCGGCTTCATCGAGGCGAGACCCGAGCGGAACATGCACGCCCGCCGGACGCGCGGCTTCCACGGGCTCCGGCGTATGCGCCGGCATGGTGACCGACAGATCAACATCCAACACCTCGTCGGCGAGAATGAAGCTGCGCTCGACGGCGTTCTTCAGCTCGCGCACGTTGCCCGGCCAGCGACGCGCGCCGAGCGCTTCGAGGAACGAGGGTGAGAACGATTTGGTCACGTCGCTGCCACGGTTGAGCGTGGACAGGAAATGTTGAGCGAGCAACGGCACGTCGCCGGGACGCTCGCGTAGCGGCGGGATGTGTAGCGGGAATACCGCCAGTCGATACATCAGATCCTCGCGCAGCTGACGATTCGCGACCGCTTCGGTGACGTTGCGGTTCGTGGCCGCGACGACGCGAATGTCGGTCTTGATCTCCTGCGTGCCGCCGACGCGATAGAAACGTCCGGTCTCCAGAACGCGCAGCAAGCGCGTCTGCATATCCAGCGGCATTTCGGTGACTTCGTCGAGGAACAAGGTGCCGCCGGTAGCGCGCTCGAATACGCCGGCATGCGAACGAGAGGCGCCGGTGAAGCTGCCTTTCTCGTAACCGAACAATTCGGCTTCGATCAACGACGCCGGAATCGAGCCGCAGTTGATCGCGACCAGCGGGCCCTGCGCGCGATTGCTCAAGTTGTGAATGCATTCGGCGACCAGCTCTTTGCCGACGCCGCTTTCACCCATGATCATCACGGTGGCTTCGGTGGGCGCCACCCGCTTGATCAAGCCAAACACTTGATGCATGGCAGGCGAGCGTCCGAGGAGATTGCCGAGGCCGTTCTCGTGCAGTGTGATCGGTGCGTCCACTGTGTAATCTCTCCCCAATCAAAGACTGAAACAGGTTGTCGTCGTGAGTGAGATGCAAATTCTTCAAGCGCGGGCTGAGTTCCTTTGTAATAAAGTTTTTTCGATGCAGCGTAAGTAGGAAATTTTCGGTGTCGATTTGATTGACGCGGCATGTGCCGCAAAACGCTGGGATTTCCGCGTTCGGACTCACTTCCGCGCGGTCTCGAAAAGTTCTCCCTGCGTCGCAGGGAACGGCGGCATAGAACTTGCCATTCCTCAGGGAACCGAGCGACTGCGCGGAGCGTCGGTCGGTACTTTCAACACGGAGACGAATGATGGCGTTGCAGATCGATAGCGTGAGCGCCGAGGCGCGAGCTCGCCGTGGCTGGCTGCGGGAGAGCGTGCAGGATGAAGACGTCACCCCGGGCTCGCCACGTCGAATCAGTATTTTCGGATTGGGTTACGTGGGCGCCGTGTCGTTGGCCTGTCTGGCGCGCGACGGTCATGAAATGTTTGGTGTCGATATCGATCCGGGCAAGCTCGAGCTGCTGCGTCGGGGCCAGGCGCCCATCGTCGAGACCGGTATCCAGGAGTTGACTCGCGCGGTGATGCGCGGAGGCACGGTGAGCGTGACCGACTCGGTGCGCGACGCCATTCTCGCCACGGACATTTCGTTCGTCTGCGTCGGCACGCCGCCGCGACAGAACGGCAACCAGGATCTGGCCGCCATCACTCGCATCGCCGAGGAAATCGGCTCAGTGCTTCCCGAGAAGGCGACCCGGCACATCATCGTGATCCGCTCGACGGTGAAGCCCGGCACCCTCGATGAGGTGATCAAGCCCGCCATCGAGGCGGCCTCGGGGCTGCAGGCCGGACGCGATTTCAGCCTGTGCTTCCAACCCGAATTCCTCCGCGAAGGTACCTCGATCAACGACTACGACAATCCGCCGTTGACGGTCGTGGGCGCTGACGACGAACACGCGGTCGAAGCCTTGCGTGGAATCTTCGGCCACCTGCCGTGCGAGTTCGTCCATACCTCGGTGCGGACGGCGGAGATGCTGAAGTATGCGTGCAATGCGTTCCATGCCTTGAAGGTGACCTTCGCCAACGAAATCGGCCGCGTCTCCCAGTCGGTCGGCGTCGATCCGCACGAAGTGATGAAGCTGCTGTGTATGGATCGGCAGCTGAACATTTCCTCGGCCTATCTGCGGCCGGGTTTCGCATTCGGCGGCTCATGCCTGCCGAAGGACCTGAAGGCGCTGTTGTATCTGGCGAAGAACAACGACGTCGAGCTGCCCATGCTCAACAGCCTGTTACCGAGCAATGCCGCGCATATCGATCACGCGGTGGATCGGGTGCTGGCGAGCGGCCGGCGTTCGGTGGGCATGATCGGGCTGAGCTTCAAGTCCGGCACCGACGATCTGCGCGAGAGTCCCATGGTGGTCATGGCCGAACGATTCATCGGCAAAGGCCTGCCGCTGTGTATCTTCGATCCGCAGGTGAACGTGGCGCGGCTGATCGGCGCGAACCGACGCTTCATCGAAGAGAGCATTCCGCACATTGCCTCGCTGATGACCACGGATCTGGACGCGCTGGTGCGCGATTCGGACGTGCTGGTCGTGGCCATGAAGACCCCCGAGGTGCTGGCGGCGTTGCGCGCTCATACGCGGCCCGATCAGATGCTGCTGGATATCGCCGTCCTGCCGGATCGCGAGAACTACCAGGCGTCGTATCAGGGCGTGTGCTGGTAGCGGTATGTCGAATGCTGAAGAACAGACCCGGGTCATGACCGCCGACGTTGCGGTCGCCCGCCGTCGCCGTGTGTTGATCATCGTCGAGAACCTGCCGCTGCCGTTCGACCGGCGTGTCTGGCAGGAAGCGCGCACGTTGCGTGCACACGGCTACCAGGTGTCGATCATCTGTCCGAAGGGCAAGGGCTACGAAAAGAGCTTCGAGGAGCTCGACGGCGTGGCCATCTATCGACACTCCATGCCGTTCGAGGCCAGCGGTGCGCTTGGTTACGCGCTGGAATACAGCTGGGCGCTGGCCGCCGAATTCCTGTTGTCGCTGAAAATCTGCTTCACGCGCGGCTTCGACGTGATCCACGGCTGCAATCCGCCCGACATGATTTTTTTGATCGGCGGCTTTTACAAGCTGTTTGGCAAAAAGTTCCTGTTCGACCATCACGACATCAATCCCGAGCTGTACGAGGCCAAGTTCCAGCGTCGCGATCTGTTCTACAAGCTGATGCTGGCGCTGGAGCGCTGGACGTTCCGGACCGCGGACGTCTGTGTTGCCACCAACGAGTCGTACAAGAAGATCGCGATCGAGCGGGGCGGGCGGCAACCGAACAAAGTATTCGTGGTGCGAAGTGGCCCGGACCTGCGGCGGTTGAAGGTCTTGCCGCCCCGACCGGAGCTCAAGCAAGGCCGTAAATATCTGGTGGGCTACGTGGGCGTGATGGGTCGCCAGGAAGGCATCGACGGCCTGCTCACCGCCGTCCAGCACATCGTGCATGCGATGAAACGCACGGACATTCATTTCGGTCTGGTGGGCGGCGGCACGGAGCTGGACGCGATGCGTAAGCTCGCCCGGGAGCTGCAGGTCGCCGACTACGTGACGTTCACCGGTCGCGTGCCCGACACGGAGTTGCTCGCGATGCTCAACACCGCCGACGTGTGCGTGAATCCCGACGTCGCCAACGAGATGAACGACAAGTCCACCATGAACAAGATCATGGAGTACATGGCGCTGGGCAAGCCCATCGTTCAGTACGACCTGACCGAGGGCCGCGTATCGGCGCAGCAGGCATCGTTGTACGCCAAACGCAACGATCCCATCGACATGGCTCAGCAGATCGTGACGTTGCTGGATGACGAGCCTCGGCGTAAACAGATGGGCGAATGGGGCCGCGAGCGGGTCAAGAATTCGCTCGCTTGGGAGCACGAGGTGCCGCGCCTGCTCGCGGCCTACGAAACCCTGTTCAATTGAGGGCGACGGTCATCCGATACGTGGTGCTAGCCGCAGGCTTTGATGGAACGCTGGCTCGCGACGGGCGTTGCGACGAGCGCTGCATAGACATTTTGCGCGAGTTATCGGCGACCGGCCGCAAGCTGATTCTGGTGACGGGCCGCGAGCTACGGCGTCTGCTGGAAATCTTTCCTGAAGCGCGCTTGTTCGATTACATCGTCGCCGAGAACGGCGCGGTGTTACATCGAACGGCGACGCGCCAATCCGAGATTCTTGGCCAGGCGCCGCCGGAGATCCTTTTACAGGAGTTGCGGCGCCGGCAGATCACCCCGCTCTCGGTCGGCAGCTCCATCATCAGCACGGCCGCGAAATATCTCGAAGCGGCGCGCGAGGCCCTGCGCAAGCTCAAGCTGCACCTGGACTACGACCTGGTGACCAACGATGACACGCTGCTGATTCTGCCGCCCGGCATCGACAAGGCATCGGGCATGAACGAGGCGCTGCGGGAACTGGGCGTTTCGCGGCACAACCTGGTCGCCATTGGCAACGCGGAGAACGATCTGCCGTTGCTGGCATCGGCGGAACACGCGGTGGTCGTGAACAACGCCGCCGACTCGATCAAGCTGGTTGCGGACCGGGTCACCGAGGGGAGCTACTGTGATGGCTTTCTCGAGCTGGCGCGCGATCTGATCGCGACCGATCTCGCGGCGGCGGTCCCCAGGCGGCGCGTGGTGCTTGGCAAAGGCGAGGATGAACGCGAGATTCTGTTGTCGCCCTGCCAGGATTCGGTGCTGGTCAGCGGCCCGGATGAAGTCGCTCGCACGGTGATTTGCAACCGCCTGCTGGAGCAGTTGATACAGCAGGACTATCAATGCTGTGTCATCGGCGCGGATCGGAATGTGCCGGCCGGATCGGGGCGCGCTTCGTTCGCCGATATGAGCAGTTGGGGCGATGCGCACGAAGCCCCCCGGCTGACGGATGTACTGAGGGCGCTCGAGACTCCCACCCACAGCATCGAAATCAACCTGGCGGCGTTGCCGCCCGAGACGCGGCCAGTGTTCGTCGACGCGCTGTTGTTACAGCTGCAGGCCCTGCACGATCGAGCCGGCCGTCCCCATTGCATTCTGATTCATCATGCACATCACTTCCTGACCGGAGCGCAGGCCGCCAGCGCCATTCAACGCCTGTCGGAAGTGACCATGATTTATTCGACGGCGGAAGCCAGCCAGTTGCCGCCGGGGGTATTGAACGACGTGAAGCTCACCATCGCCACGGGGCTGCCGGTGAGCGACGCGCCGGAGCTGGCCGGCGCGCCGCGCGATGCTCAGGCCGTCATTGCCGGCGGCTCAGTCTGCCGGATCTCTCTGTTGCGGCCTTCGCCCGGCTCAACGTCGGTGACCTCGACGGACGAAGTCACCGTGCCGGGGTATTGATCGGGATACTGAATCACCTCCTGCACCCGATAATCCTTCATGCCGCGGGCATGAGTGAAGATGATGAGCTCGCCCAGCAGGCCGAGCGCGAACACCTGCATGCCGAGCACGACCAGCAGCGCGCCCAAGAGTAGCGCCGGTCGATCGGCGAGCTTTTCATCGAAGAACAGCCGCTGCACGCTCAGCAACCCGATGATCGCCGCGCCGATGCCGAAGGTCGCGGCACCGAGCATGCCGAAGAAGCGCAGCGGCCGCTTGGTGAAGCGCACCAGGAAGAAGATGCTGAACAGGTCGAGCACATGGTGCGCGTATTGTTTCGGTCGATACGCACGCTGCAGGCGATCGAGCGAGGACTGCCGCATGGCCACTTCGCTGACCCGGAAGCCGAGCCGCGTGGCGAGAATGGCCATGAAGCGATGCTGATCGCCGTATAGATCCATTTCTTCGAACACTTGACGCCGCATGGCGCGCGCGCCGCAGCCGATGTCTCTAAGCCGCGCGCCCGTGACGAAATTGACCAGGCCGTGGAAGGCATTGCGACGCATGCGATCGAACATGTTTCCATAGCGCGGCGAGCGATAGCCGACCGCCATGTCCGACGCGCTGAGCGCGGCGACCAGCTTGGGAATCTCCTGAGCCTCGATCTGGTGATACGCCGGCAAGGTGACGATCACGCTGCCTTGCGCGCGCTCGAAGCCGGCCATCAGCGCGGCCGCTTCGCCGAAGCTGCGGGTCAGGCTGATGACGGTAAGGTCCTCGCCGTCGTTCAACAGCTCCTCCAGCGCGCGGCTGGCATCGGTGCGATCGCCGTCGATCACGAAGATGAATTCGTACGGCAGGCCGACGGCTTCGATGCCCGCCTTGTATTGCGAGTACAGAGGCCGCAGCTCCGCCCGCCGCCCGCACACGGGCACGATGACGGAGATCGACGGCAGTGAAGGTGTCAGAGGCTGAGTGCTCATGAGATTGTCGTCACTGGTTGCGTGGGCCGCGCCTTGGCAATTTCGCCACCGTGGCGCTGGATGGTTTGTGTCAGTCTGAAAAACTCGTTGTCGCGGATGTCGCCGCGTGAATAGATCAGCTCAGCTAACGCGCCACTGCACAAAAGGATCGTGCCCGACGCTAAAAAAATGATCCCGGTGCCCGCCAGCGGCAGCGACAGCTGCGCCCGATCGGTGAGCAACGTGAACAGCGAGTGGGTCAGCATGGCCAGCGAACCCAGGAACAGCGGTACGGAGAGCAGCGCGAACCAGCGCAGCGGCCGGGATGCGAACGTCGTGACCGTCTTGATGACCATGAGATCCAGCAGGACCTTGTAGATGCGCGACAAGCCGTATTTGGACTGGCCGTAGCGACGTGCGTGATGTCGGACTCGGATCTGCGCGACGCGCGGACCGGCGATCGACGCCATCGCAGGAATGAATCGATGCATTTCGGAGTAGAGCGGAATGCTCTTGATCAGCTCGGCCCGGAACGCCTTGAGAGAGCAGCCATTGTCACGGATCGGCACGCCGGTGACTTTACCGATCAAAACGTTGGCGATGCGCGAGGGGATCTTGCGCGTCACCAGCTTGTCCTGCCGATTGTGACGCCAGCCGACCACGATGTCGTAACCGGCGTCGATCTGTTCCAGCAGATGTTTGATATCGGCCGGATCGTTCTGCAGATCGCCGTCCAT
Organism: Pseudomonadota bacterium; assembly: GCA_023391815.1. Lineage (GTDB taxonomy): Bacteria > Pseudomonadota > Gammaproteobacteria > Steroidobacterales > Steroidobacteraceae > Steroidobacter. Next base: position 15,605 of record JAEWAF010000097.1, read on the forward strand.
GGTCACCAGGATTTCGCCGCGCGCATGCTCGATGCCGGCGGCCATGGCGGGCGTCTGGCCATAGTTGCGGCGGAATTTCACCAGCCGCAGGCGCGAATCGAAACGGGCGATCTCACGCGCGATCTCGGCGGTCTGATCGCGACTGCCGTCGTCGACGAAGACCATTTCGAAGCTGCAGCCGACATCGCCCAGGGCCTGCACTATGGCCGCGTATAACGGCCGAATGCTCTCCTGCTCGTTGTACAGAGGCACGATGACGGAAAGGCGTGGACGCGGCGTCTGTGGCGCTGCTGCGGCCTCGGTCCGCGGAGTTGATTCAGTTGTAACTTTTGCACCAGTCATCCTGTATTTCCCGACGTTCTTACAACCTCGACCCTGCCCTGGCCCCTCGCGATGCGGCCGCTCTTGCAGGAACTCTTCTCACATGCACGTCATTGCATGGTCGTACTGACAACGCGGCGCTGAATCCTCGTATCCCCGCCGCGGTGCCGCCAACTAACGACACGCTGCATCGTTGGCACGTGACCTGCAAAGGACAGGCCAACGTAACAAGCATGTAACTTGTGAACTCACGATCAAGGTTCGAGAGGAGCGCCAAATCGATGATGAGAATGCGAGCGGTATGGGCGATGCTGGCGATGTGCGTACTGGGCTTCCAGGCCGCGCACGCCCAACAGGCGTCATATGTCATCAAGCCCGGCGACACGCTGGAGATTTCGGTGTGGAAAGAGCCGGACCTGCAACGCCAGGTGCTGGTGCGTCCGGACGGCGCCTTTTCATTTCCACTGGTCGGCGAGATCGATGCGCGCGGCAAGACCGTCGGCGATCTGAACAAGCTGGTCGCGGAGCGACTGTCCAAATACATCTCCGGCGCGGTGGTGACGGTGTCGGTGCAGGAGATCAAGGGCAACAAGATCTTCGTGCTGGGCCAGGTGAACAAGCCGGGCGAGTTCATCGTCAATCCCAGCGTCAACATCATGCAGGCCTTGAGTATGGCCGGCGGCATGACGGCGTTCGCCTCGACCAACGACATCATCGTGCTGCGTGGGCAGGGCGATAAGCAAACCGCGATGGCCTTCCGTTATCCGGAGGTCGTGCGCGGCAAGCGTCTGGAAACCAACATCGAACTGATCGCGGGAGACATCGTTGTTGTGCCGTAAACGTTTGCCCGGTCGCTACTGGGTCAGCTTGCCGCTGGCGCTTGCCGCTTGCAGCGCCATCGCGGACAACTGGGAGGTCTCGCCGCGCGCGCAGGCGGGCTACCGCTTCAACGACAACTATCACCTCGAACAGCCGGGCGGCGAAATCGAAGTGGCGGGTGGAGAGGCGGATGTGGGAGTGACGTTCCGGACCATCGATCCGCGGACCAATTTCGAGATCACGCCGCGGATCAACGCGACCTATTTCCCGAACGACAAGGACGAGGACTCGACGGACTACTATCTGACGGCGGGCTTTTCCGATATCACACCGCGCCGGCGCATCGAGGTGCCGTTCCTGTACTCGCAGGAAGACGTGGTGGACAGCGAGCTGCCGAATACAACTTCGGGCGGCGGGCTGGGCGAGCCGGGGATCGGCGACTCGGGACGTTTCCTGGTGCGCAACCGCCGCGCGTTCTACCGGATCGCGCCGTCGTTCGAATACGACCTCACGCAGCGCTATCGGCTCGCGCTGGAGGCTCACTATCTGCAGGCCGACTTCGACAATCAGGTGGCCGGCGCGCAGAACGACTTCAGCGAGTTCGGCGCTGGCGCGGCCATCGGCTTCCAGACCACGCAGCGCTCGACGCTGTTCGTGCGTGCTTTGGGATTCCAGTACGAAACCACCGAGAAAACCGACGCCTACGGCGGCGAGGTTGAATGGAATACACAGTATTCGCCGAACTCGCGTGCCTATATCCGCCTGGGCGCGCAGCAGACCAAGCCCGAAAACGGCTCGAGCGATACCAACATCATCGCCGGCGCCGGCGGCCAGTGGGCTTCGCAACGTAACACTTTGTTCGTGGATCTCACGCGCAGCGTTGGCCCGGTCTCGGCGGGAACCGTGGTCGAGCGTTATCAGTTGCGTCTCCGGGTCGATCACGATGTCTCGCCGCGTTTTGCCTTGCGTGCCGGGGCCCGCCTGTCCCAGGACCAGGAAACTCAGGAGGGCAGCTATCCGACGCGCAAATACGCCATTGGCGAGTTGGGCTTCGAGTGGCGCTGGATGCGGCAATGGTCGCTCACCGGCACCTACAACTATCGATGGCAGGAGTATGAGAACGAACCCTCGACCGCCGATTCCAACGGCTTCCTGATCGGCATCGTGTACGAACCGAAACGCGCTCAATAAACCCTTTACTCGGCCCTCAATCAACCGAAACCGCGTATGTCAGTCACACCCGCTCACATGCAGACGCCTCCTCCTCCGTATCCCGGCCTCGAGCCGGAAAACTCCGGTTTTGGCGATTACCTGGGCGCGCTGCGACGACGCCGCAAGCTGATGCTGATCGTGGGCTTGCCCATCGTCGCCATCGGCGCGACGCTGGCGCTGGCGTTGCCCGATGTGTATCGCTCCGAAGGTCAGATCGAGATCGAAGGCGCGCAGGCCGTCAAACAGAATCCGAATTCGTTGACGCAGGATCCGGAAGACACGCCGTACGCGGACCAGTACGTGCGCAGCCTGAGCACGGTGGTGTTGAGCGATCGCAATCTCGCCAAGCTGCTCGCGCAGCACAAGCTCTACGACGATCAGGCCGACGACCCGGCGGGTGCGCTCGACCAGCTGCGCGACGACATCAAGGTCGACATCGTCACGGTGCCGATTCTGGATCCGAATACCGGTCGCGAACGCGATGTCGTGACGGCGTTCAGCGTCGCTTACGACAACAAACAACCGGAACGTGCGCAGGAAGGCGCGGAATGGCTGGTCAACGCGTTCCTCGAGCAGAATCGCAGCGATCGGCAGAGCCAGGCGGGCGGCCGGGCGAAGTTCTTCGCCGGCGAGGCCGAGCGCATGCGCACTCATGTCGCGCAACTCGAGGCCAAGCTGGCCGAGTTCAAACAAAAGAACTCCGGCAAGCTGCCCGAGCTCAACGAAATGAACATGAACGTGATGGATCGCACCGAGAACGACATCGCCAACGTCGAGTCGCAGATGCAGGCGTTGCGTCGTGAGCGCGTGTTCCTGGTCTCGCAGCTGGCGCAGGCGCGAGCGGGGAGTCCCGAGGCGGGCAATCTGCGCGCGCTCGAAGACGAATATGCTCGCAAGAGCGTGCAATACGATCAGAGCCACCCGGACCTGATCATGCTGCGTCGGCAGATCGATCAGCTGAAGGCGGGCGGCGGCGCCGGGCTGTCGCTGAAGGCACAACTGCAGACCCAGCGTTCCATCCTGGCCGAAGCCCGTCAGCGCTACAGCGAGGATCATCCGGATGTTCAACGCATCCAGCGCAATATCCAGGCGCTGGAGGCGCGGATCGCGTCCGGTGAAACCGCCGATGTGAGCACGGCCGGCGATTCGCCCATGGCCATGCAATTGCAGACGCAGTTGAATGCCACCGACACGCAGCTGGCCGCCTTGCAGGCGCGCGCGATGGATTTGCGCACCAAGCTGAGCAGTCTGGAAGGACGCATCGTCGCGGCGCCCGAGGTCGAGCGAGAGTACCAAGCTGTCACTCGCGATCTCGCTGGCGCGCGTGCCAAGTACGACGAGCTGCTGAAGCGGCAGATGGATGCGGAAGTGAGCGAGGCCGCGATCGCCGGCGGCACCGCCGACAAATTCCAGGTGAAGTCCTCGCCGAAGATTCCGGACGAGCCGGCCAAGCCGCAACGTATCGCCATCATGATCATCGCGCTGGTGCTGGCCGCGATCGCTTCGGTGACGACGGCAGTACTTGCCCAGCTGTTCGATCCCACCATCCGTGGCGCGCGCGATGTGCAAGACATTCTCGGGGTTGCACCGCTGACCACGGTGCCAGTCATCAAACGTCACGGCGGCACGAACCGCAAGGGCGGGGCACCGGCGTATGCCGCGACCGCCGCGGCAGCCGTCGCGATCATCGCGTTCGCCATAGTCGTTCGATTCGTCGCCTGAATGTGATCTTTTACATACATTGTTGATCTGAAAGTCACGAGAGCACGCAAATGAGCATCATCGAAGAGGCAGTGCGCAAGACCGCGGAACGCTATCACCGTCCTGCGCCGCCCGAGCAGCCTGCGGGCGGTGGTCGTCCCCGACTGCGCCGTGTGCCGCCCGCCGCCACGGAGACGGCAAACGTACGGCGCTTTCAGCCGGTGACGCTGGACCGGGCTGTGCTGGATGACAACAACATCCTGCCGCAGATCACCGATCCGGGCGCCTTGCGTGGTTATAAAGTTCTGCGCACTCGCTTGTTACGCCGGCTGGAGGCCAATCAATGGCGCTCGTTCGCAGTGACCGGCGCTTCACCGGGCGACGGCAAGACCCTCACTTCGATCAATCTGGCGATGGCGCTGGCGCAGGATCCGAACACCTGGGTGTTTCTGGTCGACCTGGATCTGCATCGACCGAAAGTGGCCAGCTACCTGGGCCTGAACAACAGCCTTGGCGAGCGCGGCCTGTCGGACTTCCTGCTCGGCGACGCGACGGTCGAGCAGATCACGTACTCGCCGGCCGGCATGGATCGGCTCGCCATCATTCCGAATTTCCAGACGGTGGCGAATGCGTCCGAGTTGCTCACTTCGCCTCGCATGGACGAACTGGTGCAGGCGCTGGAAGCGGAGACACCTCGCAGGGTCGTGATCTTCGACATGCCGCCGGTGCTGGCCTCCGACGACGTGCTGGCGTTCTCGCCGCAAGTGGACGGCATGCTGCTGGTGATCGCCGAGGGACTGACCAGCCGCGACGCTTTGAAGAGCGCCAAGGCGCTGTTGCAGGAAATGAATTTGCTGGGGGTGGTGTTGAATCGATCCGAGGCGCAAGACGAAGGGGCGTACTACTCGTACGCCCGCTGACTCGAAGCGCCCGAAAGCGTGCTCAGGGGGACCCCGGCGATCGGCAGATCGTCGGGGTTCGTTCTTTCAGGCGTCCGGCTCCGGTTCGCCATCGTCCGCCGGCCGGTTGCCGGCATAGGAAATGATCCTGAAGCCGGGATCCAGCACGGCGATGGCATTGTCCGGCAGGTCCTTGTGAACGACCGCGTTGGCACCGATCTTCACGTTGTGGCCCACTGTGATCTTGCCGACCACGCGCGCGCCGGGCGCGATATAAACGTTGTCGCCGATGACCGGCGCACCGCGTTTCATGCCGGCACCGGACACGCCGATGGTGATGTTCTGAGAAAGATTGCAGTCCCGGCCGATCACCGCGCGCGACGACACGGTGATGCCGCCGTAGTGGCCGATATACAGGCCGGGCCCGACCTTCGCGCTTCGCGGAATCTCGATCCCCCACAGTGCCTGGATGAAAAAATCCAGAATCACATAGATGGGATCGAACAACAGGCGCAGCACCTTGGGTAACCGCTGACTCCATTGTCCGAAGCGCAGTACCAATACTGCGTGCACACCAGGCGAGCGAGCGCAGTTCAGCACACGTCGCAGCGTGCTTCCGGAAGTCATCGCATATCGTCGCCGCAGGTCGGCGCGCAACGATCCCTGAGGTCCGGACGGATGCTTACCGGACAATACCGTGCTCCGAGCATTGTTCATGATGATGTTCTGATGTTTGGAGTTTCCGTTGCCGCGGTCACCGGTTCGACCGGCGGACGCACCCCCGTGCGGGCCGCGAGCATCAACCACCATGGGAACCACACAACAATCTGCATCGCGCGAGCCGCGAGCGACACGGCCAGCGCATCGGCAGGCTTGACACCTCCCAGCGCCATGATGGCGATGAAGATGCCTTCGTAGACACCGATGCCGTCCAGCGAGATCGGCAGGCGCGAAACCAGAATCGCCAGCGGGACCGCGGCGAACATGAAGGCCGGATTGAATGGCACGTCCAACGCTCGCGCCACCAGGCCGTAGCAGGTGATCACCACCAGATGTTCGACGAGCGTGAGCGCGGAGAACGCCGCGATCTTCGGGCGATCCGACGCGAGCGATGCGTAAGCTTCATGCAGACGCTCCAGCAGGCGGACCGCCTTGCTGTCCCTGAAACGTGTCGGGACGAGCCGCAGCACCGAGCTCAGCGCATGATCCGTGAACGAGAACACCAGGATCGTGATGCCGCCGAGCAGACCGGCGACACCCAGGGCGAGCGCATAGTCGTAGGCTGCCTGATTCGGCAGCATCGCTCGAAGCAGGATGAGGCTGGCGACCGCGGTCATCAACGCGACGATGAAGCCGATGCCGCGCTCGACCAGGATCGTCGCGAGCGTGTCGTCGACGCGCACGCCGAAGCGACGCACGAGCATGACGCGAATGCCGTCGGCGCCGACCGTGCTCGGCAGCGCCAGCCCCCACATCATAGCGCTGCAGTAGACCATCAGCTTTTGAGCGAGGGAGATGCTGTAGCCCCGGATCTTCAGGAGCAGTCCCCATTTGTAGCTCATCAGCACGCGATCGATCAGGAACGCCACGAGCGCGATCCCGGTCCACAGCGGATCGGAGTTGCCGAGCGTCGTGAGCACGGCCTCCACGTCGACGACGTAGATCAATAGCAACGCGCATAACAGCAGCGTGACAAGAATCCGTAGCCACGTTTTCATTGCTGACAGAGCAGGCCTAGCTGGCGCGACGCGTCCCGTGCTCGTCGGCGGCGAGTTCGCGACGCAGATCTTCCTTCGATTGACCGAGGATGGACATGCGATACCAGATCTCCGCATTGATCAGCAGCCACAGCCGATTGCCATGATCGGCTCGCTTGGCGAGATGTTCGTCGACCAGTTGCGCGATCGCCTGCCGGTCGAGCACGCGGTCCTGTACCAGCTGCGATTGCCTCAGGCAGGACTGGTACAGGCGCGTGTATTCGGCTTGGAGCAGATACGGCAGGGCGGAGGAGAAGCCCTGCTTGGGACGATCCAGAATTTCCGAAGGCAGATAACGCGCGGCCAGTTTGCGTTGGATATAACGCAAGGTGCCGCCGCGCACCTTCATGGCCGCCGGTAGCCGGGCCGCGAAGCTCGCCAGCTCGTGATCCATGAACGGACTGCGGGCTTCCAGGCCGTGCGCCATGCAGATCCGATCGGTGATCATCACCGGATGATTCGGCAGCCGCACCAGGCTGTCGGCGTAGAGCATACGATCCAGGTCGCCGCCTTCGGACTCTTCATACGGACGACGGATCGCCGCTTCCGCATCGAGGCTCGACCACCGGTGCTGGACATCGCGCGAATACAGCTGTCGACGACGCGTCGGATCGAAATAGAAATAATTCAAGCTCGCCGCGTAACGCGCGCTGCCGGAGTGGAACGACAAGTGATGCAGCCAGCGCAGCTGATGGCCGAGACTCTTGTACCAACCGGATTCCGGAATCATCGCCATCGCGGGCGCCAGCAGCTTGCGACGCAGGGTTTCCGGCAGCCGGCCATATCGGGCGGCGTACAGGTTGCCGTAGTAGCGATCGTAGCCGCCGAACAATTCGTCGCCGCCGTCGCCGCCGATCACGACTTTCACATGCCGACGCGTGAATTTCGCCAGCAACCACGTGCACAGCGACAGCGGATCCGAAGGCTCGTCGAGCGCCCAGACCAGATCGGGCAAGTGCGCGGCAATCTCGGGCTGCACGCGCTCTTCGTGATGTTCGGTACGAAACAGATTCGCCACGGCGCGAGCGGCCGGCGCTTCGTCGAAGCGCTGATAGCTCAGGCCCATGGTGAACGTCGGCAGATCCTTGACCTTCAGGTCCCGTGACAGCATCGCCACCAGCAGGCTCGAATCCATGCCGCCGCTCAGGAACGCGCCGACCGGCACATCGCTCTCCATGTGCAGGCGAAGGGCTTCGAGCAACCTGGCTTGCAGCTCATCGAGCAGCTGCTCTTCGCTGCCGGTGAGCTTGGGATTCTGTTGCAGGTGCCAGTAACGGCGAATCTGCGGAACATCGCCCGCCTGCAGCGATAGCAGATGACCTGGCGGCAACTTGTGAATGCCTTCGAACATGGTCAGCGGAGCTTCGATGAGCCGCAAGGCCAGGTACTGATCGAGCGCGGCCAGATTCATTCGCTGCCGGCGGCGATCCAGCGCTCGCAGCGCCTTGATCTCGGAGGCGAACGCGAAGCCCTGCTCGCCGACGCTATAGAAAAACGGCTTCTGTCCCAGGTGGTCGCGCGCGGCCAGCAGCCGTTTGCGCCTGGTATCCCACAAGGCGAACGCGAACATGCCGCGCAGGTGCTCGAGCAGGCGCTCGCCATGGCGTTCATACAGGCCGAGAATGACTTCGCAATCGCTGTTGGTCAGAAAGCGATGCCCGTCCTGCTCCAGGCGCTGGCGCAGCTCGCGATAGTTGTAGATCTCGCCATTGCAGACCAGCACCAGCGAGCGATCCGCGTTGTACAGCGGCTGCCGTCCGCCGGCCAGATCGATGATGGACAGCCGCCGATGGCCGAGGGTCGCATCCTCGTCGTGATGAACGCCTTCGCCATCCGGGCCGCGATGCTCCAGTGCGCCGAGCATGCGCCGAAGCGCCTGCTCACGTTGCGGGTCGGAGTTGATGATGCCAGCGATTCCACACATGCGGTTTGCGGTCAGCGGTTGACGGTTGGAGGTTGATTGGAGGCGGCGTCGAGCGCATTCATCGGCGCGCGATGTTTCTTGCCGGCGGCGCGGCGCGAGCCGTCGATCGCACGTTCGAAAACGGCTTCGTAACGAGCCGCGCAAGTGTCGATGAAATAATTTTCGACCAGCTCTCGGTTGTGACGACCCTGGCGTTCGCGCCCGTCGCGGTCCCGATGCAGCTCGATCAAGGCGCGCACGAACGCTTCCTGATCGTTGAGCTTCACCACGTGCCCGGTTTCGCCCGTGACCAGAAAGTCGGTCTGTCCACCGCGGTCATAGCACAGCACGGGCAGGCCGAACGCCATCGCTTCCAGGAACACCAGGCCGAAGCCCTCATGCTGGCTGGCCGTGACGAATGCATCCGCCACCGACAGCGCGGCATATTTCTCCGCGTCCGACACTTGCCCGAGCATGTGCACTCGATTGCGCACGCCGAGCTCGTTGGCCCGCTTGTCGATCGCCGGCGCATCCGGCCCGTCGCCCACGATCACCAGATGCGCGTTGGCGATCTTGCTCGCGGCGAAATTTTCAATCAGCTGCACGGTCGCCTTGCGAGCCACCAGTCGACCGATGGTGATCATTACGAACGCGTCATTCGGCAGTCCGAGATCCTGACGGGAGGCGGCGCTGACTGCCGGCGGCCGATCGATGCCCAGCGGAATCAGCTCGACCGGTCGCCGCACGCCATAGAGTTCTGTCACGTGGCGCACGGTGTCGCGAGATTGGCCGACCACGTCATCTGCGGCGCGAAGCATCCAATGCACCGCGCTCCGTAGCGGCGCATGCAAATGCGGTGAGCTGGCCTTGCTGGGATCGAACAAATCGCCCCCGTGGACGGAGAGAACATTCGGCACGTCATGCCAACGCGCCAGAGCGTGGCCGAGCGGACCGGTGGGAACGACGAAGTGTGTATTGATCACGTCGAAGTCACGCTTCCCCAGGCGCAGGCCGCGGAAAAAACCGGTCGGCAGATACGCCGCCATGGACGGAAAGTTCGCCACCGCCAGCTCGCGCCGAAAGAACACCGGCACTCGCAGGACGCGTACGCCGCCATCGCGATCTTCGGAGAGAAGATCGCCAGCGCGCGAGGTGAGTACTGTCACTTCGTGACGACGGGCCAGCTGTCGCGCGAGCGCGGCCATGACGACGCCGCCGCCACCGCCGAGCGGGGGATATTCGTAGTTGCAGAAGAGGATGCGCATGGTTCGAGAAAAGGAGCAAATTCCATGCCGCTAGCGCCGCATGCGGCCCGGTCAAGGGCGGCGGAACTATTCGCGTTCTGCGGTATTTAGCCGAATGACCTCACGGTCAGAATTTTCTGGGGATGTCCGATCATGAGCGCTCAACCCTTTGTGACCGAACGCGCGGTGCCACAACGTCGTGTGCTGGCCGCGCGGCTGGAACCATTCGACTCGTACTGGCAAGCGCCCGCCAACATCGAAGCAGGTTACGAGTCGTTCGCGGCCTATTACCGCGCCAATTATCTTTCGCACCTGCCGGCGGACAAGAACACCAGAATCCTGGTGGTGAGCTGCGGCCCGGGCTATCTGGTCAATGTGCTGGCACAGGCGGGCTACAAATCCGTGGTGGGCATCGATTCGGATCCGGCGAAGGTCGAGCATGCGCGTCGGCGCAACTTGCCGTGCCAGGCGGCCGAAGCGTTTCCCTTTCTCGAACAATGTCGCGGCGAGTTCGACGTCATCATTCCCGAGCAGGAGCTGAATCATCTCACTCATGAGGAGACGATCGAGTTCCTGCGCCTGTGCCACGCGGCGCTAAGGCCGCAGGGTCGAGTGATCGTGTATGCGATGAATGGCGCCAATCCGTTCGTCGGCGCTGAAAACCTTGCTCACAACATTGACCATTTTTACATCGTCACGGAATACAGCCTGGGTCAGCTGTTGCAGCTCGGGGGCTTCCGCGACATCAAGCCGTTCGCGCTGAAGCTGTATGTGTTCTGGAAGAATCCGCTGAATTACGTGGGGCTGGCCGTGACCAGCGTATTGGAGTTCTTGATGCGGATTCTGTTCAGGATGTACGGCAAGAAAGTGAACGTGCTGAGCAAGAAAGTCGCTGCGGTGGCGATCCGCGGCTAGGGAAAGAATCAGTCGTCGTCGCGGATAACCGCTTGGGCGCGACCGATCTTGCCGATGCGCGCCCGATTGGGCGCGCTCAGTTCCACATAAAACGTTTCATCCGGTTCTTTCAGCAGATCGTTACGGAGCGGCACATAGATGGCCCGTTGGGCCTGGCCGTCCGCGAACGTCACCGTGCCTCCGGCGTCGGACGCAAAATCGATGCCTGCATCGGCCGTCCCGCTCAGCGCTCGCCAGCTGACACTCACACGACCCGTCAATGGCTGCGATCGCTTGATCAGAAAAACGGCGGCGACCGACGACTCGCTGGTCACGACGCGCGAGGACTCGAACGAGATCTCGCTCATCGGTGCCGCGGCCGGCTTCGGCCTGCTGACAGCCGCGGCGGGAGCGGCGGCTGTGACCGGATCTGAAGTCGCGGCGGCGGGCGTCGTTGGCTCCGTCGTGCTCTCCGGCACCGATTCGGTCGGCGCAGCCTGTTCCGCTTCGGGTGGCTTAGCGGCCACGGGGGCGGGCGCAGGAGGTAACGACGTCGTCGTGGGCACGAGCGACGGGGTCGGTCCATCGTCCGCCGAGTTGTGCCGCTGAAACGCGAAGTACGTGACCACCAACGCGCACGCGATGAACGCGAAGAACCCCCAGCTGCGCTGCTTGGGCATCAGATCTGCGGGTAATTCGGCGGGCACAACTTCCTCGGGATCGACATGGATGGGTGCCGGTGCCGCGAGCACCGGTTGCTCGGGAGTCAGGCGTGTCAGCAGATCCTCGACGCTGTCCGGGCGCTGCTCGCGTTTCCATGAAAGCGCCGAGAGCAGAGAGAGCCATTGGGAGGTCGAGAGGTTCCATGCCCGCGGCGGAATCTTCCCTTCGTCGCGTGCCTGCAACGAAGATTGCCGGCCGAATGGGTGCTGGCCGGTAAGGAGCTCGTACGCCACGCAAGCAAAACTGAACACATCGTCGCGCCGATCGGGAGTTTCGCCGCTGAGCACTTCCGGGCTTGCATACGTCGGCGTGCCGGCCGGAATGCGCGAGTCGCTGAGGCTCGGGCCGGCGGCGGTGCCGAAGTCGACGATGCGCACGCCTTCCTCGGGCGTGATGAAAACATTGCCGGGTTTGAAATCGCCGTGCACGACGTTCTGGCTGTGTGCGTAATTCAGCGCCTCGGCGCATTGACGCAGCACTTTGTAAGCCAGCGAGATCGGCATCATGGTCCAGTCACGCAGCATCTGCGACAGCAGCTTGCCCTGGACCAGTTCCATGGTCATGAAACAGCGCCCTTCATCCTCGTGCAGCTCGAGCACGCGCACGATGCTCGGATGTGACAGCAGCTTCGCATGATCGAACTCGTGCTTGAGTCGCTTGGCCGCGCGTTCGGGATTGCCCAGCTCGGGTCGCGGCGTTTTGATGGCGACCTGCATGTTCGGCGCGGTGCCTTTGGCGGACAGCATGTCGCGCGCACGAAAGACGATGGCGGTGCCGCCGCAGCCGATGACTTGTTCCAGCAGGTATCGATCGCAGAGTACTTTGCCAGGCGCGAGCGCCGCCGGTCGCTGTGATTCGATGGGCTTCAGCGCCGCCGGTTTGCGCGGCACCGGGGTCGGCGCGAGCTTCACGTTCTCGCGCGACACATCGTCCGTGACATCGAGCACAGGCGGCGTGGATTTGTTCTCCACCACGGGAGCGACCGGTCGCGCCGGTATGTCGACGGTAGCGGGGCCGGAGCTGGCAGGCGCGGACACGAACGGCTCGCGACGACCGGCGAAAGGCGAGGGCATGCGCACAGTCGCATCGATCGCGGGCTCGGCATCGCGGGCGATGGTCTCTCGACGCGGCTCTTCAACCGGCGCGACGTGCGCATCGGTGGGAACGATGTCGACGGTGGCCGGCTCCAGATCCGCCGTGAATTCCTCGTGCACGTCGGCGGTCGAATCCAGATCCGCGCCCGGCGGACGCTGAAACGCTTGCCGCTGCCGCCAATGGCGGGAACGAAAGGAGCCGTGAAAGTTTGCTGACATAGTTCTCAAGCCGATTGTCGATCGGCGACCTCCGTGACTGTCGGGCGCGGCAACAGGCCGCGCGCCCGATACCAGCTGACGGTGTCGGCCGCCCCGGTGCGGAAATCGATCGCCGGTTGGAAACCCAGCAGCGACTGTGCACGGGTCGTGGAAAATACGAAAGACTTACGAAAGAAATCCAGTCGCCGGCTGTGCAAGGGTGGCGCGATATGTAACGGCGGCAACGTGGCCTCCATGACGCTCGCGGCGGCGATGAACGGCCACAGCGGCACTTTCAGGCGCGGCGGCTTGCGATCCAGCACGTTCGCGATCTGCCGCACCATCTCGTCGGTGGTCATGATCTCACCGCCGGCGAACACGAATTTCTCGCCCACGGCCTTGGGGTGTTGTGAAGCGAGCAGCAGGCCACGAGCCAGATCGTCGACGTGAATGCATTGCCGCCGGTTGGTGCCGCTGCCGATCATGAAGAAGTGGCCACGCGCGATACTGCGGAACAGCTTGAGCAATCGACCATCGCCCGGCCCGTAGGTCTCGGCGATCCGCACGATGCAGGTTTCGAAGTGCGTCGCGAACGATTGCACTATGCCTTCGGCCTCGACCTTGGTGCGAGTATAGGCATTCTGCGGACGCAGCGGACTGTCTTCGTCCAGCAACGATTCGCTCGCTTCGCCGTAAACGCCTATGGTGCTGCCATAGACGAAGCGGCGGACGTTGTGGTCGCGACACGCGCTCAGCAACGTACGCACGGCATCCACGTTGACGGCGCGAAAATAGCTCTCGGGCATCTCCGCCTCGTGTTGAGCGGCGGCGAGATGAATCACTGTATCGCGCCCTTGCAGCAGTCGATCGACCAACGCCGGATCCTGCAGCACGCCCGCTTCGACGCGGACGCCGGCGGCGCGCAAGTCGCGCAGCCGTTCGTTCTCTATATCCAGCTCGGCACGGCCAGTGGCCAGGACATCGATGCCGAGATTGTGGGCGCGTAACGCGAGTCGCGAGCCGATGAAGCCCGTGGCTCCGGTTACGAGCAGTTTCTGGGGAGAAGTTGAATTCGGGAATGAAGTCATGCAGTCGCTCTTACCGTGGTTTCTGCAAGCATCGCGCCATGACTCGACGATGCAGTCGCACTGGCGCCGTCAACAGTCGTTCGATGCGCCGCTCGATCTGATGCAACCTTCGAGCTGGAGTCGCGCGCTAAATGCCTTTGCAGAGTGTGTTCCGTCGTGGCGATCTCCTGATGCAAACGCTCGGCTGACCACGACAACAGCCGGCCCATCTCAGCCGCGGTGGCGAGCAATGCTGCCCGGCCTGGATGCGAGCCGGCGCCAAGATCCGTCCGGCGCATAACAACGTCGTCCAGATGCACGGCCATTTCATGGCTCACCGCGTAGCGAACTTCGGCGGTGAGCGTGCCGGTGCCCGGAATGTTCGCGACGGTGGCATTGCTGCCTTCGTTGAGCACGGCGCGATAGTGGGTGCCGTGACTGCGCACCAGCGCTTGCATGCTGTTGATCCCGATGCCCGGCGGGGCTGTGCGGCAGGCATCGGCTGCGAAGCTCGCGAAGTTTTCGATCTCGCCGCCGGGCAGTGGAATCCGCTCGGTCGCTGGCGCGGCGGGCGCACGCTCGGCTTGTTTCAACAGCAGATCGACCGCACGGGCCGCATCGACACGAGCCATCGTGAAGCGGATGCCGACCAGACTCACCAGCCCGCTCACGTTGTGAGTATGGCGATGGTCGACCAGCCGCGACTCCTTGCCGAAGCTCAGCTCGGTGGCGGTCGCGGTTTCGCCGAACGGTACCAGGCCACAATGCGCGAAGCTCACTTCTTCGGGCTTCAGCTGCAGCGTCGGGTAGACGGTGTTGATCTCGGCCATCCATTCCTCGATCTCTTCCGGCATCACGCGGGCGCGATCCGGAAATTCCGGGAATAGCTTGTGCCACACGCCGAGCAGAGTCTTGTCGCGCCAGGGCGCCGCAAACAGATGGCGCGTCTGGCGACCGAGCAGGGCGTCCTTGTCGCGGCTCAAGCCTTGGATGGCGATGCCGTGCGACGAAGAGGGCGCGCGATTGATGATGAAGTAGGCGTCGCGCGAGAACGGCAGCCGCTTCGGGCTGCCAAAATGCGCGATATCGTTTTGCAAATAGTCGGCCCAGGGGCCGGCTGCATTCAGCGTCAGGCGAGCGCGCACGTCGAACTCTTCGCCGGTGAGCTGGTCACGCACCCGGACGCCGCGCACGCTGTTGCCCGACCACAGAAAGCGAAGCGCTTCGAGGTAATTGCAAACATCGGCACCGGCGGCCTGCGCGCCCTTGACGAAGGCGAGCACCAGCCGGGCGGCGTTATACATCTGGCCGTCCTCGAACACGACCGCGCCGCTCAGGTCGGGCGTCTGTAAATGAGGAAACATCCGCAGCACTTCATCGCGGGAAAGCAGCCGCGTATTGCCGATCTTACGATCGGGATCACGAATGCCGCGATTGCGGTCCAGCGTGAGCAGGTCGTATACGCGTGCTCCGGTACCCAGAAATGCTTTGCCGCTGCGGCCATGCCCATACGTGGGAATGGCGATCGGCAACGGGCTGACCAGATGGGGAGCGATTCGCAACAGCGCCGATCTCTCATGGCACGAGGCTCGCAGCCGAGGCAGGTCCGCATGCTGCAAATAACGAATTCCGCCATGGACCATCTTGAAACATTCGGCCGACGCGCCGCCGCCGAAATCGTTGCGCTCGATCAGCACGGTCCTGAGGCCACGCAAGGCGGCGTCGCGCGCGGCGGCCGCACCGAAGGCGCCGCCGCCGATGATGAGCAAGTCGTATTCCTGTCGCGCCAGAGTCGCTGTTGTACGTTGCATCCGAGATCTACTCGAGGTGTTCAGCCCCAACGCTTGCGATGCACTTTCGGTGCCGACCGCGCAGGGAAAATTTGGGCACGCCTGACTGCCCGTTGCGACAGGCACGGATGGCCCGTTTGCGAAGCCGACTACTGTCGTCGTTCGAGCGCAGGGATTCGACCTACGCCGACCCGGTACGGCTGGGCCGGGGTTCAGGGCTTAGCCGATGTAATCGTTGCAACGGGACTTGTAACTTTTCTCCCGAGTTGCTACGCGGCTCGCCCTTTTTTCTGTGCTGGAAATGCCTGGTGGTTGGCCGCTCTGGCTACGCGCCGCCGCTGAAACTCTTACTGGAGCAACGACGTTAATGACTGCGAAGATTTCCGCCATGAAGCCAACCATTCGCCGACTCGCCGCCGCGGTGGCGCTCGCCTGCGGAATGGCGCCGCTTGCCAATGCTGTGCCGGTCATCCCGGGCGCCATCGGTCACGGCATCAACACGCCCGCCGGTCGCGGCGGCACGGTCATTCGGGTGACCAACACCAACTCCGACGGTGCCGGCTCGCTCAAGGCCTGCGTCGACGCGAGCGGCCCGCGCGTATGCGTGTTCGAAGTGTCCGGCACGATCAACTTGCCGGATGACCTCACCATCCGTAATCGCTATATCACGATCGCCGGTCAAACCGCGCCGTCGCCCGGCATCACGCTGCGCGGCTCGGGCTTGCTGATCAGAGCTTCCGACGTGCTGGTTCAGCACATTCGCGTTCGTCCGGGCGATGGCTCCGGCGGCGAGCCGCCGAGCAATCGCGACGGCCTGAAGATCGAAGCGCCGCCCGAGGCGCCGATCAGCAACGTGGTGGTCGATCACTGCACCTTCACCTGGTCGATCGACGAGATCGCCAGCGCCTGGCAGTACTGGAACAACATCAGCCTGATCAACAATATTTTCGCCGAGCCGCTGCATCAGTCCATTCATCCCGAAGGCGCTCATGGCTTCGGCGTGCTGCTCGGACCGGTCGATGGCAACGCCACGCTGGCGGGCAATTTGCTCGCGAACATGGAATCGCGCAATCCCATGACTGCCGCCGGGCGCACCGTGATCGTGAACAATGTGATTTATAACTGGGCCAACACGGCCATCGATCTGCAGAGCCGCGGCCTGGTGACCCAGAACTCGGTGGTCGGTAACGTGTTCCTGCGCGGTCCCGACACGCCGACCAGCCGCCCGCCGATCGGCTTCCGTGCCGACTCATCGACGCTGCGTCCGGGGGCGAAAGTGTTCCTGGCCGATAACCTGGCGCCGGGCGCGAGCAGCAGTGGCGATGCGTGGTCCTCGTCACTCGTGGGCGCGATCTACGGCTCGCTGACGGTGTCGAACTTCAAGTCGACGTCGCCGCTCGCCTGGCCGGCCACCATGACGACGCTGCCGACTTCGGACAACGTCGTGAAGGAGCACGTGCTGAAGTACGCAGGTGCTCGTCCGGCCGATCGTGATGCCGTCGACGCTCGCATCATCGCGCAGACACGCAATGGCACGGGCCGCATGATCAACTGCGTCGCGCCGAACGGCACGACTCGTTGCGAACGAAACGGTGGCGGGTATCCGAACCTCGCCGTGAATCATCGTGCGCTGTCGCTACCGGCGAATCCGAACACGGTCACTGCCAGCGGCTACACCAATCTCGAGTTGTGGCTGCATCGCATGGCAGCGGAAGTGGAAGGCCGCGCCGCCAGCTCCCCGCAGGCGCCGACGTTGAATCAGTAACTTCTACAAGCCCGCCTTTGTAATTTCGGCGAGCCCGTGCGACAGCGCGGGCTTCGCCGCCTCGCCAAACCCAGCAATGGCGCGGGAGTCAGTCGTCTCCCGCGCCGCCGCGTTCGTGGTACGCATCTTGCTATTACATATCGATAGGTCCTGGCGGCCGATCGAATGTTCTCAAGAGTTCGTGGATCCACCGAATGAGCGCAGTTCCCGACAGCGCGGTCCGGAGCACAGTGAAGCTGACGGGCGCGCCGCAGCCGCGGCTGTCACAAGTAAAGCTTCCCGACACTCCGGCGCCTCAACAGACGGCGGCTTACGACATCACGCCGCCGCTGCTGTTCAAGCGTCAGTCGGCGCTGGCGGCGATTTATTTCTCGTTGCGCGCGACCGCTCCGGCCGCCGTGTCCATTCTTACTTTATATGTGCTGGCTGAGCTGACCGGCACCGCTTCCTCCGACTCTTTCAGCGCGGTGACCATCATCGTCACCATTCTGTCCATCACCTTGTTGCAATCGGCGCGGACACCCGCGGCGGAATTGATTACGCCGCGAGCGGTGATCGTGCGCGGATTGTTGATTCGCTGGTCGGTGTTGCTGGCGGCGTTGCTGACGATAGGTTACATCGCCGGCTATCCCCGCGCGTATTCGACGCCGGTGATCTTGATATGGGCAGTGGCGACGCCCGCGCTACTGATCCCCAGCATGCTCGTGCTCGATGAACTTGCCCGGCGTGTGCTCTGTCGTCCCAGCAACGGTCGCAAAGTGGTGTTCGCCGGTTATAACAACACCAGTCAGCAACTCGCCGAGCGGTTCTCCCGCCACGCCGAGCTGTGCATGCGGGTCCAGGGATTCTTCGACGACCGCAGCGCGCAGCGGCTCGACGCACGGGACAGCCAGAACCTGCTGGGTCCGTTGTCGCAGCTGCCCGAATACATCAAGCAAAACGACATCGACGTGATTTTCATCGCCTTGCCGTTACGGCACATCCGGCGTGTCCAGAATCTGCTCGACAAGCTCGGCGACACCACGGCCTCGCTGTATTACTTGCCCGATGTGCTGGTCTCCGATCAATTCCAGGCACGCACCGGAGAGATTCTCGGCGTGCCCGTCATCGCCATGCGCGAAAGCCCGTTCTACGGATATCAGGGCGCGGCCAAACGATTGATGGATCTGATCATCGCGTCGCTCGCGCTGATCGTTACCGCGCCGGTGCTGCTGACGATCGCCGTCGGGATCAAGCTCACCAGCAAGGGCCCGGTGCTGTTCCGGCAGCGGCGCTACGGTCTGGACGGTCGTGAAATCACCATCTACAAGTTTCGCACCATGACAGTTACCGAAGATGCGGGCTGGCTGAATCAAGCGAGTCGCAACGACGAGCGCGTCACCGCGCTCGGACGCATCCTGCGGCGCTGTTCGCTCGACGAAATGCCACAGCTCATCAACGTCCTGCAGGGACGCATGAGCCTGGTCGGCCCACGCCCGCACGCTGTCGGCCACAACGAAGCGTATCGGCGTCTGATCAAGGGCTACATGGTGCGTCACAAAGTGCCGCCGGGAATCACGGGACTGGCGCAAATCAGCGGCTTCCGAGGTCCGACGCCCCGCCTGCAGGACATGCAGAGCCGGGTGCATTACGACCTGGAGTACCTGCGCAACTGGTCGCTGTGGCTGGACCTGAAGATCCTGGCGCTCACCGTCCCGAAACTATTCAAGACCGACAAGGCTTACTAGGACCACTACTGAAAATGGGGTCGTCCATGTTTTCGGATGCGGCCAATCGTGGGTTATTGCCAGTGAGTCCGACGTTCGCGGACCACGTGGGCGGCTTCCTGCGCGCGGTGTCCGAGCTGTTTCGAATGACCGCGCCGCTGGAGCGAGATCAGCTGGCACACCGGATCATGCTGCTGGTCATCGTGAGCGTGGGCACCTGGCTGCGTTTCTGGGGCTTGGGCAACGTCGGCCTGCATGGCGACGAAGAAACCATGGCGATGGCCACGATGGCGATCGTGCGCGAGGGCGCGCCGATCCTTCCCAGCGGAATGTTTTATCCGCGGGGCATGACCGAGCTGTATCTGATGGCAGGCTCGGTGAAGCTGTTCGGCGAATCCGAGTGGGCGTTCCGTTTTCCGTCGGCGGTGTGCGGCGTGTTGACCATCTGGTGGGCCTGGCTGGCCGGCCGTCGTTTCCTGCGTCCGTATTGGAATCTGGCGTTCGCAGCCGCGGTGGCGTTGCTGCCGGCGATGATCGTGTACTCGCAGACGGCTCGCATGTATATCTTTTTGCTCGCCGCTGTCGCGCTTTGCATGGTGTGCGTGTTCGCATGGGAGCGCAGCGGCCGGATCGGCTGGCTGATCTGCGGCGTGCTGGCCCTCGTGATCGGCATCGAGTTGCACGCGCTCGCGGTCACCTCCGTATTGCTGTTCATGATGCCGGGCATCCTGCAGGGAGATTTCCGTAAGTTGGTCTATGGCGCGATCGCCGCGGCGATCGTTCTGGCCTCGTATCTGTTGATCAACAACTGGGTGGATTCGCACTATCCCGTGCCGCCGCCGGAATATGCGGCGGATCTCGGCGCGCCGATCTGGGATCGCAGTCGCGCGCCACAAGCGTTCGCGCTGACGTTCGAAGTTGCATTGTGGATCGCGGGTCTGGCGATCGCGTTCTTCGGTGTGCATCTGGCGCGCGTGATTCCACACCGGGTCGCGGCGATCGGCGTGGCCACGCTGTTGCTAGCGGGATTGCTGTTGCAGTTGAAACTCTACTACCACATAGCCGCGTTGCTGTTCATCGCGGCGGTGATCCTCGCGCGACGTTTCGGCGGGCCACGCGTCTGGCGCAGGCTCGGCATCTTCGCATTGGGCAGCGGCATGCTGGCCCTGATTCATTTCAGCCTGCTGGCGTCCACCCCGGGCTCACTGACGAAAATCATTGGCGCGCTGGTCGGGCAGCCCAGCGTCTGGCCATACGCTCGCATCCTGCAATTCTCCGAGTTCGGCGGTTTCCTGGCGCTGCTCGCGGTGGCGTGGGGTGGGTGGCGTTTGATGAAACGCCGCCGCTGCGCCGACTTCGTGCTGTTTGCCGTGCTCGCCGTGTGGATTCCCATGTTCACCATCGGTTTCTTCGTCTGGAACATGCCGCCGCGTTACACGGTGGCCTCGCTGTTGCCGATGTTGTTGTGCGCATTCGCCCTGGCGCAGAAGGGAACTGACTGGCTGCAAACAAAGTCGGCTGCGCGGAACATCGCTCCGCTCAAGGGCCGCCCGGGTCAGGTGGCCGCCGCGGTGCTGACGACCGCGCTGGTGGTGGACCCGGTCGAAGTGGTGGCGAGCGTCAATTCCGGATACGAATCGCATCCGGATCACAAAGGCGCGGCCGAGTTCATGAAATCCCAGAACATCGTCGCGGGCGACGTGATTCTCGCCGAGGATGTTTTGCAGCAGACGTATTACCTGGGGCACGTCGATTACTGGCTGATGAGCCGGGATCACGCGCGCCGTTACGTCGAGCTGAAGAACGGCCGGATTCAGGATTTCTATACGGGCGCGGGCGTGATCAGCAGCGCCGCGATGCTCGAAGAGCTACTGCGCAACGAGCGCGGTCATCGGATTTTCGTCATCGGCAGCGGCGAGAATCAGAGCGACCGGCGCAAGGGCATGCGAGGCGACATGGACCCAGTGTTGCACTCCAAGCAGTTCGAAGTGGTTTATGAAGGCCGGGATGGTCTGACGCAGGTTTGGCGCGCCACGGATGCGCCCCCTTCGCCAGTCGCATCGCCGCCGCGGGAGTAGAGCCATCGCCGGGTTAGTCAGTCGGACCGCGATCATTTCCATCACGCGGTTCATGAATCAGGGGCTGGTGGTCATCAGTCCCATCCTGCTGGTACGACTGCTGACGGTCGAGGAGTTCGGCCGTTATCGCGAATTCCTGCTCTACGCCGGTCTGCTCACGACGATCTGCGCATTCGGCATCAACAACAGTCTGTTGTATTTCATTCCCTCGCGCCCGGACTGCGTGCGACAGATGGTGCGCCAGGCGACCGTGATGACGTTCGGCACCAGCGTGCTGGTCGTGGGCGGCACGCTGCTCGCCGACTACTTCTCGAACGGCGCGATTCTCGGCGGCCTGGAGCTGCCGGTCGCGCTGTACGTGCTGCTGTTCGTGAATCTGGATTTCTGGGAGTTCTACTGGCTGTCGCGGAAACAACCGGTGCCCGTGTTCGCCTACACGACCGGTCGTTTGATCGCGCGCATTCTCGTGGTGGTGACTGCGGCCTGGATCTGGCGCGACACCATGCCGATCGTCTGGTCGCTGATCGGCCTCGAGGCCGTTCGCATCGCCGGCTCGTGGATTGCGTGGCGGCGTGTCGCTCGTGGTATCGATGGCGCGAATCGAACAGCCGAACAGTCGTGCTGGCGCGAGCAGTTCCACTATTGCTGGCCGGTCGGCGTGGCGCTGATTCTGGTGACGCTCAATAAGTCGCTGGGCAATCTGTTCGTGACCAAGACGCTCGGCGTCGTCGCGCTGGCGCACTATGCGATCGGTACTCACATTCAGCCGGTCATCGGCGTGCTGCGCAATTCGATCTCGGATGCGCTGTTGCCGGAACTGGCCGGGCTGAAGAACGCGAAAGGCGAAGCGGCGCTCGCGCTATGGCGCCGCTCGACGGTGGTCTCGATGATTCTGCTGACCGCGGCGGGCGTCGTGCTGTTCGAGTTCGCCCACACCTTCGTGGTGACGCTGTTCTCGCGCAGTTACGAGCCCGCAGTGGCGATCTTTCAGATCTATCTGCTGGTGCTGGTGCGCGAAGTGTTCGATTTCGGCGTGGCGCTGCGTGCCGTCAACCGGACCGCTCCGATCGTCACCAGCAGCCTGTTCGCCATCGTTCTGAATCTGTTGCTGCTCGTGACCATCATGCCGATCTGGGGCTTGCCGGCCGCGGCGCT
This sequence comes from Pseudomonadota bacterium, assembly GCA_023391815.1. Classification (GTDB taxonomy): domain Bacteria; phylum Pseudomonadota; class Gammaproteobacteria; order Steroidobacterales; family Steroidobacteraceae; genus Steroidobacter. Next base: position 37,931 of record JAEWAF010000097.1, read on the forward strand.
GGCGTTCGTCATTTCGCGCTGGACCGAAGGTCTGGTGCTCGGTCGCAGCACCATGCGCGCCTATAACATCGGTTTGGGAGAGCTCGCGCGATGGGCCGACCTGGGCAAGATCGCCGTCGCCGCGGCGCTGGCCTCGGCAGTTTTCATCGGCTCTTTCTGGGTCGACTATTTCGGCCTGGCCGGCGTCGTGCTCGGTTCGGCGGTGTTCATGGCCTTGTTCCTGATTCTGCTGGTGGCCTTCCGCGTGCCCGAGATCTCGGCCATGGCGGGCCGCCTGCGTAAAACAGAAACGGTCGCCGCCAAGCCCTGACCCGCAACCCGCGTCGAGTGTAAGTCCTAAAGCTCGCGTTGCAATTGTTACAACAAAAGCACGGTGCGACGTCGTCCGATGCTCGCAACGATGCGCCCGCGCGCGCGACCTTCGCTGGTATGCAACTTGCTGTACTGACTTCGACAGCGGTTTCCACCGAGGCGGACGTGTACGTGCAATTGTGCCTGGGCATTGACGGCGAGCGAGGGCGGGCCTGATGCGTTACGTGTTGGCTACGCTCACCTTGTTTCTCACTCTGAGCAGCGTGTTCAGTTGGGATCCGGGACCCGCGCCGGGCGTCAAGATCAAGAACTTCCTGCTGTATCTGCTGCTGATGGGGCTGGTGCTCAGCTACGCCAACGGGCGCAAGTTCAAGATCCAGCTGCCGGAGATGAATGTCGCGTTCATCGTGCTGATCTCCTATTCCATCCTCACCTATCTCGCCATCGTTCTGTTCATCGATTATCCGCGCTACGACATGCTCACCAGCGCCTTCGATCTGAAGAATCGCGGCGTCGACTACATGATGTTCTTCCTGGCGTTCTTCTATGGCGTGCGCTCGGAGAAAGACGCGACGTTCGTCTTGAAGTGTCTGCTGCTGTCCTGGGTTGTGTCGCACGCGGTCGCGGTGCTGGACGCTTTCGGTTACGTACACATCGGCGACATCGAGCGTCGTAGCGACGGTCGCGTGCAAGGCGCGGTCGGCGAGTCCAATCAATATGGCGCTTTCGTGGCGCTCACCTTGCCCGCCGCCGTCGCGATGGCCGTGGCCGAGAAGGGCTGGCGTCGCTGGCTCTGGATCGCGGCTTCGGCGCTCACTGCCGGCACGCTATTGATGACGGTATCGCGTGGCGCCTTCGTCGCGACCTTCGTCGCGACCCTCGCCGGCGCCTATCTGTTCCGTCGCTACCTGTCGCTGGGAAAGATCGTCACCTGGGGCATGATGGCCGCCGGCGCCATGCTGGTCATCCTGCTGCTCGTCAGCCTGAGTTTCGGCGATCTGCTCTATGAGCGCGTCGTGGCCGGCTTCAGCGGCAAAGACATGAGCGGAACTTCCTCGGGCCGCACCGAAATCTGGTGGGCCGCGATCGAGATGATGTTCCAGCATCCGCAGACGCTGCTGACCGGCTTCGGCTGGAACGCCTACTGGATCATGCCGTTCCGCTATTCGCCGCATAACTATTATCTGGCGCAATGGTTCAACCTGGGATTGCCGGGCCTGATCTGCAGCGTGCTGCTGCTGGCGATCCCGGTGCGGACGGCGATGCGCTCGTTCGCGGTCGCGCCGAATCGGTTGCGGATTCCGCTGGCCGGCTTCGTGGTGTCGACGATTGCATACGCGGTGTCGACGTTCTTCGTGGATCTTTATGTGCCCTGGATCTATTTCTGGGCATACACCGGCGTGACCATGCGTCTGGCGATGATCGGCCGGGAAGCGGCGCCGGAACCGGTGCCTCTGAAGCAGGCGGCGCTGGTGCCGCGACGAGGGGACGCGTACGGCTGGATCGGCGCCGTCCGTCATTGATTGGATCTGGAACCACCGATGAAGATTTGCATTGTCGGCCTCGAAGATTATCCGCAGCTGGCGCAACTGAAGACCGCGAAATATGTAGGAGGCGAGTCGGTACAACACGTGTTGCTCGCACGCGCATGGCGCGATCTCGGTCACGAAGTGTCGATGATCGTGCAGGATCACGGCCAGGGGCGCGTCACCGTCGTCGACGGGATTCGCGCAGTTGCGCCTTATGCGCGCGATGAAGGCATTCCAGTATTGCGCTTCGCGCATCCACGGCTGACCGGGATGATCGGCGCGCTGCGCGAGATCGATGCCGACATCTATTATCAATCGCCGGCCGGCGCGGCCACCGGCATCACCGCGTGGTTCTGCCGCCGGCACGGTAAACGTTTCATTTCGCGCATCGCCTCGGACCTGGCGTGCATTCCCGGCAAGCAGCTGATCCGGTATTGGCGCGATCGCAAGATCTACGAGTACGGCTTGCGCAATGCCGACCTGATCGTCGCGCAAAGCGAGCAGCAGCGCACTTTGTTACGACAGAATTACGGGCTGCAAAGCGAAGTGCTCGACATGGCCGTGGAAATGCCGAGCGGACCGCAGCCCGCCAAGGACATCGACGTGCTGTGGGTGTCGAATCTCCGGCCCGTGAAACGTCCCGAGATCGTGCTGGAGCTGGCGCGCCGCCTGCCGAATGTGAAATTCACGCTCGCGGGCGGCGCGCTGCCGGGCACGGAAGATTATTTCCGCTCGGTGACCGAGCAGGCGAAGTCGATCCCGAACCTCAGCTGTCCGGGCGCGGTGCCCTACAGCGAGGTCGGAACGATGTTCAGCCGCGCGAAGATCTTCCTGAACACCTCTGAGATCGAAGGCTTCCCGAACACCTTCCTGCAGGCATGGGTGCGTGGAGTGCCGGTGGTCGCGTTCTTCGATCCCGATTCGCTGATCAAACAGCGTCAGCTCGGTCACACCGCGACGGATCTGGAGGACATGATCCGCGCGATCATCCGTTTGCTCGCCGATCACGACGAGCGCGATCGTATCGGCGAGCGTGCGCGTTCGTATGCCATCGCGCAGTTCGGGCCGACGCATATCGCGACTCGCTACCTGGAAATGTTGGCCACGCGGGATGCGTCACAGGTCCTGCGCAACGGCACCAGCGGTTGAACATGGCGAGCGTGGAAGCGAAGCTTCGTCCCGAACTCGCCTCGCCTCGCCCGGTCGAGGACGACGCAATGGATGTTCTCTTCGTATTGAACAATCTGGGCGTCGGCGGGTCCGAGAACAAAATCGTGCGGTTGGCCAACGCGCTCAGCGCGCGTGGCATGCGCGTCGGCCTGGCGTACTTGAACGAGCCCGCGACGCTGCTGAAGAACATCGACAGCAGCGTGGCGACGTTCTTCCTGTCGCGACAGGGACGATTCTCGCTCAAAGCCCACGCGGCATTGAGGCAGCTCATCGAGCAGCAACGCCCGCGCAATGTCGTCTCCGTAAATCTCTACCCCGCGCTATATGTCGTGACCGCGACGCGCTGGATACGTCACCGCGCGCGAACGATCGGGTTGATGAACACGACCGAGATGCGCATCAAGTGGCGACGCACTTTCTATACCCATGTGCTTCGCTATCTCGACTGGACCGTATACGGCTGCGAGTTGCAGCGAAATGCCTGGCTGCCCGCCAGCAGCCCGATGCGTCCGCGCTCCAGCGTGATCTATAACGGCGTCGATCTGAATAGATTTTCCAGCGCGCGAGCCGGCGCGGCCGCCCAAAGAGCTCAGTATGGTATCGGCGAGCGTGCGTTCGTCGTTGGCACTGTCGGTCGGCTCGTGGCTGAGAAAAATCAGCTGCCGCTGGTCGACGTTGTTGCGGATCTGCGGGCATCCGGTGCCGACGTGCACTTGATGCTGGTCGGCGATGGGCCGTTGCGATCTACGCTGGAACGGCGAGCGGCCGAGCGTGGCATCTCCTCGGCCGTGACGTTTACGGGCGCGTTGTCAGATGTCCGCCCCGCGTTGAAAGCGTTCGACGTGTTCGTACTGCCGTCGTTGTCCGAGACTTTCTCCAACGCAGCGCTTGAAGCCATGGCGATGCAACTGCCCGTCATCCTGACGCGCACTGGCGGCGCATCGGAAATGATTGAGCACGGACGGGAAGGTTATATCGTCGACGTGGCCGAACTGCCACGGCAGCTACCGGCGCTACTCAATCAACTGCGGCTGGACAACATGCTACGCACTCGAATGGCGGCGGCTGCATCGATGCGAGCGCAGCGTGAATTTTCCTGGGAAGGCATGCTGGCAGCCTATGAAAGCATGTTCGGCCCGCGCGAGGCGACCGGACATGCGTGAGCCCTCCAGCGTGGTGATGCTCGGGCCGGGATTGAATGTTCGCGGCGGGGTCTCGGGCGTGGAGAAGTTGCTGCTGGACGCCCTGCCCGAGGAAGTGCACGCCACTCACATCGCCACCATGGTCGAAGGCGGCAAGTGGACCAAGGCGGTCACGTTCGCGCAGTCGCTGGCCAGGCTGACGATGGAGCTGCGCCAGCATCCCGACGTCGTCCATATCCATTTCGCCAGCGGTGCCAGCAACATCCGCAAGATCATCCTGGCGCGGGTCGCGCTTGCACGTGGCGCCAGCGTCATCATGCACGCGCACGGCGGTGGTTATAAGAAACATTGGGAGCGCATGTCGCCGGCGGCGCGCTCCATCACGCTGAACACGTTACAGCGCGTGCAGCGCCTGGTCGTGCTGGGCGAGGGTTGGAAGACCTTTTTCGAATCCATCGGCGTGCCGAGGCACCGCATCGTCGTCATGCCGAATCCAGTGTTGCTGCCCGAGTCGGTGCCAGAGCGTTCTCTGGGCGGCAAGGTCCGCTTCGTTTATTTCGGGATGATTACCCAACGCAAGGGTGTCTTCGATCTGCTGGAAGCCATCGCGAAACTCTCGCCCGAGTGTCGTGCACGGGTCGAGTTCGTGCTCGCCGGAAACGGCGACGTGCCTCAGTTGCGGGAGCGTGCGAGCGCGCTCAACGTGCAGGACGTGGTCGAGATTCGCGAGTGGGTCGATCCGGCCGAACGCGACCGGCTGCTGGCCTCGGCACATGCGTTCGTACTGCCGTCGCATACCGAGGGCTTGCCGATGTCCTTGCTCGAGGCGATGGCTTGGGGATTGCCGCCCATCTGCACGCCGGTCGGCAGCATTCCGGAATATGTGATCGACAACGCGAATGGCTTGTTGATCGCGCCCGGCGATGTTTCTCAGTTGGCCGCGGCCATCGAGAGGCTGGTCTCGCAGGAATCGGTTCGCGTCCACATGGGGCGGCTGGCTCGCGCGACGGTGGAACCGTTGTGCGTCAAACGGTATTCGGATCGCATGTGCGCCGTGTATCGCTCCGTGGCCAATGGTCATGGCCGGCGCGCACCGGCACGCTAGAAAAAGTCACCTGGATCGGGCATGCAAGCGCTGGTAAAGAAACTCAAACAGCTTCAGGTCGGCGACACCGCTGTACGTCGCAATCCGCTGTTCTACGCCGACGCGCAGCGAGAGCTGGAGCGCCTGGAGCGCGCCAGTTTCGACGAGCGCCGCAACTGGACGCGCGATCGATTGAGTGAAGTGCTCTGGCCCGCGAGCCGCTGCGGTTACGGGATGGTGGTTCGCGGCGGTCGCGACATCGCGAGCTGGCCGTTGCTGACCAAGTCGCAAGTGCGTGGCGCGCCCCAGGTGTTCGCCGTCGGCTCGCAATTGTTCACGATCAAGGCGAACACGGGTGGTACGTCGGGCGCGCCACTGGACATCGTTCGTTCGCTGCGTTCCGTGGTGTTCGAGCAGGTTTGTATCGATCGGATGATGCAGAAGGTCGGCGTCGACGCACGCACGGCGAAGTGCACGGTCCTGCGCACCGAAAGCATCAAGGACCCCAATGACTTCGATCCGCCGTACTGGATCCACGCCGGCGGCGGCAATCGGCTGGTGCTGTCATCCACCCATTTGAACGCCGCCACGATCGAGCATTACGCGCGCGCTATCGACGATTTCGCGCCCGAATGTTTGCTCGGCTATCCCACGTCGCTCGAAGAGCTCTGCCTGTTGTTGAAGCGGGCGAAGCGCCGGCTGCACATCCCCGCGGTGTTGTGTTCATCCGAAGTACTGCATTCTCGGGTTTGGCAAGCGGCCAGGGAGACCCTCAACTGTCGCTTACTGGATTACTACGGCCAGGCCGAGCGCGTCGCCTTCGCTTATGCCACCGCGCCGGGCGAGTATCGATTCCTGCCTGGCTACTCGCATGTGGAATTCGAGCCGGCCGGCACGGAAGGGCAGCACAAGCTCTACGAGATCGTCGGCACGCCGCTGTGGAATCGCTCGATGGCGCTGATTCGTTATCGCACCGGCGACTTGATTCGTTTGCCCGCCACTTGGGGCGAGCGCGAGCTCGAAGAGCTGGCGCTCGGTTTGCGAACGTTCTCCGGCGTATTGGGCCGTGACAGCGACATCCTCGTGACGCCCGACGGCGTCAAGGTCACCGGCATCAGCCATTTCCAGCGCGACGTTGCGAACATCGTCCGGATCCAGGTGATTCAGGAGAGCGCCAGCAAAGTCGTAATTCTGGTATTGCCCATGGACGGATACTCCGAGCGGGATCGCGAGCATCTGATGCACAACGCTCGCGAGAAGCTGCCAAGGAACATGCACGTCGAAATTCGCAGCGTGAGCGCGCTGGAGCGCACGGCCCGCGGCAAGACGCCTTTCGTCATTCATCGACCGGCGGTGAAGGAGCTGCTGAACGCCACGCGTGCTCACGGAAACATTGCGTGAGGCACGAGCGATGAGTCTGAAGTGGAAGCTGCATCGTCTGTCGGCGATGAGCGGATGGGAAGTCGGTTACCGGGTCAAACAACGCGTTCAGGCGAGCGTGGAGCAGTTCGGCCTGCATTCGGCCGCGCCACCGCCGCCCGCGCGTGAGCGAACAGGCGCAGCGTGGGTTGCGACACTGCCGACCGGATTCAATGTCGACAAATATCGTCGCGCCGCCAATGACGTTCTCGACGGCCGCTTCCCGGTGTTCGCGATGTCGTCCGCCGCGCTCGGGTTTCCGCCGCACTGGAACCGCGATCCCAAAACCGGCCGGCAAGCCCCGTTGCGATTCGGCAAGACGCTCAACTATCGCGACGAGTCGCTGGTCGGCGATATCAAATATCTCTGGGAGCCCAGCCGCCACGCGCAACTGGTCACGTTGGCGCAGGCGTGGCAGCTGACGCACGAAGATAAATATGCCGAAGGCTGTCGCACGCTGCTCGAATCCTGGTTCGAGCAATGTCCGTATCCGTCGGGGGTCCACTGGACCAGCAGTCTGGAGCACTCGATTCGACTGGTGAACTGGTCGTTCGCGTGGCACTTGCTGGGCGGCGACGCCGCACCGATTTTTCGAGGCGCGGTCGGTGAAGCGTTCAAGCAGCGCTGGCTCACCAGCGTCTATCAGCATTGCCATTTCATCGCCGGACATTTCTCGCGCTATTCCTCGGCGAACAATCATTTGCTGGGCGAGCTGATGGGATTGTTCATCGCCTCGCTCACGTGGCCGCTGTGGAAGCGGAGTCGTCGCTGGAAGAGCATGGCGCAGCGGGAGCTGGAAGAGCAGATGCTGCTGCAGAACGGCGAGGATGGCGCCAACCGCGAGCAGGCCAACTGGTATCACCATGAAGTCGCCGACATGATGATCGTCAGCGGCTTGATCGCCCGCGCCAATGGCTGTGACTTCAGCACGGCTTACTGGCATCGCTTGCGAGCAATGCTTCAATACATCGCCAGCATCATGGACGCCGGCGGACACGTGCCGAACTTTGGCGACGCGGACGACGCCATCATCGCCCGGCTCGATCCGGAAGTGGGCGATGTGTATCGCTCGCTGCTCGCGACCGGTGCGGTTCTGTTCGATTCGGCGGAGTTCCGATTCAAGGCAAGCGCGGGCCGCATGAGCGAGGATATCGACGACAAGACTCGCTGGCTGCTGGGTGACGAAGCGTCGGCGAAGTTTCAGGCGATCGACCTGTCGCGAGTCTCATTGCCGATGCGCAAGGACTTTCCCAACGCGGGTTATTACATCCTCGGCGACCGCTTCGAAACCAATCGCGAAGTGCGCATCGTCGCCGACGCCGGGCCGCTCGGTTATCTCTCGATCGCCGCGCACGGCCATGCGGACGCGTTGTCGTTCACGCTCAGCGTCGGCGGCAAGGAGATATTGATCGACCCCGGCACTTACGCCTATCACACCCAACGAATGTGGCGCGATTATTTCAAAGGCACGTCGGCGCATAACACCGTGCGCATCGATGGCGTCGATCAGTCGGTCAGCGGCGGCAATTTTCTGTGGATCAAGCACGCGCAGGCGCAAGTGATCGACCTCGAGCGCACGCCGCTGGTCGATCGTTGGGTGGCGAGCCACGACGGTTATTCGCGGCTCAAGCATCCCGTCACGCATCGTCGCGAGATTCAATTCGACAAGCAGCAGTCCCGATTGCAAGTGACCGATGAGCTGCTCGGCAGTGGCACGCACCAGGTGGAAATTTTCTGGCACTTCGCCGAACAGTGCGCGGTGCTGGCGAATGGGCGCGATGTTCGCGTCTCCTGCGGCGACGTGATGTTATCGATGACGTTGCCTCAGGAACTGCGCTGCAAGGTCCATCGCGGGGTCGAACGACCGGAGCCCACCGGTTGGATCTCGCGCAGTTTCGACGCGAAGGTGCCGACCACCACGCTGATCGCCACCGGCCGCATCGACGGCGCGGCCCGGCTGATCACCCGATTCAATATCGACTTCAAAGGCTGAGGCGCGATAATGCCGCCCTCACTGAAGGGGGCGGTATGAGCCTGGCAGATCGACAAACTTCCCATCACGTCATGATGATCCGGCCGGTGGCCTTCGCCGGTAACCCCCAGACCTGGGCCTCCAACGCCTTTCAGCAGGTCGATCCGGATGGGGTGGACGCCGCCAATCAGGCGGCGGCATTGCGCGAGTTCGATGGCTTGGTAGTCGCGCTGGAGAAGGCGGGCGTCACGGTCCACACCTTCGAGGACACGCCCGAGCCGCATACCCCCGATTCGATCTTTCCCAACAACTGGGTGAGCTTCCACGCCGACGGCACGGTCGTGCTGTACCCGATGTTGGCCGAGAACCGTCGACTCGAGCGACGGCTCGATCTGATCGAAGCATTGAGCGCCAAACATGGCTTCCACGCGGCCCGGGTCATCGACCTGACCCGCCACGAACACACCGGCCGGTATCTCGAGGGCACGGGTAGCCTGGTGCTCGATCGTATTCATCGCGTCGCTTATGCCTGCGTGTCCCCGCGCACCGATCTGGACGTGCTCGGCGATTTCGCCCAACAGCTCGACTACGACATCGTCGCGTTCGAAGCGAACGACGCCAACGGCAAGGCCATCTATCACACCAACGTGCTGATGTCGGTCGGCGAGCGATTCGCCGCCGTGTGCCTGGCCGCGATTCGTGAAGATGAGCGCGACGGGGTGCTGAACCAACTGCGCGGCAGCGGCCGGATCGTCGTGGATCTGTCGCATGAGCAGATGAATTCGTTCGCCGGCAATATGCTGGAGCTGGGCTCGTCGCTCACCGGCAGCGTGGTCGCCATGTCGCAGCGGGCGCGCGACGCCTTGACCGCCGAGCAGCGAGCGACTTTGGAATCGCATGCCGGTCCGATCGTCGCGGCCCCCATCCCGACCATCGAGAAGCTGGGTGGCGGCAGCGTCCGCTGCATGCTCGCCGAGCTGCATCTGCCCGAGAAGAAACGCATATAATTTCAAAATGTTGGAACTTGGCGTCAAATCCGTGCTGGCCTATCTGCTGGGCTCGCTGATCGGCAGTCTGCTGGTCGGTCAGCTGCGCGGCGGTGTGGACATTCGTAAGCTCGGCAGCGGCAATGCCGGCGGCACCAATGCCTTGCGCACCCAGGGGTGGTCGTTCGCGCTCTGGGTGATGATCATCGATATCGGCAAGGGCTGGCTCGCGGCCGGGTTGCTGGCGCCGATGAATCTGCCGGGCATCGGCATCGATCCCCGAGTCGACCGCGATTGGCTGGCGGTGGCCTGCGCGACGGCGGTGGTGCTCGGTCACGTTTATCCGGTGTGGTACGGGTTCCGTGGCGGCAAAGGTGCGGCGACGTTGATCGGTGTGCTCGTGGGCCTGAAGCCGATCGCCATCCTGCCGGTGTTCGGCGTTTGGCTCGCGGTCGTGATGCTGAGCGGATTCGTCGGCCTCGGCACGATGCTCGCGGTCGCGTCCTTTCCCGCTTATCTGGTCATCACCGAGGCCACGCCATCGATGGCCATGCTGACGTTCGGTTGTGCGATGACACTGTTCGTTTGTTACACCCACCGAGGCAACATCGAGCGCATGCGTGCCGGTACCGAGAGCCGAGCCAGGCGGCTGTGGCTGCTGCGACCCCGCTGATCTCATGCCAACCAGCAGCAAGAGCCCGACGCCCAAGACGCAAGCGCAGGCACGCCGGCAGCGGCTGCTCGCCATGCTGGCCGAAGGCACGTTCTATTCCGGCGAACAACTGGCGAAGAAACTGAAGATCTCTCGCGGCGGCGTCTGGAAACTGATGAACTCGCTAAAGGCGCTCGGCGTCGATATCGAATCGGTGGCGCGCCAGGGATATCGATTGCCACACGCCGTCGATCTGCTCGACAAAGAAGCCATTGTTTCCTCGTTGCCCGCGACCACTCGCTCTCAGCTGGAGCGAGCCGATGTGCTGCTGACGGTCGACTCGACGAACCGGTTCGTCGCCGATCTGTCGCCGCCGCAAGCCGGACGTTTTCAGTTATGCACGGCTGAAGTGCAGAACGCGGGGCGAGGGCGGCGCGGTCGGAGCTGGATTGCGCCCTTCGGCAGCGGTGTCTGCATGTCGGTGGGCTGGCAATTTACCGAGGCGCCGCCGACGTTCTCGGCGCTCAGCCTGGCGGTCGGCGTCGCGGTGGTGAAAGCATTCAGACGCCTGGGCATCGCAGGCGTCGGTTTGAAGTGGCCCAACGATCTGCAATGGCAAGGTCGCAAGCTCGGCGGCATTCTCATCGAGATGCGCGGCGAGTCGGCCGGCCCGGCCCAGGTCATCATCGGTATCGGCATCAATATGCACATGCCGGCCGCGACACGCACGCAGCTCGCCGAGCGCGAAGCCGCTCTGATCGCCGACGTGCACGAGATCATGCGTGACAAGACTCCGACCCGGAACGCATTGATCGCCGCTGTGGTCACGGAGCTCCTGGAGATGGTGCAGACGTTCGCAGTCAGCGGCTTCGCGCCGTTCAAAGATGAATGGCACGAGCTGGACACGCTGGCGAATGCGCCGGTAAAGGTCCTCAGCGGTTCGCAGACGACTCTGGGTACGGCGCGGGGCGTCGAGTCGGATGGCACGCTGTTGGTCGATGTCGATGGCGAGCTGCGCCGGTTCGTTTCAGGTGAAGTGAGCCTGCGCGCGGTGAAGAGCTGATCCCGATGCTGCTGCTCATCGATATCGGCAACACGCGCATCAAGTGGGCGCGCTTGGATGAACGAGGCTTGGGCCCGCAAGCCGCCGCCGTGCACGCGAACTGGACGGTGGATGACTTCGTTCAGCAGATCTTGAATTCAGGTCCCCGCGTCGAGCGTGTGCTGATCGGCAACGTCGGCGGCAAGCGCATCGGCGATCTGGCGCAGGCGGCGCTCAGCTCGACCTGGGGAATCGAACCTCGTTTCGTTCATTCGCCGGCCGCGCAGGCCGGTCTTCGTAATGCATATCCCGAGCCCGCCAAGCTGGGCGTGGATCGATGGCTGTGTCTGCTGGGGGCGCGGTCGTTCGAGCCGCGGCCGTTATGCGTCGTCAGTGTCGGGACGGCAATGACCATCGACGGCCTGGATGCCGGCGGCCAGCATCTCGGTGGGGTGATCGTGCCCGGGCCGGATCTGATGGTGTCCAGTCTATTGAAGAACACTAGCGATATCGCGCACCGGGCCTTAGGCGGTCAGGCCCGCGATGCGCTGTTTGCGGACAACACCTTGGGTGCGATTCAGCAAGGCGCGGTCCACGCGCTAGCGGCGTTGGTGGAGCGAGCGTTGAAAACACTCGAACAGCAGCTGGGCGAAGCGCCGGTGCTGTTGCTGACCGGTGGCGCAAGTGCCCGGCTGCAGGGGGCATTGGGTGTTTCCGGAACAGAAATTCCCGACCTGGTGCTGCGCGGTCTCGCGGTCGTCGCCGCCCTGCCGGAATCATCCGCCGCCTGATCCCGCCGGGCGCGGTGATGCCGGAGCCTTCGTGTATCATCCGGACCGTTCGAGGCGAGGAGCAGATTGAGGACGGCGATGGCTAACTCGAAATTCCGACACCTGACCGCGGGCGCGGCGCTGATCGCGCTGAGCTGGTGGCCGTTGTCGGGACTGGCCGCGGACTTGCAGGCCGGCAAGGCCGTCTCGCAGGCCAAGTGCGTCGAGTGCCACGAAGCCGACGACTGGGAAGGCGAGAGCGTCGCGTCCTTGCAGAGCCTGATCAGCGATATCGTCGCCGGCAAGGTCAAGCACAAGCGGCCGTTGCAATTGACCCCGGCCGAGGTGGCGGACATCGCCGCGTATTGGGGCCAGAGCAGCCAGAAGGGAAAGCAGCGGCGCTAGCCGCTCCAATATAACTACCGCATGCGCGCGTTCTGTCTGCTGATGGTGCTGGTAAATGCCCTGTATTTCATCTGGTCCCAAGTGATCGATGTGCAGGTCGGCAGCCTCGATCGCGTGCCGATTCGTATCGCCGCGCCGCCGCCACGCATCGTGCTCGCCAAAGAAGCGCAGAACACGCCGTCCGAACCTCAACCGCAAGAAGAACAGGAAGAGCAGGTCGCCGACGTGCGCGACATCGAGCCGCCGCGTGTCGCACCGTTGGAATCGACAGGCACCGTGCAGCCGCCCGTCGTTCGCCAGGAAGACACCATGGCCTGTACCAGCGTCGGCCCGTTCGCCGATCTCGGTCAGGCATCGCAGGCCCAGGCCACGTTGCGCAGTCAGGGCTTCGAACCTCGTCAACGCGTGGAGCAGGGCGAGTTGTGGACCGGTTATTGGGTGAGCGTCCGCGATCTGGCGACGCGCGACGCGGCGGAATCGGCACTGAAGACGCTCAACGACAACGGCATCACGGATGTTTATTTGATGCCGGGATCCGATCCGCCGAACGTATTGTCGCTCGGTGTGTTCTCGGATTATCAGCGCGCGCAGCGCCGGGCCGAGGAAGCGCGTGCTATCGGCATCACTCCGCAGATCAGCGATCGCAAGCGTGCCGGCTCAGTGTTCTGGATCGATGTGGATTTGAAGGAGCCCGGTCAGAACATCGACACCAGTCTGTTCCAGGTCGGGCAGAGCCGCATCCTGCGGCTGGAATTGCGCGGCTGTCCGCAGTCGGGCTGACGATTCAATAACCTTTCCGCTCGCAGCACTTCGCGAGCTCATCATCGTCGCGGGCTGCGCGGGCGCACCCGATGCCGACGCGATCGGCGCGCCAATCGGCCCATTCGGGATCGCCACCGCCGAACAGATCTTTGATCTCTTTGCCGGCGCCTGCCATATAGGCTTCGGTCCCGCTGCAGTAACGAGCGATCAAGCCGGCGGCGATGCAGTGCTGTCGCTTGTCGGGTGCTGCGGTCGGCACTTTCTCTTGCACGACCGATTCCATACAGCCAAGGGAAGATTTCGCCGGCCGCGGCGGACGATTGGGAATCGTCGCGCAGCCGGCGAGAGTGACGATCGTCAACGCGAGCAGGAGTCCGCGGATACTCATCGGGCGAGTATCCGCAATCGTCAGCGACCGAGAAAGCCCGCCAGCGTCGTTTTCAGCAAGGCGCGATCGATGGGCTTGGATAAATAGCCATCCATGCCCGCGGCCCGGCATTCCTCATCGGCGCCTTTCATGGCGTGGGCGGTGAGCGCGATGATCGGCGTGCGCTTGCCGCCATTCTCGGCCTTGCGAATTTCGCGCGTCGCTTCGTAGCCGTCGAGGTCGGGCATCTGGCAATCCATCAGGATCAGATCGTATTTCCCCGTCTGCCAGGCGTCGACCGCCGCGCGACCGGTGTCGACGACGTCGACTCGATAGCTCAGCTTCTCCAGCAGCCGCACGGCGACTTTCTGATTCACCACGTTGTCGTCGGCGAGCAGGATGTGAGCTTTCTTTTCGTTGAGCGCGGCCGCTTGCAACCGCTCGCCCGTGACGATGGGCTGCGACTTCAAGTGCCACACTTCGGGTTGTTGGGCGAGCACGAGCTGCAGCGACGCGACCAGATCCTTCTGCGTCACCGGCTTCAGCAGATACCCGCCGAAGCCGAGCTCGGCGAAGTCGCGGCTGTCCTCGCGCTGACCGGAAGAGGTCAGCAGAATGAGCCGGGTCGATTTCAGGACCGGGTCCGCCACGATCCTGCGACCGAGCTCGGCGCCGTCGCAGTCGGGCATTTGATAATCCAGCAAGGCGGCATCGAATGGCCGACCTTTCGCGTGTGCCGCTCGCATCAGCTCGATGGCTTCGTCTGGGTTGCTGGCCACGGCGGGCTCGATCCCGCAGATCTGCAATTGACCCGTGAGCACCTTGCGATTGGTGGCGTTGTCGTCCACGACCAGCACGCGCTTGCCACGAATCGAAATCGACAGCACCGAGAACGCGCCGGTCACCGGGTGGCCTTGTTTGAAGCGCGCGGTGAACCAGAAGGTCGAGCCCACGCCTTCGCGGCTCGTGACCCCGACGTCGCCGCCCATCAGGTCGACCAGGCGACGCACGATCGACAAGCCCAGCCCGGTGCCACCGAAGCGACGCGTGGTCGACGAATCGACTTGAGTGAACGGCGAGAACAGCGCCTTGATGCGATCCTCCGGAATGCCGATGCCGGTGTCACGCACTTCGCAGCGAACGAACACGCCGTGTGCATCGTTCGACAGAACGCTGAGCGCCAGCGAGACTTCGCCCTTGTTGGTGAACTTGACCGCGTTGCCGCCGAGGTTCAACAGGATCTGGCGGATGCGTCCGGAATCGCCCTGGACCGCGGCGGGCAGATCCGGATCGATCTGCAATGTGACTTCCAGACCTTTCGCGTGCGCTTGCACGGACAGCAGACGGGCCACGTCTTCGAGCGTGTCGCGCAGATCCATGTCGTGCGTTTCCAGATCGAGCTTGCCGGCCTCGATCTTGGAGAAGTCCAGAATGTCGTTGATCACGGTCAGCAGCGCGGCGCCGCTGTCCTTGATGGTCTGCACGTAATCGCGCTGAGTCGAATCCAGGCGCGTGTCGAGCAACAGGTCAGTCATGCCGAGCACGCCGTTCATGGGTGTGCGGATTTCATGACTCATGTTGGCGAGGAACTCGCTCTTCGCCCGGTTCGCGGCGCTCGCGAGCGTGGCCGACTCGGTCGCACGTCGTGTGGCATCGGCCAACCGGCTGTTGCTGGTCGCCAGCTCATGGGTACGAGCAGACACGCGCTCTTCCAATTCGTCTCGTGCACGCAGCAGCTCGGCATCGCGAGCCTCGATCTGACCCAGCATGTCGTTGAACGCGACGATCAATCGGCCGATCTCGTCGTTGTTGTGCACGTGTACTCGCAGGCTGTAATCACGCGCGCGAGTGACGCTCTCGGCCGCGCGTGAGAGCGCGAGAATCGGCTTGGAAATGAAACGTTGCATACCCAATGCCGCGACGCTGGCGAAGCCCAGCGCACCGACGATCACGACCGCCAGCAACCAGGCGCGCTGGACGATGCCTTCGCTCAATTCGTCCCGATTGGCCCACAGATGCACCGAGCCGATGGTCCCGTCGAGCACGATGTCGGCGAGCACATGGACGAATTCTCTTCGATCCGCCATGCCGGCGAGGTCGCGGCCGAAGTGCGCCAGCACCTCGCCGTTCGCATAGTGAATCTCGGCTGCGACGATCGCCGAGTCGGCGCTCAACGCGGACAGGGAGCGAGTCGCGGCTTCGCGATCGTCGAACGCGACCGCCGCCGCGCTGTCGCGAGCGGTGATCTTCGCTTGCGTCTCCAGTCGACGCCACATCTCTTGCTGGTCGGCGCGATAGTCGGCGATGGTCAACACCACTCCCGCCAGCAGCAGCGCCATGCCCGCCACCAGGATGGCGAGCATGGTCAGCTTGCTTCTGATGGGCAGTCGTTCGAACCAATGCTTCAAGGCGTTCATTGCGGCCCCCGCTGCACGCCGGCGGCCAGTTTCAGCAGGTCGGAGCTGATGTGCAGCCCGGCCATTTCGGCGTTCCGCAAGTTGATGACGAAGCGCAACCGATGGTTCTCGGTGAACATCCCGATCATTCCGCCACGCTCGGTGAAGTCAGCGGCATCGCTGATGGTGAGCACCGCCCATTCGGCGGGCAGTGAGTAGCTCGCCACTTTCGACGCCTCGATATACAGCGCTTCACAGTGCGGCGCCGGCATCGTGTCGGTGACCTGGATTGCCGCCAGCGAGCGCGTACCGACGCGCTTGTCCGCGATCCCGGTCGCCAGCTCGGTGTAGACACCGTCGCCGCCGACGAAGCAGATCGTCAGCGTCTCGCGAGTCTCGGCTGCCGGCCATTCGACGAACTTGACGAAGTTGAACACGTACGCGGCCTTGAACTGGTCTTCCCGCTGCGTGGCTGCATCGGCACGGGCGGTGCTCGCGGCCATGAGGGCAGCGAACACCGAGACGATGTGCGGAAGGCAATTCATGTGGATCGAAGCTTCGGGCGTTGGCTCGTGCGTCGGCGCGCACTCAATTCAGTCTTTGACGGCAGTCACTCATTCCGGCGCATTGTGCGTTAGTCATCGGCCGCGTGCGCGCGACGGAGTGCTACTCAAATCTCACTTTGCTGCATTTGCGAGGGGCCTGCCCGCCACTTAAGGAAATGTCTTATGCACGCCGTGCTCCGGCGTGCCGAAGATCCAGCACATCCAGGCTGTAACGCACCGGTTTCGCCGAACTCGCCGCCAATGTCGATCAACCCAAGTTATTTCCCGCGTGCGCTGGCGGGCGCCTGCGCACTGGCGCTCGCGTGCGGGGCGGTGCTGGCTGACGACCTCGATGGACTCAGCCTCGAGCAGCTGATGAGCATGAACGTTCATGTGGTCCACGGCGCCTCGAAGTACGAGCAACGGGTGACGCAGGCGCCGTCGTCCATCAGCATCGTGACCGCCGAAGATATCCGTCGCTCCGGTTTTACGAGCCTGGCCGATGTGCTCCGGGGCGTGCGCGGCTTGTATGTGACCGACGACCGCAACTACACCTATCTGGGGGTGCGTGGCTTTCTCCGGCCCGGCGATTACAACACTCGCGTGCTGGTGCTGATCGACGGCCATCGCCTGAACGACAACGTTTACGACAGCGGCTCGGTGGGCCGCGACTCGATGATCGATGTGGAGCTGATCGAGCGCGTGGAGATCATTCGTGGTCCGAGCTCGTCGCTCTACGGCAGCAGTGCCTTCCTGGGCGTAATCAACGTGATCACGAAGCGCGGGCGCGGTGTGGATGGCGCCGAGCTCGGCCTTGACGTCGGTAGTTACGACACGCAGAAAGTTCGCGGCACCTATGGTACGACACTCGATAACGGGCTCGACTGGCTGGTGTCGATGGCCCATTACTCGAGCGGCGGCATGAACTTCTACTATCCCGAGCTCGATCAGCGCATCAGCGACAATCCGCTGGCCGCGCACGACGGCTTCGCCGGAGGTCTCGATGACGAGGAGGCGACGAAGTTCTTCAGCAGCGTTCGTTACGGTGATTTCGCCGCCTCGTTGTATTTGAGCGATCGTCACAAAAGAATTCCGACCGGGTCGTTCGAGTCGGTGTTCGGCGATCCGCGCGAGACGACCGACGATATGCGCGGCTATCTCGATCTGACCTATCAGTATGCGCTGAGCGACAAGGCTCGCTTGAACGTGCGTGCCTCGTACGATTCCTATCAGTACGAGGGCGACTTCCCCACCAACTACGCGCTGCTCGGCGAGGGCGATTACGAAGCGGTCGTCCGTGACGAAATGCAAGGCGATTGGTTGAGCGGCGAAGTGCAACTCACGCTGCAACCGACGGATCGTTACACCCTGGTGCTGGGCACGGAATATCGCGCCAACTTGCGCGAATATCAGGCCACCTACGATGCGATCGAGCCGCGCATCTATTACGTCGACCGGGATGACAGGAGCGCGGTCATCGGCGCGTTCGGACAGGTCGAGGCGAAGCTGCGCGATGATCTCAGCCTGACCGCGGGGCTGCGCTATGACCATTATGACGACAGCTTCGGCGGCACCACCAATCCACGCATCGCCGCCATCTACAACCCTTCGCCGAGCTCCGCGATCAAAGCGCTGTATGGCGAAGCGTTCCGTGCGCCGAATCCGTACGAACGTCACTACAACCCGGAGCAAGCCAATCATCGGCCGCTGCAGCCGGAGACGATCGACACCTACGAGCTCGTGTACGAGCACTACTTCAACTCGACGTACCGGTTCAGCCTGTCCGGTTACTCGTATCACATCGGCGGCTTGATCACGCAGGTGGAAACGGCGGATGCCGAGCCCTACTTCAAGAACCTGGACGACGTCCACGCTCGTGGCGTCGAGCTCGAGCTGGAAGGTTCGTACAAGAACGGCACCCTCCTGCGCGGTAGTTGGACATTCCAGCGCGCGCGGGAGATCGGTACCGATCTGGAGCTGACCAATTCACCGCGTCAGCTGGGCAAGCTGAGCGCGTCCGTGCCGGTGCTGAACAGCAAGCTGTTCGCCAATCTGGACCTCCAATACAACAGTCACAGCCTGACGCTGGCGCGCACCCACAGCCCGTCGTTCTGGACCACGAATTTCACCGTGAACTCGCACGACCGGTGGTCGAAGGTGGAGCTGACCGCTGGCGTCTATAACGTGTTCGATGAGGACCGTCCGTTCCCCGGCTCCGAAGAGCACGCGCAGACATTGTTACGGCAGGAAGGCCGCAGCTACGGCGCCGAGGTCATCGTTCGGTTCTGAGTCGCGCCGTCGTTCCAGCGGTCCACGAACATCAATTCGCTCAACGGACGGGCTTTGGCCCAGCCGGTCAGCTCGAGCATCGGGCCGGGATAGAACGCTTCGACATGGCCGAGGCACAACACCGCGATCGGCAAGCTGCCCTCGGGCATGTGAAGCAACCGCGCGAGCGCCAGCGGATCGAACAACGAAACCCAGCCCATGCCGATGCCTTCGGCGCGCGCCGCCAGCCACAAGTTTTGAATCGCGCACGACACCGACGCCAGATCCATCTCCGGCAGCGTGCGACGACCGAAGATATATTGCTCGCGCCCATCGCATAACGCCGCGACCAGGACCTCGCCGCACTCGAGCACGCCTTGCACTTTCAGGCGCATGAACTCGTCCTGACGAGCGCCCAGCGCCGCCGCGGTTCGCTGACGTTCCTCTTCGACCAGCTGGTGAATCTGCTCGCGCAGCGCGCGATCGGCGACGCGTATGAAGCGCCATGGCTGCATCAGTCCGACGCTGGGCGCGCAGTGAGCGGCGTTCAGCAATCGTTCCAGGATCGCGGCATCGATGGGATCGGATTTGAAATGGCGCATGTCACGCCGCTCGGCGATGGCGCGATACACGGCGGCGCGCTCGGCATCGCTGAAGCGCAAGCTGGATTCAGTCACTGGCACGGCTCTGGAGTCGACGGGAGCCTGTCATTTTATCGCTTGCGGTTCGAAAGGTGATCGAATAACGCAACTCCTTGGTCGGCGGCACATGATGCTGCCAGCCCCATCGAGCTCGATCGCGCAGGATGTAGGCCGAGCGCGGCGCCAGTTCCAACGCGAACACCTCGGATTTTTTCTCCGGCGACCAGGGAAAGGGCCGGAAGCGCAGCCGGGCATGACCGGCGAGCGAGATGCCCACGACCTTTTCGAAGTCCGGCACGTCGCGATGCCAGCCGAGCGGTGTGCCGGGCTGATATTCAGCAACCAATGCTTGCACGAAATCCTCGGGCCGCACGCCCAGCCACTCGGCGGCTCGGGTTCGCAACGGGGTCAGAAATTCGGGAATGGCCGGCGCGGGCTTGGATTGCAGGTGAGTGAAGTCGTAGGAGAAGCCGTAGTTCACGGTCCGCCGACGCGCGGTGTATTGCTGATACTGCGCTTGTTTCAAGGGCAGCCCGCGAATCTCCGACAGCAGATATTGCTCTTCCTCGACGCCGATGAAGTTCTCTCGATACTCGAGCCCCTGAGGCAACGAGGGTGGAAAGATATCTGCTTGCCGCATGCAGTCATGTTAACGCGCGTCCCGCGCCGGCGTGTGCCGGAACCAATCGAGCCCGAGGGCGTTGCGGGTGTCATGCCTTGCAGGAGAATCTCATGGCTTCATCCAAAACCAGTGGCAACGGTTTGAATCCCGGTAAAGCCGGACCGAAGGGCGCGCTCGGCTTGCCTGGCGCACGCCGGAAGGAAGGGCGTCAGGAAGATAAGAACAGCCAACGCAACTTCGTGCAGCTGACCAAGGCGGAGCGCAAGAGAAGCCATCGCGACGGTAACAACTAGCCGTCGCGACGGCGGACGGCTCAAATCAACTCGCTGGTCTCCTTGCTGAGCACGGCGTACCAGTTCCTGATTTTCATCAGGTGCTCGTCTTCTTCGGCGAGCGCCTCCTCGAACCGGCGGGCCATATCTTCGTGACCCATGTCGCGCGCCATGACGATCAGATCTTCCCAGCCTTCGTGATCGATGAGCTCGGCGCACAGCGCGGCGTGTAACGTTTGCGCAAGCGTGGTGCGCGGATCGCTGGCGGCTTGTATGAAACCCATGGTCTCCACCCCGACCAGGTCGGCGCAGGGTGTTTGAGCGGTCGGGTCCGCGCCCAGTCTTTCCAGACATTCCTTGACCATCAGCGCGTGACGGGCCTCGTCATTGCGAATCTCACGCAACTCCTCGGCGCTGACCTTACCAAGCTCGGCGGTGTCCGCGATGGCCTTGGCGCACACTGCGTCGTACAGCCGTGCGCCGCCACGCTCGAAGGCGAGTCGCTCGGCAAGCTTGTCGATGAACACTTGCGGTCTGCGCCCGGTGAGCATCTTGGCGCCGCTCTTGGCAGCACCCTTGAGTGTGCCTGGCGCGGGGACCGAGCCGAGCGGATCGGCGGCCGCGATGTATTCGAGACGCGTGACGGACAGTGCTTCGCCGTCCGTCGCCTGGCGATCGGGTGATTCCTCTTCGAACAGGCTGGCCGCTTCCAACATTTCCTGAGCGTGATGCGGCGACATCTGCAAACCGGTGCGATTCTTCCCCAGGCGGGTGGCGTCGGTGGACTCTGGCATGATGATCTCCAGTCTTTGGCTGCGATTTGGCTGCGTCGACGGACGTCACGCCGCGCGGACGTTGCTTCCCGACAGGACTTCGGTGCCGGGCTGCCACGCGTAGCGGGCGGCCACGGTCTCCGAAGGCGAGCCTTCCGAATTCATGTGATTGCGATAGTCGATCGATTCCTGCGGCTCCTGTTCCAGGCCGACGAAATCGACGCCGCTGGCTCGCAGGTCCACTTCGTTGGCGAGCGTCTCGCGCACGAACTCGCGCTGACTTTCGAATTTGATCGGCTCGGGCAGGCGCTCGCCGACCACTGCTTTCGGGTCCATGCGCTGGTACTTCCGGAACAGCTCGGCGACCGTATGGAAATGGCCCAGCTCATAATCGAGCATCCGCTCCCAGATGGCTCTGATGCGCGGGTTCGATTCCTGTTGCACGCAGCTATAGTAGGCGTATGCCTCCATCGCTTCGTGCAACAGCCAGTTCTCCAGCAGCGATTGCGAGGGATCAAGCAATGACTCGTACTGAGTGACGTGCTGCTCTTCGATCGATGCGATCTCGGCATACAGCTGACGCGCCACTGGATCGGCGAACAGCGGACCGATGTTCATGTAGTAATCGTGTGTCTGATTCTCGGCGGCGGTGAGCGTCAGCGCGTTCAGCTTGGTCAGCGGCGCGGCGGTCTTGCGATCGAACGGACGACGCAGATCGTTCACCGGCGAGCGATGCTCGACGACGGTCGGGCGTCCCGGCAACACGTCGGTGTAACTCTGCAGGATGTTGTTCGAATCCTTGCCTTCGAGCCGGTCGAGCAGCGCCGAGTAGCGATACATGTGATCGAAATCTTCCAGCAGGCCGTAGCGATAGACTTGCGCCAGGTATGGGTCGGGCTCGTTTTGCGCCAACGCCGCCGTCACTTCGATAGCGACCTGCTCGTAGCCGATCGTGGTTTCCAACGGCGAGTGATCGGCACCCAGCAACCAGTTGACCATGGTGGCCTGATGCTGCTCGACGCGACGGACTTCGGCGAGCGGTCTGCGCAGATCGAAATTGAAACGCGCGGCCGCATGCGAGAACCGCAGGGCCTCGACCTCCAGGCCATTCATCAGAATGACACGGACGCGCGTGAAGGCGTCGTCGTCCAGCTTGCTGATCGGCTTGCCCGCCAGCTCGCGCCAGGTGAAGCGTTGCTGGTTCAGCGGCGTGCCGCGATCTTCGAACAAAGACAGCGTCATGATGGATCCTCCGTTAGCGGATAAGAACGGCCAAGCTCCGGCTCGATCAGACTCGTACCGGCCGGCCCGGCAGCGCGCCGCTGGCGCGATGGGCGGTGCCCTCGAATTCGCGCACGTCATGTGAGCTGATGATTCGCACCGCCTTGCCGTGCTCTCGTTTCAGCTCACGCAGTCGTTGCTGATTGCGCAAGCGTGCCCGACGGTCTTGTTCCATCATCCATTGATAGAAGCGCAGGCCGGGCGTGCAGCGCGGGCGATGCAGATCCATCTCGGCGTGATAGAAATAGGCATCGCCGGCCTGCAGAATCCAGCTGCCGCCGGTTCTCTCGACCGCGACGCCGGCGTGCCCGAGCGTGTGGCCGGAGAGCGGCACCATCAGTATTTCCGGCGGTACGCCTTGCAGCTGCCGAACGCACTCGAAGCCGTACCAGCGCTCGCCGCTGAGCGAGGGATAAATCGTCCATAGATCGCGCTTCGACCACTGCTGCGGTCGATAGCGCATCCGGTCCAGCAGAGTCCGCTGCGCTTCCGCGACCTGTCGTTCCTTGCTCAACATGTGGACGCGAGCGTGAGGAAAGTCATCGAGACCGCCGGCATGATCGAAGTCGAGATGCGTCAGCACGATATGTCGCACGTCGCGCGGGTCATAGCCGAGCGCGGCGATCTGCCGGGTGGCCGTAAACTCCTCACGAAACTCCGGCGAGAGCAACGTGAGGAAAAAGCGGCTGAGTCGTGACGGCGGATCGGCCACGTCGCGCAGGCCGAAGCCAGTGTCCACCAGCACCAGTGTTTCGTTCGTTTCGATCAGCAGACAATGACAGGCAAGTCGGCCGCGCAGACTCATTGAATGTCCGTCCATGAGGGCGCCGCCCAGCGGGCAGCTCGAGATGCAGTTCAAGTGATGAATGCGCATGGCTCAGCTCTTCCGATGCGTGCGTGCCCGCATGCGCAATGCCGAGGCTGGAGCCGGCGTTCCGCGAATCGTCGTAATCCGATACCGAATACGTGAGGAAATAACCAGTGTTAACGCGTTGCTGCCGCCGGAACTCTCATTTCGAGCGCAGCCTTACTGGGTATCGGCGGATGTTGCTCGCGCGAGTTCGATGTGTCGTTACGAAGTTTGATCCTCGGACGCCGATTGGCGAATCGCGAGATGCGCGAGCGCAAGATCGGCGCATTCGAGGGCGTGCCCGCGATGGGGCTCGACGGCCTCGGCTCATCCTCCTACGGGCCGGAAGCTGCGCTGTCGGTGATGATTCCGCTCGGCGCCGCCAGCTTGAGTTATATCGGCTGGGTGATGGCGCCCATCGTCGGTTTGCTCGCCATCCTGTTTGCCTCCTACTGGCAGACCATCCGCGCCTATCCCCATAACGGCGGCTCTTATATCGTCGCGAAGGAAAATCTGGGCACGAATGCCAGCCTGCTCGCGGCGGCCGCGTTGATGATCGACTACGTCCTCAACGTCGCGGTGGGCATTTCGGCGGGCGTCGGAGCGCTGGTCTCGGCAGCCCCGACGCTCCATCATTACATGCTGCCGCTATGTTTGGTCCTGCTCGTGTTCATCACCGTCATGAATCTGCGCGGCACGATGGATGCGGGCCGCATGTTCGCCATTCCCACTTATGCCTTCGTCGCGAGCTTTGCCATCGTCATCGGCGTAGGTATCTGGAAGGTGGCGATGAGCGGCGGGCATCCCGCTCCGGTCGTTGCGCCGCCGCCGCTGTCGAAAACCGTCGAAGCGGTCAGCGTCTGGCTGTTACTTCGATCGTTTGCCGCCGGTTGTACGGCGATGACCGGGGTGGAAGCAGTCAGCAACGGCATGACTGCGTTTCACGATCCGACGGTGAAATACGGCCATCGCACGCTCACCGCCATCGTCGGTATTCTCGGGGCGCTGCTGATCGGCATTGCCTATCTCGCGACCGTCTATGGCATCGGCGCCATGGATCAATCGCAAGCCGGCTATCGCAGCGTCATGTCCCAACTTGCCAGCGCCGTCGTGGGCAACGGCCCGCTGTACTACATCGCCATCGGCTCGTTGTTGTGTGTCCTGGCGTTGTCCGCGAATACCAGCTTCGTCGACTTCCCGCGGCTGTGCCATGTCGTCGCACAGGATGGCTTCCTGCCAAAACCTTTCGCAGTGGCGGGCCAACGGCTGGTGTTCTCGGTCGGCATTCTTTATCTCGCGGTGACCGCCGGTGCGCTGCTGGTGGCATTTGAGGGAATTACCGATCATTTGATCCCGTTGTTCGCGGTCGGCGCGTTCACCACGTTCACCCTGTCGCAGAGTGGCATGGTGATCCACTGGTTGCGGCTGTTGCGAAGGCCGGGGTCGGCGCGCGAGCGTCGCAAACATCGTATGCACCTTACGATCAATGCGGTCGGGGCGACGACGACCGCGATCGCGCTCATGGTCATCATCGCCGCCAAGTTTCTCCGCGGCGCATGGATTACAGTAATGATCGTTCCCGCCGTCATCCTGCTGCTCAAGTCCATCAGACGTTACTACGACGAAGTAGGCGCTCGCGCCCGCCACCCGGCGCCTCTGCAAGTCGCCAACCTCGAGCCGCCGGTTGTGATAGTCGCAATCGAGGAATGGAACAGGCTCGCGGAAAAAGCGGTGGCGCTGGCGCTGAGCCTGTCGCCACAGGTGGTCGGCGTTCACCTGTCGGATCTGGCAGGTCCGGACTCGGAAGGACGACACAACGAGCTGCGCGAGCGCTGGGAACGAAACGTCGCCGCGCCGTGTCGCTCCGTCGGGCGAGCCCCGCCGTCACTGTGCATTCTGCAGGCGCAGTACCGAACCATTTATCGGCCCATTCTCAAGCTGTTGGAAGACCTGGAAATGAAACATCCGGGCCGAACCATTGCCGTGATGATCCCGGAGTTGATCAAGCAGCGCTGGTATCAGCGCCTGTTACATACACACAATGCCAAGCAATTGCGTAGTCAATTGCTGGAGCACGGCGGTTCCCGGCTGACGGTGATCGACGTGCCCTGGTATCTGGATGAAGCGGCGCGAGTGGAACCGAGTCGGAGTGGCGCATCTTATGTGAATGCAGGACGCAGAAAGACCGGGTAGTTTGTTTGTGCATTCGCGACAGCGAAATCCGCCGCCTCACCAGAGCCCGGACACAGTGGGCCCTGACCGAAACTGGAGTCCTCGTGAGCGTCAATTCTTCCGCCGCTGATATCTGGACGGGTGATGGCGCGTTCCGGCCCGCCGACGCGCGGCCGGAGTCGAACGGTGAGTTCCGGCCAAGCGGGTTGGGTCGTTTGCTCGGCAGCTGCGCGCCGATGACCGACTTGTTTCATCGCTTACGACGTGTGGCGCCCACCGCGGTCAGCGTGCTGCTCACCGGCGAAAGCGGCACAGGCAAGGAGTTGGTTGCGGAGACCATTCATTCCTTGAGTGCCGGCCGGGATGAGCCATTCGTGGCCGTGAACTGCGGCGCCATTCCCGCAACGCTGGTGGAGGCCGAGCTGTTCGGCTACGAACGGGGTAGTTTCACTGGAGCCGTGCGCTCACAAGCAGGCTATTTCGAGCGCGCCGGGCGAGGCACGTTGTTTCTCGACGAAGCCGGAGAGATGCCGCTCGAGATGCAGGTGAAGCTGTTGCGTGCACTTGAATCGCGACGTTTCTATCGCGTCGGCGGTGAGCGGGATATTCCGCTGCAAGCCCGGGTGGTCGCGGCGACCAATCGGCCGCTGGCCGATGCGCTGGCCGAAAACAAGTTCCGCGCCGATCTGTTGTATCGACTCGCAGTCTTTCATCTGCACATTCCCGCGCTACGACGTCGTGGTGAGGATGTGTATCTCTTGGCGAGAGCCTTCCTGGATCGGCTCAACGAGGCCGAAGGGGCGAACAAGGAATTCTCCGCTGATTCCTTGCGCTACCTGAAGGAACATCGCTGGCCGGGTAACGTCCGCGAGCTGTCGAACACCGTGCAGCGGGCTTTCATCCTGGCGGACGACGAGATCGATCTGCGCAGCGCGTCCGAGTTCGACACCGAAGTTGCCGACATTGGCGCCGTCGCGGATACGGAGGTGACGTTTCGACAAGGAATGTCGCTGTCCGCCGTGGAGCGCGCGGTCATCCAGGAAACGTTGCGACGATGCTCGGGAAACAAAACGCGGACCGCGGCCGTGCTCGGCATCAGCGTCAAAACGCTCTACAACAAGCTCAACGAATATCGCGCGCTCGACTGATCAATGCAGCCGGTGGGCGAGTTCCGCATGCACCTGTTCAATGACGCTGCCCCAGTCGCCCGCTGACGGCTGACGGAACAATCGCATAGTCGGATACCACGGCGAATCGTCGCGGCCGTGCATCCAGCGCCAGTCGGCATCGTGCGGAAGGAGCAGCCACACTGGTAGCCCGAGTGCGCCGGCGAGATGAGCGGTCATCGTGTCCACGGTAATGATCAGATCGAGCAGCTGCATGCGAGCGGCCATCTCCGCGATGTCGAGCGAGGCGATCGGGGCGGCGGGCAGGGTACACGTGGCAGGCGGAAACTGCAGACTGAACCAGCGAACATCGCTCAACGTTGCCCAGCGTCGCAGGTCGGCGGTGCTCAGCGACCGCTTCGGATCCCATTCGCCGGCCGACCAGCAAACGCCGATGCGACGGCGTCGGGACGCTGCCGCTCTGACCGCAGACGCGGGCACATGGATATACGGCACGGGCCCGGGCAGATCCGTCACGTCGAGGCGCAACGCATGCGGCAGCTCCATGATCTCGACGTCGATGTCGTAATCCAGACTCGGGTCGCCGTCGTGCAGCGGCAGAAGGCGGTCGATACCGCGCACCGTCTGTAGCAGTTTGATCAGCGCCGGCTGCACCCACAACGTGATTTCGGAAGCTCGCAGGCGAGGGTGAGCCAGCAATCTCACGAACTGCAACGTATCCCCGAGCCCGTGATAACAGCGCACGAAGATGCGTCGGCCTTGGAGCGGCTCGCCGTTCCAGACGAACTGCTCGTGACGGGGCAGATGAGTGCACACCTCGCCGCGCAGGATGCGTTCCCTCAGGACGATGTCGCTGATGGTCCAGGCAGAGCTGAAGTCGCCTCGGCGCATCGCTTCGATCCAGACGTCCACGGCGTCCTACCAAAAGAACGATTGACCATGGCCGCCGCGAAGCAGCCCCAAATGTCCGGCGACCGTCGCGCCCATGTCCGAGAAGCTGGCTCGCCGACCCAAACTCCCTTTGCCATTGCGCCGGAAGTTCGGGCCGAACGCCAGCACCGGCACGCATTCGCGCGTGTGATCGGAGCCGGTCCAGGTCGGGTCACAGCCATGATCGCCGGTGATGATGGTGAGGTCGCCTTCGTCCAGTTGCTGCATGAATTCGGGCAGGCGCGCGTCGAAAGCTTCCAACGCCGCGGCATAACCCGGCACGTCGCGTCGGTGACCGTACAAGGTGTCGAAGTCCACCAGATTCACGAACATCAGCCCGCCTGGACCCAGGTGCCTGATCGCATCGACTGCCTGATCGAACACGCCGTCGTTGTCTTTGCCTTTCAGCTCGCGACCGGTGGCCGTGTGACAGAACAGGTCGCCGATCTTTCCGACCGAGACCACGTCGCGACCCGCATCGCGTGCGCGACTCAACAACGTCGGAAACGGTGGCGGTACTCCGTAGTCACGACGATTCGATGTGCGCTGATACCCCTGCTCGGTAGTGACGAACGGGCGGGCGATCACTCTGCCGACGCGCATGTCGTCGAGCAGCTCGCGGGCAATCTCACACGTTCGATACAGACGATCGAGGCCGAAGTGCTGCTCGTCAGCGGCGATTTGAAACACGCTGTCGGCGGAGGTGTAGCAGATCGGCCAGCTCGTCCGCAGATGCTCGTAGCCGAGCTCGGCGATGATTTGCGTGCCCGACGCATGTCGGTTGCCGAGCACGCCGTCGAAGCCGCCGCGCTCGCACAGCGCCGAAATCAACGATTGCGGAAAGCACGGCTCGGTGCGAGGGAAATAGCCCCACTCGAAATCTACAGGGCTGCCGGCGATCTCCCAATGGCCGGACTGTGAATCTTTGCCGGTCGAAACTTCGGCGGCTGCGCCCGCGAATCCTTGCCGCCACGTGGACGTATCCAAACTCTGCGCGACTGTGCCCGTCGCCACACGACAACATTCACCGAGGCCGAGCGAAGCCAGCGTGGGCAGCTGCAACTCTCCGCGTCTCAAGCCACTGCGATCGGCATCGCCCTCGGCGCATCGTTTCGCGATGTGACCCAAAGTATCCGAGCCGGCATCGCCGTGGCGCTCGGCGTCGGGGGCGCCGCCGACGCCGAGCGAGTCGAGCACGATGATGAACGCGCGGCTCATGCGACAGCCACTCTGCTGGTGATGTGCCCCTGATACGCAGCAGCGGGCGCGTAACGTTCGACCATCGACGCACAGAATTCGGCGAACCGCTCCGGCTCGCGTGGCGCGCTGGTGTGATGAGGCATGATGCCCAGATGTTCGGGGGTGAAACAGAACGTCACGGTGGTATCGAAATCCTGGAGCGCTTCCATCTGCCGATCGAACCACGCGAGCGCGCCAGGCCGGAAGCTGTCGGCCCACGACAGACCGGTTCGCAAATGTCGCACGCCGAGCCGTTTCAACCACGCGACGGCTGCATCGAGCCGATGATCTTCGAAATGAAACCACTGACAGATGCCCATCGCCGGAGTGTGACCGGCGAATCTTTCCAGCGACTGTTTGGGTGTGCCGTCCTCGCGCAGCAGGCCCATGTAGAAGTGTCGGTAATAGGAAGAGCCTTCGGCTTCACGATGGCGCGTCGTGGCGGGCCACGCGCGTGGCAAATCGTAGAGGCTGTACCAGTGAATGCGTGGCGCTTTGCCCTTGAGCAATGAAGCGGTTCGGTCCACGCCCCACGCTTGCACTTCCTCGGCGCCAAAGCTCGAAACGCCCACCTCCGACACCCACACCGGCAGCTGCGTCGCTGCCTGAATCTCCGCGATCTTGCGCGGCCATTCATCGATGCCCCAGAGATTCCAGTCGAGCGGAAAGCCATGCACGGCCACGGCGTCGACATGGTCGAGCACGCCGCGCTCCTCGAGATTTTTCAGGAAACATGGGTCGATGGGGGACATGCCGCCGAGCACACGAGGCAGATGCGGATTGGCGGAATGGATCGCCTGGCCCGCCAGACAGGCCATGTGCGCGAAGCGCGCCCAACCGGGATCGACCTCGGGATCCCAATGCGATTTGTTGTTCGGCTCGTTCCAGATCATGGTGGCTTCGATCATGTCCGTACCTCGTTACGCGCGGCGGGGTGGGCGAGTGGCGTCGGCATGTCGGCCGAACCTGGCACTGTTTCGCTGAGCATGAGCATGGCGGCTCGATAGCCCTGCAACGTGCCGACATCGACGTAAGCTTCGCCGGCCTTGATGCCGAGCGCTGCGCCGCCGGCCGCCAGGTAGGCGTTGATCAATGTTCCGAAATATTCGTCGCGCTCGTTACGTTCGCGCCACAAGTCATGCAACTCGTGCAGAACGCAGCCCGGCATCTTGAACGCACCCCAGACCCAGTGCGTACCCGGATCCTGCTGCTTGACGCGGATCTCCATCACTTGCGAGCGATCGTCCAGCATCACTGCGTCGAATTGCTCCGGTCGCTGCACTGGAAACAGCAGGAAGGACAGCTTGTCGTCAGGCAACGCGGCGAGGCCGTGATCTGGAAACCAGATCGTGTCCGGCAATCCGATCGCGACGGTGTCGTTCGGTGAGACGAGCGCACGCGCGCGAAACACCGCGTCGCATAGCCCTGCGGGCTGAGGCTGCACGACGTAGGCGAGGTCGGCGCCGCCGAATTGACCGCCGAAGTATTCGAGAATGTCGGACTTCCCGGCGCCGATGACGAAACAGATTTTGTCGGCGCCACCCCGGATCATCCGCTCCAACAAGTACTCACTGACCGCGCACGGCCGCTGTATGTCGTTCAAAGTGCGCGAGCCGACTGGCAACAGCTCTTTCGAGAAGGCCAGCGGTTGAATGCGGCTGCCGCGGCCGGCGGCGGGAACGATGCCCCACATGGTCATGGCCTCGCTGTCTCGAAGCTGGGTCCGAAGCCTTGCAGCGCCAGTCGATGCGATGGCGACCTGAGCTCTTCCAGATACTGGATCAGCTGCTTGGCCCGATGCAGGCTGGTGTGCTCATCCAACGTTCGCTCACGCGCGGCGCGCCCGATCGCTTTTAAGCGCGCATCGCTTAGATCCAATGCGGCCAATGTATCGGCGCTGCTGCGACCGACCAGAATCTGCTCGCCCGGCGTGTAGAAATCTTCCAGACCGCACCATTCATCCGTGAGGACCGCCGCTCCACACGCCGCCGCTTCGAACAATCGACCCGAGGGACACCAGCCCATGCGCGCCATCGGCTCGCGTGTCACATTCAGCGTCAGGCGCGAGGATGAGAAGAACGCGGCATGCTCCTGCGGCGGCAGGTGATAGACGAAGTACACGTTCTTGCTCCAGGGAAAGTGCTCCGGATACTGCGCGCCGCCGATCAGGAATTTATCCTCGGGCCGCAGCCGGGCCGGCGCGACGAACAGCTCTTCGAGCATGGTCTGGCGGTCTGCCGAGTAGGTGCCCAGCCACGACAGTTGCGCTCGATAGCGCTGCACGGGCTCGACGGGTTGGTGCACGTCCGGG
Source organism: Pseudomonadota bacterium (assembly GCA_023391815.1). Lineage (GTDB taxonomy): Bacteria > Pseudomonadota > Gammaproteobacteria > Steroidobacterales > Steroidobacteraceae > Steroidobacter. The sequence continues at coordinate 68,970 of JAEWAF010000097.1, forward strand.
TCCACGTGGCCGTACAGCGCGCGCACTCGATGCGCGGAAAGATCGCTGCGCAAGGCTTCGAGCGCCGCGCCCCCGGTGTAGCTCAGTACCAGATCGAAATCGCAGAGCCCGCGCCAGGGGATGTAAGGAACCCGCTTGCCCGAACGCAACGCGTCCAGTGTGACGGGCGTGTCCAAGTCGTAGAACACGGCCAGCGGTTGGTGCGCGTCGAGGATGGCGTCGGTGGCGGCCTGCGCGTCGAAACAATAGGACGAGACGATCGCGGTATCGCAGTCGGCCAGCTCGCGACGCGCCCGACTCTCGATCGTGGACCAGTCCGAGTACAACACCAGCTGGCTGTTGCCCAACGACGGCGGCAGCGAAGGCCAGTCGCGGCTGTTGGCGTAGTACGAAACGTCGCGCTCGAAGAAGACGAACTCGTGTCCGAGATTCGCCAATGCTTTGCAAAGCCCGCGCCAGAGCGTGGCGTGGCCGTTGCCCCACGAGGAGCTGATGGTCAGACCGAAGATCGCGATTTTCATAGAGAAGCCCGCTGATTGATGCCGTCGATGCGCGGCCCCGCATCGGTCAGGCTCACGCGACTGATGGAGGCGGGGCTGATCGCCAGTCGGCGATAGGCGTCGATCGGCGCTTGCAGCCAGTGCAGGAGCGCGGCGCGAATGACTTCCGCGTGGCTGACCAAGACCAGCGGCCGGCCGGGAAAGCTCTGGCGCAGTCGATCGAGGTGGCTGGTCACTCGTGCCTGCACGTCCCTGATCCGCTCGCCCGCCGGCGTCGCCGCCGTCTCGCGCTGCTCGTTCCATCGTCGCCACGCGGGGTCGCGGGCGAGCTCGCTGAATGTTTGTCCCGACCAGTGTCCGAAGTCCAGCTCGTCGAGATCGCAAGCTGTAACGACTTCGCAGCCGGCGCGCGTCGCGATGGCCGTCGCGGTCTGCTGAGCTCGACGTCGCGGGCTGGCCACGATCAATGTTTCCTGCGACGGCGCGAGCGCGCAGGCCATTGCTTCGGCTTCGCGAATTCCGATGCCGGCCAGCGGTGCGTCGACCGTGCGTCCCAGCAACATTTCATCCATGCGCTCGCACGTGGCGTGGCGCACGAGCACGAGCTCGTTGGTCATGGCTGCGATCCTGAGTCTGATCCTGAGTGCCGGCGATGAAGTCCAGCGTCAGCTGGCGCGCGATGTGATCGGTGAACTGCTGGGGCGGCGACTTCATGAAATAGCTCGACGGCCCGGTCAGCGCGCCGCCGACACCGCGATCCAGCGCCAGCTGCGCGCAGCGCACGGCATCGATCACCACGCCGGCCGAATTCGGCGAGTCCCACACTTCCAGCTTCAGCTCGATGTTCAGCGGTGAGCCGCCGAACGCCGTGCCTTCCATGCGGATATAGGCCCACTTCCTATCGCTCAACCATTCGACATGATCGCTCGGGCCGACGTGAATGTTGGCGGCGGCAACGTCGATCTGGCTGGTGACCGAGCGGGTCTTGGACAGCTTCTTCGAGAGCAGGCGCTCCCGCTCCAGCATGTTCTTGAAATCGGCGTTGCCGCCGAAGTTGAGCTGGTAAGTCCGATCGAGCGCGACGCCACGCTCGCGAAACAGGTTGGCGAGCGCTCGATGCACGATGGTGGCGCCGACCTGGCTCTTGATGTCGTCGCCGACCAGCGGCAGGCGCGCCACTTCGAACCGTCGCCGCCAGTCCGCGTCGGAAGCGATGAACACCGGAATGCAATTGACGAATGCGCAACCGGCTTCGAGCGCGCGCAACGCATACCATTCGGTGGCTCGCTGCGAGCCCACCGGAAGATACGAGACGAGAACTTGCGTACCGCTCTCGCGCAGGACTTTTACGACGTCCGCTTCGGGCGCGTCCGATTCGACCAGCTCGTCTTCGAGATACGTTCCGATGCCGTCGAGCGTGCGGCCGCGGGCGACCTTCACGCCCAGCGCGGGCAACGGCGCGAACACTCGGGTGTTATTGGGCGCGGCGAGCAGCGCTTCCGACAGGTCTTTGCCGACTTTGCAGGCAGTGATATCGAACGCCGAGGCGACTCTGATATCGCGCACGTGATAGCGACCGACTCGTGCGTGCATCAGTCCCGGAATGACCTCATCGTCGGCGGCATCCCGGTAGTAGTGCAGGCCCTGCACGAAGGAAGACGCGCAGTTGCCTGCGCCGACGATGCCAACGTTCACTGTCTCTGCGTTCAATGCCGTCTCCCGCGAGTCGCGATCGGCTTGATCGCGTGGCGTGGCTGATGCACGAAGCATGCAAAGTACAAATCGGCGCGGCTGCTCGTGATCGCTGTTGATCTGGATCGATACAAGACGCGCCATCGACAGCGTGTCAGCGTGTAAGCGCTCCGCGGCCGTGTAACTTTTTTTCCGGTTGGCAACGCGAAGCGCGTCCCGTTAGCTTCTTTGTCTCTGGGTTCTCAGCGGTGCGCGCCGTTGTCGCGGTGGCGGCACGCTTGTTGCTACTTACCCTGCATGGAGCGACTCATCGACGTGAGTCATCGCTGACGGTGATCGAGGAGAGCGTAGTGCGCAACCTGTGGACATCGACCCAATCCATCCAGTTCGATACACGCGTGCTGGTCACTGGCGGCGCGGGTTTCATCGGCTCGCATGTGGCGAATCTGCTCGCGGAAAGCGGCACGCGCGTGCGCGTGATCGACGCGCTCGATGAACAGGTCCACGGCACGGAGCCTGGCTTTCCAGCTCATCTACATGCCGATATCGAGCGTCTTGAAGGAGATATTCGGGACCGCGACGCGCTGTCCGCGGCTTTGAAGGACGTTACGCACGTATGTCACCTCGCCGCCGCCGTCGGCGTCGGTCAAAGCATGTATGAGATCGAACGTTACGTCGACGTGAACAATCGGGGCACGGCCGTGCTGCTGGAAACGCTGATGGATCGTCGGGTGCAACGGCTGGTGATCGCGTCCAGCATGAGCATTTACGGCGAAGGGTTGTATCGAGAGCCGGGCGGCAATGGTTATTGCGAGCCGCCGCTGCGCTCGCGCGAACAACTCAGCGAAGGCCGGTGGGAGATCGAAAGCAGGAACGGCAGGTTGGAGCCGGTGGCGACGCCTGAAAGCAAGCACGCCGTGCCGGCGTCGGTGTACGCGCTGTCGAAATACGATCAGGAGCAGATGTGCCTGATGTTCGGTGCCGCTTACGGCGTGCCGACCGTAGCGCTACGTTTCTTCAATGCGTATGGCCCCTATCAGGCGCTGTCGAATCCATACACGGGCGTGCTGGCGATCTTCGCGTCGCGCTGTCTGAACGGCAATTCCCCGCTGATTTTCGAAGACGGCATGCAACGACGTGACTTCGTCAGCGTCCGCGACGTTGCTCGAGCGTGCCAGCTTGCGCTCACCACCTCGGCGGTCGGGCAGACCTTCAACATCGGCTCGGGCGAGCCTCGAACGGTGCTGGAGGTCGCCAACAGCGTGATCCACGCGGTGAATGCTCCGGTGGAGGCTCTGGTCACGGGTAAGTACCGCATTGGCGACATCCGGCACTGCTTCGCGGACATATCCAAGGCGGAGCGATTGCTCGGCTACACGCCCGAGGTGAAGTTCGAGGACGGGCTGGTCGAGCTGGCCGAGTGGCTGGCGGGCACGTCGGCGAACGACAACTTCATGCGCGCGAGCGCCGAGCTCGATCGCAAAGGGTTGACGCTGTGAGCGCGGCCGCGAAGAACGGGGGCGATTGCAGCGTCTTGATCACCGGTGGCGCTGGCTTCGTCGGCGTGAATCTCGCCGCGCATTGGCTGGCTGGCGGTGAGCGCGTTCGTATTGTCGATTCCCTGGTACGCGCGGGCAGCGAAAGAAACATCGAGTGGTTGCGGCGAAGATATCCGAACGATGTCGAGTTCGTCGAGGCGGATGTTAGAAACGCGTCGGCGCTGACGGCCGCGATGCAAGGCGTCGAGCACGTGGTGCATCTGGCTGCGCAGGTGGCTGTGACGAGCAGCCTCGTCAACCCGGCGTTCGATTTCGATGTGAACGCTTTCGGGACGCTGAACGTGCTCGAGGCGGCCCGACGGGCCAGGCGCGCGCCGTCCTTGATCTTCACGTCAACCAATAAAGTGTATGGCGGGCTGGAGGATCTGCGAGTCCGGGCCGAAGCGGACCGTTACATGCCGACGACCGAGCGCGTCCGCACGCGCGGTATCGATGAATCGCGCTGCCTGGATTTTCACAGTCCCTACGGCTGCTCGAAGGGCGCCGCCGAACAATACGTGCTGGATTACTCCCGCAGCTTCGGATTGCGCACGGCCGTGTTTCGGATGAGTTGTATCTATGGGCCTCATCAGCACGGCAACGAAGATCAGGGTTGGGTGGCCCACATGGTTCGCCGCGCCCTGGCCGGCGACGCCATCACCATTTATGGAGATGGAAAACAGGTGCGCGACATCCTGTTCGTCGACGATCTCGTCGCCGCGTTCGACAAGGCGCGCCACGATATCGATCGCCTGTCCGGGCGCGCGTTCAACATCGGCGGCGGCCCCGAAAACACCGTGAGTCTGCTGGAGCTGCTCCGACATCTGGAGCAATTACTGGAGCGACGTATCGAAAGGCACTTCGACGCGTGGCGCATCGGCGATCAGCGTTATTACGTGTCCGACACGGGCCGATTCCAGAACGCGACCGGTTGGCAGGCGCTCACGCCCGTGGCGCAGGGGCTCGAGGCATTGCGCGATTGGTTGATCACGTCCGAGTTGCCGCCCATGCATCGCCGTGCGCCGGCGCACGTGGCGGTGCGTGAGCTCGGAGTATCCGGGTAAACGCATGAGCGGATCGCAACAGGCAGCCACACTGATTCGACCGATGACCACGCGCGTGCGCGAGGTAGGTATCGCCGTGCCTGCCGAGCGCGAAGTGCGCGTTCGATTGGAAGGATGCGGTATCTGCGCTTCGGGTCTGCCGGTGTGGGAAGGACGTGACTGGTTCAAATACCCGCTGGAAGCGGGCTCGCCGGGTCACGAAGGCTGGGGCATCGTCGATGCAGTCGGCTCGGCGGTCGACGATCTGGAAGTCGGGCAGCGAGTGGCGCTGATGTCCGGGCATGCGTATGCAGAGTATGACCTGGCCACGCGCGATTGCGTCGTACCCTTGCCCGAGGAGTTGGATGACGAGCCATTCCCCGGCGAGCCGTTCGGCTGCGTGATGAATATTTTCGAGCGCAGCGATATTCGCAGCGGCCAGACGGTCGCCGTCGTAGGTGGCGGCTTCATCGGCTTGCTGTTGACGCAGCTCGCGTCCGACGCCGGCGCGCATGTGGTCGTGCTGTCGCATCGTCAGTTCGCGCTCCAGCTCGCATTGACGATGGAAGCGGAAGACACCATCGCTACCAAAGACGACGGTCACGATGCGCAACGGGCCATGCAACTCACCGGCGGGCGCGGCTTCGATCGGGTCATCGAAGTGTCAGGTGTGCAAGCGGGGTTGGACCTTGCGAGCGAGATCACCGCCGAGCGCGCACGCCTCATCATCGCTGGTTATCACCAGGACGGACCGCGCCAGGTAAACATGCAACAGTGGAACTGGCGCGGCCTGGACGTCATCAATGCGCACGAGCGCTCGATGGATCGCTATGTGGCCGGGGTGCAGAAAGCGATCCAGGCGGCCCTGGAAGGTCGGCTCGATCCGTTTCCGTTGTTGACGCACACCGTCTCGCTCGGCTCACTCGATCTCGGGTTCAAGCTGATGCGCGATCGTCCGGACGGCTTCGTGAAAGCACTGTTGCTCAACGAGGTTGCGCCATGAGCGCGCGGCTGCGAACGCAGGGCAGAGCGATCAGCTCGATGCCACGCAGCTCTCATTCACGGCCGCGCATCGCATTCGTCGGTTTGGGATGGATCGGACGCAAGCGGCTGGATACATTGGTTGCCGATCCCGATGTGAACTTCGAAGTGGCAGCGCTCGTTGAAAGTGACGCCGAGCGCCTGCGCGCGGCCGCGATCGCTCATCCGGAGGCGTCGGTGATACCGACCGTAGCGGGGCTGCGCGATGAAGATCTGGATGCAGTGGTCATCGCCACACCGAACGGTTTGCATGCATCTCAGGCCATCGCATGTCTGGAGCAGGGATTGGCGGTCTTCTGTCAGAAGCCGCTGGCCACCACGCTCAACGATGTGCGACGAGTGCTGGCCGCGGCCCGTGTCGCCGATCGCTTGCTCGGCATCGACTTCTGCTATCGCCACATCTCCGGCATGCACGAGCTGCGACGGCGGCTCACGTCGGGCGCAATTGGCGAGATCCTCGCGATCGATCTCACTTTTCACAATGCTTACGGGCCGGACAAATCGTGGTGTCGGGACCGCATCCTGGCCGGGGGCGGTTGTTTGCTCGATCTGGGCGTGCATCTGCTCGACCTGGCGTTATGGGTCCAGGGCATGCCACCGACCGAGCGTGTGCGGAGCCGCCTGTTTGCCAATGGGCAACCGGTGCAGGGATGCGACGGAGCACTGGAAGATCTCGCCTATGCCGAGTTCATCCAGGCGAACGGCGCGATCGTGCGGCTGGGCTGTTCCTGGTTCGCGCACATCGGCCAGCCCGCGCGCATTCAGATGGAAATTACCGGGACGCATGGCGGCGCTTCGTGGTGCAACGTCGATGGCTCCTTCTATGACTTCGACGTGCACTGGTTCGAGGGAACGAATCGAGAGCGCTTGGGAATGTCGCGAGACGACTGGGGCGCCCGCGCGCTGGGCGCGTGGCTGCAACAGCTGCGAATCAGCAATCGCTTCGATGCCGAAGCGGAGCATATCGTGCGCAGTGCCTCGCTGATCGAGGAGGTCTATCGCGCATGAAGCTGCTGATGACAGCCGATGCGGTTGGAGGCGTGTGGACTTATGCGCTGGATCTGTGCGCAGCGTTAGCAGCGCATGAGGTCGAGGTCGTGCTTGCGACCATGGGGCCGCGTCCGACCGATTCGCAGCGAACTGCGGCGAATGCCTTGAGCAACGTGCGCTTGGTCGAGTCGGACTTTCGCTTGGAATGGATGACCGAGCCCCGGGATGACGTTGTCGCGGCGGGGGAATGGCTGCTCGATCTCGCCGCGGCGGATTCTGCGGATGTCATCCACTTGAATGGATACTCGCACGCGGCATTGCCATGGGAGCGACCGGTGGTGTGCGTGGCGCATTCGTGCGTAACGACATGGTGGCAAGCGGTGCATGGCTCGCTGCCGCCGGCATCATGGGATGAGTATCGTCGTCGAGTCCTATGCGGGCTGAACAGCGCCGACATCATCATCGCTCCGACCGCCGCGTTCCTGAATCAAGTCAGTGCGACGTATGCAGTCACGCGACCAACTCGCGTCATCCGCAATGGACGAGCACGGACTGCGTTCAACGGCGATGTTCGTCGGGAGCCCCTCGTATTGGCGTGCGGTCGCCCCTGGGACGTTTCGAAAAACATCCGCGTGCTGGACGAGGCGTCGCACGACGCACCCTGGAGCGCCTGTGTCATCGGCAATCCCGCGGGACCAAACGGTCAGAGCTTCATTCCGTCGAATTTGCGAGCGCTTGGCGATCAGTCCGCGCACGAAGTTCACGCATGGATGCGAAAGGCGCGCATCTTCGTGCACCCGGCGATTTATGAACCGTTCGGCTTGGTCGTGCTCGAAGCGTCGCTTGCCGGATGCGCGCTCGTGCTGGCCGATATCCCGACGCTGCGCGAGTTGTGGAACGGCGCGGCGGCGTTTTTCGAACCACGAGACAGCCGCGAATTGCGCGCGACACTGCAAACACTGCTCGACGATCCGAACCGCCAACGAGAGTTGGCGAGGGCGGCACGGGCGCGCGCCGATGAGTACTCGATTGCAGCAGCGGCTGCGGAGTACTTCGACACCTATCAGTCACTGCTTTGCGGTCGCGCGAACAGGAGGCGAGCCGTCGCATGAAGTTCGTCCTGTTCTATCACTCACTGATCTCGGACTGGAATCACGGTAACGCTCATTTCCTGCGCGGCGTGGTCAGCGAGCTTTTGTATCGCGGCCATGAGGTCGATGTTTACGAGCCGAACTCGGGCTGGAGCTTGACGAACCTGATCAACGAGCGCGGCGAGGCCGCCATCGCCGACTTCTACGTCACGTTCCCGGAATTGAGCAGCACGTTCTTCGACGCTGCGATCGTGGATGTCGATAGAGTCCTGGATGGAGCCGACGTGGTCATCGTTCACGAGTGGAACGAGCCTGGATTGATCCAGCGGCTCGGCGCGAGTGCCGAGCGACGCGGCTGCACGGCGCTATTTCATGACACCCACCATCGCAGCGTCACCGACGCAGCGAGCATGGCCGCGCTGGATCTGCGTCATTACGACGGAGTCCTGGCGTTCGGACAGGCAGTGGCCGATCGATACACGCGTTACGGCTGGGCCGCGCAAAGTTGGGTTTGGCACGAAGCCGCCGATCTGCGCCGCTTCGTTCCTCTGCCTCGGCGTGACCCTCGTTCCGATCTGGTTTGGATCGGCAACTGGGGCGATGACGAGCGCAGCGCCGAGCTGCACGAATATCTGATCGAGCCGGTGCGGCGACTGGGCTTGAGCGCGGAGGTTCACGGTGTACGCTATCCCGCTCATGCGCTTCGCATGTTGAGCGAAGCTGGCATCGCCTATCGAGGCTGGCTGCCGAATCACCGCGTGCCGGAAGTGTTTGCTCGCCATCGATGCACGGTGCATGTGCCGCGCCAGACCTACGCCCGACAGCTTCATGGCATCCCGACGATTCGGATGTTCGAAGCATTGGCGTGCGGCATTCCGTTGATCAGCGCGCCGTGGTACGACTCCGAGTATCTGTTTCGTTCAGGTGTGGATTATCTGGTGGCGAACGATGGCGATGAGATGCAGCGGCATCTGCGAGCGGTCCTCGACGATCGCGAGCTCGCCGAGAGCCTGGCGCGCCATGGATTGGAAACGATTCGCGCTCGCCATTCCTGCGCGCATCGGGTCGATGAGTTGTTACAGATACTGACGACGCTGCGGGCGAAGCCGCCGTGCCGTTCGGTCGCGGGAGGGCTGTCATGAGCGCGAAAGTGACTTTGGCCATGTTCGGCTCGAGCCTCGTGTCGGCGTACTGGAACGGAGCGGCCACTTACTATCGCGGCATGATTCGCGCGCTGAGTCGCTGCGGCTTCGATGTCACGTTCTACGAGCCCGATGCGTTCGAGCGGCAGCAGCACCGGGACATGCCCGATCCCGGCTGGGCGAAGGTTGTGATCTATCCAGCCACCGCCGACGGCTTGCATTCCGCGCTCGAGCAGGCGCGCGACGCGGACGTCCTCGTGAAGGCCAGTGGCGTCGGTGTGTTCGACGAAGAGCTGGAAGCCGAAGTGCCCCGGTTGCGGAGGGCATCGAATCTGCTTGTTTTCTGGGACGTGGATGCGCCGGCGACTTTGCAGCGGATGCGGGCCGATGCCTCGGATCCGTTTCGGGCGCAGGTGCCGCAGTACGACCTCGTGCTGACGTACGGCGGCGGGCCGCCAGTGGTCGAGGCTTACTCGAACTTTGGTGCTCGTCGGTGCGTTCCGATTTACAACGCGCTCGATCCCACCACCCATCATCCAGTGCAACCGGACCCGAAGTGGAGTGGCGCGCTGGGTTTTCTCGGCAACCGGTTGCCGGATCGCGAGGCCCGGGTGCGCGAGTTCTTTTTCAAACCTGCGACATTGCTGCCGGATAAGCAATTCCTGCTGGGTGGCGCCGGTTGGGATCGAAACGTCGCGCTTACGCCGAATGTGAACCGGGTGGGCCATGTCTACACGCGGGATCACAACGCCTTCAACTGCTCGACGCTCGCCGTGCTCAACATCAATCGCGACAGCATGGCGCAGGTCGGTTACTCGCCGCCGACACGGGTATTCGAAGCCGCCGGCGCGGGTGCTTGTTTGATTTGCGATGCCTGGCAAGGACTGGAGCAGTTCCTGGAGCCGGGCGAGGAAGTGTTGCGCGTCGAAAGCGGCGATGAGGTGGCCTCGGCGCTGGAGAGACTGACACCGAGTCAGGCCCGGCGCATAGGTGAGCGCGCCTTGCAGCGGCTGCTCGGCGAGCACACGTACGAACATCGCGCGCGAGAAGTGAAGAAGTTGCTGGTGGAGCAGTTGGCCCGGCACGCCACGCGAGCCAGATGCGACGAGGAGGTGCGTCATGCGACGCTCTGACGAAATTATTTTCATCGGTCTGTCCATTACCTCCTCGTGGGGCAATGGTCACGCCTCGACATACCGCTCGCTGATTCGTGGCCTGCATCAGCTGGGCCACAAGGTCTTGTTCCTGGAGCGGGATCAGCCGTGGTACGCCAGTAATCGGGATGCGCCCATCCTGCCGTATTGCAAGTCACGACTTTATCTCGATGTCGACGAGCTTCGGGCCAGGTACACCCCGCGCCTGCGCGCGGCGGCGGCGGTCATCGTCGGCTCATATGTCGACGACGGCCGAAGCGTTTGCGACTGGGTGCTCGAGCACGCGACCGGCGTGAAGGCGTTCTACGATATCGATACTCCCGTCACGGTTGCCCGCCTGCAGGACGACAGTTGCGAATACCTGCGCGCGTCGCAGGTTCCGGAGTTCGATGCGATCTTCAGCTTCACCGGCGGGCCCATTCTCGATTGCCTCGAACGCGATTTCGGCGCGAAGTCCGCGCGCCCACTGTATTGCAGTGTGGACGTGGATCAGCATCAACCGGTGGGATCGCGTCGGGACATCGAGCTGGGCTACCTGGGTACGTACAGCGAGGACCGTCAGCCGGCGCTGGAGCAATTGCTCAATCAAACCGCGCGTCGCTTGCCGAAACGACGCTTCGCCGTGGTGGGCGCGCAATATCCGGCGAATCTGGTCTGGCCGAAGAACGTGCAGCGCATCGATCACATGGCTCCCGGCTCGCACGCGCAATTCTATGGACGGCAGCGATTCACTCTGAATCTCACGCGCGCCGATATGCGCAAGGCCGGCTATTCGCCGAGCGTGCGCCTGTTTGAAGCGGCGGCTTGCGGCACGCCCATTATTTCGGACGAGTGGGTGGGGCTGGATGAGTTGCTGGAGCCGGGCCGGGAAATCCTGCTGGCGAACTCCACCGAGGATGTCACGCAGTTCCTCGAGAACGTGAGCGATGCCGAGGCCGCTCAGATTGCCACCGCGGCACGCGAGCGCATCTGCGCCGAGCACAGCAGCTTGCATCGAGCGGAAGAGCTCGAACGTTATCTCAGCATTGCGCGTGGGGCGTCGAGGCCGCACCAGCCGCTTGGCGCTGCCGCCGGATCGTCGGGCGAACGCGCCATCGCCGCTCACTGAGGGCCCGACCATGTCGTCGCCAGGCTCGACGTACGAGCAGATCGCAGGCTTGGGCCCATGGTTTCACAACCTGCATCTGCCCGATGGCACCCAGACCTCGCCGGATCATCCGTTCGGCGACTTTCCGACTTTCAAATGGCGACATGTCGCGGCGGCCGTGCCCGAAGATCTGACCGGATGGTCGGTGCTCGACATCGGCTGTAACGCGGGTTTTTACAGCTTCGAGCTGGCACGGCGCGGCGCGCATGTGCTCGGTATCGATGTCGAGCCTTTGTATGTACGCCAGGCGCGTTGGGCCGCGCGCGAGCTGGACATGAACGATCGCGTCGATTTTGTCGAAGACGACGTCTACGGCCTGCTAGGCGCCGATCGGCACTACGATCTGGTGTGGTTCACCGGAGTGTTTTATCACTTGCGCTATCCGACGCTGGCGCTGGATCTGGTGCGTCGGGCCACACGCCGGCTCATGGTGTTCCAAAGCATGACCCTGCCGGGCGAAGCGAGGGGCGCGCTGCCGGCGGACGTGCCGCTGAACCGCCGCGAGCTGATGTTGGACGAGGCGTGGCCGAAGATGGCGTTTGTCGAGCATCGCGTGGCCGACGACGATAGCAACTGGTGGGTGCCGAATGCTGCGTGCGTCGAAGGTCTACTGCGCTCGGCCGGTTTCGAGGTGCTGTCCCGGCCCGAGCACGAGTTCTATGTTTGTCGGCCGGTGTCGATACCGGAGGAATCGAGCCGTGACCTGGCGCGAATCGTCGCCGCGATCGGCGAGCCTACAGCGTCTTGAGCGACGTCGGGCTGTAGCGATCCTTGAGCAGACCTTCACCTTCGAGGTGCAGATAGCCGGGGTCGAACATGGCCAGCGAGCGCAGGCCGGCGAAGTCATGAATCACCAGCGACTTGCTGCTCATCGACACCAGCCCGACCCGGCGCAGTTCCTTCAACGTGCGATTCACGTGCACGGTGGACAGCGCGACCGTGTCGGCCAGCTCCGATTGCGTCACTGGCAACTCGCAGCCTTCCGGTGTCGCCAGCCCCACTGACTGCAGGCGCACGTAGATTTCACAAAACAGGTGCGCGATACGCTCCAGTGCCGTGCGTTGGCCGATGCTCACCAGCCACTGCCGACCGATCGCTTCCTCGACGAGCGTATTCCACCAGAACGCTCGCGTCAGACGCGGATAACGCGAAGTGATTTCCAGAATGGCATCGCGCGACAGCATGGTCACCGACGAGGGCGCCAGTGTGCTGATGGTGTGGTCCATCTTTTTCAGAATGAACACGCGGGCATCGCACATGTCGCCGGGCAGGAAGTAACCGATGATCTGCCGACGACCATCGGGCAGCATCTTGTGCCGGCAGGCAAAGCCCGAAACGATCACGGCCACCCCATTGGAGTGTTCGCCCTCACGGATCAGATCCTCGTGCGAGCCGTACGCGCGCACCGGCCCGGTCGCCTCGTACAGGGCGCGCTTCTCCTCATCCGTGAGCTCCGCGAAGTTCTCGAGCTTGCGGATCAGCAGATGAATGAGGCTGGACTCGGACATGAACGCAGGCTCTCTCATCTTTGCGCGTCCGACGTGAGTGCCCGGCGATGGCCGCAAGCCGCTTCCACGGCCCGCAGCAGCCCCCGCAGACTCACCGGCTTCTCGAGTCGGACGCAGCCGCTGAATTCACTTGGCAGTACCGACACATCGTAGCCGGTGGCGAAGATGGCGGGGGTGCCGCGCTGGCGCAGCTCGTTGGCGAGCCCGAACGCGAAGCTGCCTTGCAGGTTGATGTCGAGGACGGCGCAATCGATTTCCTTGCTGCGAATCAGCTGAAGGCTCCGCTCGACGTCGGGCGAGGGGCCCACGACCTCGGCGCCGTTCTCACGCAGGGTCGAGCAGATTTCGTCGGCGATGAAATAATCGTCTTCGACCACCAGCACTCGCAGTCCGTCGAGGGGAATTCTGGCGCCGGTCGGATGATTTCTCATGGCAGTCTCTCTAGGCTCCGTCGATATTGGCAGCGGTGCGTTCGTTGATCGGCAAATCGATCTCGCAGCGCGCGCCATCGTCGGCAATGGTGAAGCGCGTGACGGCGCCGAGCTCGTAAGGCAACAGGCGCTCGAGCAACTCGCGGCCGAAGCCGCGGCGCCGGGGCGCCATCCGCGCGATCTGTACCTTCGATTCGATCCAACGCCAACGCAGGGTCGGTGCCGGCGAGGCGTCGATACTCCAGCTCACCGCGAGGCGGCCATCGGGCACGGTGAAGGCGCCGAATTTGAGCGCGTTCATGGTGAGCTCGTGCAGGGTCAGGGCCATCGTTTCGGCGGCTCGCTGCGACAGTCGCCAGGAAGGCCCGGCAATCTCGAACTGGCCGTCTCGTACAGCGTTGGCCGTCAGCTCGGCGCGAATCAAATCCTCCAGCTCCGGGCCCGAATGCTGATCGATGATGAGCGCGGCCTGGGTACGGGCCAGAGCGCTGATGCGTGCTTCCAGATGGGACGCATAGTCCTCGGGAGACTCGGCGGTCTGACCGGAGCGTCGGATGATCGAGCGCACCGTGGCGAGCAGGTTGCGGGCACGATGCTGAAGTTCGATCAGCTGCGATTGCTGATCGATCCGACTGTCGCGCAAGCGGGCCTCGTTGTGTTGCGCTCGCAATGCCAGACAACAGGTCCACGCCAGTCCCGGCAAGAGCGTCAGCTGAGCGGCGCTTGGGGTCATGCCGTCGCGCCAGAAGAAGGCCAGGCCGAGATAACCCGACTCGATACCGACGGGCACCGTGAGCAGCGTCTCCGCCAGGATGCGGCGCCCGGAAGGCAACTCCACTTCCATCTGCGGACGGTGCAGCACGATCGCTTCGTCACCCGTGGCCGCGCTCGCGATCAGACGGTGCAGCGAGGAGCCGCCATCGACTGTGCTGACATTACGATCTTCAGGAGTGGAGACGACGCAATGGCCGCTGTCGGCCGTGACGGCACACAGACCCGCGGCATGGGCCAGTTCCTTCGCAGCGCTCGCCGTGGCCAGCAACACGGAATCCACGCCATTCGCCGATGCAATGTGCTTGAGCCCGTTGTTGAGACGGCGCGAAAGATCGAAGTCCGGACTACCAGCTGTCGTCATGACGGGGTCTCATGCTGGGCGTCCGCCGAAGGTGGGATACGAAAGGCGCCGACCGGCAAGTGTGCCACTAAACGGCTCAGCATACGTTTTGGTCCCGCGCGATGATATTAACCCGGGTTAATTGTTGTGATTACGGTCGCGGTGGGGCCGGCGATCGTCGGGGCAAGCGCTGCATCCCTACGCTCACAGGTCGCCGATTCGATGCCCGAACCCGACGGGCAACATGCGCAGGCAGCGCCTTCAACCGACGCTGTCGCGCAGCGAAGCGTAGTCTGTGAGTGCGATGCTCTCAATAACATAAGTAAACAGCGCACACGGTCCCGGCTGTTCCCTGGCTCGTTACAAATCGGCATGTCGGTTGGCAGAACCGCGTTCGCCGGGGGGGCGGGATTCGAATGAGTCCGGGTTGAGGAACTTTGTCCGCTCGCCGGCCTTTGCGTGCTGGAACATGAGCGAAGCGCGTATGAGCACCAGGGTGGGCATCGTTTACTTGGGAATATTTGCCAGCGCGCTGGCCTGCGCGGATCCGCAAACGCTCGCCAAGGACGCGTTCGATGCTCCCGCTACGATTGAAGTGTCCTCGACGGCGATCCGCGCCGGCGGCCCGATCGACGTAAAGTACAGCGCCTACGGCCAGGGCATCTCACCGCCGCTGCGATGGTCTTCGTTGCCGGATGGAACGCAGTCGGTGGTGTTGATGATGGAAGACCCTGACGCACGCTCGCCAACGCCGTTCGTGCACTGGAGCATCGTCAACATCACGCCCTCGCTGCACGACTTGCCGGAGAACGTGCGCGAGGCTTCCACGCCGCTGCTCGGCAAAGACGTCCGACGCGGCACCAACTCGAACAGCGAGCGCGGCTATTTCGGCCCGCGTCCGCCGGCGGGCGATCCGCCGCACCATTATCACTTCCAGATTTTTGCACTCGATACCCAGCTCAACCTGCCCGAAGGATTCAATCGTGACGCGCTGTTACAGGCTATGCGCGGCCACGTGCTGGCCGAGGGCGAGTTGATCGGATTGTTTCAAGCCCCCAAGAACAAGCGAGGAATCTAGAGAATGCAAACGTCCAGCGCAGGAAGCCGACCCAACCCCAATCCCAAATCTAAATTGTTAGTTTCTCTCGCGGTGCTGAGTATCGCCGCCGGCGGTGGCGCACTCGCCGATTCATTGCCGCCGGACGCCACTTATCGGCCCTTGCCGACGCTGCCGCTGGATGTGGTGAGAAGGAACGACGAAGCCGCCAAGCCAGCCGTGCAGCGGCGTCAACAGAGCCTGATGAGCGAGCGCTACGATCTGTCCGATCGCCCCATGCAAGGCGTGAAGATGTCCGGCGGACGCAAGGGCGTGCAGGACGGGGTGCGTGTGAAGTTACGTCCCGGCACGACTTGGGACTCGCTCGCCAACATGACGCCGGAGGACATCAAGGCGAAAGGTTTGTTGCCCGCCGGCTTTCTGCCGCTGCCCCACGTCAAGCAACTGACCGGCGGGCAGGTGTTCCCGGAAAACCAGATCAAGGCGATCGGCGACGCCGAGGACCGCAACCTCAAACGCTTCGATGTCGACTTCGATCTGCCCGATCACCTGACGCCGGAATTCCCGGCGCCGATCTTCCTGAGCAATCGTCCCGATCTAGGGGACGTGAGCGGCGGCAAGCTGCTCACCATTCGCAATTACTACGCGATGATGGTCGGCATTCTCACGCCGGTGCAGATCGAAGGTCTGCGGCTGCTGTTGACGCCGTTTCCGCAGGAAGAGTTCAACCAGACCGAGGATCGCAAGGTGGCCGAGCAGAGCAACGGCGTGGCCTGCCTCGACTGTCACCAGAATTTCCATAGCAATGCCGCGTTTCACCTGACGCCCGACGTGCGCCCGCAGGCGGCGCGTTTCCGCCTCGACACCACCAGCCTGCGCGGCATGTTCAATCAACAGATCCATGGCTCGAAACGCTCGCTGCGCTCGGTGGAGGATTTCACCGAATTCGAGCAACGCACCGCGTACTTCAACGGCGACCACGTCAGCGCCACGCGCAAGGGCGTGCATCTGCCGGATCGACCGAACCAGGTCGCGATGATGGCCCAGATGCAGAACATGATCGACTTCCCGCCCGCGCCGAAGCTCGATCCCGCCGGCCGCCTCGATCCGAGCAAGGCCAGTGCGAAGGAGCTGGCGGGCGAGAAGGTTTTCATGGGCAAGGGACAGTGCGCGGGTTGTCACATTCCGCAGCAGTCGTTCCTCGATCAGCAGATGCACGATCTGAAGCTCGAGCGCTTCTACAAGCTCGGGCAGGTGTTCAACGATCAGGTCGCGATGCCGGACGGGCCGATCAAGACCTTCACTCTGCGCGGTATCAAGGATTCGCCGCCGTACATGCACGACGGCCGGCTGATGACGCTGGCCGACACCGTTGAGTTCTTCAACCTGGTGCTCGGCTTGAAGCTCACCGCCGAGGAGAAGGATTCCCTGGTCGCTTACATGCTGGCGCTGTAATTGAGGAGATCGCGATGTCACGCCGTTTATCGACGTTTGTATTGGCCGGCAGTTGCGCGCTGCTGGCCTCCGCTTCGTTCGCTCAGGAAGAGACCAATCCCGCGGGAATGTCACCCGACACGGCGGGTAAGGAGATGGCCAAGCCCGCGCCCGAAGGCTCGAACGCGCAAGACAAGTTGTTCGTGCGTCAGGCGGCGCTCGGCGGCCAGGCCGAAGTGGAGCTGAGCAAGCTCGCGCAGAAGAAGGCGACCGACAAATCGGTCCGCGAGTTCGCCGACCGCATGGTGGATGCGCACACCAGGTCGAACCAGCAGTTATCGAAGCTGGGCCGGGGATTGAATCCGGACCTGCCCAAGGATCTGGATCCGGAGCATCAGAGCGTGCGCAACGAGTTGAACAAGGCGTCGGGTCAGACCTTCGACCTTGCGTATATCGCGGCTCAGATCCAGGAGCATCAGCGCACCGCCAACCTGCTGCAATGGCATATCAGCACCGGTCAGAACGAGGCGCTGAGAAAATATTCCATACAGACGCTGCCCGAGGTGATGAGCCACCTCGAGCATGCCAAGGAAAGCTACGCGATGTTGACTCAGGGGGCCGGCTCGCGCCGTTGAGCGCGAGCTAACCGGTGAACTGATTCTCCGGCGCGGCCTGCCTTTGTTGCTCGGCCGCGTCGATTTCTTTCTCCGCCTGCAACCAGTCGCCCAGCTCCGCGCCCGGCGCGAAGCCGCGTTGTTGCGCCAACTCGTAGGCGCGGCGCGCGATGCGCTGCCAGCGCGTCTGTGGAGTTTCCGGCGTCATTTGTTGCACGTCCGTGCGGACCACGTCCGGTACTAAAGCTTCCGGCACGCTTTCGTCGGCGTTGGCGGGCCGGTTCAATGCAGGATCGATTTTGACGACATGTGCCGAGGATGATTTTCTGGCCACTCGCATGATGACTCCCCCGAGACACGGTACTGGATGAGACCAACCTATCAGCAAGTCTCGCTATATTCTTCGGTCGCGGATCGCCGGATCCGTGGCTGGAAAACGCGGCGGAAGCAAATCGGGTCCCTGTGTCGGCAATGTTTCAGAAACCGCTTGGCCCGAATCTCTCAACAGCGCGGCTAGCAGAATGAGCGCCGCCGCCGCGTGCACCAGGCCGCCCGGAATCCACATGAGCAGGCCCGCGAGCTGTTGATCTTCCACCGGCGTCAGGCCGAACGGAGCGAGACCCAGCGACGCATAGCGCGGGTACCAGGGGCTTTGCGAAAACGCCATGAGCGCGCCCAGCGCACCACTGATGACGGAGGTCGCGAACAGGCAGAGCACGGCCGATCCGTATCCACCATGAGCTCGTTTGTTGTTGATCATCGCTGTCCAGAACAGCAGTGCCGAGATCAGAAACGACAGATGCTGAGCGATATGCCAGCCATCCTGCGCCAGTGCGAGCTCGAACAATATTGGCCCATGCCACAACCACAGTGCCGCAGCCTGCAGCACTGTCGCGGTGACCGCGCCGCTCAGGAAATGCCAACTGCTTTGCAAGACGGAGCTGCGCGCCCAGCCGCCAATGCGTTTGCGGGCCGCGCCAGGCCACGCCCACAGCATGGTTTCCAAAGGGCGTGACAAAACCAGCAACGGCGCGGCAACCAGCATCAGCAATTCGTGCTCGACCATGTGCAACGTGAAGGAATTTTCCCCTGCCTCGTGCAGAGGAGAAATCGCTGCGGCGGCGAGACTCAGCCATCCGGCAGCAAACAAAAGTGCGCGACGGCGGAGTATGGGGCGGCCCCGGTGAGCGCGCTTCAGCAAGCGCGCGGCTCCATACGCATACAACAACAGTGACAACGCTAGTGGAATCAGAATGGTCGGAGTCAATGTCCATCCCGGTTCCTGGTGCGGCACCGGGCTGGGATGCCCCCAAGCCAGCGTCGGCGATAACAAGATCGTGGCAATCGACAGCAGGAGTGTTGTCAGGCGAAACACGACGGCACGATCAGGTCTGCGAGCATTTGCACGAAGATCGGCAGCGCGAACATCGTGGCTGAGGTGATGCTCAGTAGCGGAATGAAGACTTCGAGCGCGTCGGCTTCCTCGACTTCCATGCCGCCGGCACGTTGCCACGCGCGCCAGCCCAGCCAGCCGGCCAGGCCGATGGCCGCCAACGCGACCAGGCCGACGATCAGCGCGATCATGTCCGGGCCGCGATCGCAGGCGGCGTAGCTCAAGTTGGATCCGAGTTGATGATGAATGCCCCACGCGATCGGTCCGACCACCAGGCCGGCCCAGGCGCGCCAGCCCGGCACGCTCATGCCGAAGCTCAATCGGGATTTCGAGCCGTTCATTTCATCATCCTGGGGACCCAGTACAGCAGGGCGTAGAGCGGCAGCCAGGCAATCGCGACAAAATGCCAGTACAGGCAGTTGTCCGCGACGTCGGAATAGTGCGTCCGTTCGAGATCGTGCATGAAGGCGAACACCGTCAGCACCAGCGTGTCGACCCAATCGGTCAGCAGATGCACGGTGTGCAGGAACAGCACTGCCCACACGATGGAGCCATAGGCGTTTTCATCCCAGCGCACATTCAAGTTCTGGAACTCGAACCAGCGCAGTACGATCAGCGCCAGGCCGATCAAGCTCATGATCGCCAGGCCGATTCGTGTCGGTAACAAACGTTCGGCATGCGCCACCCGATCGGTCCACACGTTCGGCAGCTCGCTCACCAGCATCAGCACAGTGAACGCCGTCGCGACCGCCAGGTCCGGCGGAACGCGATGCGGCGGCCACGGCGTGCTGTGATTCATCAAAAAGAAATAAGAGCCGCCGGCCAGCACGAAGGCTGTGCCTTCGATCAGGATGAAGCCGATCACGCCCCACCAGATCAGGGTGCGATGACTGAAGCCGCTGTCGGGGAGCGAAGCGACCTCGCCGACGATACGATGTTTCATGCCGCGCTCCTTTCACGAATCAGTCGTGGCGGAGTGGGCCAGAGCCAGCCGATCAAACAGACTGCGACCGGCAACGCACCCCAGATGACGGCGCGTGCATCGAAGATCGAGCCGATGAACCAGACGGTGGTGGCTAGCGAGGCCCAGAGTGGCCACAGACTCGGTGTCGCCGACGGCTGCCGCAGATCGGGCTCCGCATTCAGGATCGTCGTGCACAGAACTTCACGATGCGAGGGCGACAGACCTTCCATCACTTGTCTCGGACCCGGCTGCCACAATGCTTCGCGGCCCGTAACGACCGGCACGTGCATGAAGTTGTACGGCGGCGGCGGCGAGCTCGTCGCCCATTCGAGCGTCGGCGCGCCCCAGGGATTGTCGCCCGCTGGCGCGCCGACGCGCAGGGAGCGCACTACATTGATGATGAACAGCAGCACGCTTATCGCGATCAGATACGCGCCGACGCTCGAGAGCTGATTGAGCGATTCCCAGCCCAGGCCCGAGGCGTACGTGTACACACGTCGTGGCATGCCGGCCAGGCCGAGAATGTGCATCGGGAAGAACGCGACGTTGAAGCCGATGAAGAACAGCCAGAAGTTCCACCGGCCCAGCCGCTCGCTGAGCATCCTGCCGGTGAATTTGGGAAACCAGTAGTAGAACGCGCCGAACAGCGGAAACACCGCGCCGCCGATCAGCACGTAATGAAAGTGCGCGACGACGAAATAGGTGTCGTGCAATTGCAGATCCAGAGGCACGGCCGCGAGCATGACGCCGGTGAGTCCGCCGAGCACGAAAATCACGATGAAGCCGATGACGAACAGCAGCGGCGATTGAAAGCGCGGCTTGCCGTCCCACAGCGTCGCGATCCACGCGAAGATCTGAATTCCCGATGGAATCGCGATCATCATGCTGGCCGCGGTATAGAAGCTGCTGCCCAGGTGCGGGATGCCGGTGGCGAACATGTGATGCACCCACAGACCGAAGGCAAGCAGGCTGGTCGCGAGCAGCGCCAGGACCATCAGGGTGTAGGCGAAGATGGTTCGACGCGAGAACGTGATGACGATCGAGGACACCATGCCCAGCGCCGGCAGGAAAATGATGTAAACCTCGGGGTGGCCGAAGAACCAGAATAAGTGCTGCCACAACAGCGCATCGCCGCCTTCGGCCGGATTGTAGAAGTGCGTGCCGATCAGCCGATCCGAGATCAGGAAGCTGGACGCCAGCATCACCGCCGGCATGGCGATGATGATCATCATCGAGGTGGCCAGCATGGACCAAAGGAATAACGGCATGCGCGACAGCGTCATGCCGGGCGCGCGCTGCTTCATGATCGTCGCGACGAGCTCGACCGCGATCGCCAGCGCCGCCACTTCGGTGAACGTGATCATCTGCGCCCAGAAGTCGGTGCGCTTGCCGGCGGAATACTCCGGCCCGGCCAGCGGCACGTACGAGAACCAGCCGGTTTCCGGGCCGATGTTCAGGAGGAACGCGACCCACACCATGATGCCGCCGGCCAGATACACCCAATAGCTGTAAGCGTTGAGCCGCGGGAACGAGATATTTCGCGTGCCGCACATCAACGGCACGATATACACCGCCACGGCTTCCATGATGGGCACGGCGAACAGAAACATCATGGTCGTGCCGTGCATGGTGAAGATCTGGTTGTAGCGGTCCGGACCGATCAGTCCGCTCTCGGGCCGCAGCAGCTGAGTGCGCATCAGCAAGGCGAGCACGCCCGCGAGGACGAAGAACACGAAGGCCGTGATCAGATAGCGACGCCCGACGATCTTGTGATCGACGGTCGCCAGCCTTTCCCAAAAGCCGCGGCCCGTGCCCCAAGTGTGTGTGAGTTGCGCTTCGAGCGCGGTGATCTCGGCCTCACCCGGTTCGCGTGGCAGGGCGGCGCTCATTTCAAGCTATCCAGATAAGAGGTCAGCGCGTTCAAATCGCTCTCGGACAATTGCACCTGAGGCATGTGATTGCCCGGCTTGATGGAGTGAGGATCGCGCAACCAGTCGCGCAAGGCTTCGACGGAATACGGGCGGGCGCCGGCCGCGATCGATCGACGGCTGGCGAGATGCGTGAGATCAGGTCCGGTCTGGCCGGCGGCGGGCGTGCCGACGATCTGGTGACACGACACGCACGCACCGCTCATGAAGATTTCATGGCCTCGCACCTGTTCCGGTGTGCTCGGCGCGGGCGCGGGCTGGACTTGCCGTTCACGCCACGTGGCGAAGTCGCTTTCGTTCACTACCGTGGCATCGAACGCCATCTGCGCGTGTTGCAAGCCGCAGAATTCGGCGCATTGGCCACGGTATTCACCTTCGCGTCGTGGTGTGAGCACGATTGAATTGATGCGGCCGGGAATCAGGTCTTGCTTGCCGGCGAGGTTGGGCACCCAGAAGCTGTGGATCACATCCTCGGCCTGCAACTCGATCACGGCGGGACGGCCGGCGGGTAGTCGCAGCTCGTTCGCGGTAACGATGTTTCTGTCCGGGGTCTCGCCCTCGTACTCGACTTTCCACCACCATTGCGCGGCCGTGACCTTGATTTTGAGTGCATCCTCGAGCCGCGCGTTCGCCAGGCTGCGATCGATGAAGAAGCTGCCCAGGCTGAGCACGATCAGGCCGACGAGGATCAACCCGAACCAGCCGCCGATCGCCATGCGCAGCGGTTTTTCGGCCCGGCTCATCGATCCGTGAGTCAGGGGTTCCGCCGATAGCACATGGCGCGCTCGCCACAATGCGTGGGCGAGAAACGCGAGCACGAGTACGTACATGAGCCCGCACACCCAGAGCATCAGCGTCCACAAGCTGCCGATCATCGAAGCCTGATCGCCGGCCGGATCGAGCGCCGCCTGTCTGCCGGAGCAGCCCGCGACGAGCAGCATCAGCGTCATCGCGCCGCATGCCCGCTGCCATGTTGCTCGATGCACGCCCATCATCGCTGCACTTTGGGTGGATCGCTGTGTATGGACTGATGCGGGATCTGCGTCAGCGGCTTGGTGTTCTTCATCTCGTCGCCGCGCGACGGCACCGCATCCTTCGCCGCGTTGCCGTTCATTGCGCGCACGTAGGCGGCGAGCTCCCAGATCTGTTGTTCCGGAATGTGACCGGCGAAGGAAGGCATGCCGTTGGGACGACCTTGGGCGATGCTGGAATAGATCTGTTCGATTTCGCCACCGTAACGCCACTTGTCGTCCATCAACGGCGGACCGATGTCGCCGCCGCCAGCGGCGTGGCAGCTATAGCAGTTGTACCACTCGTAATAGCGCTTGCCCTCGCCGATGTGATACGCGTTGCCCTCATATTTGTCCGCTTCCGGATTCTTCGCGACCGGGCGAGGGATGCCGCCGACCCGGAACGACGTCGGCGAGACATTGCTCGCCGTCGGCGCTTCATCGTGAAACGCGCGCGTCTCGCGCTTGCAACCCGCCACCAGGCCGCAGCCGATCAATGTCAGACTAACGAGGTAACGCAAAAACATAGAGCATCCCACCGATGCCGCTTTGTTTCTTCAATTCGCCGATCATGTTGCCGAAACCCTTCGCGGCGGTCGGGTCGCGCTCATCCAGCTCGCTGGACACGATCGCGCCGGCCCAGCCGCCGATTCCGGAAAGAATCGCAACGTACTGGCGACCGTCGGGACCACGAAACGTGGTGGGCTGGCCGATGATTCCGGAGGCGGTCTTGAACTGCCAGAGCACTTCGCCGGTGCGTGCGTGCACGGCCTTGAACCAGCCTTCGAGGTTGCCGTAGAAAACGACGTCACCTGCGGTGACCGCCGTTCCGCTCCACACAGGCCAGCGCTCGGGCACGGCCCACAGCTTGCGTCGGGCCACGGGGTCCCACGCCATCATCTCGCCGACGTGATCGCCGGGGCCCTGATAGAAACGTGCGTTCACGCCCAGATAGCCGGTGCCCGCAAGGTACGAAACCGGCTTGACCTCCCAGTCCATGCACATGTTGTTGTGGGGCATGTAGATCAGACCGGTGCGTTTACTGAACGAGGAGGGCGTCCAGTCTTTCGAGCCGGGCGAGTTCGGGCAGACCTCGCGAACCACCTTGCCTTGCGAGGGAATCTTCTCCTCGTTATGAATCAGGCGACCGCTTTTCAGATCGACGCCTTTCGATGCGGTGATATAGGTATACGCGTCTGCGGCCAGAACTTCGCCGCTGACGCGATCGATCACATACATGTAACCATTGCGGTCCGGCCGCACGATGACCTTGCGCGGCTGACCTTCCCAGGTCATGTCGAGAATCAGATTTTCATTGACCGCGGAGTGATCCCAGAGGTCGTGCGGGCTGAGCTGATAGAACCAGCGTGCGTGGCCGTTGTCCGGGTCGCGCGCGAAGATGCCGTTGGTCCAGAGGTTGTCGCCGGGTCGGACTTCGTGATTCCAGGGGCTGGGATTGGAGGTGCCGTAATAGATGAGATCGAGCTCGGGGTCGTACGAGATCCAGCCCCACACCGTGCCGCCGCCGATCTTCCAATGGTCGGGCGGGAACTGGGTGATGCCCAGATCCTTGCCGCGATACTGGGGATAGAAAGGTTTGAATTCGGCGGCATCGATCAGAACGTCGTTGTCCGAGCCGGTCGAATAGGCGCGCCACGCGACCGAACCGTCCGATGCATTGAGGGCCGTCAACCAGCCGCGCGCCCCGAACTCCGCGCCCGAGTTACCTACCAGCACTTTGTCTTTCACGACCAGCGGCGCCATCGTGAAAGTCTCGCCGACGTTGAAATCGCCTACGCGAGTTTTCCATTGCAGTTGCCCGGTCGCCGCATCGACCGCCACTGTGTGCGCGTCGGTCGTGTTGTAAAAGATGCGGCCATTCGCATAGACCGGACCGCGACTGACCGGCTGACAGCACGCCATGCCTTGCGCCGCCGCGTCGGGCTTGGGATCGAACTTCCACTTCAGTCCGCCACCGGGCTGCGTCAGGTCCACTGCATACAGAATGTTCGGGTACGGTGTGACGAAGTACAGCGTGTCGCCGACCGCGAGGACTGACGACTCTTGCCCGAGCAGCGTGCCCGTGGCGAATGTAAACGCAAGCTCCAGCTTGCGCACATTCTCGGTGTTGATGTCGTCGAGCCCGCTGAAACGCGTGTTTGCGTAGTCGCGCGCCGGCATCGTCCATTGACCGTCTTCTGGCGGCGATGCAGCGGCGGGCACCGAAATGTTTGCAAGCCCCGAGCTGGGGACAGGCGCGCCATTCGTCTCGGCGGCCGCGGGCTTGGGATTGGAGAGCTCATTAACTTGAGTTAACCCGCTCTGCTCGGATTGATGGCAGCCGAGCAACGTGCAGCTCGCCAGTGCGGTGATCCACTTGATTGTTAGAGCAACGATGGGGCGATTGACGACGAGCTGATCCATGCGGACTACAACCGCAGCCTGTTGACGTAAGTTCCTTGCGTCCTTTTGCGTATCAGGAACTTTGTCCGGATGTCGGCATTGGGCTCGCACTACGCCGCGCGGGAGGCAGTTTCAATGAGCAAGGGGAAAACGTCGTCGCTGCTTATTGCGGGCGCGCTTCTCGCGGGCTGCGGCGGCGACAACACGAGCTCAAACGTGAAACCGCCGGGTGCCGAGCCGGCGGCGCGAACCAGAGTGCTCGAGTCCGGCGCAAGCTTATTGCAAGAGAAGGTACCGCTCGGCGAGCTCAATGCGTATCTCGACGGATTTCATTTTTACAGCGGCGACATGCAGTCGCAGATGGAAGCGCATCACTACTGCGGACACGTCAACGAGGATCTGATTCAGTGCGTGATCTTCGATGGCAACAAGGAGGATGCGAAGTTGATGGGCGTCGAATACATCGTCAGCGGCTCGTTGTTCGCCGGCCTGCCTCCGGAAGAGAAGCATCTGTGGCACAGCCATGTCTACGAAGTGCGCTCGGGCTCATTGGTCGCGCCGGGGATTCCGGAGGTCGTCGAGCGCGAGCTGATGACCAAGCTGGCGGGCACTTACGGCAAGACCTGGCACACCTGGCATACGGATCGACATGACCGACTCCCGCTCGGCGCGCCGATGCTCATGATGGGCTTCACCGCCGATGGGCAGGCCGACCCGCAAATGATCGCCAATCGAGATCGGCGGCTGGGCGTGTCGAGCGCGGAGTTGCGTGAGCGCCGGGCGGATATTCCCTATCCACCGATCGACCCCGACGCCAATGCGTGGGCCCGGGGAATCGTGATGCAACTGCAACTCGAACGGCGCGCGGAGGGAACTCCGCCCTGAGTGCCGGGTTGAATTCAGGGATGACAGGGGACTAACCACAGGAGGCATCATGGCAACCAGGAAACGTGCAAAGAAAAAGCAATCGAGTCGCGGCTCGTCAGCCCGCGGCTCGTCAGCCCGAGGCAAATCGACGAAGAGAAAGTCGACGAAGAAGAAGTCCACGCGCAAGGCGGCGAAGCGCACGCTGATCGCGCCGCGCGGTGACAAGCGCTACGTGCGCCGGTCCAAGACGGGCCGCTTCAAGGAGAGTGACGACGTGAGCGCGTCGCTGTCGAGAGATCGTCGCAAGCGAGCCAAGCGCAAGGCCAAGCCGGGGCAGGGCGATCGAGGCGATTGATTCGGGTAAAGCGAATCGAGCGGAAGCCAACCGAGGGTTGGCTTCCGCTCATGGTTCTCGTCTCGCTCAGGTCTTCTTCGCCAGAGTCGCTTCCAACTGCTGCGCCTCGCTCAGGTGATGCTCCAGAGTCGGCAGAGTCTTCTTGGCGAATGAACGCAGATCGGGATCCAGCGTCGAGTCGTTGGCCGCGGTCTGGAACAGCTTCACCGCCGCTTCGTGATCCTTGACCATGCGTTGCATGAAGTCTCGGTTGAAGTCGGTGTCGGCGGTCTGATGCTGGTATTTCTCCATCACGCCTTTGTGCACCATGCTCGGTTCGGTCGGCACTTTCAGGTTCTTGGCCTGCGCCGTGGCCGTCAGCTCCTTGTTGGCTTTGGTGTGATCCGCGACCATCTGTTGGGAAAATGCTCGCACCTGGGCATTGCCGGATTTCTCGACCCCGAGCTTGCCCAGCGCGACCTCAGCCAGACCTGACTCGCCGGCCTTCTTGACGAAATCCTCGGCCGAGATCGTATCGGCTCCGAATGACGCGGCACTCGCCGTGCCCAGCGCCGCCATCAGCAGCATGGTTGCAACTTTCATGACCCACCTCACTTATAACTTTTTCCAAACATGAGATATGACTCCCGACAGTCGGGCAATTCATAGCTTCGACAGGAAGCGAACGCGCCGTGACCGCGTCAGTTCCGGACGCAATCACGGCGCGCAAGCGAGGTGGAATGGCTCAAACGGGCCGGCTGTCGTCGACTTCACCGCGCCAGCCACCGCTTTCGCGGCCGCGCGACTCGATGAATTTCTTGAAATCCTGCACCGTATTTTCGACACGCGCGCTGAAGATGCCGACGGCGTCACCGATGTTTTCTATCGCGCCCTCCGGCTCATATGCCATGACAAGACGCACGCGGGTGCTGTCCGCGCCCAACGGTTCGAAACGCACGGTGCCTGCATTGGGCGCGCCTGAAACGCTCTTCCACGAGATCCGTTTGTCGGGCTCCTGTTCGGTGATTTCCGCATCCCACTCCTTGTCCTTGCCCCAGATCTCCGCATGCCAGTGGACGTGAGTATCGTCGAGCTGACGAACTTCCTTCACTCCCGCCATGAAGCGCGGGAACTCTTCGAACTGAGTCCACTGGTTGTACACGGTGCGAATCGGGCAATTCACGTCAACGGTTTTTTCCACTCGTTCCATAGCGTTCTCCTCGCGTTTGCCAACACGCAGCGAACGCCATGCGCGAGCATCAAGTTCCTGGCGGCGGCCCGTCGCCGGGCGGCTGCAGTAATGGTTGCAATTGGATACGGCTGCGCTCGCAGTACTCGTCGAAAGCGCGGTCGCGTGAAAAACCCGTTGCGTCTGGAAGCACGGGACTGCTTTCGTAATTGGAACGAACGATGCGCAGGCGTGGCAGCAACCGTCGTGTCGCGCGCAAAGCCGAAATCGTTTTGACGTCCTCGCGTCTCAGCCAATCGAAATCGGTCACGGCCGAATCGTCCAGATCTTCCAGCCACCATTCAACGAGATAGACCAGGTTCTGAATGGTCTCGTCGATGACGAGGATGGGATCGCGGTAGTCCATGGCGGGGAGAACGGCAGCTGGGAACTGTTGTTATATACAGGTACCCGAGCCAGTTCAATAGGCAGACTCGGAGGTTCGTCGCCGCCCGGCGTCGCTTGCCGACGACGTGTCCGGCCGCCTCCAGCCGGGCGGCAATGGCGAATAGACCGGCGGGAAAATCGAGTACGGAGACCAATCGAATGAGGACCTTCGGTAACACACTGCCAGTTCTTTCGGTCGCGACCTTGCTCGCAGCGGGAGCGGCCGACGCGACGGAAGTATTTCGAGCGCATTACGAAATTCGCGTCGCGAGCCAGGGCACCGACAACACGGTGCGCTCCACTTTCGAGACGCGGCCGGGCGAACGCTTCACGCTGGATCTGCCGCCCAACGTCGTGGCCATGTCGGTACGCCGGCTGAACGCGGAAAACTACGAACTACAAGTGACGGTGACGCCGACGAAGGCGGACAAAGCCCAAGGCAAGACGACCTTCAGCCACACTTATCAAGGCATTCTCGGTCGGCCGCTCGAGCTGAGAAACAGTAGCGACGGCGTCAATGTGGACGGCGCGATTTCGGTGGTAGTGCTGAATCATTAACCGGCCGTCGATATGAGATCGGTTTGAAGTATCAGCCGCAGGGTGTCGATGCGTGAGGGCAGCTGGCGCTGAATCACGTCACGACGATGGGACGGTCGCGCGTGATGATCATTGTATGTTCGAACTGCGCGCCTCGGCTGCCGTCCGGGGTGCGCAGCGTCCAGCCGTCGGGAGCGGTCACCGCCGTTCTCGCTCGCGTCGTCAGGAACGGCTCGATCGTGATGACCCAGCCTTCCTTGAGCACAGTTCGATCCCGCGGCTGAAACGTATTCGGGACCTGGGGTTCTTCGTGAATGTAACGACCCACGCCGTGGCCGCATAGATTGCGCACGACTTTGAAACCGCATTGCTTCGCCCGACGCTCGACCGCGCGACCGATGTTGTGCATCGGAGCGCCTGCGGTTGCGTGTTCCATCGCGTCTTCCAGCGCCTGTCGGGTGGCTTTCAGCAGCTGCGAGGACTGAACGGAGACGGCGCCGACGGGAAAGCTCGCGCCGGTGTCGGCCCAGTAGCCGTCGAGCTCGGCGGAGACATCGATGTTGACCAGATCGCCTTCCCGCAGAACGCGCTCGGACGACGGGATGCCATGCGCGATGTCGTCGTTGACGCTGATGCAGGTGGCGCCGGGAAATCCGTATGCCAGTTGCGGCGCCGAGCGGGCGCCATGACGATCCAGAATCTCTTTGCCGATCGCGTCCAGTTCCGCCGTGGTCACGCCGGCGGCCACACGAGCGCCCATCGCTTCCCGCGCTTCCGCCACGATCGCGCCAATTCGCTGCAACCCTTCAATGTCGTGTCGGCCGTCGATGGACATGCGCTCGCACCTGAATCCGAAAGTCAGGAGCGTACTCCATCGCGAGCCGATTTGCTCCTGATCAGGCCATAGGCACGACGCGTGACTTCCAACAACACCAGCGCCGCCGCGCCCACTTCGAGCAGGATGGTGGTATTCATCATCGAGCTGTGGGCCGAGAGCGGCGCGACCACATAGTGACCAAGGCTGTCCAGCCCGAGCGCCGCGTAGACCGCCAGTAACAATAGCCCGATCGATTCCTGCGCCCGGTATACCAGGGCCGCGCCGATACCGCCGACGACAGTCATCGCCAACCAGGCTACGTAGACGCCGCCGCGAGACCAGGAGGCGGGCAGCCCCGGGTAGTCACGGAGAAATTCGGCGTTGTGTACAAAATGAATCAGGCTCGACGCCGCGTACAGGGCGAGCAATACAAACAAAAGACGGCGGTTGGAGCGGTCCACAACTATTTTCAGCGCCGGTGTCAGTAAACAAGTCGGTGTTTGTAACAACGTTCGCGCCCGGGGTAAAGCATTTAGCAAACATCCGGTGTATCGGCAGCAATGCGGCTTGAATCGGATCGTCGGTCGGCGTAGCGTCGGCCAAACGTGATCATTCACGTAGGAAGATCCGATGTGTTTCGGGCGCATCGTCGCCCCGACAACAACAACGATCTGGCACCCCGTCGGAACCCAAACACGGAGTACGTTTCATGAAAAGTCATGAGAGGTTGCGTCGGCCGCGATCCGGCGCCTCGCGCCTGGCCGCGCCAACGCTCGTTCTAACAGCCGCGGCGCTGGGATTTTCGCCGCTGATCGATGCCAAGCCGACCGCGGCCAATCTGGGCGGCGGACTTGAACAGATTGCACAGCCGGCCGCCGCCGCACGCCGAGCCGCGGTTTCCGAGCTTCAGTTGACTCATCCGATACAGTTCGATGATGCCGGCCGCGCGCTGGTGCGCATTTCACTCGATGGAAAAGTGCCGGCGGCGGCGGTGATACAAAGTTTGAAGAGCACGGCGGGCGTGGAAGTGACCGCCACGGACCTGACGTACCGTGCCGGCGTGGTCGAAGCCTATGTTCCCAGCGGTTCGTTGTTGAGCATCGCCGGCAAAAAAGGCGTGCTCGCGGTGGTGCCCTCGAGCCCGATGGTCACCAACGTCGGTGCCACCGACAGCCAGGGCATCGTTCAACACCGCGTTGACAAGATTCCCGGCATCGATGGCGCGGGCATCACCGTTGGCGTGATGTCGGACAGCTACGATACCAACGTCGCGCCGAACAGCGCGGCTGCGGATATCTCAACCGGTGACTTGCCCGGCGCGGGCAATCCATTCGGCAACACCGAGCCGGTGGTCGTGCTTCAGGACTGGCCGGCGGCGTCGGATGAAGGCCGCGCGATGCTGCAAATCGTGCATGACCTGGCACCGAAGGCGCGACTCGGCTTCGCGACCGCGAACGGCGGTGAAGTGAACTTCGCCAACAACATTCGCGCGCTCGCCGGCTTCCCCGGAGCGCCGAACGCGGTGCCCGGCTTCAAGGCGGACATCATCGTCGATGACATCATCTATCTGGCGGAACCGTTCTTCCAGGACGGCATCGTCGCGCAGGCGGTCGATGAAGTCGCGGCGAAGGGCGTCTCGTACTTCTCCTCGGCGGGCAATCGTCCCTCGACTCAGGCGTACGACTCGAAGGTTCGCATCGTGCCGGGCAACTCGTCCTCGTGGGCCGGCACGAATCTCGACTTCAGCGGCGTCGATCCGGCGCTGTACGCAGGCGGCTTTCATAACTTCGCCGGCGGCGGCAACGTCGATATCGCGCAGACCATCGCGTTCACCAACGGCAGCACCATCGTGTTCCAGTGGAACGAGCCGTACGATCCGGTGCCGCCGACGCCGGTGGGCGCGCCGATCGTTTCCGGCGTGAGCACGGTGCCCCCGGGCGGCACATCGACATTCACCTTCCCCGGCACGGCGGGGCAGCTGGTGGAGATTTTCGTCGATGCCGACACCACCACCACCGGCACGCCGAATCCGGACCTGACCTTCACATTGATCGATCCGAACGGTCAGCAGATTCAGTTCGTCGATTCCACCACCAATCCGGAGTCGCTGATTCTCGAGCTGCCGCTGGCTGGCACGTACACGGTCGTGGTCGACAGCTTCGGGGCGGCTCAGTTCGGCGACTACTCGTATCGCGTGCAGCAGGTGGAAGTGGTCGAGCAAGTGCTGTCCGATTACAACTTGCTGTTCTTCCTCCCGAATGGAACGTTCATCGGCTCGTTCGCGGAGCAGAATCGCTTCACCAATCGACCGGTGGAAATCGGTCAGCTGCCGGGCGCCACGCTGCAAATGGTGATTGCGCGCGCCAATACTCCCAACAGCAAGAACCGGAACGTCGCGGATCGCATTCGTTACGTCGGCTTCAGCGGCGTGAATCCGCAGGAGTATTTCAGCTATCTCGGGCCCGTGACCTACGGTCACAACTCGGCGGAAGGTGCGATGGGTGTCGCCGCCTATGCGTTCTACGCGCCGTTCGTTCCGGAGGCGTTCACGTCGCCCGGACCGTCGACGATCTATTTCGACAAGAACAACAAACGTTATCGCTCGCCGCAGATCCGTCAGAAGCCGGACATGGCCGCGATGGACGGGGCCAACACCACGTTCTTCACCACGGACTCGATCGTCGATCCGGACACCTTCCCGAACTTCTTCGGCACCAGTGCGGCAGCTCCGCACGCGGCGGCCGTCGCGGCGCTGGTGCTCGACGCGGCAGGCGGTCCGGGCTCGGTCAAACCGGAGCGCATGCGCAAGATCCTGCAAGACAGCGCGTTCCGTCACGACCTCGATCCGTTCTTCTCGTCGGGCTTCGCGCTGTCGGGTGGCAGCCTGATCGCGATCAATGCGTCGGCCGATCAGAACTCCATCAGTCAGTTCGATCCCAACGTGTTCACGATCACGCAGCTCGGCTTGAGAAAACTGGCCAGCCTGTCGATCAACGGCAGCGGTGGCGACGTGACTCAGACGCCGAGAGGCATCGTGTTCGATGAGCGCAGCACACCGGCGCCCGCGCCGGGTCAACCGTTCGTGGTGGGGCGCACGGTAGGATTGAGTGCATCCGATGTCACGGCCACGCTGTCGCAGCCGGCCGATCCGCCGGGTGTCGCCGGTCAGTGGAAGCAGCTCGATCTGGCGTTCCGACCGGGCTCGTTCCGTAGCGGCGACTTGCTGTCGTTCGGCATCGATCGCGACGAAGCCGATGCCGCCGGGCCGAATGTCGCGGCCGGTGGTAACTCCGCCGACTTGTTGGGCGGCGGCGTGCTGATTCCGTCGGGTGAGGTCGTTCCGGGCGGCGCAAGCTTCTTCGGCACGTACGAAGGTGGCGGCGGCTTCCGTGGCGAGTTCTTCAACATCATCGGCAAGGGCTACAGCCCGCTCGACGGCTACGGCTTCGTCAACGCCGAAGCGGCGGTGAAGGCTGTGCGAAAGAAGAAGTAATACGAGCTCGTTGAAAATCGAGGGGCCCGCGGCGTGAGTCGCGGGCCCTTTTGTTTGTTATTCCGCGTACGCCGGAAAGGCCGGCAGCTTCTTGATGTCGGCGTACTCGTGCTGAATCACCACGGTCGCGCGCAGGTTCTTCGCGATGCCCTTGAATCGATCCAGCGACGCGAGCGAATCGGCTCGATCCGTGTTGAAGATCGGCACGCCGTTGTTGGCGTAGTTTTGTTCGAAGTGCGCCACGTCGCCGGATAACAAGACGTACTGCTTCGAGAGCTTCACTAACAATCCATGATGTCCTGGCGTGTGACCCGGCAAGTCGAGCACGACCACGCTTTCATCGCGGAACACATCCCTGTCGCCGCCGAGCTCTTCCAGCTTGCCTTCGCCGCTGAGCCAATGCGCCAGCGGCTTCGCTCGTTCGCTGCCCGGCGTTCGTAGCGCGGCGATATCGTCTTTGCCCATCAACAGTCGCGCCTTTGGAAACAAGGCCGCCTGTCCGGTGTGGTCGTAATGATAGTGGCTGATCCCGATGATCTCGATCTGTTCCGGCTCAACGCCGAGCACCTTCAGCTGATCCGGCAGCGATTTGCGCAAGCTCTCACCCGTCGCGCCCGGTCCCTGCAACGGCTTGCCGAGCGCCTCGGTCGACAATCCGGTGTCCCACAGCATGTATGTATCGCCGTGTTTGATGAGATAACAGCTGACGGTCAACTCTTTGGATTGACCGGTGTACGCATAGGTGTCGGAGAACAAATTCAGGTCGTTTTCCAAGATGGCGCCGCAGTCGAGCCGCCACAGCTTCACCGGGGCGGGAGGCGTCGCGCTGGTCGCGGTATATGAGAGCGCGATGCAGGCAAGGAAGGTCAGGCTTCGTGCGATCATGAGTTACTTCTAGCGTCCTGCCGGGAATGGCATGCGGCGCACGGTAACGAACTCGGCGAAGGATGCAAGAGAGTGGCCGCGCGTGCTCGCGGCGCGCGCGGCTTCGGCCGTGGCTGTCTGCCATGGCGTGCCGCGATACACCGATCGTCAGAGCACAATTCCAGAAAAATGGAAGGGGGCGAACACCGAGGTTCCGCCTCTTTTTCCGTCGTTCTCAGCCCCGCGCGAGATGGGACGATCGCCAGGGTTCAAGGACGAGGCGAACATGATCGAGATTGGCATTTCTGTATCCGGACGGATACAATGGAAATAGTAAACACCCTGCTTCGGACGGCGGAGTTCGCCGAATGGTTGCGGCGCCTGCAGGATCTCAATGGCAAGGCGCGCATCCTTGCACGGCTGGATGCAGCCGAGTTGGGGCACTTCGGTGACTGTGTGCCGGTTGGCGAGGGCGTCAGTGAAATGCGCATCCACGCCGGGCCAGGCTACCGCGTGTATTTCACGCGGCAGGGCAGGGTCGTGTACGTGCTGCTGGTGGGTGGAGACAAGTCCACGCAAAACCGTGACATCAAGCGTGCGATTCAGCTTGCGCGCGAATTGGAGGAATGAGGAATGAAGAAGGCGAAAAGACGAGCGAAGACCAAGTCGCGCGCCGTGGAGCTTGCGCCATTCGACGCCGCTGATTTTCTCGATAACGAGGAACTCATCGCTGAGTACCTTGCGGCAGCGCTGGAAGATTCGAACCCCGATACGTTTCTTCGCGCGATGGCCAATGTGGCGAAAGCCCGCGGCGTTTCTCAAATCGCGAAGACGTCAGGGTTGGGGCGAGAGAGCCTGTACAAGGCGCTCGCACCCGGCGCCAAGGTGCGATACGAAACGGTCCGGAAGGTGTTGGACTCGCTGGGCGTCAGGCTGACAGTGGCTGCCTAGCCTGGCGCGATCGGGAGATGGTGCGGCTGAGGGACTCGAAGGAATAGGCTGATTTCGGCCTTTTTACAGCCTCAGGCGAGCGCCAAAAAACGCTTATACCCCCAGAAATACCCCCGCACGCTATCCGCTAGCCGTGAGCGGCCGCCGCCAGTGCGCTAACACCGGCGACGGCCTAACCACAACCGCACAACCGAGGTGTAGTCATGGCTGGCTGCAATTGTACCCCGCTCGGCGGGACGTCCCCGTATCTGTCGTTCCCATCAGAAAGCGCGATCCACGCATTCCCAGGTCATCCGTCCGCTCGCGCTGATCTGAATGGCGCGCTGACTGGCGTTCAAGCCAAGTTCCGTGCGACGCAGGGAGGTGCCGCGTGAGCGTCATTACCGAGCTGGCGGAGGCGCGCGCAACTGCGCTCGTGTTGCGCGCGACGGCGAGGGCCACTCGCGCTGAACAAGATGCGCTTCGTTTCCGGCTCAACCGTGCCGCCGATACGTTGGACAGCGTGGTGGCATTGGCTGCGCGTTGTTTGGAGCGGATCGAAGAGCTTGAACGACAGCTGCGTCAGCTGGGCGGTGGCCAATGAAGGCCCTGAAGGGCAGTGCGCGGCCTGCACGCGCGTCAGGGGATGCGGTCGTGCTGGCCATCCGTAACCTTCAGGTGGCGCATGCGGTGGCCACTGCGGCGGAGCGTGCGGCCACGCACGACTTGATCGAAGGGCACTGCCTCGCTGACGTGCTCGTCGCCATTGTGCTCTTGGTCGAACGCGGGCTGGAGGCGCTCGACCACATGAAGGCGCGGCCATGATGACGATACGCGCTGAAACCAAACGTTACTTTGCGGTACTCGGCCCCCACATTGCTCAGCTACGGAAGGCGCGACACATGACGCAAGCCGAGTTGGCGCGGGCAATCGGCGTCTCTCAGCAAGCGGTCTTCGCGTACGAGGTGGGCGAGCGTGGAGTTTCAGTGCTCATCCTAGCCAAGATCGCGAAGGTGTTCGCCGTTCCTGTGGAAGAGCTGATCGGCATGGCGCGACCGGCAGCCGTTCCAAAGCGGCGCCTATCGCCACGTGTCATGCGACATGCGGAGCGCTTACAAGCGCTATCCAAGACGCAGCAGCGATTCATCACGCGGATCAT
Source organism: Pseudomonadota bacterium (assembly GCA_023391815.1). Classification (GTDB taxonomy): domain Bacteria; phylum Pseudomonadota; class Gammaproteobacteria; order Steroidobacterales; family Steroidobacteraceae; genus Steroidobacter. Next base: position 104,780 of record JAEWAF010000097.1, read on the forward strand.
CGATGTGCTGCTGGAGAACAACTCTCCGCGACCGCCGAGCGCTTCGAGCTAATCGGAACGTCAGCCCGGTGCTCGCGGCCGGGGCCTTTTGCCGCAGAACCTTCCTTTTCCTTCCCTTGAAAACCTTTCCGTTTGTTTCCGTTCCTGCTAGCGGGTCAAGTTTGCGTCGTCGAGTTCTATGGCTGGCTTTGGTGCTGATTCTTTTCGGGGCTGGACCGGCAGTCGTCTGCGATCGATCAGCTGCGTAATGGCAGCCTTGACCTGCTGTTCCGTGTAGCCGGTCAGTTTTCTGATAAGGCTGTAGTCCGTGAGGCTGACAGCAGTGCCTCCCAAGTGGAGTTGAACAAAGGCGTACTCGACCCGCTCGTTTATCTGCTCGAAGCTATGAGCGTTCTTGGGTTTCCTACTCTCGCTGAAAGGGTTCTGGAAAGGACTGTATTCCTTTTGACGAGGCGGAATCGCCGAAGAGGTTTTAAATACCGGTTCTACTCCCTGTTCAAGATCCCTGTTCAGCGGCCACCTATTGACCGCATCTGAGATCAAATTGGCCGCACCTTCGCTCGGCTTGGCCGGAACACTCTCTGCGTTGGCCGGAACGTATGTTTTTTCCACCGGCGCAGCAGCTTCTTGCGATGGCATTCCATCGGCCGGGATGCCAGCATGCGGCGATAGATTGGCCGGAGCTTCGACGGAATCAGGAATCGATGCGGTATAAACCGTCCGGCGCCATGCCTTGCCGCTGTCCTTCACGAAGCTCCGTTGAATCCATCCATCGCGCTCTAGCGACTGCACGTGGCGCCGTACCGAACGCTCGCCAAAGCCGGTCCGCTCGGCGATTCTGGGTTGACCAACCCAGCACCGACCTTCTTCGTTCATGTGCATGAAAAGAGCCATAGCGGTGAGTCTGAGGCGGTGATTGTCCGGGCCCTGCGGGCCCATCACTTGCTCCGCCCAATCCCAACGCTTGACGCTGCGAGCCATGGCGCAGCTCACACATCCGACCGTTGGTCGAGAACGTCGCGCGGCGACGGCATCATTGCCAAGCGACGCTGATGTAGTTCGTGGACGAGTTTGCGGAGCTGATCGGTGGTGGCGGCGGCGATGCGTGCGCAGATGAGCGCTTGGACTTCGTGACGCGGCCACGCTGAGGAACGACCGAGGCGAACGGGTCGGGTCCAGATGCCGCGCTGGATATCAAGGTACAAACTGGAGCGGCCATCGCCGCGCTGTTCGAGAACTGCCGGGAGGCGGTCGAGGTGAAGCATGTCGGTCATGAGTGCATCCGTATGAATGGTGACGGATGCGAACAATCGACGGCACACCCCACTCCGGCGCAAGGCTATCCGGAGTGGTTTTTAGCGCGCTTCATGTATTCCCAGGCCGTGGACTCGGATACGTTCCTGCGTTTCGCAAGTTGGCGCACGGCGCTCGTCTGCGATAGCGAAGCGTTGGTCTTGCGAAGCGCGGCGACAGCTTTGACGAACGCCTCGGCTTTGGCGTTCGCTGCTGACGACTGGATCGCTTGGCCGCGCTTCGCATGCTCTCGAAATTTTTGACCTAACTTCCGATCCTCTTCTGCCTGTCGCTCGGCCTTGATGCGTTCATCGATCGTTCGGGGGGCACGTTCGAGCAATAGCCTCTTCTGTTTCTCAGTGAGACCTGTTGCTGCTTCGACTCGCTCGACCAGTGCCCGCTTTTCCCAGAACGCTCGATTGATATCGTTCAACTCGTCCGCCGTCATGACCTTCTTCGGGCGCGCATTCCACGACGCGGTGGTTTTCCTCCGTCCCGTCACCCAGCGCTCCTGATTGCGACGATATTCCCACCGGCCTTGAGCCCATCGAGATAATCTGCCCATGCCTGCATCATCTTGCGGCGCTCTTGGATTCGCTCGGCGCGGTTATAGGCGGCGCGGACCTTGTTCCGCTCGGCGTGCGCCAACTGCAACTCGATGACGTCTGGATGCCAGCCCTGTTCGTTGAGCGACGTCGATGCCATCGCGCGGAAGCCGTGGCCGCACATTTCGTCGGACGCATATCCGAGCCGGCGCAGGGCACCGTTGATGGTGTTATCGGAGATCGGGCGCTTGTGGCTCAGGACGGAGGGGAACAGGAACTCGCTGCTTCCGCTCCAAGGCCGCAGCTCGTCAAGCAGCCGCACGGCCTGTTTCGGCAACGGAACGATGTGGGTCTCCCGCATCTTCATTCGCTCGGCCGGAATACGCCACAACGGTTCCTTGCCCGTCAGTTCGAACTCTTCCCATCGGGCGCCGCGTAACTCTCCCGGCCGAACGAACAGCAGCGGCGCGAGCTTCAGGGCGAAGGCAGTCGACGCATGGCCGGTATAGCCGTCGATGGCATTGAGCAATTGCCCGATCTGCTCTGGCTCGGTGATGGCGGGCCGATTGGTCCTAACCACCGGCGCCAGTGCGCCACGTAGGTCAGACGTCGGGTCGCGATCTGCTCGGCCGGTGGCCACAGCGAACCGGAATATCTGTCCGCAGCGCTGCTTGGCACGGTGCGCCGTCTCGTGTTTCCCGCGAGCCTCAATACGCCTGATCGTGGCAAGAACGTCGGCCGCTGTGAGCTTGCGAATCGGTTGCGAGCCGAGGGACGGAAACAGCAATGTCTCAAATAGCCACAGCGCTTTCGTATAGGTCGTCGCGGAGAGTTTCTTTTGCTGGAGTTCTAGCCACTCACGCGCGATGGCCTCGAAGGTGTTGGCGTCAGCGAGCTTTTCAGCCCGACGTTGAGCGCTTGGATCGATGCCATCGGCCAGCAGCCGCCTCGCTTCGTCCCGCTTCTCTCGTGCGCGCTTCAAAGAAACATCCGGGTAAGCGCCGATGGCCAGCAACTTCTCCTTGCCATGAACTCGGTACTTCAATCGCCAGAGGCGCGAGCCTTGAGGATTGACCAAGAGGTACAGGCCGCCACCGTCGAACAACTTCGCGGGCTTCTCCGTGGCTTTCGCGGCTCGCACGGCCGTCTCGGTTAGCATGGGGGTATCGGAGGTGGGGAAGTGAAGGATACCCCTACACATACCCCCGACTGTGCTAGGCTGTCAACGGACGGCTTCGGATAGCGGTGGATGGAATTCCGGGGAAAAACCAGCGGATTTCTTGCTTCGAGTAACGTCTGCGGACGTTCTTGGATCTGGAGATGGTGCTGGCTGAGGGACTCGAACCCCCGACCCACTGATTACAAATCAGTAGCTCTACCAACTGAGCTAAGCCAGCCCGGCGAAGGGCGGGGATTGTAAGCCAGAACCGCCCCGGCGGGAACCTCCTACTCCGACCAGCCGCCGCCCAGCGCCTTGTACAGAGTCACGGTATTGGTGAGCTTCTGGAGCCGGGCGTCGATCAAGCCTTGTTGGGCGGTGTAGAGGGAGCGTTGCGAGTCGAGGACGTCGAGGTAGCTGTCCACGCCGCGATCGAAGCGGGCCTGCGACAGACGGAAGCTGGTGGAGCTGGCTTCGACGAGCGACTCGCGGGCGGCGAGCTGGTCGCCGAGCGTGTTGCGTTCGGAGAGAGCGTCGGCCACTTCGCGGAAGGCGGTCTGAATGGCGTGCTCGTAGCGAGCGACTTCGATCTGGCGGCCGACATGCGCCGCGTCGAGGTTGGCGCGATTGGCGCCGCCCGAGAACAGCGGGATGTTGATCTGGGGTACGAAGCTCCACGCGCCGGAGCCGTCGGCGAAAAGTCCGTTGAGATCGTTGCTACTGGTGCCGGCCGCGCCGGTCAGCGTGATGCGAGGATAGAAAGCCGCACGCGCCGCGCCGATGTTGAAGTTCGCCGCTTTGAGCTCGTGCTCGGCCTGAAGAATGTCGGGCCGTCGAGTCAGCAGATCCGAAGGCAAGCCGGCCGGCAATTCAGCGACGGTGCTGACGGTGTCGCTCAACGACACAGGCGTGAGATGTTCCGGCAGGGCAGTGCCGAGCAGTAACACGAGCGCGTTACGATCTTGAGCGATCAGTCTGGTGTAGGTCGCGACATTCACGCGCGCCGTATCGACGCTCGTTTGAATCTGTCGCAACGTCAGCTCGGACGCGCTGCCCAGCTGAAACCGCCGCTTGGTCAAATCGTAACTTTCGCTCTGACTCTTCAACGTCCGTTGAGCGAGCGCGAGTTGCTCCAGATCCGCCGCCCAAGTGAGATAGGCAGTGGCAACCTCCGCGATCAGGCTGATCTGCGTCGCCTTGCGCGCTTCACCGGTGGCGAGAAAGGTCTCGAGTGCCTGGCCATTCAGACTGCGCACACGGCCGAACAGATCCAGCTCATAAGCGCTCATCGCGATGTTCGCGTTGAATTGCCGCATCGTCATCGCGGCGCCGGTTTGTGACACGCTCGCAGGAACACGGCTCACGCTCTCGCTGCCCACCGCATCGATCTGCGGAAGGCTCTGCGACCGCTGGATCCGATACTGCGCGCGTGCCTGATCGATGTTGAGAATGGCGACGCGCAGATCCCGGTTGTTAGCGAGCGCCAGATCGATCAGTTCCCGCAGTTTCGGATCGGCGTAGAACTCGCGCCACTGAATGTCGGCGATGGTCGAGCTCGAGCTGCCCGCATCCGGAAACTCCGCCGCCACGGGCGCGGCGGGGCGTTCATACGTGGGAGCCATCGTGCAACCGGTCAGCCACGAGGCCGCCACGGCGCCGATCAAGAACTTGCTGTAACTCATATCAATGCGTCTCCGCCGGAGAGGCGAGGGCCAGGGGCGCATCGCTCCGCGGAGCGGGGCGGCGCGAGAACACTTTCATCACGACGACGAACAGCAGCGGCACGAAGAAGATCGCGAGCACCGTGCCCGAGATCATGCCGCCGATCACGGCCGAACCCAGCGCGCTCCGAGCGCCAGCGCCGGCGCCGGTGCTGAGCATCAGCGGCAACGCGCCGAGTATGAATGCGAGCGAGGTCATGAGGATCGGTCGCAATCGCATCCGAGCTGCCGTCACCGCGGCTTCGATCAAGGCAGTGCCGCGGCCATACAGATCCTTCGCGAACTCGACGATCAGAATCGCGTTCTTCGATGCGAGGCCGATGGTCGTGAGCAAGCCGACCTGGAAATAAACATCGTTCATCTTCCACATCAGGATCGCGGCGACGAGCGCGCCGAGCACGCCGAGCGGCACGACGAGAATGACGGAGAGAGGAATCGCCCAGCTCTCATACAACGCCGCGAGACATAGGAACACGACCGCGATCGACAGCGTGTAAAGCATCAGCGTCTGCGAGCCCGCCTCACGTTCCTGCAACGACACGCCGGTCCATTCGAAGCCGATGCCCGCAGGCAACTCCTTCACATGACGTTCGACGATGTCCATCGCTTCGCCGCTCGACGCCGCGCCCGGCATCGCCATGCCGAGGATCTCGACAGAGGGCACGCCGTTGTAACGTTCGAGTCGCGGCGAGCCGGACGTCCATTCGGTGCGTGAGAACGCGCTGAACGGCACCATGTCGCCGGTGGCGTTGCGCACGTACCAGCGATTGATGTCCTCCGGCAGCATGCGATACGGCGCGTCGGCCTGCATGAACACTTTCTTCACACGACCGCGATCGATGAAGTCGTTGACGTACACGCTGCCCCACGCGCTGGAGAACGTGTCGTTGATGTCGGCGAGCGACAAGCCCATCGCGCCGGCCTTGTGAGTATCGATTTCCAGGCGCAGCTCGGGCGTGTCTTCCTGCCCGTTCGGTCGCACGCCGACCAGCGCACGTTCCTGACTGAGCGCGCCGAGCAGCTGATTGCGAGCTTGAATCAGCGCCTCGTGGCCGAGATTGGCGCGATCTTGCAGCATCAGATCGAAGCCGCTGGCATTGCCCAGTTCGGTCACGGCCGGAGGCGCGAAAGCGAACACCTGCGCATCTTGAATGGTCGCGAAATACTGCGAGGCTTTGGCGACCACCGCGCCGATCTGCTGATCCGGGCGCGTACGCTCGTCCCAAGGGCGCAGCTTGATGAACGCCATGCCGGTGTTCTGTCCGCCACCCGCGAAACTGAAGCCCGCGACGGTGAGCACGGATTCCACCGAGTCTTTCTGATCCTCGAGCACATGGCGCTCGACTTGTTTGATCACTTCCAGCGTGCGGTCCTGGGTGGCGCCGGGCGGCAACTGCACGATCGCGAAGATCGTGCCCTGATCTTCATCCGGCAAGAATCCCGTCGGAATCTTCGTGAACACCAGGGCGACGATGCCCACGATCACCGCATACGCAATCATGAAGCGTCGACGACGATTGAGAATGCCGTGCACGCCGCCTTCGTAACGAGCCGTGCCCTTATCCATCCAACGATTGAACGCACCGAAAAATCCGGTCGTCGCTCGCGCATGGGAGGGATCAACCGGCTTGAGCAACGTCGCACACAGCGCCGGAGTGAGCACCATCGCGACCAGCACCGAGAGCGTCATCGCCGCGACGATCGTGATCGAGAACTGACGATAGATGACGCCGGTCGAGCCGCTGAAGAACGCCATGGGCACGAACACCGCGGCGAGTACCAGCGCGACACCGACCAACGCGCCGGTAATCTGGCTCATCGATTTGCGGGTGGCCTCACGCGGCGGCAGCCCTTCTTCGGACATCACGCGCTCGACGTTTTCGACGACCACGATGGCGTCGTCCACGAGCAGACCGATGGCCAACACCATCGCCAGCATCGTGAGCGTGTTGATGGTGAAGCCGAATGCGGCCAGCACACCGAACGTGCCGAGGAGCACGACCGGCACGGCTATCGTCGGGATCAGCGTCGCGCGGAAGTTCTGCAGGAACAGATACATCACCAGGAACACCAGCACGATGGCTTCGACCAGGGTCTTGACCACTTCCTGGATGGAGATCCGCACGAACGGTGTGGAGTCGTACGGTTTGACGACTTCCAGGCCTTGCGGGAAAAACGGACGCAGTTCCTCGACCTTGGCATCGATGGCTTGGATCGTGTCGAGCGCGTTCGCGCCAGTGGCGAGCTTCAGTGCGAGGCCGGCGGTCGGCTTGCCGTTATAACGACCCTGACTGATATAGGCTTCGCTGCCCAACTCGATGCGCGCGACGTCGCGCAAGCGAACTTGCGAGCCGTCGGTCTGCGTACGCAGCAGGATATCTTCGAACTGTTCGGCAGTACGCAGACGCGTCTGCGCAGTGATCGTCGCGTTCAGCTGCTGACCGGCGACGGCGGGCAGGCCGCCCAACTGACCGGCGGACACCTGCGCGTTCTGTGCCCTGATGGCGTTCCTCACATCCAGCGCGGTGAGGTGATAGTTGTTGAGCTTGCTCGGGTCCAGCCAGATGCGCATGGAGTACTGCGCGCCGAACAACTGCGTATCGCCGACGCCTTCCACGCGGCTCAGCGCATCTTGAACGTTGGCAGCGACATAGTCGTTCAGATCGGCCGCGCTCATGCTGCCGTCCTTCGAGACGAACGCCAGCACGCTCACGAAATTCTTCACCGCCTTGGCGACGGTGAGACCTTGACGCTGCACTTCTTCCGGCAGCGATGCGGTCGCGAGCGAGAGCTTGTTCTGAACCTGGACCTGCGCCGTATCCGGGTCGGTGCCGTTCTCGAAGGTCAGCGTGATGGTCACCAGGCCCGAGGACTCGCTGGTCGAGGACATGTAAGCGAGTCGATCGAGCCCTTTCATCTTTTGCTCGATCACTTGCGTCACGGTGTCTTCGACGGTCTTCGCCGACGCGCCGGGATAGTTCGCGGTGATCGAGATCGCCGGCGGCGCGATATCGGGGTACTGGGCGATAGGTAACGTGGTGACCGCCAGCGTACCGGCGAGCATCACGATGATCGCGATGACCCAGGCGAAGACAGGACGGTCGATGAAAAAGCGGACCATGGTGATTCTCTGATTCGGTTACGGCGCGACGCGCGAAGCGAGTTGTTCACCCTCGCCGGCGGACGGTCGATAAGGAATGGCTTCGACGAGCGCGCCGGGGTGCACTTTCTGATGGCCGGACACGACCAGCACATCGCCGGCTTGCAGGCCGCCAGTGACCAACCATTGATTGCCGATGGCGCGCTGGGTGAGCAGATCGCGCTGTTGAACTTTGCCGTCCGCGCCGACCACGTAAGCGTGCGGCTTGCCAGTGGCGTCGCGGCTCACCGCTTGCTGAGGCACCAGCAGCGCTTGTGACATCGTGCCTTCTTCGATCACCGCGCGCACGTACAGGTTGGGTAGCAATTCGCCGTCGGGATTCGGGAACTCCGCTCTCAGTGTCACGGAGCCGGTGTTCGGATCCACGGTGACATCGGAGAACTGCAACTTGCCTTCGAGCGGATACGTCGTGCCGTCATCGAACACGAGCTTCACTTTCGCCGTGCCATCGCCGAGTTGGCCCTGCGCGATGGCGCGCTTCAGCTGAAGCACGGTGTTGCTCGACTGCGTGACATCCACATACATGGGATCGAGCTGCTGAACGGTCGCAAGCGCGGCGCTTTGATTGGCGGTCACGAGCGCGCCGGCAGTGACGGACGATTTGCCGATCCGACCCGTGATCGGCGACGTCACACGTGTGTAAGCGAGATCGATTCGCGCGGTTTCCAACGCGGCGCGAGCGGATGCGACTTCAGCATTCGCTTGTAACAACGCCGCGTCCGCATCGTCCGCGTCCTGCTGGCTGACCGCATTGATTGCCTTGAGCTCGCGATAACGTTCCGCCTTGAGGCGCGTGGTGTGTTGATTCGCTTGCGCCTTCGCGAGTGCGGCTTCGGCGCTGTCGAGCGCTGCTCGATAGGTGGCGGGATCGATCTGATAGAGCAGATCGCCTTTATTGACGGTGCTGCCTTCAACGAACTTTCGCGATTGCAGGATGCCCGTGACCTGAGGCCGGACATCGGCAACCAATACGGCGCTGGTGCGGCCGGGCAATTCAGTTGTGAGAACCACGGGCTGCGGCTGCACGACCACCGTGCTCACCTTCGGTGTTCCTTGGGCAGTGGGGCCGTGGCCCATCGGCGGTTTACCGCAGGCAGTCAACACAGCCATGCCGATCAGGCTGAGCGCAGCGGCCAGAGATGCGCGGTGGGGGCGAGTCATGACGGGCTCCAAACGAAAGCAAAAGCGTACTGTACGGTTCAGTTTAGAATTGACAGTCGCAGTGCGTCAAGCAAAAATGTACACCTCGGTTCAGTTATGTGATGGGGTCGACATGAAGGTCCGTACCGACGCCAAGCGCGATGAAATCATTGAAATCGCAAGGAAAACCTTCCTCGAGCTGGGCTATGAGCGGGCTTCGATGGCGGAAATCGCGAACCGGTTGGGCGGTTCGAAGGCGACCTTGTACGGATACTTTCCGTCCAAGGAGGCGCTGTTCCTGGCGATCGTGAACAAGCTGGCCGAGCAATATGTGTCGCCGGCGGTGCAGCGGCTCGAAGAGAGCGGCGAGGACGAGGTGCGTGAGGCGTTACAGCGCTTCGGCGAGCAGTTTCTCAAGATCATTTGCGATCCCGAGGCGGTGGCGGCTTTTCGCGTGGTCATCAGCGAAGCCGCGCACTCCGATATCGGCGAGTCGTTCTTCGAGACGGGGCCGAAGCGCACGATCGAAGCGGTCGGGCGCTATCTCGCCGGCGCAATGGATCGGAATCAACTGCGCCGCGCGGACCCCGAGATCGCCGCTCAGCATCTGACGGCGCTGATCGCGCACGGCGAGCCGTGGCATCAATATTTCTTACGCAAAACGCCCAGCCCCACGCCGCTCCAGATCAAACGCATGGTGGAGCGGGCGCTCGACGTGTTTCTGAACGGCTATAAGGTCTGACTACGCTTTCCGCGTCAGCTCGCTGATCCAGTTCGTCTCCCAGGTCGCGCCGCCATCCGCGGACCACGCTTGCTCCCAATGAGCCGAGGTCGGCGTGATGCGTGACCACTGCGAGCGCTCCTTGATCGGCTTACCTTCGAAGACAGCGTCACCGATCAAAGTTGCGCTGCCGTCCAGGAAGCTGCCGCGCAAGGGCGGGTCGATTCGCGATGGGTCGCGTCCATCCATGTACCAGTTCAGCCATTGCTTGCTGTCGCGATCGTAGGCGCGAAGACTGACACCGCGATGAATTCCGGCTGGCGCGTTGTAGGTAAGGTCGGTGACGTTGCCGAAGCCTCCGAGCACCGACCGGTTCGTGAGTGTGTTGTCGAATTCTTCCCACTGCGTGCTGCCGGCGAGTCGTTGTTTGAGACGACGATTGCGGACCTGCCAGCTGCCGACCAGGAAGTCGAAGTCGCGAGGCGCGTCGTCGAGCCGAGGCAGCGAGGTCGGCTTCGCACTGGTGCGAGTGAAGTAGTTGCGCCAGTTCACTTCCCAGGTCTTGCCGCCGTCGGGCGAGAACGATTGTTCCCAGTTCGGACGTTTGCTGTGGAGGTCGAGCCAGCGAAAGCGCACGGTGATCGGCCGGCCTTTGAACGTGTCCTGACCGATGAAGGTGCCGCTGTCCGATTCCATGCGACCGAGCACGGGCGGATCCAGCCGCGTGGGGTAGCGAGCGTCGAGCCACCAGATAGCCCACTGCCGGGTCGCCGGATCGAAGGAGCGGATCGAGAGCCCTCGATAGATGCCATCGGGCAGCTCGACGATGTTGTCATCGACGTTGCCGAGCCCCCCGAGCGTTTTCCAGAACACGCTCTTGCCGTTGAATTCCTGCCAATCGTTATTGCCGGCCAGTCGCTCTTTCAAGCGTCGGTGCCAGACATCCCAGTCGCCGATCAGCCAGTCCCAATCGTGCTCGGGGCCGACAACACTCTTGTTGCTTGCCGATGCGGAGTAGCTCGCGGCCGTCATTGCCATCGCGAGCATGAGCTCTCTTCGATTCATCATCGGGGGACATCCTCACGTTGTTGTTCCTCACGTGGGCGGATGGTGGCAATACGCGGGCGAGGTTGACCACGCGAAGATCGGGCCTATACCCTAAGGCAAACTTATGGTGTGGGATCACCGCTTTCCATCGCTCGCCTCGATCCGTGCCTTCGAGGCCGCGGCCCGGTTGGGCAGTTTTGCCAAGGCGGCTCAGGAGTTGGATACGACCGCAGCGTCGGTGAGCTATCACGTCCGCCAGCTCGAGCGGCAGATCGGCGTGACGTTGTTCCAGCGTCATCCGCATAAGGTCGAGCTCACCGACCCTGGCGAGCTGATCGCCACCGAAGCGATGAATGCGTTCGCGGCCCTGCGCGCCAGCTTCGTTCGCGCCGCCGATCTGGATCAATCGCGCCTGGCGATCACGACGTTGCCGACCATCGGCACGAGTTGGCTCACGCCTCGGCTCGGTCGCTTTCGCGCCAGGCATCCGGACATCCACTTCGAGCTGGATTTATCCGCCGACGCGCAGGATCTCACCACCGGCCGCTTCGATGCCGCCATTCGCAACGGCCAGGGTCGTTGGCCAGGGCTGCGTGCCACGAAGTTGTTTCCCAGCATCTTCATGCCGTTGTGCATTCCTTCGATGAAGCAAGCTGCGGCCAAGCTCGCCGACCCGAAGCGGGCGCGCGAAGTGCCGCTGCTCGGGCGAACGGATTGGTGGACGTTGTGGTACCGGGCGCTGGGATTCAGCGAAGTCCCCGCGCTGAAGAGCATCGGCACGAACCTCTCGGTCGAGTATCTCGACATCACTCAAGCGCTCGCAGGCGATGGCGTCGCGATCGGCTCGCCCCTCCTGTTCAAGGCCGAGCTCGACGCAGGTCGGCTGGTGCCCGCGCACGATCTGGTCGCCACCGACGGCCGGGCCTTCTGGTTCACCGTGCCAGTGTCGCGCGAGGACAGCCGCAAAATCAGCCGGTTTCGTGACTGGCTCCTTGATGAAGCGGCGGCCGCACGCGATTCGGCCGCCGAGTTCATTCGCCGCGCGAAGGCCGGCTGACGGCGGCTGTTGCTGGCGGGCCGGGGACCTGGGCTATACTCAGACAATTCGCCCGCCCCTCGGAGCAGCTCATGGCGTCACCCGTGTCTTCTCTTTCGGCCAGCCCCAGCGCCGGCATCACCAGCACGCAGAAGTCGGCGCTCACGCTGCTGGCCAGTCTGTTCTTCATGTGGGGCTTCATCACGGTCATCAACAACACGTTGCTGCCCCATCTGCGGTCCGTGTTCGACTTGACCTACACGCAGACGACCTGGATCGAGTCGGTCTGGTTCATCGCTTACTTCGTCGCGTCCATTCCCGCGGCCAAGCTGATCGAGCGTATCGGCTACAAGTACTCGATGGTGGTTGGACTGATGATCATGGCGGTCGGCGCGCTGCTGATGATTCCGGCGGCGAGGATTCCTTCTTATGGAGTCGTGCTCACGGCGTTGTTCATCATCGCGGCGGGTATCACGTTGCTTCAGGTCGCGGCGAATCCGTATGTCGCGGTCATCGGTCCGGCGGAAACCGCATCCTCACGTTTGAATCTGGTGCAGGCGTTCAACTCCATGGGCACGACGTTCGCGCCCCTGTTCGGCGGCTATTTGATTCTGAGCCGCAGCGCCTCGGGCAATGTCGAAGGCGGCGCCGCTGTCTTGACGATGGAGCAGCGGCTGGCCGACGCGCAGTCGGTGCAGCTGCCTTACTTCATCGTGGCGATGGTGCTCGTCGTACTGGCGGTAGTGATCGCTCGTTACAAATTGCCGGACCTCGATGCCGCCACGCGCCGCCTCGATGCCGCGGATCGCAAGAACCATTCGTTGTGGAAACATCGCAATCTGCTGCTGGGCATTCCCGCGATCTTCATTTATCTGATCGCGGAGATCGGCGTCAGCAACCTGTTCATCAACTTCGTGTCCTCGCCCGACATCGGCAACCTGACGCATGCTCAGGCGTCGAACTATCTGTTCCTGCTCTGGGGCGGCATGATGGTCGGCCGCTTCGCAGGCAGTCAGCTGATGCGGAAGTTCGCGGCTGAGAACGTGCTGGCGTGGGCGGCGACGGGTGCCTTCATCGTCATGATGCTCACCGTGCTCGCGAGCGGGAAGGTCGCCATGTGGAGCCTGATTTCCGTGGGCCTGTTCCACTCCATCATGTTTCCCACCATCTTCACGCTCGGCATTCGCGGTCTCGGCCCGCTGACCGAAGAAGGCTCCGGCCTGCTGATCATGGCGATCGCCGGCGGCGCGCTAGTGGTCGTGCAAGGGCGGCTCGCCGACATGTTCGGTTTGCAGTTGTCGTTCCTGCTGACCGCGGTCTGCGAGTTGTACGTTCTGTTCTATGCGGTGTGGGGCTGCAAGGTGACGTCAGCCGAACCGGAACAGCATCTGACCGCCCGGTGACGGAACACTAAGCGCGACTCTCACTCCAGCGCTCGAAGACCAACTCTGCAGCGGCCAGGTCTTCGAGCGCGGCTCCGACCGACTTGAACAACGTGATGGCGTTGCGGTCCGCTCCGCGACCCTTGTGTTTCTCCCGGCACAACGACGCTAGATCCGCCGCGATTGCGTCGGCGCGAAAGTGTCCACTCGCGATGGCTTGAAGCAAATCGCCGGCTTCATTCATCGCTCCCTCATAGGTGTCCACGAACACTTGCGAGCGCGCGAAAGCGACTCCGTCCGCCTCGCACATTTCGGGACGGAACGCGCCGATCAGATCCACGTGGGTGCCCGGGCGCAGAGCTTCTCCCTTGATCAAAGGCGACGTGGCCAGAGTCGCCGCGGACACGATATCGACATTCGCGAGCGCCGCCGAGATGTCACTGACTGCCTCGGCCTGGAAGTCTGCCGCTCGCGCATGTGCCGCGGCGGCCTTAGCGTTCTCAGGATCGCGGCCCCAGATGAAGATGTTCTCGATGGGAAACTGGCTGGCATACGCCTCGATCAATGCCGGAATCATCGCGCCCGTCCCGAGCAATAACAGTCGTCCTGAATCCGGCCGGGCGAGATACGTCGCCGCGAGCACGGAGGCGGCGGCAGTTCGTCGACGGGTCAATGTCGGTCCGTCGAGAATCGCAAGCGGATGGGCGGTCGCTCGATCCATCAACACATAGCTCGACCGCACCGAGGGTCGCGCCACGCGATCCACGTTGACGATCTTCACACCCAACTTTGCGCCCTCACTCCAAGACGGCATGACGAGTAGCGAGGACGTCTTGCTCATGTCTTTCGCGTATCTCGGCGGTGACTGGTAGCCGCCGTTGGCGAATGCGGCCCGCAGCGCGGCGATGAGCGCCGGCATGGGCGTGAGGTGCTCGACGGTCGCCGCGTCGATCAAGGGAATGCTGTCGGTCATGTGTATCCTGGGCGAAAGGGCGCCGGCCTTCGACATCTTACCGGGCGGCGGATCGGAGCCGCGTCTGCTACCTCGACCGTCCGGCCGACCAGTTGAGCCCCTGGTGCGACAGGTCGCAACCGCCGCGATTGAAGCCCGCGGCGGCCCGATGCCATGCTTGGCGTTTAATCAGCAGGAGCATCGTCGTGATCGATCATCTTGGCATTACCGTCCCGGATTTCGCGGCGTCCAAGGAGTTCTATCTCAAGGCGCTGGCACCGCTCGGCATCGGCGTGCTCATGAATGTGCCCAAGGAGTTGACCGGCGGGCCGAGCGATTTCACCGGGTTCGGTTCCGATGGCAAACCGGACTTCTGGATCAGTCAGGGCGCAGCGCCTGAAGGCATGCACCTGTGCTTCACGGCGAAGACGCGCGCCGAGGTCGACGCGTTCTACAAAGCGGCGCTGGCTGCCGGCGCTCGTGACAATGGCCCTCCGGGCATTCGTGAGCATTATCATCCGAACTATTACGGCGCCTTCGTGATCGACCTCAACGGGGTGAATCTCGAAGCGGTCTGCCACACACCGGCCTGAGAACAACGTCAACGCAGGAGAGAACAAATGAAAAAATCATTGATGCAGGTATCGGCGCTCGCTTTGCTTACCGCGCTGTCAGCTTGCTCGAAGCAGGAACCGACGACGCAGTCGCCGCCGGTCGCGGAAGCGACTCAGCCGGCGACTGCCGATCCATTGGTGGCGAGCATCAACGGCGAGTGGCGCAGTGCCGAGGACAAGTCGCGCGACGTCTATCGCCATCCGAAGGAAGCATTGGAATTCTGGGGGCTGGCGCCGGGAATGACCGTGCTCGAAGTGCAGCCGGGTGCGGGTTGGTGGAGCGACATCCTGGCGCCGTACGCGCATGCGACCGGCGGCAAGTACTACGCGACGGCCGCGGATCTCAATAACCCGGAGTTGTCCGAAGCGGCTCGCCAGGCTCGCAAGGATTTCGAAGCACGCTTCGCCGCCAAGCCCGACGTCTATGGCTCGGTGCAGTTCGTGAACTTCGGCGCCAAGTCCGCGCCGCTGCCGGAGAACACGTTCGATTTCGCGCTCTCGGCGCGCTCGTTCCATGGCTGGATGGGCAGTGGCGTCACGGATAAATTCCTCAAGGATCTGTATGGCGCCCTCAAGCCTGGCGGCATTCTCGCGATCGAGCAGCATCGCGCGAATCCGGGCGAACAGGATCCGAAGGCCGAAAGCGGCTACGTGACCGAAGCGTACGTGATCGAGCAGGCCCAGAAGGCCGGCTTCGAGCTGGTGGAGAAGTCGGAGATCAACGCCAACGCGAAGGACACCAAGGATCATCCGTTCGGCGTGTGGACGTTGCCGCCGACCAAGCGAACGCGCCCGTACAGCGAAGGCCCGGACGCGCACGATCCGAATTTCGATCGTACCAAGTACGATGCGATCGGCGAGTCCGATCGGATGACGCTGAAGTTCCGCAAGCCGGCGGCGGCGAGCGCCTGACGTAATTCTCCGATCACTCAGGGCGGCTGGTGCCCACTGGGCACCGAGCCGCTCCGAGAACGCGCCGGTTCGCGAGAAAACCGGCCGATAAGATGACCCGCTAGAACACATTCAACAGGGGTCATCGATGAGTGGACGAAGCAACGCTCGGCCGGCGCTCGTAATCTGGGGAGCGCTTGGCGCGGTGCTTGCGGCTCATACCAGCAGCGCCGCGGATGAGCAGCCCGCCTATCGCGACATCGACTTCACCGCGTCCGAAGGTACGTGGATGAGTCTCGACGTGAGCCCGGACGGGAAGACCATCGCGTTCGATCTGCTCAACGACATTTATGTGATGCCCGCCGAAGGCGGGGTGGCCAAGCCCATTCACTCCGGCCCCGCCGTCCAGCGCAGCCCGCAATTCAGCCCCGATGGCAAGTCGCTGGTGTATCTGAGCGACGAGACCGGCGCCGACAATATCTGGATCTCGGCGCTCGACGGCTCGGGCGCGCGCCAGATCAGCAAGGAAAACCTGGCGATGATCACCGGACCGGCGTGGTCGCACGACGGTCGCTCCATCGTGGCCATCAAGACCAACGCCAGCACGCACGAAATGAAGAGGTCGGAGGTTCGGCGCTTCTTTCTCGATGGCGCGGCGGAGCAGGTCGTGGTGTCGCCGCCCGAAAGCGGCAAGGATGTGCAGGAGCCGCGGCTCGCATCCGACGGTCGTTATCTCTATTACACCGAGCGCAAAGGCGGCGAGCACTACGTTTATTTGAACACCGGTCTCAGCAACTTTGTGATTCGCCGGCTGGACCTGCGGACGGGCGAGAGCCTCGATCTCATTGCCGGCTTCGGTAGCGCGACGACGCCGCAGGTGTCGCCCGATGCGAAGACGGTCGCATTCATTCGCCGCGTCGGTTCGAAGACCGTGTTGTTCCGTTATGACGTGGCCGCGGGCACGCAGCATCCGGTGTATCAGGAGCTCGATCGCGATCTGCAGGGCGATTACATCCCGCAGGAACACTACTATCCGGCGTTCGGATGGTTTCCAGACAATCGTCACGTTGCCATCTGGGGCAAGGGTCGATTGCTGAAGGTGGACGTGCAGACGGGCCAGGCGACGCAGATTCCATTCCAAGCCCCCGCGCACCATCGCATTCACAAGACGCTGCGAGCTCAGCTCGAGGCCGCGCCAAGCGAGTTCGACGTGCGGATCTTCCGGCAGCTCGCAGTTTCTCCGAGCGGTGAGCTCGTGTTCCGTGCGCTCGGAAAACTCTGGCGCCAGGACCTGGCCGGCCAGCGCGCCCCGCAACGTTTGACGAAGTCGGTGCAGGCGGAGAGCGAGCCGATGTGGTCGCCGGACGGGCGAACGCTCGCGTATGTCGAGTGGAACGATGAGACGGGCTCGACGCTCAAGCTGCGCTCCGCCAATGGCAAAGAGAAGGTGATTGCGAGCAGCCGGGGCGCGATTCGCCAGCCGCAGTTCTCGCGCGACGGCCGTCGTGTTGCCTATCGCATCATGGAGCCTGACAACTCGATGGGTGGTGCCGCGGATCGAGTGGGCATCTATCTCGTGAACGTCGACGGCAGCGGCGGGAAATTCCTCACCGAAGCCAGCGGGCTCGCGCAATTCTCACCTGACGACCAGCGCATCTACTTCTTCGGCTCGCCGGATTTCTACGGCCGCAAGGCTGTGCTGTTGCGGAGTATCGGCGTCGATGGCAAGGACGCGCGCGATGTGGCGTATGCCGAGACGGCCGATACCGGCGACTTCGTGCTCAGCCCGGACGGGCAGTGGCTGGCGTTCAAGGAGTTCAATCAGCTGTATGTCATGCCGTACAAGGAAAGCGACAAAGCATTCGCCGTCACCGCCGTAGGAAACAATGCCGCCCGACGCCTCACGGCGACCGACGGCTTCGAGCTGGTGTGGACCCCGGACTCATCGAAGATGATCTGGATGCTCGGCCGGGATCTCTATGTGAGCTCGCCGACGGACAGCGGCGTCGTCGAGAGCGCCCAGCGAGCGATTGCGTTGCGTGCGACGGGAGATGTTCCCCGGGGTGCCGTTGCGTTCGTGAATGCGCGCATTCTGCCGATGACCAAGGAAGATATCATCGAGCGCGGCACGGTCATCGTCGAAGGCAATCGAATCAAGGCGGTCGGGCCGATGGGAAGCGTGGCCGTCCCACGTGGAGCGAAGGTCATCGACCTCGGTGGCAAGACGCTCATGCCCGGGATGTTCGACGCCCACGGTCACATCGACTGCTGTTATATGACAGGTGTCACGCCGGTGAAGCGTCCAACTCATTACGCGGCGCTGGCGTATGGAGTGACCACGAACTTCGATCCGTATTCGAACGAGCTCACCAGCTACGAAGCGACCGAGATGACGCAGGCCGGTGAGATGGTCGGGCCGCGCTGGTTGAGCACAGGCTTCGTGATCTACGGGCGCTCCGGCAAGCCGGATCGGGTCTTCAACCAGATTCGTAATCTGGACGATGCGCGTGCCATCGTGCGACGGAAACAGGCGATCGGCGGCCACATACTGAAGAGCTACAAGCTGACCACGCGGCAGCAGAAGCAATGGCTGCTGCAGGCAGCGGCGGAAGGCGGGCTGATGGTCGATGCGGAAGGCGCCGGCCATTTCTACGACAACGTCAGCATGATTCTCGACGGCACCACCAACCTCGAGCACAACCTGCCGGTCGCGACCTACTACGACGATCTGTTGCAACTGTTCAAGAGCGCGAACATGTCGAACACGCCGACCCTGATCGTCACGTTCGGCGAGCTGTTCGGCGAGAACTATATTTATCAGCATCAGGAGCCTTGGAAGGAAAGCAAGGTCCGCACCTATATTCCGGGCGTGAACAACGCTTACAACCCGATCACCGGCGCGGGCGAGGCGCCGCTGTATGTGCGTGGCATGCAGTCGATCCATTACGCCGACGAGCTTTATGACATCGGCTTCCGTTCGGTGGGGCGCTCGGTCAAACGTCTCGACGATGCGGGCGTGACCATCAATGTCGGCTCGCACGGCCAGGCGTCCGGCATCGCCATCCATTGGGAGATGCAGTTGCTCGCCGAAGGCGGCATGTCGCCGATGCGAATCCTGCGCGCCGCGACCATCAACGGCGCTCACACGTACGGCCTGGATCATCAGCTCGGTTCGATCGAGCCCGGCAAGCTCGCCGATCTGATCGTGCTCGATCGCGATCCGCTCCTCGACATTCGCAATACCAACAGCGTGCGCTACACGATGGTCAATGGTCGGCTGTACGACTCCGAGAGCATGAACGAGATCGGCAATTACAATCGGCCGCGTAGCAAGTTCTACTGGGAGCTCGGCGATGGTCACGGCGTCGATTGGAGTCCGGCGTGGACCGGGCACAGTCACTGACCTCAATCGTGGATAGTTCGCACGGCGCGCGGTGATCTCGCTACAGATATAACCTACGCCGGCCTCGGTTATTTCTTGCGTGCCGTGCGCATCTCCGCATGCAACTCCACGCGGCGCCACGCGTTTAACTCTGCGATGTCGGGCGCAGCATCGATGAGGGTAATTTCCCCTCCGTGAGTCGCACGGAGGGCCTCATAGAGAAGTCAACGCGCCACTCGAGGAGACTTTCAAATGGCGAACGAGCGTAACAATCCTGAGGAAAGGAATCGCAATCAGCAGGCCGGCAGCGATGCCAATCGCAATCAGCAGCAACAGACGTCACAAGGTGGCAGGCAGCAGGGTCAGAGCCAGGTACGTCAGGATCAGCAGGGCGGCGGGTCGCGATCGGGACAGCAGAGTCAGGAGAGCGGACAGCGCAATCAACCCGGCCAATCGTCGGGCCAGATGCGCTCACCGCAGCAAGGCGGCAATCGCACCGAGCAGCAGGACCAGGGCCAGAACAAGGATCGTAACCGCTGAAGTAGCAGTGTAGCTTCGAAGCCAGCCGACCCCGGTCGGCTGGCTTTTCATTTGGCGATGAGTTGAATCAAACCTCGTAGTCCAGCACCCAGCGGTCCGAGACCAGGCTGCCGACTACTTGCTTCACCGGCACGTGCACCGGATGGTCGGCATAGGCGTTCAGCGCCGCCCGGTCCGTGAACTCGCTGTACAGACCGAGATCGACCGGCGAACCTTCCGCGAAGTTCAGACCCACCTCCAGGCTCACGAGCCCCGGAATCTTGCCGCGCATGCTCTCCAGCTCCTGCTTGACTCGCGCCGCGCCCGCCTTGTTCTTGAGCCGCCACAGGACGATGTGCTTGACCATTGTTCGCTCCACTATTGGGACCGCGATAGTACCGCGTCGGCGAGTTGCACGCGGCGGAGTGCCAGGAACGCCACGAGCAGGATCGACCAACCCACGGTCAGCACGATGGGGATGAGCTCCAATCCCCAGCGCTGAGCGATCAACCCGCAGAGCGCGGGCAATGCAGCCAACCCCACAGCGCCCATCGATACCTGGAAGCCGACGGTGTTCGCCGTGTGTCGCGGGCCGACGCGCGCGGGGGTGGTTGCAATCAGGGAAGGGAAGATCGGGCCGGCGGCAAATCCCATCAATGCGATGGCGAATGTGTCCACCATGGGATGCAGGTCGAGCACCAACGTCACCACGCCGGCGAGCGCGGCGATCATACAGAGCTTCACTATCGATTCCGGGTTGACGTTCGATGGCAGGAACGCGTAACCGAGCCGACTTGCGAACAGCCCGCCCCAATACAGCGTTACCGCCGTGCCCGCCGAGGCGGTGGAAATGCCGCGAGCTTCATATAACAACGAGAACACCCACGCACCCGCCGCCGCTTCGCAGCCGGTGTAGATCAAGAACACCAGCAACGACAGCTGAATCTTGCCGAGCTGCAATGTTTCCAACACGCGCGCCGGCCGGTGATGTTCTTCATGAGTGGCGAGGGGAGGCGGCCACTCGCGTCGAGACAGAATGAATGCGATCGCGAGAACGATCTCGACACCGACGATGATCCGATAGCCGAGTTGCCAGGGGCGCCCGGCCGTCAGCACGGCTGTCATCAACGCAGGTCCCGCGGCCGCGCCGACGCCATAGAACGCGTGCAGGACATTGACCAGCCGCGCCGAATAGCGAGTCGCGGCGTGAGTGTTGATCGCGGCGTCGATGGCGCCGGCGCCGAAGCCCGTCAGCAATCCGAGCGACACGAGAACGATCCACGAGGGCGCGATGGTATAGCCGAACAGGGCGATGGCGGTCAGTGCGCACGAGAGCGCGAGCAGTTCGCCTATGCCCAGCCGTCTCAGGATGACGCCAGTGGCGGTGCTCGCCATCACGGAGCCCGCGGTTACCATGATGAACAGCGGACCGAGCGCGTCTTGATGTAATCCAAAGTAAGTACGCAGCGCCGGCCACGCGACACCGATCACGGCATCCGGCAGGCCGAGCGCGATGAATCCAACGAAGCTCAGGACGAGCAGTAACTTGTTCGGGCGTGACATGAAGCGGCGGGTCAGCGGCTCGCAAACTGGCGACGATACATGGCCGGGCTGGTGCCCGCCACTCGACGGAAGTGGCGCCGAAATGTTTCTTGCGATTTGAACCCGACTGCCTCGGCGACGCGAGGCAGCGAGTGGCGGCTCGTTTGTAACATGTCCTTGGCGAGGGCGACGCGCTCGCGGATCAACCATTCGTACGGCCCGAAGCCAACGGTCTCCTGGAACTGACGTTGTAGCGTGCGAGGGCTCATGGACGCCCGCCGTGCGAGCGTTCGCAATGTATGCGCCTGTGAAGGATGCGCGCGAACCCAGTCGATGAGTTTCGACAGACGATTGCGATCGTCTTGAGGCAGGGGGCGAGGCAGATACTGAGCCTGGCCACCTTCGCGATGGGGCGGAATGACCAGGCGCTGCGCGACCTGATTCGCGATCCTGGCGCCATAGTCCCGTCGCACCAGATGCAGCAGCATGTCCAATCCGGCGGCCGAACCGGCCGAGGTGAGCACTTGGCCCGAATCTATATAAAGCGAGTTGGGTTCCACCGTGACGCTCGGATAACGTTTGCTCAGACGCTCGGCATAGCGCCAGTGAGTCGTGACAGTGCGGCCGTCGAGGACGCCGGCGGCGGCGAGCACGAACACACCTGAACAAATCGTGCAAAGGCGAGCGCCTCGCTCATAAGCTGCGCGAATCCGGCGTAGCAAGGCGGGCGGCGGCAGCTCGTCTGCGTTCCGCCAGCCTGGAATGACGATGGTGTCCGCCTCATCCAGCAACGACAGCGAGTTCGGCACGCGCACTTCGATGCCGCCCGCCGCGCGTAACGGGCCGCGCTCAGCAGCGCACACCGCGAAGTCATACCAATCCACGCCCAGTTCGGGCCGGTCCAAGGCGAACAGCTCGACCACACAGCCGAACTCGAAGGTGCACAGCCCGTCGTAAGCGACGGCCACGACGCGATGACGGTTGGGGCGGGCTTTTCTGCTCATGGCGCGATGTTACCGGTCTATGGCGTCGGCGCCAGTAGGTGCGCCGGCGAGTTTTGCACAGAATGCCTGCACCGACTGAGCCTGGAGGCACTTATGACATCCGCTGTGACCGCCATCGCGCCCGCTGCCAGCGACCGAGCGCTGAAACATTTCGAAACGGCGCTCGAGTTCGAAACCGACTGCTGGGATGTGCACGACGCGCTATCGAGCGGCAAGCAGGACTTCGTGCTCCTCGACGTGCGTAGCCACGAGTTGTATGAAAAGGGTCATGTGCCGGGCGCCGTGAGCCTGCCCCATGGCAAGATCATCGAAGGAACGTTGCGCGAATATCCCTCCAGCACGGTGTTCGTGGTGTATTGCGCGGGGCCTCACTGCAATGGGGCCCATCGTGGCGCGATCCGACTGGCGCGGCTCGGCCGGCCTGTGAAGTTGATGATCGGCGGCATCACCGGCTGGCTGGATGAAGGCTTCGCCTTGCAACGCTAGCAGTGCTGGCGAAAGCCCCCGCGGGCTTCTAATCTTGCGGTATGCCGAACATCAGCATCCGCGCGGTCATGCTTGCAACTCTTGCCGTCCTGGGCATCGACATCGTCACCGGTATGGTGTTGACGCAGATGTTCGGCGGTCCGGGCCTGGATTCCGGCCTCACCCAGGACGAAATCCGCCGCGCGTACCAGGTGTTGATGCAGGATGTGCGCTATCTGACGTTGGGCATGATCTTCGGCACTGCATCGACCGTGCTCGGCGGTTATCTCGCCGCCCGGCTCGCGCGCAGCATGCCGTATTTCAATGCGCTGGCCTTCGGCGTACTGGGCATGCTGATCAGCATGATCGGCACGGGCGATCTGCCGACCTGGTTCAAAGTGGTCGGCCTGCTGTTGAGCCTGCCCGCCGCGGTGCTGGGCGGGCATCTCGCCAAGTTGCGGATGAGCAAATCCACCTCATGAGCCGCTGCCGTACGGCCGTGTGATGATTTCCAGGTAGTGGCCGTTGGGATCGTTCCAATACACGCCGCGACCGCCGTCGTTGCGATTGATCTCGAACGGGCGGGAGTGCCTCGGGTCCGCCCAATATTCCAGCTGACGTTGCTGGATGCGTCCGAAGATCGCGTCGAATTCGCTTTCGCTCACCAGGAACGCGTAATGCTCGATCACCGGGACGGAGTCGGTATCGATGTAGTCGAGCGTGACCCCGTTATGCAGATTGACAGTCCAGAACGGGCCGAATCGCGTCGGCTCGGCCAGCCCGAGAATCTCCGCAAGAAAGGTCGCCGATGCTCGCGCGTCCTTCGCGTGCACGATGGTGTGATTGAGCTGAATGGTCATGCGAACTCCCGAACATGGATCGCCGGTCTGCACGGCATTTCGTTACACGCTCGCAGTGTGACTAAAACTCAGCCGGCAATATAGGCAATCTCGCCGTATTGGCCGGCGTGATGGCTTCGTATCTTGGCGGGGCAATTCCATCTCGCGGAGAACATCATGCCTCGTTATCTCATCGAACGTACTTTTCCCGACGGTCTCGGCCTGCCTACCAACGCCGAAGGCGCCAAGGCGGCCACGACGGTGATCGCCAACAACGCCCAGGAGGGCGTGACCTGGGTGCATTCCTACGTGACCCCGGATCGCAAGAAGACGTTTTGCATTTACGACGGGCCCTCGCCGGAGGCGATTCGATCCGTGGCCGGCCGCAATGGCCTGCCCATCGACCGCATCTCCGAAGTCCGCGTGCTCGATCCTTATTTCCTGTACTGACCCCGACCTCGCGGCCCGGCGTCGCCGCGCTATGATCCCCGGACCTTGGGGATCGACGCGGTGGCGTGACGGGCCCGGGCATGAGGCTGTTGGAGCGGGATCAACTGCTGACCTCGTTACAGGTGCTGCTGCGCGATGCCGCCGCGGGCCAGGGCAGCTTGTTGTTCATCGAAGGCGAGGCGGGCATCGGCAAGACGTCGCTCTTGCGAGCCTTCGCCGAATCCCAGCGCGCCCATGTGCCGGTGTACTGGGGGAATTGCGACGCCTTACGGACACCGCGACCGCTCGGTCCTTTGTTCGATATCGCCGGTCAGATCAAAGGGGAGTTGCAGAGCGCGCTCCACGCCGGTGCCGGGCATCTGCAAATCTTCAGCAGCTTTGTGACCGAGCTGACGCGCGCGCCGGCGTTGGTCGTGCTCGAGGATTTGCAGTGGGCGGAGGAGGCGACACTCGATTTCCTGCGCTACGTGGGGCGACGTATCGGTCGCACTCATGCGCTGCTGGTGGTGAGCTTTCGTAATGACGAGGTGGGGCCGTCGCATCCGCTGCGTTTAGTGCTCGGCGATCTGGCTACCAGCGGTGCGAAGCGACTGTCACCTCAGCCCCTGTCGGTGGCCGCCATTCGAGAACTGATCGGCGAGCGCGATCTCGATGCCGCTCAGTTGCAAACAAAGACGGGCGGCAATCCTTTCTTTGTCACTGAAGTCATTGCGGCTGGTGGAGAGGTAATGCCGGCGACGGTACGTGACGCTGTGCTGGCGCGTGTTGCTCGGTTAGCGCCGTCCGCACGAGCAGTTCTCGACGCCGCTGCCGTTGCCGGTCCGCGAATCGAGCCCTGGTTGTTGGAAGAGCTGACCGCGGCGGAAAGCGGTTGGATCGATGAGTGCCTCGCGAGCGGCGTGCTGTGCGCACAGAACGGGGTTTTTACATTTCGTCACGAGCTGGCGCGGCAAGCGGTGCTCGATGCGTTGACTCCAACGAAGGCCATGAGCCTGCATCGCATGGTGTTACAGGCACTGCGATCGTCCTCCGGAGCAGCTCTCGCGCGACTCTCATTCGATGACTCGGCTTCCGAATGTCAGCCGGCGGGGCTGACAATGAAGGAAGTCGAAGTGCTGGGATTGCTCTCGCTCGGGTTGCGTAACAAACAAATCGGTCAACGATTGCATCGTTCGGCGCGCACCATCGACCATCACCTGGCCGCGATCTTCACCAAGCTCGATGTTTCAACCCGAGCCGAGGCGGTCAGCGCGGCGTACCGCCTCGGGATCGTTTCAGCAAAGGCGCCGTAGCGCTAGCTCACCTCTCCGGCTGTGTCGTGGTCACGCCCGCCGGCAAATCGTCGCGAACGGTATCGCGACGCTCACACTCCGCCTTGTCGATGCCACGCATTCTGGAGCAATCGGGTTTGCCGGGGTTGCCCACACCGCGTGACGCGGCGGGAACGCCTTGCTGGAAATTGGCCGCGTTGTTGGCTCTCGAGTGGGCCGAATTCACCATCTGCTGGTCGGTCATCTGGCTTGGGTGCATGGGCTGCGTCGGCTGAATAGTCACGCCGGGCTGCATGGGCTGTGTCGGCTGCGCGGGTTGCGTGAACTGCGCGGACGGCGGCGTAACTCCAGGCGGCGGCATCGGGGTCGCGGATGGCGGCGGGATCGTCGGTTGACGCACCGGGGCCGCTATCCCTGGCGGGCTGTTCGGGATGCCCGCGGTGTTGACCGCGTTCGGCGCGGTGTTGGACGCATGGTTGCTCGCGTTGCTTGCGAGGTGGGCCCCGGTGTGCCCAGTGTGGCCCCCGCCATGAGTCCCGGCCGTCGCCAATCCCGCCAGACCCATGCTCGCTAATATGTAAATCGCTGTACGCATTGGGCTTTCTCTTCCGGACTCGATGCCCGCGTAACGGGTCGGGAACAGGGTGGTTCCATGGGGCGCGGGCAGGCCCTGTGTCACTTTTTTTGGCCCGATCTGCATCTGTTATGCAGCACAGAGCGCCCCTACCATGCCGCCGTACTCAGGAGAAAAGCGATGCGGATTGCCAAACCCCTGCTGCTGGTGACGACGCCGATCGGCGTGGCAGGCGCGATTTACGAGGCGTATCGACAGGCCGGTGGCCTGGTGATTCTGATGGTGGCGCTGATGTCCCTGATCGCGGTCGCCTTCGGCTCATTGGTCTACACGATCCGTCGCGAGGCCGCCGAAGAAGCCCGGCGTAACGCGACCAAGCAGTCCCTCACGACAAGCGCAGCGGAGCCATCATGAAAGAGCTCATCATCCTCACCATCATCGGTATCGTCATCAGTCTCGGGCACGCCATGTTCAGCATGGTGTCCGGCCCCACCGATTCCAAGCGCATGGTGAAGGCGCTGACCGTGCGCGTGGCGCTGTCGGTGGCGTTGTTTGCGTTCCTGATGATTGGCTGGTACATGGGAGCGCTGCAACCTCACTAACCACTGGCGATGAAGCTGTATCAGGAGCTGGCCGCCGATCTCACATCGCTCATCCAGCAAGGCACGCTGCAGGCGGGCGAGCGAATTCCATCGGTTCGTGAGCTGTGCCGTGAGCGAGGTGTGAGCCCCGCCACGGCGATGCGTGCATACGACGTGCTCGAAGCGAACGGGCTGGTCGAGAGTCGGCATCGCTCAGGATATTTCGTCAGCAAGCGTTGGCAGCAGTCGCCGAGCGAGCCACGGGCGTCGCGGCCCTCGTCACGCACGACCCAGGTCGATGTCAGCGATCTGGTCTTCAGCATCCTCGAAGCATCGCGCGATCGCGACGTAGTGCCGCTGGGCTCGGCGTTTCCCAGCCCGACCCTGTTTCCTTGGGCCAAACTCGCCCGACATCTCGGCAGCAGCGCCAGGAACATGGATCCGTGGAGCACCGTCGAAAGTCTGCCGCCCGGCAGCCCGGAGTTGAGGCGCCAGATCGCGCGTCGCTATTTGCAGTTCGGCTCGCGTGTGCCGGCCGATGAGATCGTCGTGACTTCCGGTGCGCTCGAAGCGCTGACCTTGTGTCTGCAAACCGTCACGCGTCCCGGCGATACGGTCGCGATCGAGGCACCCGCGTTCTATGCGTGCTTGCAGGCGATCGAAACATGGGGCCTGCGAGCAGTGGAGATTCCAACGCATCCGCGCGAAGGCGTGGACCTCGGCGCGCTGGAACAGGCGATCACGAAGCACAATGTGCGCGCGTGCTGGTTCATGACGACGTTTCAGAATCCGCTCGGCGCATCGCTGCCGGAAGAAAAAAAGCGCGACCTGGTGCAACTGCTCGCCGAGCATGAAGTGCCGCTGATCGAGGATGACGTTTACGCCGAGCTGCACTTCGACAAACATCGGCCGAAGCCGGCCAAGGCGTTCGATCGCAAGGGGCTCGTGCTCAACTGCGGCTCGTTCTCGAAAAGCCTCGCGCCCGGCTACCGATTGGGCTGGACGGCGGCGGGTCGTTTCGCGCCCGCTGTCCAGCGCCGCAAGGTCACCACTTCGCTCGCCACCAGTGTGCCCATTCAGAACGGCATCGCGCAGATGCTGCGAAATGAAGGCTACGATCGGCACCTGGATAAATTGCGTCAGGCATTGCGCTCACAGCAGGGCGCGGCGCTGGCTGCACTCAGGCAACACTTTCCTTCGGGCTTTCGAGTGGCGACGCCGGAGGGTGGTTATTTTCTCTGGATCGAGCTGCCCGAACAGGTGGACGCACTCGAAGTCCATCGCCGCGCCATCGATGCCCACATCAGCATCGCGCCGGGCCCGATGTTTTCGGCGCGCCGGCAGTTTCGGCACTGTCTTCGTTTGAACTACGGCCACCCCTGGACCGCCCAGGTCGAGGACGCCGTGGCCGAGTTGGGCCGCATCATCCGCGCGCTGACCTGAAATAATTTCTCCGGCGGCGTCGAAATCGTCCTGCCGGCTCCGACCTGCTCCTGAAAGCCCGCCGCCGGGCGCGCTACAATCGCCTCACACAGGAGCTAACCGTATGAAATTCATGTTGATGATGAACACCCCCGCGGGTGGCGAGTACCAGATCATGAGCTGGCCGAAGCAGGACATCGAGGCGCACATCGCCTTCATGATCGACTTCCACAAGCAGCTCTCCGGGTCGGGTGAACTGGTGGACGCGCAAGGTCTCACGTCGCCTGCGCAGGCCAAGCTGGTCCGCGCTGGCAAGGATGGCAAGCCCGTTACCGATGGCGTGTTTCCGGAGTCGAAAGAATTTCTCGCCGGCTATTGGATCATCGACGTTCCCAGCGCTGCGCGCGCTTACGAGATTGCCGCTCAGGCGTCGCTTGCGCCGGGCGTTGGCGGTGTGCCGCTGTATCTTCCTATCGAAGTGCGTGAGATCGGCGTCGCGCCGAAAACTTAGTGAGCTCCGGGAAGCTCGACGCAACCACCGAGCACCTGCTGCGCGAGCTGGCGCCGCAGGTCTTGGGTGCGGTGATGCGTCGTTATCGCAATCTCAGCAGCTGCGAAGATGCCGTCCAGGAAGCGCTGATCGCCGCGGCCACGCAGTGGCCCGATGAAGGCGTGCCCCAGAATCCTCGCGGCTGGCTGTTGCAGGTCGCGCTTCGACGCATGACCGATCATGTTCGCAGCGAGATCGCGCGTCGCAATCGCGAAGCTGTGGCGATGGAGGATGTGCCTGTGGTAGTCGCGCCCACGGTATATAGCGAGCCGGAAATCGATCCGGATGACACGCTCGTGCTGTTGTTCATGTGCTGTCATCCGTCGCTGTCCGCCCCTTCGGCGATTGCATTGACGTTGCGAGCCGTGGGCGGGCTCACCACCGGGGAAATCGCGAAGGCGTTTCTGGTGCCGGAAGCGACCATGGCGCAACGAATCAGTCGCGCCAAGCAGAGCGTCAAAACATCCGATGTCGCGTTTCAGATGCCGGAAGCGTCGGAGCGTGCCGAGCGACTGGGCTCGGTGCTCCATGTCTTATATCTCATTTTCAATGAAGGCTACACGACGAGCTCGGGCGCGGAGTTGCAGCGGACGGATTTGTCGAGCGAGGCGATTCGACTCACGCGGCTCGTCGTCAAGCTCGTGCCCGACGACGGCGAGGCACTGGGCCTGCTCGCACTGATGTTACTCACCGATGCGCGGCGTCTTGCTCGCAGCGGGCCGAATGGTGAGTTGATTCCGCTCGACGAGCAGGATCGGAGATTGTGGGACAAGGCGATGATCGACGAGGGCGCCGCGCTCGTCACCAAAGCGTTTTCTCTCGGCGCCGTCGGCGAATATCAATTGCAGGCTGCGATCGCCGCGCTCCACGACGACGCGGCGCGCGTCGAGGATACCGATTGGCCGCAGATCCAGGCGCTGTATGGCGTGCTGATGCGAATGTCAGATAACCCGATGACCGTGATGAATCACGCCATCGCGGCGGCGATGGTCCATGGACCGGCGAAGGGACTGGAGTTGCTGGCGCCGTTGCAAAAGGATGAGCGCTTGCGCGGGAATCATCGATTGGACGCGGTTCGCGCGCATTTGCTCGAACGGGCGGGGGAGAAGAATGCGGCGGTCAAGTTGTATCAAGCGGCGGCGGCGAAGACGAGCAGTATTCCGGAAAGGAACTACTTGATGTTGAAGGCGGCGCGGCTGCGCGACGGCGAATAGGTTGGGAATTTACAGTGCCCGGCCAACGATGGCCGTATTCGATTCGGTCCGTGCGCTGGCGCCGCCGTGTGTTGCGCACCTTCTGAGAGCAACTGTGCGCTCAAAGCGCCGGTTTCAGTTGAGCGCTGCGTTCTAAAAAATCTTTCACAGCATATTGAACGATTGGTCCCTCGTATAAAGCGCTGTGAGCAAGCAGCCCCTCTCCAGGTGGTGAGACGCGAAGCGGCCAGGATCCGAGCGGAGTGGGTTCGGCGGACACGGCAATAAGAGCGGACCGAACCGCCAGGTCGAGCCCGAAGGGCATGAGAAGAAGTGTGTTGATGACGGTCGCGGCGATTGTCAGGGCCGGAGCTATGATCAGGTAAGCGACGCGAAATTGGAGGATGAGAAACATTGGAAGCATCGCCAATGTAGCGAACATCGCCCACGTGCCGAGGTCGGCCAAGTGGGCAGATGGGGTTGACAAGTAGAGCGCAATCAGGATCGGCGCTAAAAAAGCGAACAAGAATACTCGTAATGCAAGCAAGCCCAGTCGTCGAAGGCGACTGGGCAGCCTGCCGTCAAGTTCTTCAACCCAAAGCAGTACAGATGCAAGTTGACCGATGTATTTCAAGATCCAAACCAGCAACCAAGATACAACGTGCATCGCTCCCAGTGCGCCGCTCGCCTCATCGCCTGTAGCCCGGAGCACCAGGAGCGACGTGGGAGGTGGGCGCATCAATGAAGCATCGGCAACGGATTCTCCATGCGAGCGTAACAATTCAGTAGAACGCTGCAGCATCCGCGTTATCCAACGATCCAGGCCGAGCATCGCCAGCAGTAGCCAGAGCGGCCCTATCGAGAGCAAGGCAAGCGCGGCTAGTCGGGGACTGATTGCCGCCAACAGGCCGATCGTCACCCACAGAAAAACACCGAACAATAGCAGTGGCTCGTCCCGCTTCTGTCGTTCCGAGCTCGCAAATGGGAGAACGCCGGCATATTTCGGTTGAACTATGATGAAGGGCGTTGACAGCGTGATTAGTTTGAACGGAACGTTGTCCATCCGGGTCGCTGCCATCGTGGCAATGGCGCCCCCGTGGCTATGACCGACCAGGTAGAGCGGCTTGCCATCGTTGTTATGCTGGGCCCAATGCACGAGGGCTCGCACTGCATCCAGTCTGGCGCCTTGATAGTTGTCGCCGCTCCAAAGAAGACGATAGACATCGCACGGCCCGATGGCTTCAGTGAGATGAGTGATGAATGGATGGTCCTGTCGTGTCCACGCTGCACCTCGCGCAAAGGTGCCGTGAATCAAGACCACTCGCGCCTGCTGGCCGGTTGCACATAGCTCCTGCACTTCGATCTTCCGTCGCAAAACCAGGGTGCGAAATGGGCCGCACAAGAACATCAATACAGCGGCAACGATTGCTATCCAGAAGCCGGGTGCGAAGTTTGCTGTGTGCATTGGATACCGGCGGTGGCAGTGCCACGTTTTGAGGGTGGTTTATCTCGACTGATGATAGGCTAAGCACCCACGCTGTGTTAGCTCTCACGCGGTTCAATTCGCGGCAACACAATCCGCTGCATGGGCGCCATCCCGATTGGCCTCAGCCCATCAAATATCCGACCACCAGGCGTGTGGCCTCGTCGACGAGTGCTTCCGTCTCTTGCTCCGACGCGATCTCTCGATGCAAGACTGCCGTGTGCGTCAGCGCTTCGATCGAGGTCACGCAGACAAAGGCCGCAAGATCGAGGTCAACGGCGCGAATCTCTGGCCGGTGAGTCTCGAGATAAGCCTTGAACAGCGCATAGTTCTGCCGGCTGAACATCTCCACCTTCTCGAGCTTGCCGACGCGGGGAATCTGCTCCGCGAGCACTCGATGCAGCTTCGGATCGATGCGATGCGCCTTGACGGCCATGGCGACGAAAGTGCGCACGCCTCGCTCTAGCGATTGGTTGGCAGCCTTTGCCAGCTCGCCCCGGACGAGTTGCAAGATGTCTTGCTGGTGGCGCTCGATCACGGCGACCACGAGCGCCTCCTTGCTGGGGAAGTATTGATACAGGGAGCCGACGCTCACGCCGGCAACCTCGGCGATCCGGTTGGTGCTGGCCTTATCGAATCCTTCCCGCACCAGAATGCGAGCAGTCGCTGCGATCAGCGCATCGACGGTGGCGCGCGAGCGCTCCTGAGAGGCGTTTTTCCTGGGTTTCGTGAGCGGTCTTTTCATCGGTGCTCCGCGCCGCCAATGCGAGTATCAAAAGCGAATGATGGCTCGTATTCTGATCTACATCGACGCCGCGGACAACGCCGAGCCTGGCGTTCAAGCACCCGGAAGGAGCATACATGCGCGATACGCTGCTACGTTTGTATCGATACAAGGCCTGGGCGAACGACGAGCTACTGACCGCTTTGGCCCGGTTCGGCGCGGCCTCGCTCATCACCGAATCGGCGATCAAGGCATTGAATCACAGCTATATCGTCGATCGGATCTTTGCCGCCCATTTGAACCGAACGGGCCACACGTATACGTCGACCAACGAAAGCGACTTGCCGACGTTGACCGAGTTGTCGGCCGCGATCAGGGAATGCGATCGGGAGTATGTCGAGTACGTGGCCTCGCTGGAGGAGGAGCAATTGAGCGAACGAATCGATTTCACGTTTACGGACGGTGCTCCCGGCTGCATGTCGCGTGAGGAGATGCTCATGCATGTGATCACCCACGGCGTAGGTCACCGCGGGCAGATCAGCGCGGTGTTCCTGCTCAACTCGGCCAAGCCAGCGAAGGATGGTTTCACGACTTATCTGCACGAGGCCGAAGCCGAGACGAGGCGGCGTGCTGCTGCGTGAGGGGCCGCGCCGGCTACGCGGTTCTCATATAGGGATCCCAGAACCCCGCCGCAGGCTCGATCTGCTGAACCACGTCGACCCAGGTGCCGGACGGATCGACGAGTCCAAAGCGCCGTTGGCCCCAAGGCTCATCGCGCAGCGCATAGGAGATGGGCGCGCCGGACTGCAGCGCTCGTTGAAACTCCGCCGCGGCGTCGCTCACTTGCAAGGTGAAGAACATGCCCTGGCCATTGAACTTCTCCGGGCCGGGCGGCGAGGACGGGTGATCGGGCGACATGAAGGCGAGGGCCAGCGTCGGGTTGGCTTTCGAGGCCAGATAGATGAACCAGGACGACTCGAACACCACCTCGAATCCGAAGTGCCGCACATAGAAGTCGCGGCAGGCGACGATGGCGTCGGTGACAATGACCGGATAGGCGGATTCCAGTTGCATGGCGGGTCCTCGCGAAAAAACGCGAGCATGCGCTCAGCGTGGCGAGTGGTATTGAAAAAATGCGTCGTCGACGCGCAGCTGGCCGGGCGAGACGCCGGCGAGCCGGGTGAAGTCGCGGGTCATGTGAGCTTGGTCGGAATAGCCGGCGTCGTGCGCGACCGCACTCAAGGAACGCGACGCCGGGTGGACGATCAAGTCCGCGGCGTGCTTGAGCCGCGAAATCATGCTGAAGAACTTCAGCGGCACACCGACGGTCTGTAGAAACACGCGCTCCAGCTGTCGGCGACTCTTGCCGATGCGAACGGCGATGTCGTCCACTCTGGCGAGACCGCGATGCGCAGCGATGTGTTGAACGACGCCATCGATATAACTGTCGACCGGCGGCCTGCGAGTCAGCGCCGAGATCAATATCTGATCGATCTCGTCGAATAACGCCTCACTCGTGACATGCGCAGCGACGCGCTCCGCCGGAAACCGCATGAGCGTTCGCAGGTCTTCGCGACCGTCCGTGATCTCATGTGCCGCGGCGGAGATGAAATGCCGACTCTGCCCGGGATGAAATCGAATGCCGAGGTAATGAGTGCCAGCCGTGCAAGGGATCGCGGTGGGTCGCGTCGTGCTGCCATAGATCCACGAGCGATGGCCACGCGCAGTGACTTCGAGCACCAGATCCACACAGCCATCGGGTAACGCCGCGTACACGGGCGACGTGTTGTTGAGACTGAGCCAGTATTGGCTGACATAGCGCGCCAGCCGGTCGGCGGGGCGCCGAACGGTCAGTAAGCTGGGCAGTGCTGCGGTCGTCATGTGTTCACGGTCATGTTCGCGATCGCGCCGTGGGTTTCGCACTGGCAGGGCCGATTCGAACTCTGAAGATCGGCCGAGCTTACAGCGTCGGCGCCGTGCTTTGGCCGGAACTTACCGTTTTCGCGACGGGCGCCGCCAATTTCCGCAACTTCCACCACCTCGGCAGCAGCGCCCGCACCTCGCGCAGGCCGAAGCGATCGTCGATCAAATACACGACCCCGCGATCGTGCCGCGTCCGGATTACGCGGCCCGCGGCTTGAACGACCTTCTGCAATCCGGGGTATAAATAAGTGTACGCATACCCGTCCTCGAACAGCTCATTCATACGCAGGCGCATCTGCTCGCTCACTTCATTGAGCTGAGGCAAGCCCAGAGTAGCGATGAACGCGCCGATCATGCGCTCGCCCGGCAAATCGACGCCTTCGCCGAACGCACCACCCAACACGGCGAGCGCGAGGCAGCGGCCTTCGGGAGCGAAGCCGTCGAGGAACTGTTTGCGATCGGTCTCCGACATATTGCGAACCTGCAGTCGATTGGGAATATGCGGAGCGACACGCTGCAGCTCCTCCGCAATTCGCGCCAGGTAATCGAAGCTGCTGGCGAACACGAGATAGTTGCCGGGCTTGCGCTCGAACTGTCGAACGATCACTTCGACCATGGGCGCGATCGAATCGCTCCGGTGCCGATACCGAGTGGAAATGTGCC
Organism: Pseudomonadota bacterium; assembly: GCA_023391815.1. Lineage (GTDB taxonomy): Bacteria > Pseudomonadota > Gammaproteobacteria > Steroidobacterales > Steroidobacteraceae > Steroidobacter. The sequence goes on from JAEWAF010000097.1 coordinate 139,026, forward strand.
GCACCAGCTGCACATCGAGCTGATCCGGCGTGAACGGCGACTCCACGTCCAGCCAGCGCGTGGTCTCGGGCAGGCCCAGCAAGTTTTGATGGAACTCGCGCGGCGACAGCGTGGCCGAGAACAACACGACACAGCGCGTCTGATCGAAGCGCACTTTGAGAAAAGGCGCGGGCACGACGTTTCGAATCGTGAAAGTCGGGTGCTCCGGATGCGTGATATCGAACAGCGAATGCTCGGCGAATTGCTCCGCGAGGCCATAAAAGCCCAGCGCATCGAAGAACAGTTTCTGTACATGCTCGGGGAACAGCACCGCCTGATCGGCCAGCGCGCTTTGCTGGCTGAGGTAGGTGTCCAGCGCCTTCAGCAAGGGCTTCGGCGGGTTCTCATAAGCCCGATACGGCTCCTGCTGCGCATTGGCGATGCGATGGAATTCGTGGCTGAGTTGTCCGATCGGGCGGACCAGCATCTTCGGCGCTTCTTTCCGGGCCATCCGCAGAGTCTCGGCATCGATACTCGCCGAATACATGCGCCGGGCGCGCTCGATCAGGTTGTGGGCTTCATCGACCAGCACGCCGACGCGCCAGCCCTGTTCCTGCGCCAGGCCATACAGGAAGGCGCTTTGATCGAAGTAATAGTTGTAGTCGCCGATGATCACATCGCTCCAGCGCGCCAGTTCCTGCGACAGGAAATAGGGGCAGACGCCGTGCTCGGTGGCGACACCGGCAATGGCCTTCTGTGTCATCGTGCCGAGCTGGAGCGCCGCGGCGCGCGCGGCCGGCAAGCGGTCGTAGAATCTCCTGGCCAGCGGACAGGAATCGCCGTGACACGCGGAGTTCGGATATTTGCAAACTTTCTCGCGCGCGGTGATTTCCAGAACTCGCAGCTTCACCTCGGGTGGAGCAAGCGCCTGTAGCGCATCGAGCGCGAGCTGACGGCCGGTCGTCTTGGCCGTGAGATAGAAGATGCGGTCGATCTTCCGCGCGCCCATGGCCTTGAGCATGGGGAAGAGCGTGCCGATCGTTTTGCCCACGCCGGTCGGCGCCTGAGCCAGCAAATGCTCGCCCATGGCAGCGGCGCGATAAACCGCCTCGGCGAGCTGCCGTTGTGCCGGATAGAAATCGTAAGGAAAGCTCAGCGCCAGCAACGCCCCGTCGCGAGCCTCGCGATGCTCCAGTTCCGAGCGAGCCCATACCCCGTAAACCGAACAGTGTTCCTCGAAGAATGCCTGCAACTCTTCGGCGCGGAAATCTTCCGCGACCACCGTCTCCTCCTCGCTGTCCACATCGAAATAAACAAGGGCGAGCCGGAGCGCGGGCAGTTCCTGCTGTCGGCACAGCATCGCGCCATACATTTTCGCTTGCGCCCAATGGAGCGCACGGTGGTTCTCGGGCATGCGGGCGAGCTCGCCGCGATAAGTCTTGCATTCATCGAGACGTCGGCTCTTGTTGTCATAACCATCGGCTCGGCCACGCACGTGGAGACCGTCGTGCGTCCCTTCGAGCGTCATCTCGGCCTGATAGTCGCGACCACCGCGGCGAGACGCGACGAGGGCGTGACCTGCGATGCCTTCGCGAGCGCTGGGGGCGGGAGTGAAGCGCAAATCCAGATCGCCACGCTTGGCGGTGAATTGGCACAACACTCGCACAGCCACCGACATGCTCGCGGGGGGAGTGATGGCACTGGATGGCGCGGACGCCGGTGTCGGGGCATTGCCGGTCGACATGGGAATACGGAAAGTCTGTTGGTATATACAGTATCGCCGTTGCCGGCCGGCAGTGCCAGCCATCGAACATATCCCAGCCGCTGTAGAAGTCTTTCGCACTCGCAGGCGCCGCCTGCAAAGGAACGCACATGCCCGAGGGCATTCGGATTCGTCATCTGCAAGTGATTGGTGAACGGGAGATTCAAGGCCTGAGCGAGGTACTGATCGATTGCGTGGAAGGCGGCGCGTCGGTGAGCTTCATGTTGCCCATGACGATGGCGAAGGCGCGCGCCTTCTGGCTCAAGGCGGCGGAAAGCGCGGCACGTGGCGAGCGGATGATCTTCGCGGCGGAAGACGGTTCAGGGACTATCGTCGGCACCGTTCAGGTGGTGCTCGACCTCCCGGAGAATCAGCCGCACCGGGGCGACGTGTCGAAGATGTTGGTGCATCGGAAGGCGCGGCGGCTCGGTATTGGTGCAGCCTTGATGAGCGCGGCCGAAGAAGGCGCGTTGCGGGCTGGAAAAACCGTGCTCGTGCTGGATACGGCCAGCGACGATGCCGAGCGGCTCTACCGGCGCCAGGGCTGGCAGTACAGCGGCACGATCCCGGATTACGCGCTCATGCCCGACGGCGCGTTCTGCGCGACCCACATCTTTTACAAGATGATCGAGCCGCGCACCAAAAAATAGCGCCGCTCGTGGAACCTTTGTGCGGTCCGGCTCGTTTCCCGCGTCATGCCAATTATTAAGCCGTGGCCAGATTCCTGACGCCACGGCAACGGCCAGCGGAATCCAGCGAGCGACATGCGCAAACGTTTCGAGAAAGAGACGCACGACGGTTGGTATCTATTCATTGCCGCGAGCATGCTCGCGATCTTCCTGGTCGACCTGCAGACCCGGATCGGCGTGGCGACGTGGCTGTTCTATCTGATCCCGCTCGGCGCCTCCATTTTCCTCACGCGGCCCGGCGCGCCGATCGTCATCGCCGGTGTGGCGACGCTGATGATCATCGTCGACTTCCAGTTCTCGCCGGAGGGTACGGCGCCGACCATCGCGATCGTCAACCGCTCGATCGCGACGGTCGTGGTCTGGGCGTTCGCCTTTCAGACACGCCTGGCCATCATCACGCGCCAGTCGCTCCGCAAAGATGACTGGATCCGGACCGCGCAATCCACGCTCTCACAGCGCGTGCTGGGGGAGCTGAGCCTGACCGATGTGGGCGAGCGTATCGCCACCTTCATGGGCGAATATCTGGGCGCCAGCGTCGGCGCCCTCTATGCGCGCCAGGAGGCCACGGGCGCGGTATTGATCGGTGGTTATGCCGTGCCGGCGGAACAGCCGGCTCGGGTCAGCATCGCGGCGAACGAGGGGCTGGTCGGCCAGGCGATCAAGGATCGCAAGACCCTTCATTTGAAGTCCGTGCCGGCCGGCGAGTTGGAGATCAGCGGCGCGCTCGGCACGATCCGGCCCAAGACGCTGATCGTCACGCCCTTGATCGCCGACGGCGAAGCCATCGGGGCGCTGGAGCTGGGCTTCATCGAAGCGATCGGACGCGCCGACGTGGAATTGCTCGAACTGTTGAGCGAGCCGATGGGTGTAGCCATTCGCACCGCTCGCCTGCGGAGCGAGCGTGAAGAGCTGCTGCGAGCGACGCAGCGGCAGGCCGAGGAGCTGCAGACTCAACAGGAAGAGCTGCGCGTCACCAACGAAGAGCTCGAACAGCAGAGCAACATGCTTCAGGACAGCCAGGCGCGTCTGGAAGCTCAGCAAGCGGAGCTCGAGCAGAGCAATGTCCAGCTCGAAGAGCACATGCAGATGCTGGCGCATCAGAACGACGATCTGGATGCCGCCCGCCGCGAGCTGCTGTCCAAGGCCGCGGAGCTGGAGCGCTCGAACCAGTTCAAGTCCGAATTCCTCGCCAACATGTCGCACGAGCTGCGCACGCCGCTCAACAGCTCGCTGATCCTGGCCAAACTGCTGGCCGACAACGCGTCGGGCAACCTCACCGAGGAACAGGTGAAGTTCGCCCGTAACATTTATTCGGCCGGCAACGATCTGCTCGAGCTGATCAACGACATCCTGGACCTGTCCAAGATCGAAGCGCGCCAGATCGACCTGAAGCGCGAGCGGGTCGGGCTGCGAGGCTTGCTCGATAACATGGCGCAGATGTTTCGTCCCATGGCGAGTCAGAAGCGGGTGGAGCTGGAGCTGACGCTCGCGCCCGATGCGCCGACCGAGCTGGAGACCGACTCGCAGCGGTTGCGCCAGGTGCTGCGCAATCTGCTGTCGAACGCATTGAAGTTCACCATGCACGGCAAGGTCAGCCTGAAGATCTTCACGCGCGCCGGCACGGGCGACATCGCGTTCGCCGTCGAAGACACCGGCATCGGCATTCCGCCGGACAAGCAGGAAATCATTTTCGAGCCGTTCCGTCAGGCCGACGGCACCACCAATCGTCGCTTCGGCGGCACGGGGCTGGGCTTGTCGATCTCGCGCGAGCTGGCGTCGATGCTCGGCGGTCGCATCGAATTGCACAGCGAGCTCGGCGTCGGCAGCACGTTCACGCTCGTGCTTCCACTCTCCATGCCGGCACAAGAAGAGAAAGCGGATTCGGTTGTCTCGCCGCCGCCGGTGAGCCCACCGGCTAAAACTCGTGAGCACAGAGCCGTGGAGCGGACCGCAGCGACGGCCCCGACGGTCTCCAATGGCACGCGCGTGTTACTCATCGTCGAAGACGACCCGACATTCGCGGACACCATCGCCACGCTCGCCTCGGGGCTGCAGTTCGAATGCATGATCGCGACCACCGCCGATGAAGGCATCGAGATGGCGCTCAAGCATCGACCGACCGCCATCGTGCTCGACATTCGCCTGCCGGATCACACTGGCTTGACCGTGCTCGACCGGCTCAAGCACGACCCGGCGACGCGGCACATTCCAGTGCAAGTGATCTCCGGTCACGACTACACGCATGTTGCATTGGAAATGGGTGCTGCCAACGTCCTGCGCAAGCCGGTCGAGCGCGACGAACTGTTGAATTCGCTCACCAAGCTGGCGAGCAAAGCGAACGACGCCACTCGCGCGGTGTTGATCGTCGAAGACAACGCCATGCAACGCGACAGCATCGAGCATCTGTTGCGCTCCGAGAAGGTCCAGACCGTCGCGGTCGCTTCGGTGGCGGACGCGCTGGAACAGCTGCGCTCATCGACGTTCGATTGCATGGTGCTCGACCTGGCGCTGCCCGATGCGTCGGGCTATGAGCTGCTGGAAAAGATGGCGACCGACGAGGCCTATTCGTTCCCGCCGGTCATCGTTTACACCGGGCGCACGCTGTCCGCGGATGAAGAGCAGCAGCTGCGGCGGTACTCCAAGTCCATCATCATCAAGGGCACGCGTTCGCCCGAGCGCTTGCTGGATGAAGTGACGTTGTTCCTGCATCGGGTGGAAGCGTCTCTGCCGGCGGAACAACAGCGCATGTTGCGAGTCGCGCGCAGTCGCGATGCCGTGTTCGAGAAGCGTCGCATCCTGCTGGTCGAAGACGATGTCCGCAACGTGTTCGCGATCACACGAGTGCTCGAGCCGCACGGTGCGATCGTCGACATCGCGCGCAACGGTCGTGAAGCGCTCGACGTGCTCGCGCGCAATCCCGAGATCGATCTGGTGTTGATGGACATCATGATGCCCGAGATGGACGGCTTCGAAGCGACGCGAGCGATTCGCGCCGAGCGTCGCTGGGCGAACCTGCCCATCATCGCGCTCACTGCCAAGGCCATGCCGGACGACCGGCAGAAATGCCTGCAGGCCGGCGCCAACGACTACATCACCAAGCCCATCGACATCGAAAAGCTGCTGTCGCTGCTGCGTATCTGGATGCCGATGCGGCGAGGAGCGCCGCGTTGAGGCTGGAGATCTCAGAAGCCGAGATCAGCCAGCTGCTGGAGACCATCTACCAGCGCTATCACTATGACTTTCGCCAATACGCGACCGCGTCGCTGAAGCGACGCTTGCAGCAAGGGCTGACGCACTTCCATTGCTCGACGTTGGCCCAGTTGCAGCAACGGTTGTTGAGGGACGAGAGCGCGTTTCCGCGGCTGCTGGAATATCTCACCGTCCAGGTCAGCGATTTGTTTCGCGATCCGGAGTTCTTCCTGGCCGTGCGCCAGCAAGTGATTCCGCTGCTCGCGACCTACCCGTCGCTGAAGCTTTGGGTGGCCGGCTGCAGCACCGGTGAAGAAGCCTACTCATTCGCGATTCTGCTGGCCGAGGAAGGGCTGCTGGAGCGTACGCGCATCTACGCCACCGACATCAACGACGAGAGTCTGCGCAAGGCGCAGAAGGGCGTGTACGCGCTCGATCGGATGAAGCAGTTCACGTTGAACCATCGGATGGCGGGCGGTCACGGCTCGTTGTCGGAGCACTATCACGCCGATCGGGACAGCGCCGTGATGTCGCCGGCGCTGAAACAGCACATCACGTTCGCCGACCACAGCCTCGCCACCGACAGTATTTTTTCCGAAGTGCAGCTGGTGTCGTGTCGCAACGTGCTGATCTACTTCGATCGCACGTTGCAGGATCGTGCGCTCGGTCTGTTCAACGATGCCTTGTGCCGGCGCGGCTTCCTGTGTCTCGGTACCAAGGAGTCCGTGCGCTTCTCGGCCTACGCGCAGCGCTTCCAGGAGCTGAACGGCGAGCAGAAAATTTTCCGGAGGGTGGATTGATGGCCGCGCCGGTGGCTGCTGTCGTCATCGGAGGCTCGGCGGGCTCGCTCGAAGTCTTGCGTGCGATAGTGCGTGAGCTGCCGCAATCGCTGCCCTGTCCGGTCGTGATCGTCATCCATTTGCCCTCACATTCGAGCGGACTGGCGGCGTTGCTGGGCGCCGATACCGGCCTTCGAGTGAAACAGGCCGAGGATAAGGAACCGATCGCCGCGGGTACGATCTATATCGCACCTCCGAGCTATCATTTATTGATCGAGTCGCAGCGGTCTTTCGCGCTCTCGGTCGATGCGCCCGTGCACTTCTCCCGCCCGTCCATCGACGTGCTGTTCGAGACGGCGTGCGATGTGTACGGCGCGAGCTTGGTCGGAGTGCTGCTGAGCGGTGCCAGCGAGGATGGTGCCGCCGGCCTGCAAGAGATTCACGCGGCTGGCGGCACGACCATCGTGCAATCGCCGCTTTCCGCCGAGGTCGCCATCATGCCGGCGGCCGCGATGGCCCTGTTCGAGCCCAGCCACGTATGGTCGCCCAACGAGATAGCTTCTGGACTGACACAACTGCTGAGCGCGAGGTCGTCATGACCGAGCGTTCGCGCATTCTGGTGGTCGATGACATCGAGGAGAATCTGGTCGCGCTCGAAGCGCTGCTGCGTCGGGACGATGCCGATATCGTCACCGCGCGCTCGGGCAACGAAGCGCTGGAGCTGATCCTGCAGTACGAGTTCGCGCTGGCGTTCGTCGACGTGCAGATGCCGGAGATGAATGGCTTCGAGCTCGCCGAATACATGCGCGGCGCCGAACGCTCCAAATACATTCCGATCATTTTTCTGACCGCCGGCACCGGCGACGCCAATCGAGTGTTTCGCGGCTACGAGTCGGGCGCGGTGGACTTCCTGATCAAACCGGTCGATCCGAACATCCTGCGTCACAAGACCGATACTTTCGTCCGGCTCGATCAGCAGCGCAAAAAGCTCGCGGAGCAGTATCAGCAGTTGCAGGAGAGCGAGGCGCTACTGCGCGATGCCGTGCAGGCGCGCGAGGACGTGCTGGCGGTCGTCTCGCATGACATTCGCAACTTTCTGCAGGCGATCAAAAGCGGCGTGCAGATGTTGAACAAGCCGCCGGAGAAGCTGGGAGCCGATGCGAGAGCCGCGATTCATGGGCGGCTGTCGAGCACGGTCGATTTGATGGGCCGTGTGATCGCGGACTTGCTCGACATGGCGAGCATCCGCTCCGGTCGTATCGAAGTGAAGCTGCGGCCGGAGATCGCCGCGCATCTGGTGAACGAGGCCGTCGCCGTTCACGAGCCGTTGGCGCAACAGAAAGGCGTTCGGCTGACCGCCGAATGCGACGCGCTCGCCGCCGTCGTGGTCTGCGACCGCGAGCGAATCCTTCAGGTGTTTTCCAATCTGCTCGGCAACGCGATCAAGTTCTGTCGTCACGGCGATCAGATCCGGGTGAGCATGCAGCGGATCGACGATCGCATACAGGCGTCCGTGACCGACACCGGGCCGGGCATCGCCGCCGACGATTTGCCGCTGGTGTTCGACGCCTACTTCTCGGGCGCCAAGAACCGGCGCAATGGCACCGGTCTCGGGTTGTATATCACCAAGCGCATCGTCGAAGCGCACGACGGACGCATCTGGATCGAGAGCGAAGTGGGTAAGGGCACGGCCGTGCACTTCACATTGTCGCTCTCGACGGTGGAGCCGGGCGTTACCAGTTGAACAGCGTGCCGTCTTCGAGTCGGTTGACCGGCAGGCTGGCCGGGCGATAGGGGTATTTCGCGGCCAGCGCTTCGTCGATATCGACGCCGTGGCCGGGCGCTTCGCCCGGATGCAGCTCGCCCTTGGAGAACGTGTACGCGTGCGGGAACACGGCGTCGGTCTCGTCGGTGTGACGCATGTATTCCTGAATGCCGAAGTTCGGCACCCACAGATCGAAATGCAGCGCCGCGCCCATGCACACCGGCGACAGATCGGTCGCGCCGTGGAAGCCGGTTCTCACATTGTTCAACTCGGCCAGATGAGCGATCCGACGAACGTGGCTGATACCGCCCGCGTGCACGATGGTCGTGCGGATGTAATCGATCAATTGCTCGTCCAGCAGCTGTTTCGCATCCCAGACCGAGTTGAACACTTCGCCGACCGCTAGCGGTGTGGTCGTGTGCTGGCGGATGGTACGGAAGCCGGCCTGATTTTCCGCCGGCGTCGCGTCCTCGAGCCAGAACGGACGGAACGGTTCGAGATCCTTGCCGAGCCGGCCCGCTTCCAGCGGCGTCAGGCGGTGGTGCACGTCGTGGAGCAGATGCACGTCCCAGCCGAGTGCCTCGCGAGCGGCAGCAAACAATTTCGGCACGGTCGGCATGTACTTGGTCGTCGACCAGACGTTCTCGGTGGGCTTCGCGGCATCAGCGGGTTCGTAGTACAGCTTGTCTTTGGAAACACCGTAGGTCGACGCCAGTCCGGGCACGCCGCTTTGCAAGCGGATCGCCTTGTAGCCCATCTCCTGATACTTCCTCGCCTGCGCGATGGTTTCATCGATGTCTTTGCCGTTGGCGTGGCCGTAGACCATCACACCGGTACGGCTTGCGCCGCCGAGCAAATCGTAGAGCGGCATGTTCGCGTTCTTGGCCTTGATGTCCCACAACGCGACGTCGACCGCGGCGATCGCGGTCATCGTCACGGGGCCGCGACGCCAGTAAGCGCCGCGATAGAAGAACTGCCAGATGTCTTCGATCTGTCGCGCGTCACGGCCGATCAGACAGGGAATGACATGATCGGTGAGATAACTGGCGACGGCGAGCTCGCGGCCGTTGAGCGTGGCATCGCCCAGGCCGTAGACACCGCTCTTGGTGGTGATCTTGAGAGTGACGAAGTTGCGGCCGGGGCAGGTGACGATGACGCGGGCGTCGACGATGGTGTGCATGAGTCAGATGGCGGATTCGCTGAACATTGGTCATGCCACTGTGGCCTGACCAATCGTCGATGTCAACGCCGAGACCCGCTAACTCCGTGACGGCTCACGGATTTCTCACGGATGAGAAAAAACCGGCTACTTGTTCGCGGCGTAGCGCTTGCGCTGTTCGGCGATCTGCTGACGGGCCCGCTCCAGCTCCTCGACCTCGGTCGCCTTGAGCAGAGCGTCGATCACGCGGGTCAGATGTTCGCGCATTGCCTCTCGAGCGCCCTCCGCGTCGCGCTGGCGAAGCGCCTTGAGAATCGCGGTGTGCTCGTCGATACGAGGTTTGACGCCGGTCGCTCGCACTTTGGAGCTCAGCGAACGACTTTGCGGCGAGCGAGTGCGCGCATCCCAAAGCATTTTCACGGCGGCGATCATGCCGCTGTTCTGAGTGGCGGCCGCGATCACCTCGTGAAAACGGCGGTCGGCGTCTTCGCTGAGCATCACGTCGTGCTCGTTTTCGGTGCGCATCTCATTGACCAGCGCCGCCAGCTCCGCGAGCTGCGCATCGTCGATGCGAGTGGCCGCGAGCGCGCACGCTTCGCCTTCGATGGAGCGACGGGCTTCGAGCAGTTCGAACGGGCCGATGTCGGTGGCGCCGGCTTTGCCGCCGGGCGGCTCGGTGTTCGTCACATACACACCGGAGCCGACGCGCACTTCGACGAGGCGGTCGAGCTCGAGCGCGATGATGGCTTCGCGAATCGTCGGGCGGGACACCGAGAAGGACTGCGCCAGCTCGCGTTCCGAAGGCAGGCGCTGACCGACTTTGTATTCGCCGCGCGCGATGCTGTTCGCCAGCTTCTGAGCGATGCGCTCGTACAGTCGCTGTGTGTCCGCGGGCATGGTCGTCGCCGATGAATGGGAGTGGGCCGATTATTGCTGGCTTGACCAATTGCCACAAGGCGCCGCTCCGGCAATTTCGGCTTGAGTCGCACCCGGTCGAATGGGGCCATCGGCGCCAGTTGTCGCTTCGGCCTGACCGGATACTTGTAATTGGTCAGACCAATTGATACTTTCCGGCGCCACGGGCGACATGAGGTCGCTCGAGCCAGGGGGTAGAACATGAATAAGTTCGCTGTGCGAGCGGGCGCGGTTGCGTGCGCCCTCGCCGTGGTCCCGGTTCAAGCTCAAACGAGTCAGGAGGCCGGCCGCCAGCTCGAAGAGGTGGTGGTGACGGCGCAGAAGCGCGTCGAGAACGTGCAAGACGTGCCGCTCGCGGTCTCGGTCGTCTCCGAAGGTCAAATGGAAAGCGCCGGTGTTCGTGAGTTCGCGGACATGGCCAAGGTCGCGCCGTCACTCAACATTCGCGCCGCCGATCAGCCGGTGAACGCATCGGTCGCGCTCCGGGGCATCGGCACGTTCGCATTCGGTATCGGCGTCGAGCCCAGCGTCGCCGTGCAGCTCGACGATGTGCCCGTCGCGTTCCAAGCGCGTGCTTTCACCGATTTGACGGACGTGGAGCGAGTCGAAGTCCTGCGCGGTCCACAGAGCACGTTGTATGGGAAAAGCGCGTCGGCCGGTTTGATCAATATCACCACCCGCGAACCGACGGATGAGTTCACCTCGTTGATCAATCTGCAGGCCACGACCGACGAGGAATATCGTGGCGCATTGAGCCTGTCGGGCCCGATCGGCTCGCATCTCAAGTATCGGGTCACGGGCAGCCACAGCGACTTCAAAGGAAATGTCGATAACATCGCCACGGGCAAGACCGTCAACGGTCGCGATGACACGACGCTGCGTGGCAAGCTGCAATGGGATGCGACCGATGCGTTGACCGTAACGCTCGGCATGAACTATTCCGAAGGCGACGCGACCGCGGTCTCACCGTTGAGTCGGATGTCGCCGGCGGCGCGCCTGCGCGGCAATCCGGCGCTGAGCTCGGATGTGACCATGCCTGGCATCGTAGCCAGCGATGACAATCTGCGCATCAGCCACGATGTCGAGCCGCTGGCCCGCTCCGACGGCTTCGGTCAGTCGCTCAAAGTGAGCTACGACTTCGCCAACGATTTCACGCTCACGTCCATTTCTTCGCACGATGAATTCCAGCTCGACGATCGCCTGGACGTGGATCGCACGTCCTACGCACAGCTCAACAATTCCCAGGGCGGTCGCTTCGGTGCGGACGTCGTCACTCAGGAGTTCCGCCTGTTGTCGCCCTCGGACGGCCCGATTCGCTACACGGTCGGCTTGTTCTATGGCGACAACGATCTGACCCGTCGATTCAGCCGCGGGCCGCTGTTCTCGCTCGCGAACTGGTCTGCGACTGCGGGCTCGACGGTGAAAGCGGCGTTCGGGCAGGCGGACTGGGAATTCCTGCCGGCCACCACGGCGACCCTGGGCGCGCGCTATCAGGACGAAAAGATCGATTACACCTTCAACGACATCCAGAACTCCGCGTCGTTCGCCGGCTCGTCGACCGACGAAGCCGCGACCTATCGCATCGGTGTGCGGCATGAGTTCACCGATGACTTCATGCTGTTCGTCTCGCATGCCACCGGTCACAAAGGTCAGACGTACGATCTCACGACCGGCTTCAACGCGGCGCGCGCGGCGGCGGGCCCGGTCGATCCCGAGACGTCGAAATCGTACGAGATCGGTTTCAAGAGCCGCCTGCTAGATCGGAGCATGGTGCTGAACGTCACTGCGTTCAACGTCGACTACGAGGACTTCCAGCAGCAGGGCATCGAGTTCATCGGTGGGGCGCAGAATTATCGGCTCACGAACGTGGGCACCGTGAAGACGCGAGGCGTGGAGTTGGAAACGGATTGGCGCGCGACCGACAGCTTGCGTCTCACCGGTGCGATCGCATACGTCGATGCGTTCATCGACAAATATCCCACTGCCAACTGCTATCCCGGCCAGACCGCGGCTCAAGGTTGTACCGGCACGCCGCAACGACAGGATCTCGCGGGCAAGCGCTTGCCGAGCTCGCCCGAGTGGAAGCTCAACGTCGGCTGGGATTATGAATTCGGTGTTGGTTCGGTGCCGTTCGAAGGGGTGTTCAGCGGCAGCTACGTCTGGCAGAGCGAACAGAACTTCTCCTTGAACCAAGACCCGCAGACCGTTCAGGAAAGTTATGGAATCCTGAACTTGTCGGCGGGCATTCATCACCTCGAGGACCACTATCGGGTCACGCTGTTCGTCAACAACGTGTTCGACAAGGGCTACGCGGTCGGCGGCGGCAATCAGTTCGGCAACTTCGGCAACCAGCTCGCCACCGAGATCCTGCCCGCGCGAGATTTCAAACGCTACGGCGGCGTGCGCGTGACGCTGTCGTATTGATTCAAATGCAACCGGACCGCGAATCATGAGTCGAGAAACGCAGACCGATCTTGATCGTCGCACATTCCTCGGTGCCGCCGGCGGCCTCACGCTTGCAATGGCCGCGACCGAGGCTGGCGCGGCCCAGCCTGCGACTCGACTGCAACCGAGCTCACGACCCACGAAGCTCTATCCACACCCCAGCGAGACTCGTGCCACTCGCGATCTCTCTGGAGTGTGGAAATTTCGTGCCGATCCGGACCGCGTGGGGGAGCGCGAGGGTTGGTTCAAGGGGCTGCAGCAGACCCGCTTGATCCCAGTGCCCTGCAGCTGGAACGAGATCTTCGACGACCTGCGCAACTACACCGGCGGCGGCTGGTATCAAACCGAGTTCGATGTCGAGTCCAGCTGGAGCGGGCAACGGATTCATCTGCGCTTCGGCTCGGTCGCGTATCGCGGCAAGGTGTGGTTGAACGGCGCGCCGATCGGTGAGCACATCGGCCCGCATCTGCCGTTCGTGTTCGACGTGACCGGCCAGATCAAAACCGGCGCCACGAACACGCTGATCGTGTTCGTCGAAAACGATCTGCGGTTGGATCGGGTGCCGGCGGTGCCGGACAAGACGCGCGTGAACATGCACACGCATCACTATCCACAGACGACGTACGACTTCTTCCCATATACGGGCATTCACCGGCCAGTGATCCTGTTTGCCACCCCCGATGTGCATATCCATGACCTCACGGTGAAGACGAGCATCGCGGGGCGTGCCGGCAAGGTCTCGGTCGAGCTTGCGACTTCATCGAACTGGAGCGGCAAAGCACGTGCGCAGATCGGCGGCGTTGGCGAGGTGGTGCCAGTTACGGTCAGCGGAGGCAAAGGCTCATTGAACATCGAGGTGCCGAACGCGCGCTTGTGGTCCACCGAAGATCCGCATCTGTATCAGCTCACGGTCACGCTGGATGACCGCGGCGTGCGTGACGTTTATCACCTGAAGATCGGCATTCGCGAGATTGAAGTCGCTGGCGAGAAGCTGCTCTTGAATGGCAAGCCGGTGTTCCTGCGCGGCTTCGGTAAGCATGAAGACACAGGGTTGTTCGGTCGTGCGCTGAACGTGCCGTCGATCATTCGCGACTTCGAATTGCTGAAGTGGCTCGGCGCGAACAGCTTTCGCACATCGCACTATCCATACAGCGACGAAGCGATGCAGCTTGCCGATCAGTATGGCCTGCTCGTGATCGACGAGACACCCGCCGTGAGCCTGGTCTTCATGGATGGTCCGGACATTCAGCAGGCACGCGCGCAGCAGCTCAAGCAGGACATCATGGAGCTGGTGGAGCGCGATAAGAATCATCCGTGCGTGATCATGTGGTCCGTGGCGAACGAGCCATTGACCAAGCCGTTCCACACCACCAATCCGGAGCCGCCGGAGTCCGTGGCGCGCGGCACGGAGTTCTTTCGACCGATGTTCGATTTGTTCCGTCAGCTGGATGACACACGGCCGGTGACAATGGTGAGCTTGCAAGGCGGGCCGATGGACTGGCAGGCATTCGGCGACGTGATCTGCACGAATTCATATAACGGCTGGTATGCGGTGTCCGGTCGCCTCGATGACGCCGCGAAGGCGGTGGAGGAGGAAGCGCTCAAGCTTCACGCGCGGCATCCGGGCAAGCCCATCATGTTCACGGAGTTCGGTGCCGATGCCGTCGCCGGCATCCATGCGCAGCCGCCGGTGATGTGGAGCGAGGAATATCAGGCCGACATCGTCGAGATGTATATCCGCACGCTGGAGAAGCTGCCGTTCATCATCGGCACGCATCCTTGGGCATTCGCCGATTTCCGTACGTCACAAAGCATTCATCGCGTGGCGGCCATGAACTTCAAAGGCGCGTTCACTCGAGAGCGGCAGCCCAAGATGATGGCGCACAGACTGCGGGAGCTCTGGAAGCCGAAGCCCTGAGCCACGCCGTACACCATCTCCAGTCGGCCAGCGTGTAGATAGCTCAGTCAGCGCGTGACTGCGAATTCCATACTTGCGCCGCAAGTGGTGGAAATATGCAGTCGGCCCATCGCCGGCGTCCGCGGAGAATGGCGCTCTCAACGAGGGCGGGGAATGTCTTAGGGGAAATGCGGCCCGGCATTGCTATGCTAGGCCATCGTTTCTTTCCGGGATTGCGATGGACCTGGCCATTCTCGAGACCGGCGCTCCGCCGGGCGACCTGAAGAACCATTTTGGCTCGTATGGAGACATGTTCCGGCGGATGTTGGGGCCGGACTATGGATATTCCTATTACGACGTGCGCGGCGGGACACTGCCGGAGCAGGTCGCTAGCCACGATGCCTACCTAATCACCGGATCCGCTTCCGGCGTGTATGACGGCGATCCCTGGATCGAGTCGCTGAAACGATTCATTCAGCGATCGTCCGGCCAGGTGCCCATGGTGGGCATCTGTTTCGGGCATCAGATCATGGCGGAGGCGTATGGCGGCCACGTGACCAAGTCGCCGAAAGGGTGGGGCGCCGGCTTGCACAGCTATGAGATCAAGCGTCGCGCCGACTGGATGAATTCAGATGCGCAGCGGACACTCAGCATTCCAGTGTCGCACCAGGATCAGATCGTCGAGTTGCCGCCGGATGCGAAGGTGCTCGCTGCCAGCGAGTTCACGCCCTACGCCGTGCTCGAGTATCCGGAGCGTCGTGCGATTTCGTTTCAAGGTCATCCGGAGTTCTCTCCGGAGTACGCGACGGCGCTGATCGATCTGCGTCGGGGCACGCGCTATCAGCAGGATTTCGCCGACGCCGCCGTGGCTTCGTTGCAAAAGCCTAACGATGCGGGGCGCGTAGCGGGTTGGATTCGTAACTTCCTCAACGGCGGGCGCTGATATCCGGCGCTTGCCACGCGACGGTCACTTTCAATCCGCCGAGGTCCGAGCGCAGCAGGGTGATGGCGCCGCGCGTGGCGTCGACGAGATCGTTGGCGATGGCAAGCCCCAGGCCATGGCCCGGGCCGGCTTCGTCGAGTCGTCCGCCACGCATCAGCGCTTCGGCGACCTTTTCCGATTCGATACCGGGCCCGTCATCCTCAACCAACAACACGCCGCCTGCGATAGCCTGCCCGCTGATACGCACGCGTCGGCGTGCATAACGCGCGGCGTTCTCGATCAGTGCGCCGGCGATTTCCAACAGGTCTTCAGCAGCCACCGGCAGCCGCAGCTCTTCCGGAATGTTCACTTCGAACACCAGCTTCGCGCCGAACTCGGTTTTTTCCACGACGCCGACCAGCGATTCAATCAATGGCAGCGCAATGGTGGTGTCGCCACTGGGAGCGGCGCGGAGAGCGGCGGCTCGACTGCGAGCAAGCTCGCCTTCGATCGCTGACGTTGCTGCCGCGATGGCCTGATCCAAGCCGTCCGCGGCTTCGATCGCGCCGGCTTCGCGAGCACGACGACTCTGCGCCGACAGAGCTGCCAACGGTGTTTTCAAGCCATGGGCAAGATCGGCGGCGCGCCGGCGAGCGCGGCTCAGATCTTTTTCACGCGCATCGGCGAGCTCATTGATCGCGAGCGTCAGTGGCTCGATCTCGGCGACATGGGCCGCGACGATGCGTTCGCGGGGATTGCGCTTCAATGTTTCTACTTCGTTGCGCACGTGGCGCAGCGGCCGCAAGCCGAGCTCGACCTGCGCCCACGCGGCGGCGGACAAAATAAACCAGAGAATCGCCAGGAACAGCGCCAGCTCCTGACCGAATTCCTCTCGGGCTTCGTGCAGCGATCGTTGCTCGTGCGCGAGCTGCACCAGAACATCGCCGCCAGCACGTTCGGGCCGGATGTAACGTTCCACCAGCAGCACCTGCTGATTGAACGGCCCATGGACCACGCGGCTCTTCCATGCCATCGAAGTCGCTTTCTTGGGCTCGGGCAGATGTTGATCCCACAGCGAGCGTGAGCTCAGCGCTGCTTGCGGCGTCGAGACCTGCCAGTACAGACCGCTGGCCGGCTCGAAGAATCGAGAGTCGCCCGGCTCATGCTCCAGCGCCGGCGTGCCGTCGGCACCGACGGACAACGCCGCGGCCAATTGCAAACCGTCACGAATCAGATCGCCTTCGATCCGATGTTCGATGTGGCGCTCGAACAGCACCGTCATGGCCACCCAGGCAGCGGCCAGCGCTAGAAAGATCGCGATCGCGGCGCTCAGCAACAGCCGAACGCGCAAGGAGCGCGGCATCACCCACCGTCACCCGCGAGCAAGTAACCGAAGCCGCGGCGGGTTTCGATCACCTGCGGACCGATCTTGCGCCGTAGCCGCACCACCAGCGCCTCGATGGCGTTGGAGTCGCCGGGCTCGTCGGCGCCATACAAATGTTCCGCCAGCTCGCCGGCCGAGACCGCCCGACCGCTTTGATGAGCGAGATAGTCGAGGAAACGAAATTCCAATTGGGACAATCGGATCGGACGGCCGGCAAAGGTCGCCGACATTCGATGCGTGTCGAGCACGAGGTCGCCGACCTCGATGGTCGAGGAGGCTCGGCCGGCCGCGCGGCGAACCAAGCCGCGAATGCGCGCGATCAGCTCGCCCATCTCGAAGGGCTTGCCGAGATAGTCATCCGCGCCGGCTTCGATGCCCGCGACCTTTTCGGTCCAGTCGTTGCGGGCCGAAAGAATCAAAACAGGGAAAGTGCGCTGCGCGCTACGCCAGCGTTTGAGCACGGACAGGCCGTCGATGCGAGGCAGACCGAGATCCAGTACGGCGACGTCGTAATCCTCGACGCTGCCTTTGTACCAGGCATCTTCGCCTTCGGTGGCGATGTCCACGACGAAGCCGGCGCCGGACAGGGCCCCGGCCACATCGTGAGCGACCGCCGCTTCGTCTTCGATCACCAGTGCGCGCAACTCAATCGTCCTCGATCTTCACCACGTTGCCGTTGCGGGCATCTATTTTCACTTCGCGCACCCGGCCGGTGCCCGTGAGTATTTTTATT
Organism: Pseudomonadota bacterium; assembly: GCA_023391815.1. GTDB lineage: Bacteria > Pseudomonadota > Gammaproteobacteria > Steroidobacterales > Steroidobacteraceae > Steroidobacter. The sequence goes on from JAEWAF010000097.1 coordinate 156,644, forward strand.
TCATAGATCAGCCCGATCTTCTCGTCCTCGAGCTCGACCTCGATCACGTCGCCCGGCACGTGCTGGTTGGCGATGGCGAGAATCTTCACCAGCGGCAGCACTTCGCCGCGCTGTAAGGCTTCGCGAACCACCTCATGCTCTTTCTTCCGGTCTTTTTTGTCAGCCAGCCCCGTGGACACGCCCAACGACAGGGTGCTGAGCAGCAGGGCGAGGGTGACCAGGGTTCTGGATTTCATGGCGCTACTGTGACTGCCGGGCGCTGACGTCAAGCTGACGGCGGCTGACGGGTTGCCGTCAGGGTGCCGCACGTAGATTGGTTCGCCATGGCAGCCCGATCGGGATCGTGGTCGGTGGCGGGCCGCTGATGTTTCGGAGTTTTACATAGGAGACGTGACATGACTATTGGCACGAGCGGAACCAGGTCGATTCTTCTGGCGACCGTGGTGACGCTGGCGGGTGTGGCGGGCGCGTCGGCATGGGCGCAGAACGCGCCGGAGAAGGCGGCGGTGAATGTGCCGGCCGGCGTGCTCAGCCTGGGTGAGATCGAAAGCCGGCTCAGCGCCCGCGGCATCAAGATCAAGGAAATCGAAGTGCGCGATCTGCTCGCCGAAGTCGAAGGCTTCGATGCGCAGGGGCGCGAGATCGAGCTGGTGATCGATCGTCGCAGCGGCGAAACGCTGTCACAGAAGTACGAAGACGATCACAAGCGCAAGGGCAAGTAACGAGGTGAGCGACGGCCCCTGCCGAGCGGAGGGACCGCGATCGCCCGAGAGGGACAGATCTTATTTATTCGCAGGGCGAACCGTTGGATCTGTCCCCGTTCCCGCTCAGGGCGAGGACAGCCCGAGCTGTATCTGTTTGGCGGCGTTGGCGTGCACGATGGTCAGCGCCGCCATGTTCACGATCCGGCGCACCGTCACCGACGGCGTCAGGATGGTCACCGCCGCGGCACAGCCGAGCAGAATCGGCCCGATGGCCACGTTCTGACCCGCCGCGGTCTTGAGCAAGTTATAAGAAATATTGGCGGCGTCCAGGTTCGGCAGCACCAAGAGGTTCGCCGAGCCTCGCAGCGTCGTCTCGGGCAGCGCGGTCTTGCGGATCGCTTCATCGAGCGCCGAGTCGCCGTGCATTTCGCCATCGATATCCAGCTCCGGCGCGGCTGCACGCACCAGCTCGAGCACGCGACGCATCTTCACCGCGGACGGCGCATTGCTGGTGCCGAAGTTGGAATGTGAAATCAGCGCGATCTTCGGTTCGATGCCGAAGTTTCTGACTTCTTCGGCGGCGAGCACGGTGATCTCCGCCAGCTCTTCGGCGGTCGGGTCCAGATTCACGTGCGTATCGACGATGAACAACTGCCGGCCGGGCAGCACCAGCGCGCTCATCGCGCCGTACACGCTCGTTCCGGGCTTCTTGCCGAGCACGCGGTCCACATACTTCAAATGCCGGCCGCTGCTGCTGATGGTGCCGCAGATCATGCCGTCACCTTCGCCCTTCTTCATCAGCATCGCGGCGATCAATGTCGTGCGCCGGCGCATCTCGAGCTTGGCGTACTGCGCGGTCACGCCTTGCCGGCCCATCAGGCGGCGATAGTCTTCCCAGTACTCGCGATAACGCGGATCGTTCTCCGGGTCGACGTTGGTGAAGTGCTCGTCCCGCTTCAGACGCAGGCCGTATTTCTGGATACGCTTGTCGATGACCGAGCGACGCCCGATCAGAATCGGCGTCCCCAGCTTCTCATCGACCAGAATCTGGGCCGCGCGCAGCACGCGCTCTTCCTCGCCCTCGGCGAAGATGATGCGTGAGTGCTCCTTGGCGACGCGACGAGCAGCGGCGAACACCGGCTGCATGAACGTGCCGCTGTGATACACGAACTGCTGCAGCTTCTGGCCGTACGCGTCGAAATCCTGAATCGGCCGCGTCGCCACGCCGCTGTCCATCGCCGCTTTCGCGACCGCCGGTGCGATCTTCACGATCAGGCGCGGATCGAACGGCTTCGGGATGATGTATTGCGGGCCGAATGTAAGATTTTCGGTGTTGTAGGCGCTGGCGACGATATCGTTCTGCTCCTGGCGCGCCAGCTCCGCGATGGCATGAACCGCGGCGATCTCCATCGAGCGCGTGATGGTCGTTGCACCAACATCGAGCGCGCCCCGGAAGATGTAGGGGAAACACAGGACGTTGTTCACCTGATTCGGATAATCGGTGCGGCCCGTCGCCATCACCGCGTCGCTGCGTACGGCCGCGACTTCTTCGGGCAGGATTTCCGGCGTCGGATTGGCGAGCGCGAGAATCAGCGGGCGCGGCTTCATGGTGGACACCATGTGCGGCTTCAACACGCCGCCGGCCGACAGACCCAGGAATATGTCAGCATCGACGATGACTTCGGCGAGCGTGCGCTGCTGGGTCGGCTGAGCGAAGCGCTCCTTCTCCGGATCCATCAGCTCCTTGCGGCCCGTGTAGACCACGCCGGCGAGATCGGTGAGCCACACGTTCTCACGCGGCAGACCGATGTCGACCAGCAGGTCGACGCAGGCGAGCGCGGCGGCACCGGCGCCGCTGACCGCCAGCTTCACCGATTTGATGTCCTTCCCGACCACCTGCAAACCGTTCAGCACGGCGGCCGCGACGATGATGGCCGTGCCGTGCTGATCGTCATGGAACACGGGGATTTTCATGCGCTCGCGCAGGCGGCGCTCGATGATGAAACACTCGGGGGCCTTGATGTCCTCGAGATTGATGCCGCCGAAGGTGGGCTCGAGCGCGGCGATCACGTCGACCAGCCGGTCCGGATCGTTCACGTCCAGCTCGATGTCGAACACGTCGATGCCGGCGAACTTCTTGAACAGCACCGCCTTACCTTCCATCACCGGCTTGGCCGCCAGCGGGCCGATGGCGCCCAGGCCGAGCACGGCCGTGCCGTTGGTGACGACCGCGACCAGATTGCCGCGCGCGGTGTAACGAAATGCCGCCAGAGGATCGTCGGCAATCGCTTCGCAGGCCGCGGCCACGCCGGGCGAATACGCCAGCGCCAGGTCGCGCTGGTTGGTCAATTGCTTGGTGGCCGTGATGGCCAGCTTTCCAGGGGTCGGGCGCTCGTGATAGGCCAGGGCCGCTTCACGGAGATTGTCGCGCGCGTTAGCTGACAAGGAGCTGTCTTGACTCATTCACCGGGACTCTTGGTAACCCGCTAGATCGATTCATGCAAGTTTGGGGGCGTCACTGTATTCGATTCGCACGGTCGTGCATACAAGTTGCGAACTGGGACTGGAGCCGGTCGCCGCGACAGCCTATCCTATGCCTCGCCTACCGATTGGTGGGCGAATCAGGTTATGAGTAATCACGCGGAATGACCCACTCCTGTGACTTTGTCGCGCCGATCCGCCGCTCGAAAGAGGTCAAGGCGGTTTGCTCGGTGTTGCGTGCCCTGGTCGAGCGCGGCGAGCTGCGAAGCTTTCAAGAAGGTAAGTTGCGCGTCGGTCGCATGCCCATCGACATCGAATGGCCGGATGGCCGTGTCAGCCGGCTGCGCATCGACATCGAAGCCGCGACACTCACATTCGCGGGCTTGATGGAAGCAGGCGCCGGCTCGGCGTTGTATCGGGAATTGAAGGCGATGGCGCGGGCCGCGCAGTCGCCGGGCCGCGATCCGGCCCGCATCGATCCCGCCCGGGCGATGTTGCGAGTGACGGAGCAGGCGGGTGCGGTGTCGTGGTCCATCATCGTCACTCGCGGCGAGTACGAGTACTGCACGCGATGCCTGATCGAGCTGGCGCGCGAAGCGCTGGCGCTGGCGATGGAGCCGGTGCCGCTGGCCCGGAACTATCAATCCGCGATCGTGAACTGATCGCGGCCGATCGAGCCATTACCGGCAGGTCATCCAGACCACGACGCCGGCGATAAGTTGCAAACCAGGTTGACTCGACGGCGGTGAAGCGTGCTAGATGCCGCGCTTCGTGATAGCCGATAGAGTTTTCAATCTTGCATGACCGCCCCAGCTGTCCTCGTCGTCGAGGATGATCCGGGACTCAGAGTGTTGATCGCACGCGCGCTCCAGCAAGACGGTTACGCCGTCGCGCAGGCCCGTTCGGGGCCGGAGATGTGGCAGGCACTCGAGCAGAAACCGGCCGATCTGATTCTTCTCGACATCATGTTACCGGGCCAGAACGGCATCGATCTGTGCCGCGAGATCCGCGCGCGCAGCGATGTCTCCATCATCTTCGTCAGCGCCAAGGGCGACGAGACCGACCGGGTCATCGGGCTGGAGCTTGGGGCCGACGATTACATCGCGAAGCCTTTCGGGACGCGAGAATTGCTGGCGCGGGTGCGGGCAGTACTGCGCCGTAAGCCGAACAACAGCGGCGCCCATAACGGACGCGAAGAGAAAGCACGATTTGCCGGCTGGACCGTCGACCTGCGCCGGCGCTCGGTGCATTCGCCGAGCGGCGCGAGCGTCGATCTCACTGGCGCGGAATTCGATCTGCTCGTGAGTTTCATCGGCAGCCCGCAACGTATCCTCGGTCGCGATCGATTGATCGAGCTGTCGCGCGTGCGCCTCGGCGACTCTTCCGATCGCAGTATCGACGTGCTCGTCAGCCGGCTCCGACGCAAGCTTTCCAGTGCGGGCCAGCCAGCGCCGATCACCACGGTGCGTGGTGTCGGTTACATGCTGACAGCCGACGTGACGCACGATTGACGATGCGTGTAAAGCTCGTTCCTCGCGGCGCTCTCGCCAGCGTGCTCGCCGTCGTGACGATCACCGCCATCGTCGGCTTGACCGCGAACACGCTGCTGTATGAGGGCGCGAGCCGCTTCAGCGTGCGCGAAGAAGAGGCGCGCCGTACCTCCGAGCACATCGTCGTCGTCGCTCGCATGCTGGAAGGCGAAGTACCGGAGCGTCGTTCGCGGATCGTCGAATTCAGCTCGACGGAACATTTCAAGCTCGGCTGGTTCCGGCAGCCCATCGAGCCGGGCGAACGCTCCGATGCGCTGACACGGATGCATCGGCAGATGGTGCTGTGGGAGCCGAGTCTGCGCGGCAAGGATCTGCGCCTGCATCTGGGCTCGGCCGACGATGCCACCGAAGTCATCGGCTCGCTGCAGCTCAGCGACGGCTCGTGGCTGCATTTCAGAGCGCAGGATCTGGTCGGCGAATGGCCGTTGAAGCTGCGCCGGGTGTTCATGGCGAGCCTGCCGACCATCGCGTTGGTGATGATCGCGCTGATCACGTTGCGCGTGATCCTGCGACCGCTGGGCTTGCTGGCCGATGCCGTGACGCGCGTGGGTTATGGCGATTCGACGGTGCTCCAGGAGCAGGGACCGGCGGAATTCCGCCGATTGATTCGCGCCTACAACGACATGCAAGGTCGCATCGTCAACATGATCAAGGATCGGACCGAAGCGCTGGCCGCGGTGGGCCACGATCTGCGGACTCCGCTGGCGCGGCTGCGCCTCAGTGTCGATGGGGTGATGGAGGCGCAGACGCGCGATTCGTTGCTCCACGATCTGGACGAGATGGAGTTGATGCTCGACTCGCTGTTGACTTATTTCCGCGGCGACGATCATCACGAGAAACCGTGCCTGGTGGATCTCGCCGTGTTGCTGTCGACCATCGTGGACGATCTGCAGGATCGCGGCTATGACATCACCTACGTCGGTCCCGAGCATTGCGACGCGAAGTTCCGGCCGGTCGAGTTCAAGCGCGCGTTGAGCAATCTCACCAACAATGCCTGTCAGTACGGCAATCGCGCCCTCGTGCGCCTGCTAGTCGATCCGGACGCGATCCGGATTCGGGTCGAGGATGACGGTCCCGGGATTCCCGAAGCGGACATGCAACGCGTGCTCGAGCCGTTTCAACGCCTCGATCCGGCGCGTCAGCGCAATACCTCCGGCGTGGGCCTGGGCATTCCCATCGCCTTGCGTGCGGTCGCCGCGGCCGGCGGCACGCTGAGCTTGAGCAATCGGCCCGAAGGCGGCCTGTGTGCGCAGATTTCGCTGCCCCGGCAGGCCCAGCAATACTTTGTAACGAACGCGCCCTAGAGCAGCAAAACGAGCCCGGCACTCTGCAGCCTCGATAGATCGCATTTCGAGGTTGAGATGAACGAAGTCATCGGTCGCGTCTTCAAATTCGAGAAGCATGTGTTCGCACGCCATGCGGACCTGTACAACCGCCTGGCGACCAAGGGGCAGAGCCCCAAGGCGTTGATGATCTCGTGCGCGGACTCGCGCATCGTCCCCGAGCTGATTCTGCAAGCCGAGCCGGGGGACCTGTTCGTCACGCGCAACGCAGGCAACATCGTCCCGCCTTTCGCGCAAATGAATGGCGGTGTCTCATCCGCCGTCGAATACGCCGTGCTCGCGCTCGGTGTGACCGACATCATCGTGTGCGGACATTCCGGGTGTGGCGCGATGGAAGCGCTGTTGAAGCCGGGCGCGCTGGACGGGATGCCGAACGTTGCAGCGTGGTTGCGTCACTCGCACGCCGCTCAAGGCGTCGTGCAGACCTGTTATCCCGAGCTTGCGGATCGGGACCGGCTGCGTGCGCTGACGCTGGAAAACATCGTTTGTCAGCTCGCGCATCTGCGTACCCATCCATCGGTGGCCGCCGGCATCGCCCGAGGAACCATCGCCTTGCACGGCTGGTACGTCGATATTCATTCGGGTGCGATTCTCGCGCTCGATGAACAGAAGGGCGAGTTCGCCGTCGTCAGAGACGATACGCCGCTGCCGGTCGCGCTTCCGCACGCCCCGCGTCTAGCCGCTCACCAGGCGCTCGTTCGCACTGCCTGAGGCCGACGCATGAGCTCCAACTCGAGCGTGGCGGGCGCTGCGTCCCGTCAGACGATCTTCGTGCGCGATTTCACCGCGTCGATCGTAGTGTTTCTGGTGGCGATGCCCTTGTGCATGGGCATCGCGGTCGCCTCTGGCGTGCCACCCGAAAAAGGCCTGATCACCGGCATCATCGGCGGCATCGTCGTGGGCGCGCTGGCGGGCTCGCCGCTTCAGGTGAGCGGTCCAGCCGCGGGCCTCGCCGTCATCGTCTTCGAGCTGGTACGTCAGTACGGCATCGCGGCGCTCGGTCCGATGTTGTTGCTCGCCGGATCGTTTCAGTTCATCGCCGGTGCCGCGCGCCTTGGCGGCTGGTTTCGCGCCATTTCGCCGGCGGTCGTGCACGGCATGCTCGCCGGTATCGGCATCCTGATCTTCATCGGTCAGTTTCATGTGCTGTTCGATTCTTTGCCCCGACCGAGCGGCGTGGAGAATCTGCTGGCGATTCCGGTCTCGTTGTTCCGACTGTTCACCGAAGCTCAGTCGACGGCGAGCGCGTTCGCCGCCGGTGCCATCACGATCGTTTCCATGCTGGCTTGGGAACGATTTCGGCCCGCGACATTGCGTCTGCTGCCGGGCGCGTTGGTCGGCGTCACGCTCGCAACGCTGTTTGCTTACTTCCTCGAGCTGAACGTCACGCGCGTGAACGTTCCCGAGTCGATCTTCGCCAGTCTCGCCTGGCCGGTGCTCGCCGATATCACGGGCTTGTTGAGCCCGCAGTTCGTCGCGACCGCAATCGCCATCGCGTTCATCGCCAGCGCGGAAACATTGATATCGGCGGCCGCTGTAGATCGCATGCACGACGGCGTGCGCACCGACTACAACAAAGAGCTGCGTGCGCAGGGTGTTGGCAATTTTCTGTGTGGTGCGGTCGGCGCGTTGCCTATGACCGGGGTCATCGTGCGCAGCTCTGCAAACATTCAGGCTGGTGCGATGACGCGCGCTTCCGCGATCATGCACGGCATCTGGATTCTCGCGTTCGTGATGGGGCTGCCCTGGTTGCTGCGTGAGATTCCGATGGCCGCCCTGGCCGGCGTTCTGGTCGTGACCGGCTGGCGCCTGGTGAGCCTCGATCACGTGCGGCATCTGTATCACCACTACGGCGTGATGCCGGCGCTGATCTGGGCCAGCACGCTGTTCATGGTCGTCACCACCGATCTGTTGACGGGCGTGCTGACCGGATTGGTCCTGTCGCTGCTCGAGCTGCTGCCTCATTTGCGCGATTTGAAGCTGGACGTGAACGTCGAGCGCAAGGACGCGCAGATCGAGCTGCAATTTCGCGGTCGGATCACGTTCCTGAGCCTGCCGCGACTCACCCGCATTCTCGATGAGCTGCCGAGTGGCGGCCACGTGCGTCTGAATCTCGCGGCGGTCACACAACTCGATCACACCTGCGCCGAAGTGCTCGCCGACTGGATCCAGCGCAATCGCAAAGCCGGCACTCGCGTCGAACTGGTGGGCTCGAGCGAGATGCACGCCAGCAACCCGCATCGTCGGCTCGCCGAGGCAGCCGGGTTGTGAGCGTGCCTCGACACCTTTTCTGAGGAGAACTGCATGAAGAAGATGATCTCCGCGACTGTGGCGCTCGCCGGCCTGCTCGGCGCGGTCGGTGCGAGCGCCGATGCGAGCGAGAGCGGCCCGGCCGATGCCAATTGCCGCCAGGAAACAAAGCGCGTCGCCGTGTGGCCTCGGGGCGCGCCGAAAGCGCCGACGATGGCGCGTTTCGAAGATCGTCAGGTGACTGTCTGCGATTCCAAGGCGGTGTCCAGTCGCTCGAGCGATGGGAAGCTGCAAGCCAAGGACACCGGCAATTGATGGGTGCGAATCCAATCCGAGATAGGAAACAAACCATGTCCACACGAATCATCGCCGCCGCGGCGCTGGCCGCTTCCAGCTTCGGCCTGCTCGGCTGCGGGAGTTTTCCAAGCAATTACGGACTGGATGCGAGCAGCGCGACCATGGTCCGTCAGACCTGCAACGAGATCATGGGGCTGCGCACCGGACCGGAATTCGAAGCCTGCGGCGGCAGCCTCGGCAGCACTGTTCAAGCGATTCAAAAGGCGCAGCTGACCATGCTTGCCGATCAGACCTGCACCGAGCAGGGATTGGCGCCCGGCAGCGCGGAGCAGGCCAAGTGCGTGGTGATGTTCAGGAGAACGGCGCAGATCGCCGATGTCGCGAACACGGATGTCCCGGAGGTTCCGGCGGCGCAGCCGTGGCAGTCTTATTTCAGCATGAACCACGTGGAGCAGGCGGAGCGCGCGGAGCTCTCCTGCGCTCAGGTCGGTCTGCACCCCGCGACCAGCGGCTTCTGGCATTGCGTGAACGATCTACGGCACTCGATTGCGAACATTCGACCCGACACCATGCCGTAAAGAATATGAAGGGGACGGGCGACGCCTGGCCTGACCAGCAGGCGCTCGCCCGTCCGGGGCTAGAAGGATTTGCCGTCGACCGCTTTGCGCTTGACGCTCGCCAGATCGAAATCTTCCAGACAGCGCACGTTGATCGCGGCCATCTTGCCGCCCTTCGGGTTCTCACCGATACCGAACGGCGCGCAACCGCATCGTTTGCAGAAGTGATGCTGGATCACGTGCTTGTTGAACGTGTAGGTGCCCCAGTCGTCCGCGCCTTTGTTCACGGTCAGCTTGTCGCGCGGGATGAAGGTCAACAGATATCCTTTCCGACTGCAATGGGAACAATTGCACTCCATCACCTCCTCGAAGCTCCCTTCGAACTCGAACGCGATGTCGCCGCAATGGCAGCTGCCTGCATATTTCATGACGGTCTCCTTACTGGAAGACTTTGGTGGGTGAGTAGTCCTGCACGGTCAGGATCCGGTCTTCGATGTCGCCGACCAGTTGACCGTGCGTGGCGGCCGTGCGCTTCTTGATCTCGGCCCATTCCTGGTCGGCCATGAATCTGGCCCAGCGGTCGGTCAGGGTGGCCCGATCCGGCCACTGCAACAAGTAAACGAATTCGGTGCGGCCCTCGTGCCGGGTTTCCCATTGCGCGACGATCTTGAAATCGTATTTCGCCATGATGCGCATGGCGTGATCGCGAAAGCGCTGGTGAAATGCCTGTTTGTTGTTTTCAAAGATCTGGTAGGTGCGTAGCTGATGGATGACTTGCGGCTGCGCCTCGGACGCCGACGCTCGCGGCACCACGCCTGCAAACAATAGCGGGGCGGCGAAAATCAGCGCGGTGCGTAGGAATGCGTTATCCATCACAGTCTCCTTGAAAGGTTTATATCCGTGGCCGAGCGGGTCGGTAATGTTAGCGGCTCCTCGCAGGCTCGTCAGGCGTGGACATGAGCATCACTTGCAGATTCGCCAGCGTGTCGGCCTCGCTGGCCGGTTTGTCAGTGCGCCAGCGCAGGATTCTCGGGAAGCGCAGCGCGACGCCGGATTTGTGACGACCGGAGGCGGCAATGCCTTCATAGGCCAGCTCGAACACCTGGCTCGGCTCGACCGAGCGCACCGGGCCGAACTTCTCCAGCGTGTGCGCGCGAATCCAGCGATCGAGTTGCTCGACTTCCGGATTGCTCAAACCCGAATAGGCTTTGGCGACCGGCACCAGCTCTTGATCGCGCCACACGCCGAAGGTGTAGTCGGTATACAAATTCGAACGGCGTCCCTGTCCAGGCTGCGCGTAAATCATCACGGCGTCGAACGAGTGTGGCTCGATCTTCCATTTCCACCACGCGCCGCGCTGACGGCCCGTGCCGTAGCTGGAATCGAGCGACTTGAGCATCAGGCCTTCGACGTTGCGTTGTCGTGAATCGGCGCGCGCGATCGCGAGCTCATCCCAGCTCGGCGCAGTCACCAAAGGCGAGACTTGCAGAATGGGCGAAGCATTCGTCAGGAGTTGTTCGAGGCGAGCGCGACGTTCTTTCAGTGGCGCTGCGCGAAGGTCCTGGCCGTTGAGCTCCAGCAGGTCATAGGCGAGAAAATGCACCGGCACCGCGGCCAGAATGTCGGCAGTGAGCTTCTTTCGTCCGATGCGCTGCTGTAACAACGCGAAGGGCTGGACGCGTCCGTCCTTCCACGCGACGACTTCACCATCGAGCACGATCCCATCGGGCAGCGTCGCGGCCGCGTCGACGATCTCGGGAAACCGTTCGGTGATGCGCTCCTCGCCGCGCGACCACAAGTGACATTCGCTGCCGCGACGAATGAGCTGGCCGCGAATGCCATCCCACTTCCATTCGGCCTGCCATGCTTCGCGATCGCCGAGCTGGCTCGGTTCGCCTTCCAGTGGCGATGCCAGAAAGAAGGGATAGGGGACGGCCGGGTCGGTGCGCGGGCTTTCGGCCGCATGCAGTGCTTGCCAGAAGAGCGCGCCCGGTTGCCAATCGCCCATCAATCGACCGGCCAGCTCGGTGCGTTCGATGCCGCTCACGTCCGCGAGCGCGCGCGTGACCAGCAGTTGCGATACGCCGACGCGCAGCTCGCCGGTGAGAAGCTTGTTCAACAGGAAGCATTGCCGATATGGCAACTCGCGCCACCAGCCGGTGATGCTCCGACGCTGCACATCTTCGTCCGCCTCGCGCAATGGCAGCAGCCGATCTTCGATCCAATCGGCGAGCGAGATATCGTCTGTGTTGGCTTCGCTGTGCGCGGTGCCCGCGGTCAGCAAGGCGATCGTTTCGGCCAGATCGCCGACCGAACTGTACGATTCATCGATCAACCATCCGGGCAGCGCGGCCTGGTCGATCAGCCAGCGTTTCAACAGTGCCGGGCCGATGAAACGTTTCAGCCGGCGGCCGGAGAGAATGTACGTGGCCCACGCGGCATCGGCCGGCGGCGCTTTGCGAAAATAGCGGCACATCGCCGCGACCTTGAGATTGGTCGACTGCGTTGTATCGAGCTCTTCGTAAAGCGCGGCGAAGGCTCTCATTGCTGCTCCTCGTCGCCGTACGCTGTATGGAGCGCGGCGGCCGCGATGCCAAGCTCGTTCATGTAGCGGGCGAGGGCGTCGGAGTAGCCGTGAGTCAGCAGGATTTTGCGTGCGCCGGTCGTTTTGAAGGTGTCGATGAGGCCGGGCCAGTCGACGTGATCCGAAAGAATGAATCCACGGTCGTAGCCGCGTCTGCGACGATTGCCTCGCACTCGCATCCAGCCGGAACAGAAACCGCTCGAATGGTCGCCGAAGCGTCGCATCCACGGAGTGCCGGCGGCGCTCGGTGGGGCGATGATCAATGCGCCGCGATAGTCCGTTTTCTTCTCGCCAGTGACCGGCAGGGTCGGCAGCATGTCGACGCCTTGGTGGCGATACACATCGGTGAGGGCGTTCACCGCTCCGTGTAAATAAACCGTCTCCTCGGTGAATGCCCGAAGTTCGGCGAGCACGCGCTGCGCTTTGCCGAGTGCGTAACAGAACAATACGGAAGCCAGTCCGCGCTCGCGATTGGCCCGCCACCACTGGAAGATTTCTTCGATCACTTCTCCGGTCGGCTGCCACTGATACACAGGCAGCGCGAAAGTCGCTTCGCTGATGAACACGTCACAAGTAAGCGGTTCGAAGGGCGCGCAGGTCGGATCGGGTTGTCTCTTGTAGTCGCCCGAGACGATCCAGACCTGGCCTTCGTGCTCGATACGCAGCTGCGCCGAGCCGAGAATGTGGCCGGCCGGATGCAATGAGATGGTCGTCGTGCCGAGTTGCAGTCGCTCGCCGTATCTCAATGGCGTTGGATGATGATCCGGGCCGAGGCGATGACGCGCGATCGTCAGGCCGGGTTCAGCGAGCAGATAACGGCTGCTGCCGTGGCGAAGATGATCGCCATGCGCGTGAGTAATGACGGCCGTGTCCACCGGCCGCCACGGGTCGATATGAAAACCGCCGGCCGGACAATACAGGCCGTTCTCCGTGACGGTTACCAGCGGTGGAGGGACTGCTGCCATCTTTTATGCAAGCGCGCCGTCATGCGGCAAGTTCCCGGGCGCGACGCAAATCCTCGATCAGATAGGAGCGGAGTTGAGCTGCGTTCGTGCTGTCGGCGCGCAAAATCGCCGAAGGGTGATAGGTACAGACGAGCTGCGCACCGCTGGCATGTGAAATTTGCAAGTGGCGAGCCGATTCGATCGAGTCGGTTCGGCCCGCGATGGCTCGCAAGGCCGAGGCGCCGAGTGCAACGATGATGCGAGGTTTTATTTGCGAAACTTCGGCAGCGAGCCAGTGGTTGCACGCCATGACTTCCGACGCATCTGGCCGCTTGTGCAATCGGCGTTTCCCTCGTGGCTGCCATTTGAAATGTTTGACGGCGTTTGTGATGTACAGACCGCTACGGTCCAGTCCCGCGTTTCGCAACGCCTCGTCGAGCACGCGGCCGGCCGGACCGACGAACGGGCGACCGCGCAGATCTTCTTCATCGCCCGGTTGTTCGCCGATCAGCATGATGCTCGCTGTCGTCGAACCTTCGCCGAGAACGGCCTGAGTCGCGTGACGCCAGATGTCACATCGTCGACACGCGGACGGACCGCCGGAGTGGTCCGGCAGATCGGCCAAAGCCCGTTGCATGGCTCGGGCTTTGGCGAGTTCCAAATCCACGGCCTCGCGCTGGCGTTGAGCGAAGCTCGCCTGACCGTCGCGCAACAGCGTTTGAATCTCGACCGACTCGGGCAGGTTGCGCCAGTACCGCTGCGGCATTTCACGACGCATGGCCGGCGGGTTGATTCGCGACACGTTGCAGATGTTTCGATAGTACGTGCGCCATAGTCCTTCGTGCGCATCCGCCTTGGGCAGCATCGATTTGTCCGCCGTCTCGACGAATTGCAACTCGCCGTTCCGCCATAGTGCCGTGCCGTCCGGCGTCGCGATCATCCATGCCATGTTCGGAAAGCGTTTGCAGAAGAACGGCACGCCCTGGCGCAGGATGTCGTGCGTCGGCTCGAACCAGGCGAAGTATTTCTTCTCGCCCGGCTCGTCGGTCATTTCGCGGAAGCGAACGAACGCGTGCATCTTGTGGATTTCGCGGTTCACGGCGTTAGCCATCTGCATGGCCCGGTGAACGTCGGGATCGGCGGCGTCTTCCAATAAGTGAGGCTGTCGCAAAGAGCGCCAGGCCAGGCGATACATCAGATCCCAGCGACCGTCGTGGCGAAAGCAACTGATCGTTTCCAGAAGCTCGATGAGCTGACGCGACAATCGCAAAGACGCGGACAGAGCGAGGGCAGGCGCCAGAGGTTCGAGGCTTCGGCCAAGCCTCCATTCGATCTGTTCCGGTGCAATGCCCGCGGATAACAGCGGACGCGCCACATCGCGCCACTGCGCAAACGTTTGTACGCAGGCCGAATACATGATCAGAACAACGATTGCTGCTCGGGGGCCGAGATCAATGCATGTCGCAGGCGGTCCGAGCTGCGATCGCTTGCCGAAGGGCGATAGTCGGCGGTGCAAATGAAATGACGTGCGCGCTTCAGCGTGGCCCCGAGCGTTTTCAGATCTTCGTAACGCAGCTTGCGATGACGGCGCGAGCTGATGATCCGATCGATCACTCGCACGCCTAGTCCCGGCACCCGCAGCAGCAAATGCCGATCCGCGGTGTTCACGTCGACCGGGAACCGATGCCGATTGGCCAGCGCCCAGGTCGTCTTGGGATCGACGCTCAGATCCAGCTTCCCGTCCGGCATGGCCTGGGACAGCTCGCCGAGCGAGAACTCGTAGTAACGCATCAGCCAGTCGGCCTGATACAAACGATGCTCGCGCATGAGCGGTGGCGCGCGATTGGGCAAGCGAGCGGACGCGCGTTGAATCGGACTGAACGCCGAGTAGTAGATTCGACGCAGCTTATACGACCGGTACAACGTGTCCGCCGTCTCCATGATGGACGCGTCGGAGCTTTCATCGGCGCCGACGATGAGCTGAGTGCTCTGGCCGGCGGGGGAGAAGCGTGGCGCCTTTGCTCCGCCGTCCGCTTTTTCATCGAGCTTGAGGCGAATCTCGCCCATGGCGCGCTTGATGGACACATCGCTCTTTTCCGGAGCCAGGGTCGTGAGCGCCTCTCGCGTCGGCAGTTCGATGTTGACGCTCAGGCGATCGGCATAACGACCCGCGGCTTCGACCAGCTCGGGGCTCGCCTCGGGAATCGTCTTCAGATGGATGTAGCCGCGGAACTCATGCTCCTCGCGCAGTGTGCGAGCGACCGCGACCAGTTGTTCCATCGTGTAGTCGGCGGTGCGAATGATGCCCGAGCTGAGGAACAAGCCTTCGATGTAGTTGCGCCTGTAAAAGGAGAGCGTCAGGTCGACCACTTCCTGCACCGAGAAGCGCGCTCGTGGAATATCGCTCGAGCGGCGATTGATGCAATAGAGGCAGTCGTACAGGCAAAAGTTGGTCAGCAGAATCTTGAGCAACGAGACGCAGCGACCGTCCGGGGTGTAGCTGTGGCAAATGCCCATGCCCGTGGTCGAGCCCATGCCTTTGCCCGGCGCAGCGCTGCGTTTCGGCGCGCCACTACTGGCGCACGAGGCGTCGTATTTGGCGGCGTCGGCCAGGATCGCGAGCTTGGTCTCCAGGTCCATGTCTGGCTGTATATACAGCTCGCCCGCGCGACGCAAGCCTGCGACGTCGCTGTCGGGCGAACGCGCTCAGCTCACAAAAAAGTGGCAGCTTTCAGCGTTCGAACTTGGTCGACAGCACGATCGAGGACGTGGTGCGCTCGACGCCGTCCAGCTCGCCGATGGCGTCGATCAGCTCGTCCATGTCGGTGATCGAGTCGGTGACCGCCAGCGCCATCAGGTCGAACGCGCCGCTGACCGCCTGCAGGACGCGCACGTCTTTCAGCTTGCGTACCTCGCGCTCGACCTGGCCGGCATGTTTCGGCTTCACGGTGATCATGATGTAGGCGTGGACGGCACCGCGTTCCTGCGCCTCCGACAAGCGAACCGAATAGCCGGTGATGACCTTGGTTCGTTCCAGGCGCTCCAGCCGGCTTTGCACAGTGGTGCGTGACAGGCCGAGGCTGCGGGCGAGGGCGGCGGTCGGAGCGCGAGCGTTCTCGCGCAACAGCGCGATCAGTTGCTGGTCGACGGCATCGAGCGGTTGCGGGCGGGGCTTCATGCGATACGGCGAGTGCCTCGGCGGAATGACGAACGGAACCGACAAAACGCCGAAACATTGCCGGCAGCTCGGCGCTTTGGCAATACCCGCCGGCGCGGGGCTTACCGACAATGGCGGCATGAAACACATCGTCGTTGCAGGCGCCGGCAAGATCGGTGTCACCATTGCCGATATGCTCGCCGCCAGCGGCGACTATCGCGTCACCCTGGCGGATCGCGCGGTCGGGCGCTTCAATGGGCTCAATCCTTCGATCGAAACCAAGGCGGTGGACGTGACCAATCCGCGCGAGCTGAGCGCGGCGCTCAAGGGCAGCTTCGCCGTGCTGAGCGCGGTCCCGTTCAATCTGACCGGCGATATCGCGGTGGCCGCCAAGGAGACCGGCGCTCATTACCTCGATCTCACCGAAGACGTGGCCACCACGCGCAAAGTGAAGAAGCTGGCGGAAGGCGCGCAGACCGCGTTCATTCCTCAGTGCGGCCTGGCACCGGGCTTCATCACCATCGCCGCTTACGATCTGGTCCGTCGCTTCGACACGCTCCATGACGTGCGCATGCGCGTCGGCGCGCTGCCCAAGTTCCCGTCCAACGCGCTCAACTACAACCTGACCTGGAGCACCGAAGGGCTCATCAACGAGTACTGCGAGCCGTGCGAAGCCATCGTCAATGGCGAGCGGCGCGAAGTGCCCCCGATGGAAGAGCTGGAAGAATTCGCGCTCGACGGCGTGACCTACGAGGCGTTCAACACCTCCGGCGGCCTGGGCTCGATGTGCGAGACCTTGAGCGGCAAGGTGCGCAATCTGAACTACCGGACCATTCGTTATCCCGGCCATGCGGCCATCATGAAGGCGCTGTTGAACGACCTGCGTCTGCGCGATCGTCGCGATGTGCTGAAGGACATCCTCGAGAACGCGCTGCCGGCGACGTTGCAGGATGTGGTGATCGTGTTCGTCACGGTCAGCGGCATGCGCAACGGTCAGCTCGTGCAGGACACGTACGCGAACAAGATCTACAGCGCCGAGGTCGGCGGTGTGATGCGTAGCGCGATTCAGATCACGACGGCGGCGGGAATTACCGGCGTGCTCGACCTGCTCGCGACGGGCAAGATCGCCGATCGCGGTTTCGTGCGGCAGGAAGATATCGATCTCAATACGTTCCTGGCGAATCGCTTCGGGCGCGCCTACGCGCCGCGCGTTTAAGAAGTGGGTTGTTGGGCGCCGCCTTCGGCGGTACCCAACTACGAGCCGCCTCCAAACGGGCGTCGGGTTCGACAGCCGCGCGTAACAGACTGCCTGCCTGTGGCAGAGCTTCGCGATCCAGTTCCCGACTGGCGTTCTCTGGCCGAGGCCGAAGGAGTCGATTCGCTGTGTCTTTCGTAAGCGCTGAGCATCGCGCGGGCTTGAGCGCCATCGTCGGCGAGCAGAACGTGCTCATCGGCGGCGCGATGGAAGGCTATGAAACGCCCGCTCGGTATGCGCGCGGGCGTGCCGCTGCCGTCGTTCGGCCAGCGTCGACCGCGGAAGTATCCGCAATCGTCAGCTACTGCGTGCGGAACGGGCTCTCGTTCGTGCCTCAGTCGGGTAACACCGGTCTCGTGAGCAACGCGACACCGGACGACTCCGGTCGGCAGATCGTGCTGAGCTTGGAGCGCTTGCGTTCGCCGCTGGATGTGAATGTCGCCAATCGATCGGTGCGCGTCGGCGCAGGCCTGCGGCTGTCGGCGCTGAACAACGAGCTGCGTCCGCACGGATTGTTTCTTCCGATCGATCTCGGCGCCGATCCCATGATCGGCGGGATGATCGGCACCAATACGGCGGGTGCGAGATTCCTTCGTTACGGTGACATGCGTCGCCACGTGCTCGGGCTGCAAGTGGTGCTCGCGGATCGCGATGGCACCGTTCTCGATTTCACCTCGGCACTTCGAAAAAACAATACCGGCATCGACTTCAAGCAACTGTTCATCGGCACCGGCGGCGCGTTCGGCGTCGTCACGCAAGCGGCGCTGGACGTGCAGCCACTCCCACGGCAATCGGCGACCGCTCTGGTCGTTCCGTCCGATGCGACTCAGGCTCCATTCGCGCTGTTGCGCTTGCTGGAAGCGCAGGCGGGCGATTGTTTGACTGCGTTCGAAGGCATCTCGGCGAACGCGATGTCGGCAGCGCTCACTCACATGAAGTCGCTGACCAACCCGTTTGGCGCGAATGTTCCGGACTACGCCATTCTGATCGAGCTCGCCACGGGCGCCGCCGTCGACGATCTGGAAGATCGACTGACTCGCTTGCTCGAACAGGCCGCCGAACAATCGATCATCGCCGATGCGGTGGTCGGCAAGGGCGAACAGTTATGGGCCCTGCGTCACTCGCTGTCGCCTGCATTACGTCTCGCGGGGCACGTGCTGGGCTTCGACCTGGCGTTCGATCGCGATCGCGTGCTCGCCTTTCGGAGCGCGATCAGCGAGGAGCTGACCCGAAGCTTCCCCGAATATCGCGTGTGCGATTTCGGCCATCTCGGCGATGGCGGCGTGCACTTCTCGTTGGTTCGAGCGCGCGATTCCGCTTCGGCGGAACGGGACGCGGCTGTCACCGACCATGTCTTCGATGCGGCCGTGACGCGCTTTGGCGGCAGCTTCAGTGGCGAGCACGGCATCGGGCGGGCCAATCAGCGCATCTACGATCGTTACACGCCGGCATTGCATCAGCAGCTGGCGAGCCGTCTTTCGCAATTGTTCGCGGTCGGCAACCGGGGCGCGGTGCGCTTCGGACCGGCTCACTCTGAACTTACTTCGAGCAGGATTCAGCCATGACTCAAATCAACGTCATCGACGATGTTGCCGCCACGCTCGCACGCCTTGGTGTGCCCGCGGATCGTTTCAACGCCGGCAGCTTGCAAGCGCGCTCGCCGATCAGCGGCGAGATCGTCGGCCGCCTGCGGGAGTGTTCCCCTCAGGAAGCGAGTGAGCAAATCGAACGGGCCCATCAGGCGTTCCTTGCATGGCGAGCGGTGCCCGCGCCGAAACGTGGCGAACTGGTGCGTTTGTTTGGTGAAGAGTTGCGCGCCGCGCGCGAAGATCTCGGTCGCCTGGTGACGCTCGAGGCCGGCAAGATCCTGTCGGAAGGCCAGGGTGAAGTGCAGGAAATGATCGACATTTGCGACTACGCAGTCGGTCTGTCGCGTCAGCTGTTCGGTCTCACGATTGCGTCCGAGCGCGCCGATCATCGACTGATGGAGAACTGGCATCCGCTCGGTGTCGTGGGTGTGATCTCGGCGTTCAACTTCCCGGTGGCGGTGTGGGCCTGGAATTCGGCATTGGCCCTGGTCTGTGGCAACTCCGTTGTTTGGAAACCTTCGGAGAAAACTCCGCTCACGGCGCTGGCGGTGCAAACGCTGTTCGAGCGTGCGGCTGTGAAGTTCGGCGGCGTACCGGAAGGTCTGTCGACCTTGCTGATCGGTGGCCGCGAGGTCGGCGAAGTGCTGGTCGATCATCGGCGAGTGCCGCTCGTCTCCGCGACAGGCTCGACGCAGATGGGCCGCACAGTGGCTCCCAAGCTCGCTGCTCGTTTCGCGCGCGCTATCCTCGAGCTCGGTGGAAACAACGGCGCAATCGTCTCTCCGACGGCCGACATGGACCTCGCGCTTCGAGGCATTGCCTTCGGCGCGATGGGCACGGCGGGACAGCGGTGCACGACCCTGCGTCGGCTCTTCGTCCACTCGTCCGTCTACAGCGATTGCGTGGCGCGGCTGAAGAAAGTTTATGAATCGGTCGCCATCGGCGATCCGCGCCGCGCCGATGTTTTGATCGGCCCGCTGGTGGACAAGCAGTCGTATCAAGCCATGCAGGCGTCGTTGCAACAAGCGGCTGCGGTCGGCGGCAAGGTGGTCGGCGGCGGTCGCGTCGCGCCGGAATTGGGCGACGATGCTTATTACGTTCGCCCCGCGCTGGTCGAAGTGAGCTCGCAGGAAGAGGTGGTGCGTCGGGAGACGTTCGCGCCGATTCTGTACGTGATGAAGTACGACGATCTGCAAGAGGCCATTCGGCTTCATAACGACGTGCCGCAGGGCTTGTCGTCGTGCATCTTCACCAACGATCTGCGCGAAGCCGAATATTTTCTGTCGGCGCTGGGCTCGGATTGCGGTATCGCCAACGTCAACATCGGTCCTTCGGGCGCCGAGATTGGCGGTGCCTTCGGTGGCGAGAAGGAAACGGGCGGCGGCCGCGAAGCAGGCTCGGATTGCTGGAAGGGCTACATGCGCCGCGCGACCAACACGATCAACTACGGCTCGCGCCTGCCGCTGGCGCAGGGCGTGAAGTTCGACATCTGAGCCGAGGATATTCCGTGAGTCTGACGAATTATACGGCGCTGTTGCTTACGTCCATGGATGAGGCGACGGCTGCGCGTGTCGCCTCGACGTTGCATTTGCCCGCGGATGTTGTGGTAGAGCAGGGATCGCGTGTGTCTCGCCGCGTGCTCGCGATGGCCTTGAACACGATTCTGTTTCGCGACCTGCTGTCGCGAGTGCCGTGCGGCGCAACTTATGTGGCCGAGAACCATCGGGAAGGCCGTCGCATCGTGTTTGATCATGGCGCTGTTCGGACCATCCTTATGCCGCAACCCATGGTCGGGAAGTTGCCGTCAGGTGAAGAAGTACTGACGCGAGTGTTGCGACCGTTGGGTTACAGCGTTCGCGGTGTTTATCCGCTGACACGATTGCGCATGACGGGGCGGTCGTACGCACACGACGATGGCCCGGCGGATATTCCGCAGTTCTTCGTCAGCGAACTGCACGTCGATCAGTTCCCGTCCGAGTTTCAGGCGGCCGCGGCGCGGGTGTTTGGAACGTCGCGCGACCCGCTGGGGCCGGAAGCTCGCGAGTTGTTGGAAGTCCTGGAAGGGAGCAAATCCGTCGATCTGGCGCTGGCTTGCGCGGCGATGCCGGATCTTGCGGCCTGCTTCGGTTGTCATCACGGCATTCCTTCGCTCGACGACTATGAGACCCTTCGTTTGCATTCCAAGGAAGCCGCCTGGATTGCGACTGAAGGCAACGCCTTCAATCATGCGACCGATCGTGTCGCCGACGTGGAAGCGGTCGCGGACCGACAGCGCGCTCTCGGCCGGCGAATCAAAGATCGCGTCGAGGTTTCCAGTTCCGGCCGGGTTCGTCAGACCGCGTTCCGTGCCGATCCGGTGCGTCGCTCGTTCCGCGCAGCCGATGGCGCGGTTATCGAGATGGAGGTGCCTGGATCGTTCTTCGAGTTCATCACGCGCGCGCCGCTTCATGCGGGCACCGACGAGCTCGACCTCGGCTTCGACAGCAGCAACGCTCAGGGCATTTTCAAGATGACGGAGGCGGTGATTCCCTGAGCCTCACCGCGAAATCGGCAGCGGATCAGGTCGGGGGGGGGCGCGGGGGGGGCCCGCCGCTGGAAGTCAGCCGGCGCTGC
>JAEWAF010000024.1 GCA_023391815.1 Pseudomonadota bacterium
CCGACCGTTCTCTCAAAGATAACCGGTGATCGCCGGCGCCTGGGGCCAGTTGTCGTTCCTGCCGTCGACGTAAACGACCGGCGCCGCCGCCAGTTCTTCGGGGGTGGCGTTTTCCAGGCAGCCCAGATTCACGCCATAGACCCGCTGGCCGTCGGGCGTGTTGCCGATGCCGAACGAGCGCACGCCGCAATGTTTGCAGAAGTAATGTTCGTTCCGTCGGGTGTTGAACAAATACCGGGTCTGCTCGGCCTCGCCGGCCAGCAGACGAAACTGCTCGGGCATCACGATCGCCGGCCAGAACCGGTTGCGCGCGCAGATCGAGCAATTACAGCGATAAGTCGGCTGCGTGAGATCGATGTCCGCCTCGAACCGTACCGCGCCGCAGTGGCAACTGCCTGAATAGGTTTTGAGCATGCCGCCGACGATATCACGCCTAGGAACTCGCTGATCGATTCGCAAATTCCAGCGGGTCGGCTTTGCTTGAGGGGGCATTTCGATCAGCGGCGCTTTGCCGAGGTCAGGGGAGTCGAACGACTGGAGCATCCGTACGATCGACGCGAGCCGCGTAGCACCCCCACTTCGCATTGTGAACATGAAGGAACGCGATCGCGGGATTGCTGAACATTTGCTCGATGAGGTTTTCGATGGCCGTGCCAGGCACCACGTCCGCGGCTTTCATCATTCCTTGCGCATCGAAAGCACGCAGCGATAGCAGGCGAGGGCGCATCTGCTGAGGAACTTCATCGACCGCGAGCTGAGCTTCGGTCGCCGACTCGCGGACGTAAATCGCGTGACGCGAGCGATACGGAGTCGCGACGGGGAGGTGCTCGTAGTTCAAGAGAATCAGCTTCTCGCCGACCTCGGCGTCTTTCAGGCTGACGCGGCAAGGAAAGCCGGGCCGTTCATCGGCGATCACACGGATCGCGCCCTGACGCGCCAACGCTTCATCCGACATTGCGAACAAGGCAGAGAACTGGCTGAGCGGCAGCCCGGTGATTTGAAAGCTCATGGTCGGCTCCTGAAGGGGCGAATCGATGCTCGCTACCTTGCCCCGTGCACCGGCGGGCGACACTCCGCTTCTTGCACCCGTTTCCACAGGGGTCGCTGTTAAAATCGCGACCCATGCACCCTCTCGCGATCGCGGCCGTCCTGCTGGCGGCGTTTACTCACGCCACCTGGAATCTCGCCGCCAAGCGCGCGTCGGGCTCGCGGCACTTCGTTTGGTTGTATTCGCTGGGCTCGGTGATTCTGTACGCGCCAGCGGTGCTATGGGTTCTCATATCGACACGGCCGCAACTTGAAACCGCACACTGGCTGGCGCTGCTGATGACCGGCGTTCTGCATATGGGTTATTCGCTGACGTTGCAGGCGGGGTATCGGGTTTCCGATTTGTCGCTGGTATATCCGCTCGCCCGTGGCACCGGCCCGCTGCTGTCATTTCTCGCGGCGACATTCATCCTGCACGAGCCTGCAAATGTGTACTCGGTGCTGGGCGTGCTGTTGATCGTAGGCGGCATCCTGATGGTGTCCGGGCTTGCCAATGAAGCTCACAAGGCGCCGCGGGCCGGCATCGCGCTGGGCATGCTCACCGGGGTGTTCATCGCCGGCTACACGATCAATGACGGCTGGGCTGTGAAGACGTTGATGCTGTCGCCGTTCCTGATCGATTTCACCGGCAATCTGTTGCGGCTCGGCGTGCTCGCGCCGATCGCACTGAAGGATCCGCCGGCGCTGTTGGCTGAATGGCGGATGTATCGAAGCCCGATTCTGATCGTCGCCGTGCTCGGGCCGCTCGGTTACATCCTGGTGTTGTACGCGATGAAACATGCACCCATCGGTCACGTTGCGCCGATGCGCGAGTTGGCGACGCTGATCGGAACGTACTTCGGCGCTCGTCTGCTGAAGGAACAAGTGACGCCGATACGATTGACGGGAGCCGCGCTCATCGTGATCGGCGTCATTGCTCTCGCGGTCACTGGCTAGGGCACGCCGCCGTCGCAACCCGCGACGCGCGCAGTCCTTTGAGTGCCAATGCCGCCGCCAGCAGTGGCAGCAACGCCGCGATCCAGGGCAGCGCAGGCAGTCCGGGCCCATGATCGATCACCGTGCCGCCCAGCCAGGCGCCGAGGGCGTTGCCCAGATTGAATGCGCCGATGTTGAAGCTGGAGGCCAGGCTTTGACCGGCGCCGTTGGATTTTTCCAGCACCCACATTTGCAGCGGCGGGACCGTCGCGAAGGACGCCGCGCCGAGCAACCCGACGAAGATCACCATGGCGATGCCGTTATGAACGGCGAACGTCATCAGGCCCAGCACCGCAGCCAGCGCGAGCAGCGAGCCGATGAGCGTCGTTTCCAGATATCGATCCGCCAGCTTGCCGCCAACGATGTTGCCGACCACCAGTCCGCCGCCGAAGATGAGCAGCACCAGGGACACGGCCCCCTCGCTGACCTTCGTCAGCTGAGTCAGCATCGGCGCGATGTAGGTGAACACGACGAACATGCCGCCGAAGCCGAACACTGTCGTCAACAGCGCGAGCACCACCGGCCCACGAGCGAGTGCGCGCAGATCGCTGCGCCAGTCGCCTTCTTCGATTTGTCCGGCATCTCGCGGCACGAGTAGCGCGATGACGGCCAGAGCAAAAGCGCCGATTCCGACCACGGCCCAGAAGGTCGCGCGCCATCCTGCCAACTGTCCGAGCCAGGTGCCGAACGGAACTCCGAGCACTGTCGCGATCGTCAGGCCAGTGAACATGATGGCGATGGCCGACGCACGCTGTTGAGGGGCGACCAGCTGTGTCGCGACCACCGAGCCG
The DNA here is from genome assembly GCA_023391815.1 of Pseudomonadota bacterium. Taxonomy (GTDB): domain Bacteria; phylum Pseudomonadota; class Gammaproteobacteria; order Steroidobacterales; family Steroidobacteraceae; genus Steroidobacter. Next base: position 2,814 of record JAEWAF010000024.1, read on the forward strand.
ACGCCGAAAAACGTGCCATGCGCGAACGCGGTCAACACACGGGCCGCCAACAACCCGAAATAGCTGGGCGCGACGGCACAAGCCAGGTTGCCGATCGTGAAGATCGCCATCAAGGCGAGCAGCGTCGCTTTGCGCGGCCAGCGCGCCGTCACCACGGTCATGATCGGTGCGCCCAGCATCACCCCAAGCGCATATCCCGAAATCAACATGCCGGCGGCCGAGATGGATACGTTGAGATCGCCGCTGACTTCCAGCAGCAGGCCCATGATCACGAATTCGGTGACGCCGATTCCGAAGGCGCCGACCGCCAGCGCATACAAGGCGAGAGGCATGATCGATCCCGAGAAGTTGAGGTCGAGTCATGATGCGGGCCGGATCGATTGCTGATAAGAATGTGCGCGCACACGATCGTCGTGCATTCGATGAACGAATCGGGAGCGCTCCATGGACAACCGGACCGGCGAAATCGAGGCTTTTTTGCGCAGTGTCGAGGGTGGCAGCTTCGCGGCGGCGGCCAAGACCTTGCGCCAGACGCCTTCAGCAGTGAGCCGCAGTGTCGCGCGGCTCGAAAGCCGGCTTGGCGTGCGATTGCTCACGCGCACGACGCGTTCGCTCTCGGTGACGCCGGAAGGTGAGAAGTTCCGGCTACAGGCGCAGAAGCTGCTGATGGATCTGGACGAGCTGGAGCGCTCGTTCACCACCGACAAGAGCGAGCCGCGCGGACGATTGCGGGTGAGTGCGTCGACACCTTTCGGCCTGCATCGATTGTTGCCGGCGCTGCCCGAATTTTTACGGCGCTATCCGAAGATCACAGTGGATTTATCGCTGACGGATGCGTTGGTGGATCTGGTCGGCGAGCGCACGGATGTCGCGATTCGGCACGGCGCGCTGAGAGATTCATCGCTGCGGGCACGCAAGCTGGGAAGCAGTCGCTGGCTCGTGGTCGCTTCGCCCGAATATTTACAACGTCACGGCACGCCGCAAACCCCGGCGGACCTCGAAGGGCACAATTGTTTGAACTTCAATTACCGCCGCTCGATCGAGGGCTGGACCTTCCGGACCGGGACCCGCAGCAAACAATTTCATGTCGGCGGCAATTTCCTGGCGAACTCGGGCGAGTCGTTGCGGCTGATGTGCGTGGGTGGCGCCGGGGTCGCGAGGCTGGCGGATTTTCTGGTGGGCGCGGATGTGCAGGCGGGACGGCTGGTACCGCTCCTTCAGGATTACATCAAGGCGGATAGCGAAGACATCCATGCGCTGTATATCGGGCATGTGAGATTGGCGGCGCGCGTTCGGGTGTTCATGGATTTCCTGGTGGAGAGAGTGTCGATCCCGGACTGAGCTTGCGCAGCGCCCGCAGTGACTGGCTGCGCTCGATTCGAGGAAAACCTTTCAGGAGCGGCTGACTTCGGCTGAGAAGATTCGCTCCAGCTCATAAGGTGTCGTGACTTCGAGCTGATCGTAACGGCAGTCCTGCGGTTGCTTGTCGGGTCGCCACCGCAGGAAGTGAGCTGCGTGTCGAAAGCGATCGCCTTGCATATGGTCATATTTCACTTCGCAGACGCGCTTGATCTTCAGCGGCTCCCATGAAAGGTCCTTGCCGGCGCTCCAGCGACTCTGCGCGCCGGGCATGCGGCTCGATTCGGCTGCCGCGCCGGCCCATTCCCGCCACGGGTGATCTTTCATCGCGTTCTTGCGAAGCGGTGCCAGCTCTTCGACGAGCTTCTTGCGCATCGCCATCGTGAATGACGAGGTGACGCCGACGTGCTGGAGCACGTCGTTGTCGTCGTACAGGCCCAGCAGCAGCGAACCGACGGCGTCCTTACCGGTTTTGTACCAGCGGAACCCGGCCACCACGCACTCGGCAGTGCGTACATGCTTTACTTTGAACATCGCTCGCTTGCCTGGCTGGTACGTGCCGGATTCCGGTTTCGCAATCACACCATCCAGGCCGGCTCCTTCGAAGCGCGTGAGCCAGTCGACCGCGATCGAGCGGTCGTGTGTGACTGGCGTGACGTGCACCGGCGCTTCAACGGAGCCGAGCAGCTTTTCGAGGGCGGCGCGCCGCACCGCCTGCTCTTGATCCATGAGATTGCGTCCTGCAGCCGCCAGCAGGTCGAAAGCGATAAAGGAGGACGGCGTCTGTTTCGCCAGCTTCTGTACGCGCGATGCCGCCGGATGCAGACGCAGCTGAAGCGCGTCGAAGTCGAGTCCTTGCGCCGTTGCGATCACGATCTCCCCGTCAACGACGCAGTTTCGGGGCAAACGATCGAGGAGCACCTCGTGCAGTTCCGGAAAGTAGCGATCGAGCGGGCGCGAATCGCGGCTTTGTACATACACGTCGTTTTTGTCGCGGAATACGATGGCCCGAAATCCATCCCACTTGGGCTCGTACAGGAAAGCGCCGGTCGGCAGCTCGTCCGCAAGCTTGGCCAACATGGGTTCGATCGGTGGCTTCACCGCAAGCGCCGAAGAGTCGCGAACCACATCCAGCTCCAATGACGATGACGCGGGGTCCCACTAACCCAGGTATCCCTGAGGGCCGGCTGGAGTTCCCGAATTCTGGAATTGTATGCACTCATGCCCGGCGTCGGCCGCGCGCGGGCCTACCTCTTTCTAAACCGTGGTGTCATGCCACAATGGGGTTTGCCATGGCCATGGCGAAATCGCATGAGGTCCCTGTGAAGTCCAGCTCGCTTCTGAAAAATCATATCGCCGCGCTCGTCGGCTGTGCCGCGATGAGCATTAGCTTCGGTGCCGCGGCGGCCGGTAAACCGGCGGTCGATCCGGCGTTACACGATCAGGCACTGGAAATTCTGCAGAAGTCGATCAGCTTCCGGACCGTGGATGGCGCGGGTCAGGTGCCCGCCTATGCCGAATACTTGAAGAGCGTGCTGGTCGAGGCCGGCTACGCGCCCGGCGATATCACCATCGAGCCGGTCGCGAATACGGCCACGCTGGTCGCCCGCTTCAAAGGCACGGACAGCAAGCTGAAACCGATCGTGGTCATCGGTCACATGGATGTGGTGGAGGCCAAGCGTGAGGACTGGAAGCGCGATCCGTTCACGCCCGTGGTCGAAAACGGCTACGTATTCGGGCGCGGCTCGGCGGACAACAAGTTCGATGTTTCCATGATCACCGCCACGCTGGCGAGGCTGAAGCGTGAAGGCTGGAAGCCGAAGCGCGACGTGATCCTCGCGCTGTCGGGCGACGAGGAAACGCAGATGGTCAGCACGCGCAAGCTCGCCGAGCAATTCAAGGGCGCCGAGCTCGCATTGAATGGCGACGCTGGCGGCGGCTTGCTGTCCGAAGAGGGCAAGCCGGTTGTATACGGCGTGCAGGCGGGCGAGAAGACCTACGCGGACTTCAACCTCACCGTGACCAATCCCGGCGGACATTCCAGCCGTCCCGGCAAGGTCAACGCCATCAATCAGCTGGCCGCCGCGCTGGACCGCATCGCCAAGTATCAATTCCCGGTCATGCACAACGAGCTCACCATGGCGTACTTCCGCGAGAGCCTGCCGAAGTTGTCCGGACCGATTGCGGATGCGATCAAGCGCTTCCTCGCGAACCCCGAGGACCAGCAGGCGATTGCGACGCTCTCCGACGACCCGAGCTACGTCGGTCAGCTGCGTACCACTTGCGTCGCCACGATGATCGAAGGCGGTCACGCCACCAATGCGCTCCCGCAGAAGGCGGTTGCCAACATCAATTGCCGCATCTTCCCGGGTACGCCGGTGGCGGAAGTGCAGAAGAAGCTGACCGAGATCGCGGCGGACCCGGAAGTGAAGGTTACGCAGGTGGGTACAGGCTCGGTCGCGAGCGACGCGTCGCCTTTGCGCAAGGATGTGATGGCAGCGGTGACCAAAGCGGTGCATGCCAATTACCCCGGATTGTCGATCGTGCCGTCGATGTCGGCCGGCGCGACCGACAGCATGCATTTCCGGGCGCACGGCGTGCCGAGCTACGGCGTCTCTGGCCTGTTCATGAAGGACTCGGATGAGTTCGCGCACGGTCTGGATGAGCGGGTGCCGGTGTCGTCCATCGACGGCGCCCTCGCCCATTGGAACAGCGTGCTGAAGGATCTCGCTCGCTGATCTGAAACACGCGAGCCCGCCTAATCGGAGACGGGCTCGCGTGTCGCGACCGGCGCTTCCTTCTGGCCCGTGAGCGCATGTCCATCCTCGGCATGCAACGTCCAGAAGGTGAGCGAGGAAACAATGGTCGCGATCCCCAGCGTGATGAACGCCGCGTGCAGCGCGTTCGTCACCGCGATCTGATCGGTCTGCGGCAGCCCGCCCAAGTACCAGCCTGTCAGCAGCGACCCGCACGCCAGCCCGAAACTCATCGACAGCTGCTGCATGGAGCTGGCGATCGTGTTGGCCATGCTCGAGTTGCGGGCATCGATATCGGCGAACGCCAGCGAGTTCATGCTGGAGAATTGCATCGAGTTGCCCGACCCGACCAGGAAGCTCATCAGCACGATCACGGCCAGGGGCGTGTGCCGATCGACCAGCGCGAACGAGCCGATCACGACCCCGATCAGGACCGTGTTCACCATCAGCACGTGTCGATAGCCGAAGCGGCGAAGCAGGTGAGGAGAAATTGCTTTCACCGTCATCGCCGCGATCGCCGAGGGCATCATCATCAGTCCGGACTGCCACGCCGGCATCCCTATGCCAAGCTGATACAGCAGTGGTAACAGGAACGGCAGGCCGCCGATGCCCAGTCGAGTAATGAAGCCGCCGAGCACCGAGACGCGGAAGGTGCGACCTTTGAACAACTGCAAGTTCAGCAACGGATATTCGGTGCGATTCGCATGCCATCCGTAGGCGCCGAGCAGGGCGAAGGCCAGCAGAAACAGAATCGCGCTGGAAGTTAGATCGAGCCGGTGCTCGCCGAAGACTTCCAGAAGCCAGGACAGCAGTGCCGCGCCCGAGCCGAACAACACCAATCCGATCACATCCAGCGGGCGCGGCGAGTCGCTGCGGTATTCGGGCATGTAACGCCGGCTCATCCACAGCGCCGTGAGCCCGACCGGTACATTGACGAAGAAGATCTCGCGCCACGACCACCAATGCACGATCAATCCGCCCACCGTCGGGCCCAGCAGCGGGCCGATCAACGCCGGGATGATCACGAAGTTCATCTTGTCGAGCAGTTGTGACTTTGGAAACGTTCGCACGATGGCGAGCCGGCCGACGGGTGTCATCATGGCGGCGCCGAGTCCCTGCAGGATGCGAGCGGCGACCAGCATCGGCGAGTTCAACGACAGCCCGCACAGCACCGATGAGAACGTGAAGATGCCGACGGCGGCGGTGAACAACTGTTTGGTGCCGAAGCGATCGGCGAGCCAGCCGCTGACGGGAATGCCGACGGCCAACGCCAGGATGTAGCTGGTGACGATGGCTTTGAGGCTGAGCGGTGTGACCTCGAGGCTGCGAGCCATGGCCGGCACGGCCGTGTTCACGATGGTCGAGTCGAGCGTTTCCATGAACAGCACGGTACCGACCAGCCAGGGCAGGTAACGTTGCACGATGGAGGAGGACGCTGCGGTCACGTGCGTCCGGCTCGATTCAGGTCGGATCGATCTGCATGGCGGCGTCGCGGACGGGTTGCGCCGAGCTCGGACGAACGACGCGCGCGACCTCGATGCCGTCCTTGATGAAGACCAGCGTCGGCCACAGCTTGATGCGGAAGGAACGACCGAGCGGGCGACCCGGCCCGTCTTCGATCTTCAGATGTCGAAGCTCGGGATGCGAGGCCAGGGCCTGCTCGATGTGTGCCTGGGCGGCCGCGCAGAAGCCGCACCAGTTGGTCCCGAATTCGAGCACGGTGGCGCCCGGCAACGCGTCGACTTCGGCGCGCGACGGCGCGCTTTCCGTATAGGCGCTCATGGCGGCAAATTCTAGCGAGCCGACTTCACGGTCGTAAGTCGGCTTTTGCGTGCGTTACTGCTGCTTGTCCGTGACCCAGTTGCCGATGTCGGCATCCAGGCCTTCGCCGCCTTCCTGATTGTCGGCGCCATAGGTGAACAGGTCGAATTCCTTGCCGTGCGTGCCCGGGTAGACGTAACGATAGTCGTTGCCCCAGGGATCTTTGCGCGCGCTCGGATCCAGGTAGCCGCCTTGCTTCCAGTTGCGCACACTGGAGTCGTTGGGTTTTTCGTAGAGCGCCTTGATGCCCTGCTCGGTGGTCGGATAACGGAAGTTATCCATGCGATACAGGTTGAGCGCGGTCTCGATGGTACGAATGTCGCTGGAAACCTTGGTCAGCTGCGCATCGTCGATGCGACGCATGACATTGGGGGCAACGATCGCGGCCAGGATGCCGAGAATGACCACCACGACCATGATTTCGATCAGGGTGAAACCGCCGCTGCGCTGGAATTTATGAGTCGATTTCATTGCAATCTCGTTGCGCTGTAGTAGATGCCGACTGCCGTGTCGGGGGGCCGCGCGGATCATATCTGGATGGCCCCAGCCGGAAAACTGGGACCGCAAACCGGGGCCCACCGGAACGCCCGTCCTGGAGCGGATTAGATGGGGCATCTTGCCGCGAGTTCGACTCCGCTCGCGGCCCCAGATTCACTGGATCGTTACTGCGGCGGTTCCTGACCGGGCTGTGGGTCTTCCATGGGGTAGGTCTGCACACCGCTCGGACCCGAGCTGCTGGCGGTGGACGCCGGCGCTTCGGTCGGGGCGGCCGGAGCTGCGGGCGTGTGTGCCGGGGCAGCGGCGGTTGCGCCGGTTGCCGAGCGGTGCACGGCCGCGATGAACTGATCGGCCGGCGGCGGGGCGGCCGGCGCGTCGGAACGGATGATCTCGCTCGCGAGGATGCCGGGCTTCTTATAGAAAGATTCGTTGGAGGAGCCGTCGATGGTGATGGCCGAGCCGTCGAGTGCCACGCCGGCGAACAGGCCGCTGGCGCGCGAATACGAATACACCTGCGCGGTGAGTCCGATGTCGGTGGCGGCTGAACTCTGACGTCCGATCGGACCGGCCGCAACCGAGGCGTCCGCGCCCAAGGTCACTTTGCCGCCGACGATACCTTCGATACTTTGCTTTGAGGTGAAAACGAGCACGACGTCGGCCGATTGCACACCGACCTGGAAGCCGAAGCTGCCGCCGGTCAGATTGATGAAGACGGGATTGCTCCACGCGCCGGAGTCCTTACGCACTACGAGCACGCCCTTGCCGCGACGACCGCCGATGCCCAAGCCCACTTTGATGACGCTCGGGATCACGGCAACCGCGTAAGCGCGTTCCAGCAACCAGGTAGGAATATTTTGCTCGGGCATGCGCATCAGTTCGCTCAAGACCTGGGTCGAGGTGAGCAGGCGTCCATCCTGCCGCTCGCCGGCGACAGCGCCGGTCGTGATCGCGCAGGAAAGCAGTAGCACGGCGAGCTTGCTCGCGAACGGATTGGATCGTGTGAGCATCGTTGGCGTCACTCCTACAAGTGAGTCTCGTATTCCTGAGACTTTAACAGAACTCGGCATCGGGCATCCTGCCACGAGCCTCGTGCGAGCTGGCGAAAAGGCGTGACTTTTCGCCGCTCCCCCCCCCCCGGGGGGGG
>JAEWAF010000039.1 GCA_023391815.1 Pseudomonadota bacterium
GAAAAGAGCAGAGAGCACACCAGCCGCCGACGCGTTTGCTTGGTGTCCGACGCCCGAAAAGAGCAGAGAGCACACCAGCCGCCGACGCGTTCGCTCGGCGTCCGACGTCCGGAAAGGGCAGAGGGAGCGCGCACCAGCGAACAATGCATTTGCTTGGCGCCGGACGTCGGAAAAAGAGCAGCAGTCGACCGGTGCGTTGGTTGGCTACTGGACGTGAAAAGAGACGTTGGTTGTTACTGAAGATCGCCCCACAACCCTTGCAGAACAGAAAGAGCAACGACCGCCGCTGTTTCGGTTCGGAGCACTCGCGGTCCGAGACGCACCGGCATGAAGCCGGCTTTCTGCGCGGCATGCAATTCGTCGTCGTCCAATCCGCCCTCGGGGCCGATGAGCAGCTCTGCCTTGGTCGGCATGCTGGACAGGCCGACCAGCGAGGCCGGTGCGGACGGGCTCAGCACGAGTCGCAAGCCTTCTTTTTTCACCGTGGCAAAGTATTCACGCAGGGTGATCGGCGCCGATATCGTCGGGATCTTCGCGCGTCCACATTGCTCGCACGCGCCAATTACAATCCCCTTCCAGTGATCCCGCTTCTTGGCCGCCTGCTTCTCGTCGAGGCGAACGACGCTGCGAGCGGTCAGCACCGGAGAGATCGCCGCGACACCCAGTTCGGTGGCTTTCTGCAGCGTCCAGTCCATGCGCTCGCTGCGCGAGACGCCCTGGATCAGGGTGATTTTCAGCGGCGATTCGGCCGTGCCGGGCGTGGGATCGCCGAGTTGGACGGTGACCTTGTCGCCTTCCACCCGCGTGATTTCGGCCCGGAATTCCTGGCCGCTGCCGTCGAATACACTGAGCGGTGCACCCTCGCGCATGCGCAGGACGCGTGCGACGTGGTAAGCGCCGGCGGGGGGCAGGGCGGTTTCGGTGCGACCGGTCAGCGGACCGTCGCAAAAGATTCGGTTCATTCTCATGCTCGCCTCATTGCGAGAGAAGGGATTTCGGAACCCGGGATTCGGGGACCCGGGATTCGGGAACCCTCCTCAGACATGTTCGATTCCAGAGTAAGCAAACATTGTGCCGTGGCACAGTGACGGAGCAGCCCATGCACTCCCTATCGTCGCCGGAAGCTTTGGCCCAGCACCTGCTCGCAGTGGGCGCGGGCATCGACGCGGAGAGCGGCTGGATGCGCGCCGTTCGACGCGTTCCATCGCCGAACTTCGACACGCGACCGGGCGGCATCTTGCCAGAACTCATCGTCGTTCACGGGATCAGCTTGCCGCCCGATGAGTTCGGCGGGCCGTGGATCGACGCCTTGTTCACCAACGAGCTGCCGCCCGCCGAGCATCCGTACTTCGAGAAGATCAAGGATCTGAGGGTGTCCTCGCACGTGCTGATTCGTCGCGATGGCGAGCCCGTGCAGTATGTGCCTTTTCACGAGCGCGCCTGGCATGCCGGCGCGTCGAGCTATCAAGGGCGCGAGCGCTGCAATGATTTTTCCGTCGGCATCGAGCTGGAAGGCGCCGACCACATTCCCTACGAGCCGGCGCAGTATCGGGTGTTGAGCGCGGTCATCCTGGCCTTGTGCGAGGCTTACCCCTCGTTGTCTCTGACGCGTATCGCCGGCCACAGCGACATCGCGCCCGGTCGCAAGACCGATCCGGGCCCGGCGTTCGATTGGCAGCGGCTGTACGCGTTGTTGCGCGCGACTGGCTGAATCCAGCGACACATTTCGCGCGCCAACACCGCCTCGTGTAGCATCGCCGCCCGGCCCGGAGCCGCGTGAGGACTCGTATTCGACCATGAACCGCTCCGCCACGGTGTTGCTGACGCTGCTGGCCTTCACGGCGCTGCTGCTGACGGTGGCGGGCTGGGCCGGCAAGCGCACGCATAACGCGGCCGATTTCGTGCTCGCGAATCGTCGACTCGGTGTCTGGCTGGTCGCGCTCAGCTGCACGGCGAACACCGTCAATGGCTGGCTGCTCATGACCCTGGCCGGCGCTGCATTCGCATGGGGGTTGTCGGCCGTCTGGATCTGCGCCGCATTCATCGCGGGCTCCGCCCTCAATCTGTTCTTCATCGCTCCCCGGCTGCGCGCCATCTCGGTGGGGCAGGGCACGGCCACTTTGTTTCAAGTGTTGAGCGCCGACGCGGGCGACCGCCTGCAACCGTTGGTGTCGCGCTCGGCGTTGCTCATCTTCCTGCTGTGTGTGCTGTTGCAGACGAGTGCGATGCTGCGCTTCGCTGGTGGGCTGCTGGTCGATGAGTTTGGATTCGACATGATCAGCATCGCGCTCACGTCGATGTTTCTCATCACGGTGTGCGCGTTCTCCGGCGGACTGCGGGCGGCCGCGGTGGGCGATGCCGTACAAGTGATTGCGGTCGGATTGTTCGCGGCCTTGTTACTGGCGGGCTCGACCTTCACCATCGACGGTTGGGAACAATTCAAAATTGCCTTCGATGCGCTCGGGCCGCTCGCCACCGATGGATTCGGCGGCCGCAAGGGCGTGGTCGCGCTGGCCTTCGCCGCGGGTGTGTTCGGTATCGGTCTGGGCGTGCTCGGCCAGCCGCAGCTCGCGACCCGGTTCATGGCAGCTCGCGACGAGAAAACATTGTTTCAGGCCAGCTGCCTGGCGCTCGCATTGATCACGCTGCTGGTCGGAGTCGTGTTGTGCTGTGGCTGGGCTGCCAGCGTGCTGTATTCAGGGCTGAATCGGCCCGAGGTGGCGATGTTCACCGTCGCGGATCGGCTGTTGCCGCCGTTACTGGCGGCGTTCATCGCTGCCTCATTGATCGCAGCGATCTTCGCGAACGTGGGTACTCAGTTGCTGGCGCTGGCGACCACGTTGGGCATCGACTCTCGTCGTGTCAACGCTCCACTGTCCATTGGCTGGAGTCGGGCGGCGATGGTGCTCTCGGCGGTGCTGATTGTGCTCGCGACGTTGTGGGCGCCGTCGACCGTGTTCGAGCACGCAATGTTCGGTTATGCCACGATCGGGGCGTCCTTTGGCCCGTTGTTGCTGGTCCGCGTATGCGGCAAACGAGTGCGTCCCGGCGCGATGCTCGCGGCCATCTGGTCCGGATTTATTCTGTCGTTGTTGTTCCATTTGCTGCCAGACGCGCCCGGCGATTTCCTCGAGCGCGTCATGCCGTTCGTCGCTTCCTTGGGCATCGCCCTGACCGGCGGCGAGCGCCGTCGCAACCCGGACCGCGCCGACCGCTCTCAAGAAACGGTGCACGATCGCGTACCGATTTAGGTGAGTCGTGGCTTCGCGAAAGAAACCCAACGCTCGTAAGAAAGCGGCGCCGAAGAAAGTCACATCGCGCAAGACGGTGGCGAAGCGAGGCGTGGTCGTCGTGCCGGCGAGTGACGCAGCCCGAATCATTGCTGCGATCAAAACGATCCCACGGGGCAAGGTCTGCACCTACGGCGGTGTCGCCGATCTGGCCGGATTGCCAAGACGAGCTCGATTGGTCGGAACGGTCTTGCGCCAGACGCCGTCATCCCGAGCCGTGCCGTGGTTTCGCGTGATCAACGCCAGTGGCCGCATCTCCTTCCCCGCCGGCAGCGACAGTTATGTCCGTCAGCGCAAGCACCTCGAGAACGAAGGCGTGGATTTCGTCGGCGGCCGGGTGGACCTGGACCGCTATGGCTGGCCGCCGCGCGAAAAGATGCTGGACGAGCTGCTTTGGGGTCCCGGCTGAGAGCTTCATCCCGGCTTAACCCGATTCGAGCCCACCCGTCGTTGATATCCGAAGTGACGCAAGTCGCGTCGGAGTGGGGAGCCTGTCATGAATCGGGTCGTCAGTCGGGGATCCTTGTTGATTGCTGCTGCCGTTCTTGCCGCCTGCGCCGCCAAGCGCGAGGAAAAAGACGTCCTTGCGCAACAGGTGGGTACTGTCGCGCCGCTCCCTGCCGAGACTCGGAAGATGGAAGAGGTAGCCGCTGCGCCGGCCGCCACCGTGGTTTACGTCGATCCGCAAATGCAGTCGGTGGCACCTATGGCGGAGTTCGAGCTGGACGCAGGCGCCCCTGCCATCGGTCGAGCCAGCAGAGCTCAATCGGAAATGAAGATCGCGTCGAGCAATCAGGCGGCGGTGGCGCCGATGTTTGCTATGCCGACCTCTCCCGCCGACACGGAGCGGTATCAGCATCAGAATGACAACGGCGTGTATCTCGTCGCCGAACAGCCGGTCTCGACGTTCTCCATCGATGTCGATACGGGCGCTTATGCAAACGTGCGTCGGTTCCTCAACGAAGGGCAGTTGCCGCCGCAGGATGCGGTGCGCGTCGAGGAGCTGATCAACTATTTCGACTACGACTACCCGACTCCAGAAAGCCGTGACACTCCGTTCCGTGTGTCAACCGAATTGGCCGCGGCGCCGTGGAACTCACAAGCGTTGCTGATGCGTATCGGCATCAAAGGTTTCGAAGTCGAGGCCAAGGAGCGTCCCGCCGCGAACCTCGTCTTCCTGATCGACGTGTCGGGCTCGATGGACTCGTCCGATAAGTTGCCGCTGCTGAAAAACGCTTTCCGCATGCTCACGGACCAATTGACCGGTCGGGACCGCGTTTCGATGGTCGTGTATGCGGGCAGCTCCGGCGTCGTGCTCGAGCCCACGCCGGGGAATGAGAAACATCAAATCCAAGCAGCACTCGCTCGCCTGTCCGCCGGTGGCTCGACGAACGGGGCGTCCGGAATCCAGCTTGCTTATAAATTGGCCCACGGCGCGTTCGTGAAAGGCGGCATCAATCGGGTCGTGCTCGCGACCGATGGAGACTTCAACGTCGGCACCGTGGATTTCGAAGCGCTGGTGAATATCGTCGAGCGCGAGCGTGCCACGGGCGTCGAGCTGACGACGCTGGGCTTCGGAACCGGCAACTACAACGAGCAACTGATGGAACGTCTTGCCGATGCGGGTAACGGCAACTATGCCTACATCGATACATTGTCGGAGGCCCGCAAGGTGCTCGTGTCGCAACTCAGCTCGACGCTGTACACGATCGCCAAGGATGTGAAGATCCAGGTCGAATTCAATCCGTCCGAAGTGCTCGAGTATCGACTCATCGGTTACGAGAATCGGATGCTGGCGCGCGAGGATTTCAACAACGACAAGGTCGATGCGGGTGAAATCGGCGCCGGTCACCGGGTCACCGCGTTGTATGAAGTCGTGCCGGTAGGGGCGAAAGGGCGGGTCGACTCCTTGCGCTATGGTGCCAAGGCCGAAGTCGCGGCCGGCAAAGGCGAGCTCGCGAACGTTCGGTTGCGTTACAAGAAGCCGGGTTCCGATAACAGCCAGCTGCTGGAGTATCCCATCCGAAAGGATTCGGTCACCGAGCGGCTGTCCGCTGATTTTCGATTTGCCGCCAGCGTCGCAGCATTCGGCCAGCTGCTGCGAGGTGGAAAATATATGGGGGACTTCAGCTATGGCGATGTCACCAAGCTCGCGAGCGGCGCCATGGGCGCGGACCGTGACGGTTATAGGAAGGAGTTCGTGTCCCTGGTGGCGCTGGCCAAGAGCCTGACGCCGACCACTGACGTGAGTTCGGTCAGCCGGATTTCAGATTGAGATATTGCTGATATTCTTCGCCGCATGGATCTTCCTTCCACTCCTGGCCCGCAACCCATGTCGGCTGCGGCGGGCGAGCTCACCGGTGCGGTCGGCGCGACGGTGTCGACCATTGGGTCGGCACCGGACGACGCCACGCTCATGCTTCGTTATCGCAAGGGCGAGGTGCGCGCGTTCGAAATCCTTTACGAGCGGCACAAGGGCGCGCTGTATCGCTATCTGCACCGATTGTGCCGGAGTCCGGAAGTCGCGAACGATTTGTTTCAGGAGGTGTGGAGCAAGGTGATCGCCAGCCGCGAGCGTTACGAGGCGCGGGCCAAGTTCACGACGTTCCTGTTTCATATCGCGCACAACTGCGCGATCGATTATTTCCGGCGCGCCGGGCGCCCGCAGGAAAAAGGTACACAGGACGTCGAAGCACTGGCGGACGAGTTGTCGAGCCCCGGTCACGAAACTCCCGATGCCGCGCTCGCCGAGGCGCAACTGCGTGCGGATTTCAAGCGCGCGCTGGACGAATTGCCGGCAGAACAGCGCGATGTATTTCTTCTGTACGAAGAGACCGGGCTCGCGTTGGAGGACATCGGCCGCATTACCGGCGTTGCCATGGAAACGGCCAAGAGCCGCCTGCGTTATGCCTTGGGCAAACTGCGCGGGGCGCTGCGCCAGCATCAATCTCCGACTCTGCAGTCGAGCGTGTCATGACTGAACCCACCGACAAGCCGCTGGACGACCAGCAGCTGGATGAATACCTGAAGGGGGATTCCAGCGTGTCACGTCATTATCGTCAGCTGCCCGGCGAGGAGGTGCCTGCTTTGCTCGATCGTCGGGTGCTCCGTGAGGCAGAAGATGCGGTGAAGCGCCCGTCGCGTCCGGTTTGGATGAGCTGGGCGAAGCCGCTGGCGGTTGCCGCGTCGGCGGTGCTCGTTGTTTCTATTGCCATCGAGACGGGATTGAAAGATGAGACGCTGGTGACGTCGCAGACGGTGCAGGCGCCGGCTGCGGCAAGAAGGGCGGAGGAGTCCGGCGCCGCGCCGGCGGCGCCAACATCGGAGGTGAAGGTTCCTCCGCCCGTCGTGTACGTTGAGCCGGCCAAGTCGCCGACCTTCGCAGACGCCATGTCTATCGATGTCCCAGAACCCGCCCCGACTGCGGCTCCCGCCCCGGAGATGAGCGCGCGTTTCAAACAGCCGGTCGTCAGCGAAACTGCGGACGCCGAAATCCAGCAAGATCTCGCCAAAGCCGAGCAGGAAGACAAAGCTTCCTTGGCTGCCGACGAGTTACGACAGAAATCGGCCGGCGAGCAGGCGGCGCGAGAGCAAGTTCCGATCGCGGCTCAGCGCAGGGCCGAACCTGCGGCCGTGGTGAGTTACTCGCGTCCGCTCAGCTCGAATGCCAACAGTATGGCGACGCTACAGAAGACGTATACGGACCCGGAGGCATGGCTGAAGGACATCCGGCAGTTGCGCGAAGATAACAAACAAGACGAGGCTGACCGCGAATGGCGCCGGTTCCGGGAAGCGTTTCCGGACTATGCGGTGCCTGAGACCGACTCGGCGCGTGCCGCGACGAAGTAGCCGTGGCGACTGCCTCGGCGGCCCTGGCTGCGCCTCTGCCGCCGGGTGTTTCTCGGCGGCAGAAGCGCTTCAAATGTCTCGTCCGCTACGCTGCGTGATAAACGGGCGTGGCCTCTCTGACTTGATAGGGAGGATAGTTGCCCGAGCTATCCAGCGGTTCGTCTTTGCGGAGCGCATCGATCAGTGGTCGCAGCTTCGCCGGATCCAATTGTTCCGCGGAGTCCGCAATCCACCGCGCGATTGCTTGCGCGACCTCCGCGTGCATGACGGAGTCTTCGTCATCCGCGTAAAGCAGTACTTCGGATAAGCAGTGGATCATGGCGCGGCCCTCCATGAGTTGCCTGCGTACGATCTCGATCGCTTCTTCGAGGGTGCGCGGCGGTGGCCGCGGTGGTTCGCCGCTGGGAGGCGGCGCGGCGTCGGAGGTTGCGAGGCCGAGTGGTGCGGTCATCGGAGCGCGTTGATCGTGACGTGGGCGCGTGGGCTTGGACGTATCATCTTGCTCAGCCATGTCATCTTCTCCTTTAGGTGGCTTGGTCAGGCGTTCGGCGGTGTGACAGCACCGTCGAGCGCCGCCTTGCATGCATTGAACGTTCTCTCGATCAGATTCTTTCGCGGGCCGCTCGAAAGTTTCGCGGAGGTTTCGGGCGGTAGTTGATGTGCTCATGAATCGAGCACGATTCGATCCTAGCTCGGGCGGCTGTGACTGTATATAGAAACAGGCGTTGATCGCGGCGCGATCTTGAATCTTATTTGGTATGGTTTGCGCGCGGTGATGCGCGCGATATGGCGCGGAGAATGTTCCGCGGCGCGCGGCGGCTACCGCGCGGCCCCCGCGATCCGCGGCAAACAAATATGCAACGTGGTCCCCCGCCCGACCTCACTGTCGATCTTCACCCGCCCGCCGGCGCGCGCGACGATCTGATCGACGATCACCAACCCCAGCCCGGTCCCGCGATCGCCCTTCGTCGTGAAGAACGGTTTGAACGCATTCAATCGAGTCGTTTCATCCATGCCCGCGCCAGTGTCACGAACGTTGATCGTGACATACGTCGCACGCTCGTCATCGGCATCGCCGACGACGGCGTCCTCGTAGTCGATGTCGAGGTCACCGCCTGATGGCATCGCGTCGCGCGCGTTGATCACGAGATTCAGCATCATGCGCTCGAACTGCGAAGCGTCCATGAATACGCGACTCACGGAGCCGGAGCTGCGAACGCGCAGGCGGATGCCGGGGCCGAGCAGGGCACGAAACATGTGAGAGCATTTTGACAACGCCGCACCGATGTCGAGGACGCGAGGGGAGACCGGATCGTCCTTGCCGAAGTTCATGATCTCCTGCGTGAGAGTCTGCCCACGCTGGAGCGCGTCGATCACGCGTTGGGCGTAGTGATCGGCCTGGGGTGCGAGATTGGGTACGCGACGGATCAACTCAGTGAATCCCAGCGCGATGCTCACAATGCCTCGAAAGTCGTGCGCGACGCCGGCCGCCATGCGACCGAGCGCTTCCATACGATGCAGTTCCATCAATTGGCGTTGATAGCTTTCCAACGCGGTCTCAGCATGGCGATGCTCATATTCGCCATATACACGCGCGATCGTGTCAGCGACGGTAGCAGCGAAGTCGCTTTCAGCTTCGGTCCACGTGCGCGGCGCGCCGATGTGTTCGTGACAAACGACGCCGGTCACTTTGCCGCTCAGGTAAATGGGAGCATCCAGCAAGGACGTGATCCCGAGCGGTTCGAGATAGGGCGCACGCAACTCGGCGGTCGTGGTCGCGCCCCGAGCGTCGTCGGCCGCGATGGTGCGTTGTTGCTCGAGCGCTTGGAAATACGTCGGAAAATCCTGCGCGCGCAGGACCGCGCCTTGAAATACTTGCTGGCTGGAGAGTTGCAACAGATATCGGCAACGCAGGGCACGATCGTCATCGACCAGGATCCAGACGCCGATGCGCTCGACGTTCAAGGTGCGAGCGGCGATCTGCGCCAGCTCCAACCACAAGTCGCGCAGCCGCGACTCAGGACTGGCATGCAGCCTGGCCAGCTGCATGCGGGCCGCTTCGAACGAAGCCGGGCTGCCGCTGCCTTCTCCCTGCTGGGTATCTGCGCTCATGCTGCCATCCGGTAAGCGAGGGCTGGCCGACTCTAGCGCCGACCGGCCCGACATCCAATACGTTCAGCGGGTCATGCGGTAGAATCCTCACCGGTACCCGAGGGCCCGGAACGGAGCAATGGAAAAGACGATCGAGAAGTTGTTGTTCGCCAGTCGCTGGATTCTGGCGCCGGTGTATCTGGGCATGTCGCTGGCGCTGGTCGCGCTGGGCATCAAGTTCTTCCAGGAGCTGTACCACCTCGTCACCGACGTGGCCTTCATGGCCGAGTCGGATATGGTGTTGATGCTGCTGGCCCTGGTCGACATGGTGCTGGTCGGCAGCCTCATCGTCATGGTGATGTTCTCGGGCTACGAGAACTTCGTGTCGGCGCTGGACGTGGAAGAAGGCGCGGAGAAGTTGAGCTGGCTCGGCAAGCTCGACGCCAACTCGCTCAAGCTGAAGGTCGCCTCGTCCATCGTCGCGATCTCATCGATTCATCTGCTGCGCGCGTTCATGGAAACACCAGCGCGTGTTGCCGAGGGCCGCGAGAGCACGCTGATGTGGTTTGTCATCATCCATCTCACCTTCGTGGTCTCGGCGGTGATGATGGGCATTCTGGATCGCATCACCGCCAAGTCACATGGCAGTCACGATCACCAGGGCGAGGCCTGAGCCTCCTGCTGGGCGGGATGCCCGAATGCAGCGGGCACATGGGTGTGCAGGAGCTGCCCCATGAAGCATGGGGCGATTCAGCCGGCCGTGTGCTGCTCCGGCTGCTGACCTTCCGGAAAGAACTCCATCGACGCAGAGTTCAAGCAGTATCGCTGATGAGTCGGCGGCGGGCCGTCGGGGAACACGTGGCCGAGGTGGCCGTCGCAGCGACGGCAGCGGATTTCGGTGCGGATCATGCCGTGGCTGATATCGCGCAGCTCGGTGATGTGCTCCGGATCGAACGGCTGATAGAAGCTCGGCCAGCCGGTGCCCGACTCGAACTTGGCATTGGCCTGGAACAGCGGCAGTCCGCATAGCCGGCAGGCATACAGCCCCGACTGCTTGTTGTTCAGCAAAGTGCCGCAGAACGGCCGCTCGGTGCCGTGGTCCAGCAGGATGTGACGCTCTTCCGGGGTCAGCGAGGCCGCCAGCCGTTCGCGTTCGGCCTTGCTCAAGGGGCGCAGGTCGTAGCCACTGGCGGAGGTGGTGGCCGGTTCGGTGGGCTTTTGCATGGGAGCGTCCTTCAGGGGGCGGTCCCGGAGAATTGGCGTCGGTCGCGCCCAAGTCAAGGTCGCTTGGGGTCTTCGCGCGGTCGTGGAACGGGATGCCCGGCCGAGGGTTTTATGCCGACCGCATCCTTTATCATGCGCCCATGAGTACTGATCCATTCACCGTCGGCATTGCCTCCGTGCCGATTCCGAACAGCTACTGGGTTCGCCCCGGGCAGCTGCTCGCAGGTGAGTATCCCGGGTCGATGTCGCGCGCCGAGGCCACTGAGCGCGTACAGAAGCTGTTGCACGCGGGCGTCAACAGCTTCGTCGATCTGACCGAAGAGGGCGAAATGCCCGCCTACGACCCGCTGCTGGCGGAGCTCAGCGAGAAGCACATCCGGTATCGGCGCATGCCTGTGCTCGATCACGGCTTGCCCGACTCACCGGCCCACATGTCCCGCATCCTGGATTTGATCGACAGTGAGCTGGCCGCCGGCCGCTGTGTGTATGTTCATTGTCGGGCGGGCATCGGCCGCACCGGGACCACCATCGGTTGTCATTTGATCCGCAGCGGTCTCGCCAGTGAAGAGGCGCTCGATCGTCTGCAGGATCTCTGGCAACAGTGCGGCCGTTCGCGCCGCTGGCCGACCATTCCCGAGACCGACGAGCAGGTCGAGTTCGTCCGGCAGTGGCGCGAGTCGGTCGTGCCGGGAAGCGCGGTCGATGTCCTGGCACGTTACGAGGCCAGCATCGTCGGGCTCGCGATCGGCGACGCGCTGGGCAGCATGGTCGCGAATAGTAATTTCGATGCCGCGACGCTGGCGGCCGGCGGCGGCCTGCGCGACACAGGAACGCTCGCCACCGGCGCGAGCACCGCGATGACGCGTGCGTTGGCCGAGAGTCTGCTGGCCAAAGGCATCAACGATTCGGACGACCAGATGCAGCGCTATCTCGCCTGGAGCCAGAGTGTCGGCAACATTGGCGTACCGGCCGAAGTGCGTAAAGCGCTGGCCGGCTGGCAATGGTCGAGAAAGAAGCTCGCCGGCACGCACGATCCCGCCAATCTGGATCCGCATTCCCTGCCGCGCACGCTGGTGGTCGCGATGTTTCTTTGCGGTGATGCGCAGGCGGCCATCGACGCCGCCGTCGAAGCTTCGCGCACGACTCAGCAGTCGCCGGTGGTGCTCGATCTGTGCCGTGTCTGGGCAGCGTTGTTCGTCGATGCGTTCGCGGGCGTCGACAAACAAACATTGCTGAGTTTCGGCGGTCCGGCCATGCAACTGGTGCGTCAACGCCAGCTCAAGGCGCCAGTCAAGCAGCTGATCGAGGGCCGCGGCGCGAAACCTTGTGTCGATGCCAGCGATGCATTGGCTGTCACATGCGTGGCGTTGGATGGGTTCGCGGCGTCGAAGACGTTGCACGATTCGTTGATTCGCGTACTCACATCGTCGCGAGCGGCACCGGCGGCCGCTGCGCTCTGTGGCGCTCTGTGCGGCGCCTGCCATGGCGGCGATGCGATCTCGCCCGAGCTGCAGCGGCAACTGCCTGAAGAAGCCGTGTTGCGGTCACTCGCTCGTCATCTGATGCACTGAGCGATGGCGACTCGGAAGAAGTCTTCGCAACCTCGACGTCGTGTGCGTTCCCGGGAGCCCGCCTGGACGCGTCTCTCCGACGAGGAGTTGTTACAGAAACGTTTCTGCGACCTGCGCCTGACGCTGCGGCATACGGTCATCGACAGTCACATCCGCCAGATCCGGCGCGATCTGCGACGCCGTGGCATCCTGTTCGCGCCGCATGTCTGGCTGTCCGAGGAATGGTTCTCTCCCGACGGCGTGCCGGGCATCGCCATCGCGTTTTATATGGCGCATCCACGCCTGATGCGCCTGGAGCGCAAGATGATGGACGAGGTGGAGGGCGGCAATGCCAACTGGCTGACCCGCATCATGCGCCACGAGTTCGCGCATGCCCTCGACAACGCCTACCGCATTCGTCGCCGCAAGGAGTGGCGCGAGACGTTCGGCGATCCCGATCGGCGCTATCCAAACGTTTATCGGCCGCGACCCGCGAGTCGTGACTTCGTCATGCACCTGGGCCATTGGTATGCGCAAAGCCATCCAACGGAAGATTGGGCCGAAACCTTCGCGGTCTGGATGCAGCCCAAGGCGCGCTGGCGCCGCGACTACCAGGGCTGGCCCGCGCTCGAGAAGCTGGAATACGTGGATCGGCTGATGGGCGAGCTGTCCGGGACGTTGCCGCACGTGATGAATCGTTCGCTGGTCGAGCCGATCAGCAAGAACAAGACCACGCTCGCCGAGCACTATCGTCTGAAGCGGGCCCGTTATGAGTTCGATACGCCCGATGCCTATGACTTGCGGCTGAAGCGGGTCTTCGGCAAACATCACAAGGGGCGTCGGCGCGTGCGTGCCAGCACCTTCGTGCGTCAGAGCCGGCCGGAATTGGAACGTTGGTTGATGCGACGCTCGCGGTTGTACCCGTATCTCGTGCATCATGTGCTCAGGACGGTGATTGCACGCTGCCGTGAGCTGGACCTGGTGCTGGATACTTCCAAGCCGGAGGCCAAGCGCGCGTTGCTCGGCGTACTGGAGCGAATCTTGATCGACATCCTGCGGCGCGACCGCGAACGCTACACACTATGAAGCCACGTCGAGTCCTGGTGCTGATGCATGAGAGTCTCGTGCCGCCGGCCAGTCTCAAGGGCCTCAGTGACAAGGAAATCGATGAATTCAGGACCGAATACGATGTGAAGGCGGCGCTCGAGAAGGCCGGCCACGAGGTCAAGGCGCTCGGCCTGGGCGACAATCTCTCGGAGCTGCGCTCCACCATCACGGACTGGAAGCCCGACGTGGCTTTCAACCTGCTGGAGGAATTCCAGGGCATCGTCACTTACGATCAGTACGTGGTCGCGTTCCTGGAGCTGATGAAGCTGCCGTACACCGGGTGCAATCCGCGCGGCATGATGATTTCGCGCGACAAGGCGCTCTCCAAGCAGATTCTTTCCTACCACCGTATCCCGACGCCGGGCTTCGCGGTCATTCGCAAGGGCCAGCGTTACCGGCTGCCACGCAAACTGAAATTTCCGCTGTTCGTGAAGTCGGTGACCGAGGATGCCTCGCTCGGCATCTCACAAGCGTCGGTAGTCGCCGATGCCGACAAGTTGAAGGAGCGCATCGAGTTCATCCACGAGCAGACCAGCTCGGACGCGCTGATCGAGGAATACATCGAAGGCCGCGAGCTGTACGTCGGCGTGCTGGGCAACGATCGATTGCGCACCTTTCCGGTTTGGGAAATGGACTTCGGCACCTTGCCGGATGTGATGGCCGGGATCGCGACCCGCAAGGTGAAATGGGATCGCCGTTACCAGAAGAAACATGGCATCCGCACCGGCGCGGCGCAGAACCTCCCCGAAGGCTGCGCGGCGTATCTGGATAAGTTATCCAAACGGATCTTCCGCTCGCTGTATCTGAGCGGCTATGCGCGCATGGACTTTCGGATGCGGCCGGACGGCAGCGTGTTCGTGCTGGAAGCCAACTGCAATCCAAATATCAGCCGCGGGGAAGACTTCGCCGACTCGGCGCTCGCCGCCGGCATCGAATACCCGGCGTTGCTGGAACAGATCATTCGCGTCGGCAACAACTATCAGGCCGCCTGGCGCGCGGATGAAGAGTGATAGAAAGCGCGCTGTTCCAGCGGAACCTTACGCTGCGTTAGAGCGAATAGGCAGTTGACACATCGGCGGCGTCGGGAGTGTCTTAGCCTCACGCGCGAACGCGCAGCTGACACATCGGCGGCGTCGGGAGTGTCTTAGCCTGACGCGCGAACGCGCAACTGACCTATCGGCGGCGTCGGGAGTGTCCTAGCTCCTCCCGGCAGCTTTTCGGCACAGGGACGGGGCCGAAACAGCAGGGCTCATCATGGACGTGCGGAGAGGAGCGCACTGCGCTCCGTCCGGCGCCCGGTGCCGGGAGGAGCTAGGACACTCCCGGCGACGCAGGCCACCGACGTCTCTCTTAGGGCCGCGTTACTCGCCGGCCTTCCCAGTCCATTGATTCAGCCACTGCTCCACCTCGTGGTGCCAGCGGATACTGTTGTTGGGCTTGAGCACCCAATGGTTCTCATCCGGGAAGATCAGCAGTCGGCTGGGAATGCCGCGACGTTGTAGCGCTGTGAACGCCGAGAGGCCCTGGGCGTACGGGATTCGATAGTCACGCACGCCATGGATGATGAGCATCGGCTTGTTCCACTTCGCCACATGATTCACCGGATTGAACTTCTCGACGTTCTCCGGCACTTCCCAGGCAATGCCGCCTTGCTCCCATTCCGTGAACCACAGCTCCTCGGTGGAATAGGCCATGCCGCGCGAGTCGAAGACGCCGTCGTGGTTCACTAGGCACTTGAACGGCTGGGACCAGTTGCCGGCGATCCAATTGATCATATAACCGCCGTACGACGCACCCAGCGCGCACATGCGCGAACCGTCGAGCCACGGATAATTCGCAAGCGCCGCCTTCAGGCCCTGCTGCAAATCCTCGAGCGGCTTGCCGCCCCAGTCCTGGCTGATCGAATCGGTGAACGCTTGTCCATAACCGGTCGAGCCGTGGAAATCGATGAACACCGACGCATAACCCGCGCCCGCATAGGTCTGCGGATTCCAGCGATAGCTCCAGGCATTGCCGAACGAGCCCTGCGGGCCACCGTGGATGATGAAAGCCACCGGATACTTCGTGCCGGGTTTGAAGTTGGCGGGCTTCATCACGTGGCCGTACACCGTCGCGCCTTCGGCGCCGGCGAACGTGAACTGCTCGGGCTCGCCGAACTTGATGTCGGCCAGCGCTGCTTCGTTCATGCGAGGCAGTGCGCGCAGGTCGCCGCCCTTGATGGTCAGCGCCTGCAGCTCCGCCGGCGATTTCAACGACGAGGTCGCCAGTACGATTTCTTTCTCGCCGACGCTGAAGGCTTCGACGCGCCCCGGGCCGGTCAGCATGGTCGGCTTGCCGGTCTTCACGTCGACCGACCACAACGGATGCTGGCCGAAATGATCCGTGGTTGCATACAAAGTCTTGCCATCGTTGGCGAACGCCAGGGCGTCCACGGAACGATCCCAATCCTTGGTGAGCGCACGCCGCTGGCCGCTCTTCACGTCCATCAGCACGATGTGGAAACGATCGGCTTCGAAGCCCGGCCGATCCATCGCACGCCACCCGAGCTGGGTGCCATCGCGTGAGAAGACAGGCTGGGTGTCCCAGGCAGGATTGTCTTCGGTCAGGTTGCGCAGACCGCTGCCGTCGACGCCGACTTCATACAAGTCGAAGTTGGTCGACCAGGGTTCGGACTTGCCTTTGAGACGGGTCGAGAACACCAGCCTGGAGCCGTCGGGCGAGAACGTATATTCGGTCGAGTCGCCGAACGGTTTGGAGGGCACGTCGGCATCGAGCGCCTTGCTCACCGAGACGGGGTCGCTCGCGACGCCATTGCTCAAGCTCATCACGAACAGCTGCGAGATGCGGCCATCGGCCCAGGTGTCCCAATGACGTACGAAGATGCGGTCGTAGGCTTCGCCGCTGTCCTTCGCGTCCTTGGTTTGCTTGAGACGGGCGGCGGGGCAGGCCAGGGCGTTGCAGTCAGAGAACACTTCCAGGGTCACGGCGATACGGCCGGCATTGCTCGCGAGGCGGAACGAGCCCACGTCGAGCGGCAGGCTCGTCACTTGAATCGCTTCGCCGCCATTGGCCGGCAGGCGCCACACCTGGCTGGAGCCGTTGCGTGTGGAAAGGAAATAGATCTCGCGACCGTCGGCGGACCACTCGGGCGAGCTGTCGTTCTCCGGATTCGTGGTCAGGCGGCGAGGCTGCGCACCTTTGGTTGCTAAATCGAGCGACCACAGATCGGTGCGCCCCCGGTTCGCGGCCAGATCGGTTTCGCGCACGGTGTACACAACGGTGCGGCCGTCGGGTGACAGCACCGGGTCGGACACGCGCTGCATGCGGACCAGGTCGTCGACGTTGAAAGGATGAGGTGCCGCGAGCACGCCGAGCGGCATCAGCAAACAAGCGGACCAAATACAGGCGGCAGGGGCCAACGACTGGCGCATTCAAGGACTCCGGCACCGACAAAGGCCGGGAGTATAGAAGAGGGCGCTTATTTCTTCTCGTGGATCACGGCGAAGGCGCTGGTGTAGCTGTGCAGGAACGTCGAGTTCTGGATGGGCCCGAACTCGCCATCGCAAAAGAAACCGCCGATCGGCAGGTCGGCCACCAGCCGACGGAACGCGTTGCTGTCGTGGTCGGCTTGCCCGTACAAACCGATGCCTCGGCCATGACAAGAGAACAGCAGCGCGCCGGAATCCGGCGTGACCAGATGCGAAGCGCGGTAAGCGGTCAACGTGCGCTCGAGATCGAGGGCCGAGGTGGCGGCGTCACGCAGGTGAAACTGGATCACGCTGTTCGCCGGCACGTTGGCGCTGACCCACAACGCGCCACTTTGCGGATCCATGCCGAGGATGCCGCGGATCAGGAAATCGCCGGCGCTGAACTCGGTGGCGTCGGTGCGCATCGCCAGGCCGAGATGCAGCGATTGACTGAACAACTCACGATCCGGTGCCGGCAGGCGCTCGAACAGGGCGGAGAGCACGTCGCGAGGCGAGCGACCGTCGATCTCGCGGATCAGATTCTCGTGCGCGGAAGTGACGAACATGGGATCGCCGATGGGGCGGCAGCCTTGCGCGACGATCATGTCGATGTCGACGTTGCCAGTCAGCGCGAGCGTGATGCAGCCCGAGTGGTAGACCTGGTTGCCCAGGTACAGCGCGGTGCCGCCCACCTGGCGCGCACCGCTCGCGAGCCCGCCGATTTTCGGCGCGAGCGGATAGATCCGGTCCAGGCCGCGGATGAAGGTTTCGGCTTCGAAGCTGAAGGGATCGGCGAGCAGCAGGAACGAGGGTTGCTGACTGGCCGTGATGCGGAGTGCGTCTTCCCACGCGCGCGCTTCAGCGTAAACGGGTGGCACCTGCGCGGCGTCGAGATGCGTGCCCTTCAAGCGCACGCCGGGCAATACCGCGCCGGTCAATGAAAATGCGGGACGATCCTCGATCTCGCGACCGCCGCCGATCACGCCGCCGCCACAGCAGCCGAAGATGAAGACGTTCTCGAACTCGCGCTGAAGCAGTGCGGGCACGGCCTCGAAGTGCGCCGAGTGTTCGGCGCTCACGAACACGATGGCGAGATCCGGCTCCTGCCGGCCCAGCCCGAGGAACACGGTCTCAGCGGCATGCTCTACGGCGGCCCGCAGGGAATTATCAGTGTCGACGGCGGATGCCCAGCGCATAGCTGTCCTGCTTGAAGCGAGTCGAGCGCCCGATTCTAGGCATTCTTCCGTTAAATGCCATTCTGCAATCACCGGCGTGAAAGCCGAACGCGGCAGTGAGCGTTATTTACCGACTCGGTCAGGCGCCGTAGTGGCTGTCCACTTCTGCTTGAGCTTCCGCGAGCCACTCCTGCATGTACGAATCCTGTACGAGCTGCTGCTGGTAGGCCTCGGCGATCGGGCTGGAGAACTTCGCGCCGTAGTGGCGGAAGCGCAGAGCTACGGGCGCGTACATCGCATCGGCGATCGAGTACTCGCCGAACAGCCAGGGCCCACGTTGCGCATATTGCGAACGGTACTCGTGCCACAGCTGCTGAACGCGAGCCACATCCGCTGTGCCTTCGGGCGGCAGTGCGACAGTCGCTTGGCCGATCGCCTTCATCGGCCAATTCGTGCGTAACGCCACGAAGCCCGAATGCATCTCAGCGCTCACTGCGCGTGCCAGCGCGCGAGCAGTCACGTCGGCAGGCCAGGCGCGACCCTGCACCTTCTCATTGAGGTACTCGGCGATCGCGAGCGAGTCCCAGATCTTCAGCGCGCCGTCGATCAGCAGCGGCACCCGCCGGGTCGGCGAATACTTGACGATGTCGCGGTGGAACGCGGGCGTGTCGAGCGGCAGCTTCACTTCCTCGAAGGCCAGGCCGAAATGCTTCAGCACCAGCCAGGGACGCAGCGACCAGGAGGACAGATTCTTGTTGCCGATGACGAGAGTGAGCATGGGAAGTGGCTGATGACTAATGAGGGATGACTGGTCAGAATGGCGGCCTTGGGACCGGCGCAGGATGCGGCACGAAGTGGCTTTGCGTCTATCGAGATTTAGTAAAGCCCGGTTGAGTGAATTTATCCACGCGGCCGCCGCTTGCGACCAGTCATTATTCATTAGTCATTAGTCACTTCCATGGATCATCCAGCCACGCTCGCGATCCGCGCCGGCCAGCTTCGGACTCACGAAGGCGAGCACGCCGAGCCGATCTTCACGACCTCGAGCTACGTGTTCGCGAGCGCCGCCGATGCGGCCGCGCGCTTCGACGAGAGCGTGAAGGGCAATATTTATTCGCGCTTCACCAATCCCACCGTGCGTTGCTTCGAAGAGCGGCTCGCGGCGCTGGAGGGCGCGGCCTCTTGTGTCGCGACCGGCTCGGGCATGGCGGCCATCCTCGCCACCTGCATGGCGCTGATGAAGGCGGGCGATCACATCGTTTGTTCCGACAGCGTATTCGGCTCGACCATCGCACTGATCAATCGTTACCTGGTGAAGTTCGGCGTCGAGGTGACCTATGTGCGCCCGGACGACAACGACGCGTGGCGCCGTGCGATCAAAAGCAACACCAGGTTGTTCTTCGTCGAGACGCCGTCGAATCCGCTCTCGGTGATCGCGGACATCCGTGCCCTCGCCGATATCGCCCACGAGCGCGGCGTGCTGTTCGTCGTCGACAATTGTTTCTGCACACCGGCACTGCAGAAGCCGTTCGAGCTGGGCGCGGATCTGGTGATCCATTCGGCCACCAAATATCTGGACGGGCAGGGCCGCTGCGTCGGCGGCGCGGTGCTCGGCGACGAGCAACTGGTCGGCAAGGATATCTTTGGATTCCTGCGCACCACCGGGCCGAGCATGAGCCCGTTCAATGCCTGGGTGTTCCTGAAAGGATTGGAAACATTGGAGCTGCGCATGCGTGCGCATTCGGCGGCGGCGTTGGAGCTGGCGCGCTGGCTGGAAGCGCAGCCGGGCGTGACCAAGGTGTACTACGCGGGGTTGGAGTCGCATCCGCAACACGCGCTTGCGAAGCGTCAGCAGAGCGCGTTCGGCGGCATCGTCGCGTTCGATGTCGAGCACGGTCGCAAAGGGGCATGGGCGTTTGTCGATGCGACACGGCTGTTGTCCATCACCGCGAATCTCGGCGATACCAAGAGCACCATCACTCATCCGGCGACGACGACGCATTCGCGCATCAGTCCGGCTGAGCGCGAGCGCGCCGGCATCACCGAAGGACTGCTGCGCATCTCGGTCGGTCTTGAAGACGTGCGCGATCTGCAAGCCGATCTGGAGCGCGGTCTGGCGGCGGTTCGTGCGGTGGCGGCATGATGGCGGGCGAGCTGTCGGACGTTCGCGCTATCTGCTTCGATCTCGACAACACGTTCTGGGACGTGATGCCGGTGATCGCGCGCGCCGAACAGGCTATGTACGATTTTCTCGCCCTCAAGTACCCGCGCGTGACCGCGGCCATGACGGTGGAAATGCTGCGCAAAGCCCGCGAGGAAACCGCGCGTGCCTACCCCCAGATGGCGCATGACTTTACCTTTTTGCGCCGGCAGACCCTCGCCGATCACGCGCGGGAATTCGGCTATGCCGAGGCCATGGCCGACGAGGCGTTCGGCGCTTTCATCCAGGCGCGCAACGAAGTGGTGCTCTACGACGATGTGCTGCCCGGGCTGGAGCAGCTCAAGCCGCACTTCCGGCTGTTCACCGCCAGCAACGGTAATGCCGATCTAAAACGCATCGGTCTGGCGCATTATTTTGAGCGCAGCCTGGCGGCCCGCGAGGTCGGGGCGCTCAAGCCGGATCCGCTGTTGTTCCACAAGGTAATCGAAGGAACCGGCCTGACACCCCAACAGGTTGTGTATGTAGGTGACGATCCTTCGCTGGACGTGGTCGGGGCGCGGGCTGCCGGTATGCACCCGGTGTGGATCAATCGGGACCGGCTCGAATGGCCGGCCGAGTTCGGGGCGCCGGTGCATACAGTGCGAACCTTGTATGAGCTCGGCACTCTGTTGGGGCTGAGGTTGTGACATGCGTCAGCGCAAAATGGTCCGGAAGGGTGCGCTGCGGGCCCGATACATTCGCCGTTGTATCCCTACTTTCAATGACCTGCGGGCCTCGCCGCCGATTGCCTTGACTCTTTGATTGGCGTACATTCCGCGCCGTTCGTTGTGCCTTTGCCCGCTTTTTTCTCTGGCTTGGCCAGCCGGGTCATTGACGACCCCCTTTTCGGCCAACTTCTGAAAAATCCGACGAGACCGCGAACGTAGGCCTGGGACCTCAACCGCATGACTTCAAGTCTGGAACGACTGGGGCGTGCAGGGGCGGGAGCCCGTATGTAACCAGGCCTCGAAGTGATGATGTTTCCCAGCAGGGGGATCGCGCTCGAGGCTTTTTCAGAGAGACTGTATCGCTATGACAAAGATCTATGTGGGTAACCTGCCGTTCTCGGCGAACGAGGACCAGGTTCGCCAGCTGTTCGAACAGCACGGCACCGTCGAATCCGTGGCCCTGATCAACGACCGTGAAACCGGCCGTCCTCGCGGCTTCGGCTTCGTGGAAATGCCGCGTGCCGACGCACAGCGCGCCATTCAGTCCTTGAACGGCAAGGACATGGGTGGCCGTCCTTTGCGCGTCAATGAAGCGCAGGAACGTCAGGGTGGCGGCGGCGGCGGCGGTGGCCGTGGTCCCCGCGGTCCGGGCGGCGGCGGCGGCGGTGGCCGCTGGTAATAAGCGGGCACAACGAAGCTAGCTTCGCTTGTGTGAAAGGCCCCGAGGCAGCAATGCCTCGGGGCCTTTCTTTTTGGGAGCCAGTTCACATAACCGTCCGCATCAGGCGCGGCCCCATGCAACCCGGACCCCGACCCGGTAAACCATTCGTGTTGTTGCAGTTGTGTTACGGATGTATTACGTCCGTCCCTGCATTCGACAGGTCTTACCGGAGAACGTAGTGAAGCAGCAGTTTTTCGCGGCGGCCGCTGCCGCCGCCCTGAGTATGGGCTCCGCGGCCCATGCCGCCTCGAATGACGAGATCGCGCAGATCCGTTCGCAGTTACAAAGTCTGATGCAACGAGTCGACAAGCTCGAAGCCGAGAACACGTCTCTCAAAGCCGAGAACGAGCAGCTGAAGGCGCAGACCGAGCAGGTCAGCAAACAACTCGCGGTCACGGCGAAGCAGAGTGCCGACGAGCAGCCGGCCGCGCCCGCGCCCGCGGTTAAGGCCGCCGATTGGCCGAACCGCATCGTGGTCAAAGGCGACGTTCGTTATCGTCACCAGGAAACCGACGATGAGAGCGCCAGCGCCAGGCGCGATGAAGATCTGCTTCGCGCGCGTCTCGGTGTGGAAGCCAAGGTCAACGACAACATCGTCGCCGCCGTCGGCATCGCCACTTCCTCCGCGCCCGGCAATCCGCGTGGCGCGAACACGCAGCTCGATGGCGAGTTCTCGCGCAAATCGTTGTATCTCGACCTGGCGTATTTCGACTGGACGTTCGCCGACAACGCGCATTTCATCGCCGGCAAGATGAAGATGCCGTTCGTGCGTCCCGGTCAGAGCCTGTTCTGGGACAACGACATCAATCCGGAAGGCATCGCCGTGACTTACGGCACCGGTTCCCTGTTCGGCTCGGTGTGGGGCTACTGGATCGAAGAGAATGTCCCGGCCAGCGCCACCGTGACGACCACCACGGACACCAAAATGTATGGGGTGCAGCTCGGCAATCGTTTCGATCTGGCCGGCAACACTCTGGTGCTCGCCGCTTCGTACTACGACATGGCGGCCGCCAAGGGGCGTCGGCCGTTTTATAACAATTCCTCGAACGGCAATTCGCTCAACGCGACCGGCGGTCTGGCTTATGACTTCCAGGTCGTGAGCCTGATGGCGGAGTACGACACCAGAGTTGCCGAGTTGCCGTTGCAAGTGTGGATCGACGTCGCCCGCAATCTCGATGCCGAGTACGACACCGCATATACGATGGGAACGATGCTCGGCAAGGCGTCGAATCCGGGTACTTGGGAAACCGGCCTCGCCTATCAGCTGATCGAGAAGGACGCGCTGTTCGCCCAACACATCGATTCGGATTTCGGCGGCGGGGTGTCCGATTCGGGCGGCTGGGTCTTGCGTACCGGCTACGCGCCGGCCAAGAACTGGGTGTTGAACGCGACCTACTTCAAGAACGTCAACAACAAGGATGTCGGCACCGAGTACGACTTCGATCGGCTCATGCTCGACTTCAATACCAGGTTCTGACCGTTCGTTCGTGCCCGTTCTCGACGGCGTCCCGCCGACCGGCTCGCGCACGATGTTTGCTGGCCCTCTGCCTTCGCGGGCAGAGGGCTTTCTTTTTTTGATTAGCAAACATTGCCGGTGAGTGCCAGCGGATCTCCGGCCGCGTCGGCGCAGATTAATCGTATGCCTGATTGCGAACCTCACGGCGGGAACCGTATCAAAGGGTTATGGATTAAATTCTCGACGGCCTTTGCCGATATCTTGGTAGGAGCGGTCATGCACGAGGTGGCTGGCGATGAGTGAGGATGGCCCAGGAACGGTAGTCGCGGTTCCCAATCTGCGCGAGTTTTTTCACGACTCGGTGCAGAGGGCGTTACGCAATCAGCGCGTCGATGTCGACGATCACACTGAGCATTACGTGGTGAACGTGCTGACTATGTTCGCGCGTTCCGAAGAGCTGTATGAGCGAACTCCGGAAGGCATTCGACTCAAGCCGCTCGCCCACATGCTGGCGGAAGCATCGGCGGCGCAATCCAGCCAGCAGCGCGATGAAACGCTGCGTCGCCTGGGCGATGTCTCTTTGTTCATCGCCGGATTCTTCGCGCAAAGCTTCGCTCGCAAACTCATCGACGTCGATTATCACATCGCCATGGGCGGCCGCGCGTACGGCACGCTGGCGGAGAACATGCGCTACTCGATTCGCGGCCAGGCGTTCGCGGCAGTGTTCCTGGAGCTGGCGAAGAAGTTCCAGCGTCTGGTGGATGTGCTCAACGATGTGGCCGAGATGGCGTATCAACACACCGACAAGGACATCCTGCGCCTCTACGAGATCTGGCTGAAGACCGGCAGCCCGCGCGCCTTCGCGATCTTGCAGCGGTTGGGAGTGGCGCCCATCAATGCCGGGAGAAAGGAGCACTGAGATGCTGCTGGGTCGCATGCAGTCGCTTCTGGCCCGACTGTACGACGCACCCGTCGAGCATGCCGCCGAAGATTTCCTGATCAGCGACCCGCAACGGCTACGCGATGTGGTCGGTGAGCAACGCGGACCGCTCAGCGACGAACAAGTGTTCGTGGTGCAGGAAGAAGGCGGGGTGCGCATCGGATTGTTCATCGACCAGCGCGTGCTCGAACGTCTGCAACGTCGCGATCCGCTGGACGCGCTCGACGAGCGCAATCTGCACGACTTCTGCACGGCGCTCGAAGGCGTCAGCCATTTCCACTACCTGATCTGGAGCCTGGCTCGCGGCCGGCCGGTGTCGTTGCTGGAGCTCGAGTTGCAGGCGGAGGTGGACAAGTACGCCACGGCGCTCGCCTTGATCACTCAGCAACGGGCGGGGGCTTTCCCGGGCGCGCTACATGCGCGCATGTTCAGTAGCGTGAGCTTCCTGCCGCAGCTCGATGAGATCAGTCGGCGTCGTTACCAGGAGGCGAATCGCCACGCCGCCCGATATTGCCGGTCATTGGATCAGCGCTACCTGCATCCGCGGCGGTCGCAGCCGGAGAAGTGGCTCGCCGAGCTACGCCGCTTCTTCCGCTGCGGTCATCAGGAAAAGATTCGCCAGCTGGCGGTGTGAGTCGACCGACTCACTCGCCGCGCTTGCCGTCGGTGACGCGCTTCTTCATTTCGATCCACTTCGACAACTCGCGCAGGTCGCGCTTCGGCGCGGCTGGCTTGCGCTTCAGCAGCCCGCTCTCGTACGGGTTGTACCCCAGGCGCATGCCTTTGGGATTGTTCTGGATCGGCGTGTTGGTCGGCAGCTCGTCCTCGACGAACGACAGACCGGGATGATCGAGCGCTTTGCGTCGTGCACGCTCGCCGGCTTCGCCCTCTTCGCTCAAGCGATCGTCGTTCCACGCGTAGACGGCATTGCCACGCTCATCGAAGGCGATGCGCCCCGGCTGCCTCGCGGGCTCGACCACTCGCGGGCGCAATCGCAGCCCCGCTTTTTTCAAATCGTCATTCAACTCCGCTTCTCCATGTCATCGCTGCCGCCGCCTGGCCGCAGGACCTGTTGAGAATTCCACGTCCCCCTTCATCCCTTTGGACGTGTGGCGTTATTGAATTGCTTCATCGCATCGCACGCAAGTTGCAAAAGTGTGATGCGCATGCCGAATGCGAATCACCGAGTGTCATACGCGTCGACAGCGAGCTCGATGCGATAAAAATACCGACAGTGCCGACCCCTCAGCCCGTCCGCCCTTGCACATAAGGAGCGGCGCGAAGCAGGGCGGCCAGCGTCTTGCCATCGCGCACTTCGCCGGACTGCGCCATTCGCATGACTTCATCGAACGGCAGCCAGTGCGCTTCGAGCACTTCGGCGGCTTCGAGCCGGTGCGCGACCTCGGTCAGACCGGTGGCGAGAAACAGGTACACGACTTCGGTCAGCATGCCGGGCGATGAAAGATAGTCGCCGAGGCTGCGCCATTCGCTCGCACGACGACCGGCTTCCTCTTCCAGTTCGCGCGTCGCTGTCTGCAGCGGCGGTTCCTTGTTATCAATCTTGCCGGCGGGGATCTCCCAGATGTAGCCGTTGGCCGCGTGACGGTATTGCCGCACGAGACAGATGCGACCCGCGTCGTCGACGGCGACCACGGCGGCGCCGCCGGGGTGATGAACGATTTCGAGTCGGGCGACGTGATCGTTCGGCAGCCGCACTTCCTCGACATTCACCTGAATGACGCGCCCGGTGAAGACATGAGTCACTTTCTCGATGGACATGCGTGTTCAGCCCTGGGGGTCGGATTCGTCGGCGGGCGCGGCCTCGTCGTCCTCGGCGGCATCTTCGGCCGATTGCTTGGACATCTTCGACGGCGTCGTGGCCGTGCCGATGCGATAGGCCGCGAAGCCCGGCAGCACAACCTGGTTCAAGGCCATGCCGAGCACGCGACCGCTGGTGGGCGCGTAGATGCGATGCTGTTGATTCGTGATCGGATCGGTGACGACGCCGAGCAACTCACCTTCACTGACGCGCTCTCCGAGCGCCACGTCGGAGAACAGGATGCCGCCATGATCCACGCGCACCCACTTGGATGCGTAGTACACCGGCTCCGGATCGCCCCAATAGCGCCGCTGCTTGGTCATGCCGAGCGAGTAGAGCAATGTTTCCACCGCCTTTGCGCCATGCTCGACCTGTTCGGACTGCACGCGCATGGGTTCGCCCATTTCGAACGTCACCGAAGGAATTCCTGCCTCGGTCGCGGCCCGCCGCAACGAGCCTTTTTCGCCGACGCTGTGCAGGACCACGGTGGCGCCGAAAGCCTTGGTCATTCGCGCCACCTGGGGCAATCGCAGATCGGCGCGAACCTGCGGCAGGTTGGTGCGATTCAACGAGCCGGTGTGCAGATCGATCAGCGCCGAACAATTCTTCACGACCTCGGTGAAGAACGAGTGCGCCATGCGCGTGGCGGCGCTGCCTTTCGGGTTGCCCGGAAAGTAACGGTTCAGATCGCGACGATCGGGCAGATAGCGAGCGCCGCGATAAAAGCCTTGGATGTTGACGATGGGCACGCCGATCACGGCGCCATTCAGTTCTTCGACGTCGATGTCGTCGAGCACACGGCGCGCGACTTCAATGCCGTTCAACTCATCGCCGTGCACCGCCGCCGTCAGGCACAACACCGGGCCCGGGCCTTTGCCATTCAGCACGAACACCGGCACGGGCGAGACGAAGCCTTCCATGCCCTGACCGCTGGTCCAAGTGAGCTTCTTGCGCGTGCCCGGCGCCACTTCACTACCGAGCAGGCGCAACCGGCCCTTGGGCTTCAGCGTTTCGGAGCCTTCCAGCGTCGCAGGCGCGGGCGTCGGCGCGACAGGCTCCTCGGCGGCATGGAGGGTAGTGATGCCGAAAGAGCCCACCAGGAGCGCGGCGATCAACCGTTTCATGACGCCTTCTTCACGAACTTCAGCGTGAA
This sequence comes from Pseudomonadota bacterium, assembly GCA_023391815.1. Taxonomy (GTDB): domain Bacteria; phylum Pseudomonadota; class Gammaproteobacteria; order Steroidobacterales; family Steroidobacteraceae; genus Steroidobacter. Next base: position 26,711 of record JAEWAF010000039.1, read on the forward strand.
ACGGTCGCTCTCGCCGATTTGTTTGTAACGCGGCTCGTCGCCATCGGCGAAGCCGGGCGGCAAGGTCCACACCCCTTTTTCATAGTTCTTGGTGTCCTTGGGATTGGCGTTGATCTCCGAGCGCGCGACCAGGCGGAAGCCCGCCGCTTCGATCATGCGAATCGCATAATCCTCGTTGATGTAGCCCGAGGCTGCCTTGGGATCCTGGGGCAGCTGCGGATTGCCTCGATGAGCCACCACGCCGAGCACGCCGCCCGGTTTGAGCGCTGCATGCATGGCCGCGAGCGCATCGCGTTCCCAGCCGAACATCATCCAGTTGTGCAGATTGCGAAAGGTCAGCACCAGATCGGCGGAGCCGGCGGGTGCGATCTCGCTCTTCGCCGGCGGCGCTGCCAACGTGGTCGTGACCACTTTCCCGTACAGATCCGGCCGCAGCTGCAGCTTCTCTCGATAGCTATCGACCGTGTTCTTGGCGTACTCGCCGGCAGCGGGATCGAGCAGGGCGGAATACAGCTGCCCGTGGTCCTTCAGCAACGGCGCGAGAATCTCGGTGTACCAGCCGGCGCCCGGCCAGACCTCGACGATCGTCATGTCCTGGCGGATGCCGAAGAATTCCAATGTCTCTTTCGGGTGGCGGTAGATGTCCCGCGCGCGATGCTCGGGCACACGATGCTCGCCTTGCAGGATGGTATCGAGCGCGGCACTGGTGGCCGGATCGGTCGCTGGCGTCGTCGCGCAACCAGTGAGCAATATCGCGCTCAGCACGAGCCAGCGGAGCGTTCGGGCGACGCAGGGCAATCTCATTCCTTCTCCTCGCGACCTGATGAGTCGCGAAGATAGTGGAATCGGCGCGTGCAAATCAAAAGCGGACCAAGCCACGCCCTGCGGAGCGTGGCTTGGCCCCGGCGGACCGGTTCAGTCAGGGCAGCCTGGTTGCAGCAGGCTGTCGCGACTGCTTACCAGCGACCGTTTTGCCGCGGCGGACGGGCTTCGCGCTCGCGAGCTTCGTTCACACGCAGCGGGCGCCCGCCCATCTCGAAACCATTCATGTGCTGAATGGCGGTCTGGGCATCGCTGGAGGGCATTTCCACGAAGCCGAAGCCGCGAGGGCGGCCGGTTTCGCGATCGTTCACCAGTTTCACCGATTGCACCGTGCCGTGTTTTTCGAACAGGGAGCGAACGTCCGTTTCAGTGGCGCTGAACGGCAGATTGCCAACGTAGATCGTCGTCATCGAAGTCACTCTTTAGAGGCCAGACAAAAGTTGCAGCCAAACGATCGCCTCCGCAAAGCTCTTGGGCTTTTCGGATGAATGTACGATCGCCGTGTCTTGGTCGCTGACAATCAACCATGGGAATGGCGTGGCGGGAGACGAGCTGTAAAGCGCGTATGTCCGAAGGTCGCTCTTGTAGGTTGAAATGCGTATTCAGCTGACCGCGGCCGATACTACGTCAGCCATTTGGCGACTGCAATGATCCTACTTGACAAACGTTTTTTTGGATTTTTTTGCAGCTGCGAACTGCTTAGGGTCGGCAGGCCGGACGGCTTCCGTCCGGGCCTGCCGTGACGTCAGCCTTCGAGATACGTGTAGCCGTTCAGCTCCCACTCGTAGAAACGGCGCAATGCCTGGCTTTCCGCCAGCGTCATCCGGCCTTCACGTACGGCGCGCTCGCAATCGCGGGCGAATTGAGGAAACAACCGCTGCACGTCGTATTGCATGTAGCTGAGGACTTCGCCGGCGGTATCGCCTTTGACGATCTCCTCGATCCACCAGCCGCCCTCGTCGTGCAGACGGATATGAACGACGTGCGTGTCGCCGAACAGATTATGCAAATCGCCGAGTGTTTCCTGATACGCGCCGACCAGGAACGCCGCCAGGTAATACTCTTCGTCGGGCTTCAGCTCGTGCAGCTCCAGCGTGCGCTTCACTTCGCGCTGGCTGACGAAGCGGTCGATTTTGCCGTCCGAGTCGCAGGTGATATCCGCCAGCACGCCGTTGCGCGTGGGTTTCTCATCCAGCCGGTGGATGGGCATGATGGGAAACAACTGGTCGATGGCCCAGCTGTCCGGCAACGACTGGAACACCGAGAAGTTACAAAAATAAGTGTCGGACAGAATCAGCTCCAGCCCTTCGAGCTCCTCCGGCACGCGCTCCAGCTTGCGACAGTAGTCGCGGATCTTGGCGCAGGTCGCCCAATACAAACGTTCCGTCAGGCCGCGGAACTCCAGGCTCAGCAGGCCGAGATTGAACATCTGCAAGGCTTGTTCACGCGCCTGCAGAGCATCGTGGTAGCACTCGACCAGCCGTCGCTCGGAAATCGTGCGATAGGCGTCGAACAGGTCGAGCACCGGCTGCGGCAACTCCTTGTCGCCGCTGTATTCATCCTCGATTCGGTCCGAGATGCGGAACTTGTCCAGGCACGACGAGCCGAGCGCGTTGAACACGAGCACGCTGTGATGAGCGGCGGTGGCACGGCCCGACTCACTGACGATGACAGGATGGTCGATGCCGCGAGCGTTGCAGACGCTGCCGATGCGATACACGACGTCGCTGGCGTACTCGTTCATCGTGTAGTTCATCGACGATTCGAAGTTGGTGCCGCTGCCATCGTAGTCGACGCCGAGACCGCCGCCCACGTCGATATATTTCAGCCCGGCGCCCATCAGCTTGAGCTCGGCGTACACGTGCGCCAGCTCGTTGATCGCGTCCTTGACCTTGCGAATGTCCTGCAGCTGGCTGCCCGGATGACAATGCACCAGCTCCAGGCAGTCGAGCATGTCCTTGGCCTTGAGCACTTTCACCAGCTCGAGGATCTCGGTGACGAACAGGCCGAACTTGGATTTCTCGCCGGCCGAGTCGCGCCAGCGTCCGGCGCCTTCGCTCGCCAGCTTCACGCGCACGCCGATACGCGGGCGCACTTGATACTTCTCGGCGTGCTTCAGCACCAGCTGCAGCTCTTCGAAGTTCTCGATCACCGGAATGATGGTGCGGCCGAGCTTGGTGGCGAGGATGACCGCCTCGATGTAGCTGTCATCCTTGAAGCCGTTGCAGACGATCATGCGCTGCTCGGGCGCGTCTTCGGTCAGCGCCATCACCGCCAGCAGCTCCGGCTTGGAGCCGGCTTCCAGGCCGAAGCCGAATTCCTTGCCGTAGCGATACACCTCTTCGACGACCAGGCGTTGTTGATTCACCTTGATCGGGAACACCGCGGTGTAGCGGTTCTTGTAGTCGTTCTCGGCGATCGCCTGCGCGAACGCTTTCTGCAGCCGGCTGAGCCGATGCCGCAGGATGTCGGAGAAGCGCACCACCACCGGCGCGGTCAGATCGCGCTGACGCAGCCCCTCGACCACTTCATACAAATCGATCTCGCGTTCCGGTGAGCCGTCCGGACGCACCACCACGTGACCGGCGGCGTTGATGCTGAAGTAATGCTTGCCCCAGGCCGGCACCTGGTACAGGTCGAGCGAATCCTCGGTGTCCCAGGAGCGGTTGGTGACGCCTAACGGCAGCGGTTTCTTTGCGGTGGAGTCCAAGTGCGCTGGCCTCTGGAAAATGGGCGGCCCGTGTAAGAAAGGCGCGAACGATACTGCAACGAGATTGCGAAATTAAGAGATCGAATTAATCCGTAGTTGCAACGCCTCGCCGCGGATTTCTGATCCATTCGCTCCAGGAGCCGGCGTACAAGCGCGCACCGGGTTTGCCGGCCACTTCCATCGCGAGCAGCAGATGACACGCAGTCACGCCGGAGCCGCACATTACGATGGTGTGATCGTCGGCGACGCCCGCTTGCGACTGCTCATAGCGACGTCGTAATTCCTCGGGCGCGCCGAAGCGACCGTCGCTTGTGAGATTGGTCGAGAACGGATGATTGCGAGCGCCTGGCACGTGGCCGGCGACTTTGTCGAGCGGTTCGACTTTGCCCAGGAAGCGCTCGGGGGCGCGGGCATCGAGCAATCTCCAGTCCGGTTGTTGCACACGCGCCTGCACCTGATCGGCGTCCAGCCACAGATCGCGATCGGGCCGCGCCTGGAAGTGCGTCGGCGAGCGTGCAGGAATTTCAGCGCTGGTCGGCAGACCCGCCGCCGTCCACGCTTTGAAGCCGCCATCCAGCACCGCCACTGCGCGATGACCGACCCAGCGCAACAGCCACCACAAGCGCGACGCGTACATGCCGTTGTCGGCGTCGTACGCGATCACTTGTGTGTCGGGGCTGACACCCCAGCGGCTCAATGTCCGCGCGAATTCTTCAGGATCGGGCAGCGGATGCCGTCCAGTGGTCGGCGTGATCGGGCTCGACAGATCGCGATCCAGATGCGCGTAGATCGCGCCTGGAATGTGGCCCGCGCCGTATGCGGCTTCGCCCGCGGCCGGCTGCGTCAGGTCGAAGCGGCAGTCGACGATCAGCCAACGTGAATCGCTCAGGTGTTGCGCCAGGGCGGCGGCGCTGACGAGTGTGGTGTGCATGGGTTTAGTGTACTAGCCACTGAGGCCAGCTTCGTTACAATCCGCCCCTTCTCTTGCGGGGACGACTTTCATGGCACTGGAACTGTGGTGGGGTAGCGGCAGCCCTTATTCCTGGCGCGCGCTGCTCGCGCTCGAGCACAAGCGCCTGCCGTACGTGTCGCACCTGGTGCAGTTCTCCAAGCAGGAGCACCGCTCGCCGCAGATGTTGCAAATGAACCCGCGCGGCCGCGTCCCGGTGCTCAAGGACGGCGATTATGTGGTGTTCGAGTCGCTCGCCATCCTGCGCTACCTGGACCGCAAATATCCCGAGGTGCCGATTTTCGGTACCACCGCCGAGGAAGAGGGCACGATCACGCGTGTGATCTGCGAATACCAGTCGTACGCCGAGGATCACCTCGCCAAGCTCATCTACGCGATCCTGTTCCAGGGCGTCGAAGGCCACATGGAGGAGATCGAGCGCGCGCTGAATTTCGTGCTGGTCGAAGCGCGCACCATCGAGAATCGGCTGACGACGTCTTCGTGGCTGGTGGGCGAGGCGTTCTCGGCGGCCGACATCGTCATTTTCCCCGGCATCCAGCAGCTCATGCGCGTGCTGGAACGGCGTGAGGCGGAAGATCTGCGCGCTCGCTTGTTGCCGATCGAAACCACGTTCCCCGCCATCGCCGCGTGGATCAAGCGCGTGGAAGCGCTGCCCGGCTACGAAAAAACCTATCCGCCGCACTGGAAGGAAAAAGAATAATCGGCGCGCGACGCGCATCGGCGGGGCGCGTCGCGAGCAAAAAAATCCGGGCCGGCGCTTGAAAGTGCGTCGTCGCGGCGCATTTATCGCCGTCGATTTTCGTTACGGTCGACGCGCCGGCAAAAGTCAGTAAACTTCGCGCCGTCGCCGAAGCGAGCTCTTTCGCAATCGAGGTTCGACGTTCCAAATCTTGGGTTGTTCGTGAGTGAGTGTGCTATGTCCCAATATCCCGTGCATTTCAACTTCCCCGGCCGCCTCGTCATGGTCGGTTTCGGCAGCATCGGACAGGGAGTCTTGCCACTCATCTTGCGTCATACCGCGCTCCCCGCGGAGCGCATCACGATCGTGACGGCGGAAGATCTGGGTCAGCAGGAAGCGGCCGAATACGGCGTGAAGTTCATCATCAATCCGCTGACGCAGGAGAACTATCGTCAGGTGCTCGAGCCGATGCTCGGCAAGGGCGATTTCCTGTTGAACCTGTCGGTCGATGTTTCCAGCATCGCGCTGGTCAAGCTGGCGCACGAAAAAGGCGCGCTGTATCTGGACACGTGCATCGAGCCGTGGCCGGGCGGCTATACCGATCCGAACGTGCCTCCGTCGCAGCGTACTAACTACGCTCTGCGCGAGCAGATGCTGGCCGTGCGCGACGCGCAGAAGGGCGGGCCGACGGCTGTGGTCACTCACGGTGCAAATCCGGGCCTCGTCTCGCACTTCGTGAAGCAGGCGCTGCTGAACATCGCGGCCGACACGGCCGTCGACGCGGGCAATCCCAACTCGCGCGAAGAGTGGGCGGCGCTCGCGGCCAAGCTCGGCGTGAAGGTCATTCACATCGCCGAGCGTGATACGCAGGTCGCGAACACGCCGAAGAAGGTCAACGAGTTCGTGAACACCTGGTCGGTGGACGGCTTTGTCAGCGAAGGCTGCCAGCCGGCGGAACTGGGTTGGGGCACGCACGAGAAAGAGCTGCCGCCGCAGGGGCGCCGTCACGAGTTCGGTCGTCAGAGCGCGATCTATCTGATGCAGCCGGGCGCCGGTACGCGCGTGCGCACGTGGACGCCGAAGGCCGGGCATTTCCACGGCTTTCTGATCACGCACGGCGAGTCGATCTCCATCTCCGACTATCTGTCACATCGCGACGGCGACAAGGTCGTGTATCGCCCGACGGTGCACTACGCCTATCACCCGTGCGACGACGCGGTCATGTCGGTGCACGAGTTCGCCGGCCGCAACTGGCGGCTGCAGGATCACAAGCGCATTCTCAATCAGGAAATTCTCTCCGGCGGCATCGACGAGCTCGGCGTGCTGCTGGCCGGTCACAAGAAGAATGCGTACTGGTATGGCTCGCAGCTGTCGATCGACGAGGCCCGCAAGCTCGTTCCGCACAACACGGCCACCAGCCTGCAGGTCTGTGTCGCGGTGCTGTCGGGCATGATCTGGGCGATGGAGAATCCGAATCGCGGCGTGGTCGAGCCGGATGAAATGGATTTCCGCCGCAACCTCGAGATCTGCGCGCCGTACCTCGGCCCCGTGGTCGGCGCGTACAGCGACTGGACGCCGCTGTTCGATCGCAACCGCCTGTTCACGGAGAACCTCGACAAGAGCGATCCGTGGCAGTTCAAGAACGTGATCGTCTGATTCTCTGACTCGGGATCGGGCATCTGCCGCTAGCCCCCCCCCGCGCGGGGGGGGGGCG
>JAEWAF010000059.1 GCA_023391815.1 Pseudomonadota bacterium
CCAGCCGGATCTCGACAATGTCTCCAGCGGCGGGTGGCGAAGCCCAGTTTGATGGCTCCACGAGCGCGACCGACGAGGGGAGTACCGTGGCTTCCGGCGCGCGAACGCTGTGCTCCGCCGAGACCTCATGATGACTCAGCCACGCGAACATCACGCCGCTGGTGGCCCAGAACAGCAACTGCACGCCGACAATGAGACCGAGCCATTTGTGTAACTTGCGAATGAAACGCATGGTGGGTTTCCTAGTTGGCGCGCCGTGGGACGGCTTTGCGCCGGAAGCTGAAATAGAGCAGCCAGCCGCCGCTCAGGACGGTGACCAGTCCAACCACGGTCGCGGTACGCAGCAGACCGTTGTTCATATCGGTGCGCGTGTCGAAGTCCAGGATATGAAACATCCATAGGAAATCGAACCAGCGCCAGAACCGGTGACGGCGCGTGACCAGCGTCCCCGTATCCGGATGCACATAGAGGCTGGTTTCCAACCAATCATCGAAATTCACGCGCCACAACGGCAGCGGCCGGGTCTGGATTTCCAACGGCGCGTCGCGCTCGATCAATGTCACATCGGCGACTTGCCCGTCGCCCGCGTAGTACTGCCGGGCAAGAGCGGCAACGACGTCTTCGGGCAGCGGCGACAGTTGTCGCCCGGTATGCGCATCCACGAGCGCTTTTCCGGACTCGGTCGTGACTTCGTAGACCGGTGCTGGCAGCCCGGGCAATGCACGCAACGACACTTGAGTGACGCCCTCGAAGCGTCGCGTCACTTCGCCGAACGAGACCGAGGGTGCCGGCCCCGAGATCGGTACGCTCAAGTTGCGCACCAGGGGATCGCCGTGAATGAAATCGAGATCGACCACGACCATATAAAAGCCGCTGACGGTCCAGAAGATCAGCGGCAGCCCGACGATCAGGCCGAGCCATTTGTGAAGCGTGCGAGACAGCAGTGCGGGACGCATGAAACTCGTTCTCGTGCAGTTTGAGATGGGCGGCGGATCGACCGCCGCCCTGGCGGGTTATTGCAGGTTCCAGCTGGCACGCAGATACCAGCGGCGGCCGAGCAGATCGTACGTCAACGTGTCGGTGTTGGCGTCCGTCCAGCTGGCGACGTAAGGAGCCTCCTTGTCGAACAGATTGTCCACGCCGACGGAGACGTCGATCGTGTCGGTCGCACGGTACTGGAATTGCGCGTTGTGATAAAACACGGCGCTCACCTTGCTTCCGGGTCCGGTATGAGTGTTGATGTCGTCGGCTTTGCCGATGTACTGCACACCCCAGGTGCCGGTCCATCGCTCGCCGCCGACGCGGACGGTCGCATCCGAACGCCAGTGCGTGTAACTGCCCTTGCCGCCGGTGATCATGCCCGCGTACTCGATCGGCGCCGCGCCTTCGAACGGCGTGACGGTGTACTCATCGAGATAGGAAACATTCCAGCTCAGATCGGTCCGCAGGCCGCCGAGGGTCGTTGCATATGCCGCCCCAAGGTCGATACCGGAAGCCGTCTCCGATCCGACGTTGCTCGGCTGCGCGGACAGGAAGTTCACTTCGCCGGTCAACGGGTCACGCGTGTGATGCTCGGGCGCGCAGAATGGATGATTCAGATCGCCCGTCCCGTAGCAGATGCCGAGCTTCTCGGAGCCCGGAATCTGCTGAATCGAATCGTCGAGCTCGATTTTCCAGTAGTCCAGCGTCAACGACAGACCGGCCACGAAGCCCGGCTCCCACACCACACCGACGGTGAACGTATCGGCGTCCTCCGGTTGCAGCTCCGAGTTGCCACCCACGGTCGTGCGAATCGTATTGCCGAGCTGGACATAGCTCGCAGGCACGCCCGCCGCCTGACAGCTGCGATAGATCGGATCGCTCGGGCTCAGAGAATTCCAGCCGCTGCAGGGGTCCGTCGTCGTGAGATTGCCCTCGGCGACGCCGCCGAACAGCTCCGGAATGTTCGGAATTCGAAATGCCGTCGACTGCGTCGCGCGCAGCTTCACACCATCGACGACTTGCCACAGCAAACCGATTTTGTAGTTCGTGTCATTGCCGAACAGGTCGTAGTCCGAGTAACGCCCGGCGAGGCTCAACTCCAGGTGCTCCACACCCGGCATACCACGCAGCAGCGGCACGACGAATTCGGCGTAGACTTCGTCGACTTGATACCTGCCCGAAATCGGATCCTGTTGGTTGGTGTTCGCGATGCTCGCCACCACCAACGCATCTGGATCGCGCCAGCCCTTTTCATTACGTCGCTCGATGCCCGCCGCAAAGCCAAGCGAGCCCGCGGGCAGCTCGAACAACGAGCCACTGATGTTCGCGGTGATCGACTCCTGCTCGTTGCCACCGGAATCGCGCTGTGTGTAGAGGATATAGTCGAGCACCTCTTGCGAGACGTCGCCATTGCCGAGATAGTCCGCGCAAGGAACCACGACGTTGTCACAAGCGAACATCGTTTGATAGACGCGTTCGAGGTTCGCGACATTGGTCGAGCCGTCGGTGCCGGTGTTGCGTCCTTTGTTGTACGCCACCTCCCACGACCACTCGGGCGTGAAATTGCCTTCAAAACCGGCGACCACGCGGTAGGTATCGGTGTCCTGGAAGAACTCCCGTACGCCCGCCTCCACCAGCCGCTTGCGATCCAGACGCAGGGTCTGCCCGGTCGGATTGGTGGGATGATTCGCGGGGATGATGAATGGGGTGCGGCCCACTCCAGGCTGGTAATAGTCGAGCAACGCGCCGGGGGTGGCGAGCTGGCTCGACTCGCGCTGGCTATAAATCATTTCGCTGAAGAAACGCGCGTTCTCCGCGACGTTGATCTTGCCGAACGCCGCGAACGTGGTCTTCTCGATGGGATTGACCGCATTCAGCCATTGGAAATACGGCTCGTTGTGACGCGCGCCGCTGTACGGCTCGTAAAAATCGCCATCGCCGTTCGGATCGTTGTTGAAGTTGATGCGCCGGCCGAGGTTCGGCCCGGAAAGAAACGTCGCGCGGCCGCCCGAAGTGCTGGAGCTGCCGGTGCACGCCAGCGTGCCATCTCCGGCATCGGCGAGCGCGCAGGCCGCTCGATCGGCCATGTTGACGGCCTTGCCTTTGGTATAGCTCATCGACGCCATCAGACTGCCGCGCTCACCGGTCAGCCCGAATGTGAGATCCGCCGCGATCTCCTCGCCATCGCGTTCGGCGGTCTGCCCGAACTTCGCGCTGGTCAGCATGCCGTCGAAAGCTTCCTTGGTGATGATGTTGACCACGCCGGCCACCGCGTCGGCGCCATAAACGGCCGATGCACCATCTTTGAGCACTTCGATCCGCTCGATGATCGACGTCGGAATCATGTTGAGATCGACCGCACTGTTCGCGCCCGTTCCGCCGTAAACGACGCGGCGGCCATTGAGCAGCACCAGCGTGCGATTGATGCCCAGTCCGCGCAGATTCACCTGCGCCGTGCCGTAACCGTTGCCGGTCCAATACGCGTTCGACTGATTGCCCGCGGCTCCGGCCGACGCCGAGAACCGCTGCAGTAAGGTCTCCGTCGAGGTCACGCCGGTCGCCGCAATCGCTTGCGCGTCGAAGACCGTCACCGGACCGACGCCCTCGAGATCCTGCCGCTTGATACGGCTGCCGGTGACCTGAATCTCTTCCAGACTGCCCGCCGACGCTTCGCTCTGCGCGGTCGACTCGCTCGCGAAGGCAGCACAGCTCGCCGCCAGGGCCGCCACTGCGAACCCTCTCCCATTGATCATTCTCATTGTGTCCCCTTTCAACTAGGTGTCTTGAACGATGGATACCCGCACTCCATGGCGGTGCGAGTGCCCGGCGTCAGGCACGCGTGATCCCGTAATGTCATGAGCTCTATCTGCCAGCATCCGCTCCAGTGCCTGCCGCCAGGCGGCGAGCTGCGCGATCTTCCGGTCGATGAGCTCGAGCTTGCGTTGAACCGCGTCGCTGCGTGCGGCCTCGCTCGGCTCGGTTTCCAAGGCGAGCAAGCCGACGATGTCTTCGATGGAAAAGCCGAGCGCGCGGGCCTGCCGCACGAATTGCAGTTGCAAGAGGTCGGCGCTCGCGTACTGCCGGAATCCGGACGGACGACGAGCCGGTCGCGGCAGCAAGCCGCTCTTCTCGTAGAACCGAATGGTGTGAATGCTGACCCTGGCAGCTTTGGCAAGCTTGCCGATCGACAACCCGCGCATGAATGGCTCCGCTGACATCGTCGATCGACCGCGCCAGCGCGACAGCGCTGCTCAGCGACGACGAGTTTCTGGCATCAGGCACCCTCGGCGACGGACAGTCACCGAATGGCGCGCCGATGAACGAGCAAACGAGCGGAAATTAAGCGGGAGGACGGAACAGCGAAGAGGCGCGATGCCAGGCGGCACCGTCTATGAGTGTGGCACCTTGAGCGTGCTCCACATGTTCTATGCTGGCAAACACTGTGGTGACCGCGGCCGGGCTGTGCAGGCAAGGACACGCGCAACCGCCGTCTTCGCAACAGTCGTCGTGATCTGACTCCTGGTCTCCGACCGGACTCTGATCCTGCTGCAGGTGATCGGGACACATCGCGCTTTCATGACTCGCTTTCGCGACGGCCTGCTCCACCGCAGCGCTCGAGGATTCGTGCGGCATGGAGTGCGCGAGCTCTCCGATGATGAGATTGCTCAACAACAGAAAAATCACGGCCCAGCGATGGAAACGAAGATGCTGCACTCACGCAGCGTAACGTCGCCGCCGACATCATGCAACCGTTGCGCATGCATCGGCGGCACACTCGCGAACTCTAGAGTCGACTCCAGAGTTGGCTCGCTCCACGATGGTTCAGTCGGAGTCGCTCCCTTGAGTCTTCGAGCGACGGCCGAATGAATACCTCACGCCGAGCCAGGCACCGAAGGGCGCGCCTGGACCCCGAAACTGCTCCGGGGCAGGCTCGATGCCGACTGCCGGGCCAAAGGTTCGCTCGGGCCCGGTAAAGAAGTTCTCACCCACCACGCCGAAATTGAAATAGCGTCGATCGAACAGGTTGTTGATCCGAGCGAACACCTCGAACCTTTTGGACGCAAGATAGCGCGCATCGAGGTTCACGACGGTATAGCCCGGCACCTGCCCATTGATGTCCTGATTGTTCTCGTCACCGCGCGCATAGACTCCCGAGCTCGTCAGGATGTTCGCACCGGCCGACAGGCGCGGCGTGATTGCCCAATCGACCCTCACCTTCAACAGGTGTCGCGGAATGCTGGGAATCCGATCTCCCGGCTCGACCTCGATGATGCCTTGCTCATCGGCGCTGGAGTTAGCGGGACTGCTCTCGGCGAATGACGATTGAAACGTGGCGTCGAGGAACGTGTAGCGCACCGAAAACGATACGGGATCGTGCTGTGTTTCCAGGCCCAGCTCGAACCCCTGCCGGCGCGTGCTGCCGACGTTCGCGAAAAATCCTGCATTGCTGGCGCCGGCACCGGCGCTGATGAAAGTGATGTCGTTATCTAGGCGCGTGCGATACACCGCCGCGCTCCAACGCCACGACGTTCCAGCCAGCCCACGGGCACCGAGCTCCAGCGTCTTCGATATCACCGCGTCGAGCGGCGGATCGGCGAGGAAATCGTTCGGCAGCTTGCACGCCGCATTCGGATCGGCGCAGGTCAGCTCGATCGCAGTCGGCGCACGCATGCCCTCGTTATAGCTCACATACGCAGTGACCTTCTGATTTGGATTGAAGTTGACGCCCAGCGCCGGATTGAACCGCGAGAACGAGCTCACCCCGTTCAGCAGTGGCGCTTCGCCGGTACGATCCTCGATACGAACGTGCGCATGGTTGTAACGACCCGACGCCGTGAGCGTCCACTCAGAATCCAAATTGAATGTGTCCGCGATGAACGCGCCAAGATACTGCGTGCGTGTGTCAGCGTCGGTGTCCAGCTCGAAGTCGCCGAGACCGATGGTGTTGCGATTGGCGGTGAACTCGGCCTCCTGCGACTGCTGTGTGAAGCGCGCATCGGCGCTGTCCGCGGTCGCGCCGATCGTGAGCTGATTCTTGCGACTCCCCCACTCGCGGTTGAGCACGAGTTGCACGCCGCCACCGTAACCTTCCTGCTTGATATCGGCGGCGTCGTTGGTCGCCTGGATGCCGGTGTTCTCGAACTCGTTATTGACGTTGCTGCTGACGTTCTCGGTTCGGTAGTTGCGGTAGTACACGTTGCCGCCGAACAGCACGTCGTCGCTGAAGAAGTGACTGCCTTTGACGGTCACGAAGGCAAGCTTGTTTCGGTTCCGGTCCGGAAACGTATAAGCCTGGCGGATGTCGTCGAGGAACGAGCGTGGCAACGTCTGCGTCCCTTCCAACGTATTGTCGGCGCCGGTAAAGCTCACATCCAGATCGCTGGTTTGGTTTTGCCAGCCGACCTTGCCGAAGAATCGTCGCACCCTGCTGGGGTTGTGCTCCGCCCAGCCGTCATCGTCGGTGGCGTCCGCGGTGATGAACCAGTCGACCACGCCGCTCGCTCCGCCCCAATCCAGTTCGCCGGACTTGCGGCCGAACGAGCCGCCTGACAGCTCGACACCGCCACCGGGAAACTGCGCCCCGCTCTTCGTGTACACGGCGAGCGCGCCGCCCAGTGTGTTCAGACCGAACGTCGGGTTGGAGCCCGGAATGAGTTGAATGCTGGCGATCGCCGACTGCGGTATGAGATCCCAATTGACCACATCGCCGAACGGCTCGTTGACTCGCACGCCATCCTGAAAGACTGAAACTCCCTGCGGCGTACCGAGCAGCGGCGACGCGCTGAAGCCGCGAAAGTTGATGTCGGGCTGAAAGAGATTTCCCTGCGCGGCGTTCGAGGAAATGCCGGTGGGATTCTGTTCCAGATAATCGGTCGCGGTGGTCTGTCGTTGCTGCGCCAGATCCTTGCTCGTATAAATCTGCACGTTGGCGGCGACGTCTCGAATCGGAGTGCCGAGCCCCGGCAATGGCGTGGTTCCGACCACTACGACCGTTGGGATCTCCAACGCTTCGGCCGGATTCGCTCGATCCTTGTCTTTATTCTGTGCGTTCGCGGCAGCGATGGCGGCCATGCAAATCGACGTGAGCGGCACCAGACGCATCGGATTGCCCCATCGCAGTGAACGATCGGATCGCAAGCATTCTTCATTGATCTAGGGTGCCATACTCGGTCGGTCGTCGCTGGCTGAAATCGCCGCTGGTCATCCACCCAGTCTCGTGTCGTTGCGCCGGTATATGATCGCCGCGTCGCACGCGCCTGGACATGTGAGTTACAAATGAACTGGCTGTATTGGGCACTCTCCTCCGCGGTGTTCGCCGCGCTCACGGCAATTTTCGCGAAGCTGGGGCTGGAGGGGATCAATTCGGATATCGCGACTCTGATACGCGCCCTCATCATCGCGGCACTGCTGGCGATATTCGTCCGCGTCAGCGGACAATGGGTGAATCCGCTCACCTTCTCGGCACGCAACTGGACCTTCCTGGTCCTCTCGGCGCTGGCAACCGGCGCTTCCTGGGTCTGCTACTTCCGAGCGCTGCAGTTGGGCGACGCCTCGAAGGTCGCTCCCATCGATAAGCTCAGTGTGATCCTCGTGGCGGTCTTCGCAGTGGTGTTTCTCGGCGAGCGACCGGTGCTGAAGGATTGGGCCGGGATTTCCCTGGTCGCCGCCGGCGTGTTGTTACTTGCCATCAAGCGCTGAGCGAGGCCGCTGCGCCAGCCCGAGCGAACGTCACCTGAATATACAAGCCCCCGAGCTCAGTCGAGGTGCGCAGCTCGATGGTCGACCGATGGCGCTCGGCGATGTCCTTGACGATCGCCAACCCCAGCCCGCTGCCCAGCGCGGCGGTTCCCGGGCGCCTGTAGAAACGGTCGAACACGCGCTCGTGCTCCTCGGCGGGAATACCAGTACCGGAATCCTCGACCACGATTCGACAGCGATCGGAGTCGTTGACGACCGTCACCCGCACCCGGCCGCCCGCTGGCGTGTATTTGATCGCGTTGTCCACCAGATTCGACAACAACACCGCGAGCGCATCCGACGTGCCGGTAACCACCCCGGGCGCGAGCGCGTAGAGTTCCAATGCGATACCGCGCACTTCAGCGAGTGACCGCTGACTCTGAATCACTTGCCGTGCAAGCTCCGCCAGATCGATGGGCCCGCTGGCCGGCTGTTCCAGGTCTGGGTCTTGCCGTGCCAGGACCAGCAACTGCCGCGCCACGTGGACGGTTCGGGTCAAACCGGCACGCAACGCGACCAATGTTTCGTGCCGCCGCTCTTCATCGGTGGCGCGAGACAAGAGTTGCGCTTGCAGTTGCAGCGCCGTGATCGGCGTCAGCAGCTCGTGCGCGGCGTCGGCAACGAAAGTCTTTTGTGAGCTGATGACTCGATTCAGACGCATCATGAGATCATTGAGCGAGCTCACCAGCGGCGTGACCTCGACCGGCAATTGACGCGGGTCGATCGGCGTCAGGTCCAGATGCGAGCGTCGGCCCACGTCGTTGGCCATCCGCTGCAGAGATCGCATGCCCGCCCCGACCGTGAGATAAATCAGCAAGGCGGCCACGGGGAACAGCAAGGCGAACAACTTCAAGGCGTCGAACGCAGTCTCGCGCGCCATGGCATTTCTGACCTGCAGCGGCTGAGCGACCTGCACCAGGTTGCCTGAAGACTGCAGCGAGAACAGGCGCCAGCGCTCATCGCCCAGCCGCAGGTCGAAGAAGCCACGCTGCGGCTGGCGTGAGAGTCCCGGTTGCGGCCGGGATTGGAACAGCAATTGGCCGGCGTCGCTCCACACCTGGATGACGAAGTCCGCTTCGGGATTGTCACCTGGCTCATCGCTCGCCACTTCGGTGGCTTGCAGCGGCTGCGCGGCGAACGCGTACGCCGTGTGCTCGAGTTGATGATCGAACAGCTCGGCCACTTCATCGCGAATGATGAAAAAGATCAGCGTGGCGCCGGCCAGCATGATCGCCAGCATGGCGCCGAGCAGGCCCAACAGCAGCTGCGCGCGAATCGACCTCACAGGTTTTCCGGCACGGTGTAGCCCACACCCCGGACGTTGCGGATGAACTCGGCCCCGAGTTTCCGCCGGAGCAGATGAATGTAGACCTCGATGGTGTTGCTGCCGGTCTCCTCACCCCAGCCATAGAGCTTGTCTTCGAGCCGTCCTCGCGAGAACACCACGCCGGGTCGCGATAACAAAATCTCGATCACCGCGAATTCACGGGCCGAAAGCGTCACCGGCTCGCCGCGAAATTTCGCTTCGCGTCGCGCTGGATCCAGCACCAGACCGCCGTGCTCGATCAGCGGCTCCGCCCGTCCGGTGCGTCGACGCACCACCGCGCGAATGCGCGCCGCCAGCTCATTCAGATCGAATGGCTTGCTCAGATAATCGTCGGCGCCGCCATCGAGACCGCGAATGCGATCCGGTACGGAATCGCGCGCGGTCAAAACAATGACGGGCAGCGAATTGCCCGAGCCACGCAACTCGGCCAGCACTTTGAAGCCGTCCTTGCCCGGCAGACCGAGATCGAGAATCGCGGCGTCGTATTCCGCCGTCCGCCAGGCGCTCTCGGCCGATGCTCCGTCCTTGATCCAATCGACGCTGAACCCTTCCTCGCGCAGTCCGGCACGAACCGCGTCGCCGATCATTTCGTCATCTTCGATGAGTAACAAACGCATCTTGGTTGCTCGAGCCCGCCAGGGTGGGCGCTCACGCGGGGCATAGTACGCCGCTTACACCGAAATAACCGCTCACCCAGCGAATCTCGCCCGCCCCCGCCGCCTTTAAGTGTCTTTTCAGTTTCGGCGGTCACCCTGCCGGCAGTCCGCTGGACATGGTGTGACCCCGGCTCATGAATCATTCGGCTTCTCTTCGTACTGTCGCACTGGCGGCGGCGGTCCTCGTCGCCTTGGGCGGCTGCGCGACCTATCGGGAAAAGCCGCTCGAAAACCACGCCGCCAGCGGTACCACCCCGCTCTATGTGGATGCCGCGGCGATGCCGTTGCCCGCGCTGCGCGAACATCGCTTCGACCCGAACGACGGCCTCGATCAGACCGAAGTCGCGATGCTCGCGGTCGCCAACAATCCCGACCTGCGCCTGTTTCGGGATGACTTGGGCATCCAGCATGCGCAGGCGTTCGCGGCAAGCCTGTTGCCAGATCCACAGTTCTCTTTCGGACAGGACTTGCTGGTCAGCTCCGGCCCGGATCTGGTGAACGCCTTTACGACGGGGATCACACAGGACATCAGCGCGGTGTTGATGCGCTCGAGCACGATACAAGCGTCGCGGCTGGATACGCGTAAGCTGGAGCTCGACGAACTGTGGGCCGAGTGGCAGTTGGTTGCGCAGGCGCGCGCGCTGTTCAATCAAGTGCGGTCCGATGAAAAGCTCCTGCAGGAACTGCGGGAGTCGTTGCCTGAACGCGAGCGATTGCGCGACTCCGTCGAGGGCGAATTGCAAGCGGGCAATCTCACCCGCGACGTGGCTTCCGGGCCGTTGCTGGCCATCGCCGATCTGCAAAGGCAGATCGACGACACCGCGCAGAAGCTCAATCTCGAACGTCACGCATTGAAGCTGTTACTCGGCCTGGACGAGCACGCGGAGCTGCGTCTGGTCGACGATCCAGCGCCGACGGCGGCGGCGGCGCAGATGATGCCCGCGGACATCGATGAACGACTTGCCGCCCTGCCCGAGCGGCGGCCCGATCTGCTGGCACTGCGCATGGGCTATCGGGCTCAGGAGGTCAAGCTGCGACAAGCGGTGCTCAAACAATTTCCGACCATTTCACTTGGGCTGAGCTACGCGCGCGACACCAGCAACATCATCACGCGTGGCTACAGCGTCGGCTTCTCGCTGCCCTTGTTCGATCGCGGCCGGGGCGCGATCGCGGTCGAGACCGCCACCCGTCAGCGGCTGTTCGACGAATACCAATCGCGGCTCGCCGCCGCACGTTCGGAAGTGGATCGGATTCGTCTGGATCTGCCGGACCTCATCCGTCGAACGCAGCAGGCCGAGCGAGATGCCGAGCGCCTGCGCGACGAACAGGAGGCAGCGACGCAGTCATTCAGCGCCGGCATGCTCGATTGGAATGCGTACGTCACATTGAGCACGGCCTCGGTTGCCAGACGCATAGAAGCCGTGCAACTCGCGCTGACGCTGCAAGAACAGCAAGAGATGTTACGTACACTTTTGGGCGATGAATTGCCCACGCCGCCGGAGACTGGTCGATGATTGCGACGCCGTTTCACCCCTCATGGGTCATATCGGGCTTGCTCGTCTGGGCCTCGCTCGTTGCATGCTCGCATCGACCGGAAACGGCGCACGCGGAAACGGAGGCTGGCGCCAGCGCGCTTGTCACAACCGCTCAGCTTCATCGGGGTGCTATCGCCACCACCGTCACGGGCTACGGTACGGTCACTCCCATTCCGGGCAAGACACGCAATCTCACCTTGCCTCAAAGCGGACTGATCACTGAAGTGCAAGTCACTCCGGGCGAAGCCGTCCGGCGTGGCGCGATCTTGATGACACTGACCAATGAGCCGACCGGTCGACTGGCTTATCAGCAGTCGGAAAGTGGACTCACCTTCGCTCGCGCGGAGCTGGATCGTGTCAAAGCGCTGCGCGCGAAGAACCTCGCCACGGAATCGCAAGTCGCAGCGGCCGAGAAGGCGCTGAACGACGCGACTACCGCGCTAGCCGCGCAGCGAGCGCTCGGAGGTGGCGCCGCCCGCACCGATCTGAAAGCACCGTTCGATGGCATCGTGCTGGATGTGCCCGTCGCGCCCGGCGACCGCACCGCTGCCGGCGCGGTGTTGATACGCACGATCGCCAACGATTCGGTCCAGATTCTCGCGGGCTTTTCGCCGCGGGATGCGCATCGAATCAGCGCAGGCATGCCCGCATTCATCGAACCCGTCAGCGGACGAGATGCGATTCCAGCGCGCGTGACTCACGTGCAAGCAATGGTGAATCCCACATCGCGTTTGGTGGATGTAGCGCTCGAGCCGTTGGATCCCGCCGCCGCAAACCTGCCGACCTCCGAAGGGGCCCGCGCTGTCGTTACAGTTGCCAGCACGACTTCATGGCTGGCGCCGCGCTCAGCAGTCTTGCGCGACGAGGCGGGTGCCCATCTGTTTCAGATCGAAAACGGGCACGCCCGGCGAATCGATGTGACTACGCCGGGCGCTGAGGACGAGCGGCAGATCGCGGTCGAGGGTCGATTCGACCCGGCGCTCAAGATCGCGGTGCTCGGCGCATACGAACTCGAAGACGGCATGGCGGTGCGCGAGGCTTCGGCCGATAAGGCAAGCGACCGATGAATCCGATGACATGGCTGCGAGCGCATCAACGCGCCCTCCTCTTTCTCTGTGTGCTGCTGACATTGGGCGGTGTCGCCTCGGTATTTCGTCTGCCGGTGGCACTCTTCCCGGACGTCCAGTTTCCTCGCGTGGTCGTCTCTTTCGACGCAGGTGACCGGCCCGCCGAGCAAATGATGTTGCAAGTGACGCGGCCGGCCGAAGAAGCGGTGCGGAGAGTCCCGGGCGTCCGTGATGTTAGATCCGCGACGAGTCGAGGTACGGCGGATGTTTCCGTGAGCTTCGACTGGGGCACCGACATGCGTCGAGCCGCGCTTGAATTGAGCTCCGCGCTATCCCAGGTACTACCGACGATGCCGGTGGGCACGACCATCGACCTGCGCCGCATGGACCCGACAGTCTTTCCGATGCTCGCTTACAGCATTACCTCGAACACCCTCTCCCTGCCGAAGCTCACGGATTTTGCGAGCTATCAATTGCGGCCGATGCTGTCCGCGGTTGCCGGTGTCGCCAACGTTAGTGTGATCGGCGGCGCGCGCGAAGAATTCCACGTCGATGTCGATCCGCTGAAACTACATCACTTCGGCATCCCCTTGCAGGACGTGGTGAAAGCCGTGAGCGCGGCCAACGCGGTCAGCGCGGTCGGCCGCCTGGAGGATCATTACAAACTGTTCCTGGTCATCGGCAATACACAGCTGCAGGCCGAGCAGAGCATCGCCGACGTTGTTCTCAAGTCAGTTGGCAATTCGGTAGTGCGCGTGCGCGACATCGGCGCTGTATCGCGCTCCACCGAACCGCACTGGACCAGCGTCGCCGCCGACGGCCACGAGGCGGTGCTGCTCAACATCTATCAACAGCCCGATGGCAATACGGTGCAGATCGCCGACTCGGTCAAGCAGTTGCTCGATGACTATCGTCCGCAACTGCCGCCGGGCGTATCGATCGCCAACTGGTACGATCAATCGGATCTGATCCACAGCTCCGCGAGCAGCGTGCGCGATGCGATTCTGATCGGCGTGATTCTGGCCGGCGCGGTGCTGTTCCTGTTTCTACGCAACGCCCGCATCATGCTCGTGACCCTGATCATCGTGCCGTGCGTGATCGCAATCTCCGTGCTGCTGATGAATGTCTGTGGCATGACGTTCAACATCATGACGTTGGGTGGCATCGCCGCCGCCGTCGGTCTGATCATCGACGACATCATCGTCATGTTGGAGCATCTGTTCCGCCGCATCGAAGAAGCTGGCGGCGCCGATCCACGCACACGCATCGATGCAGCCACGCATGAATTCGCACGCCCGCTGATGTCCTCCAGCGCCGCGACACTGGTGATCTTCGCACCGCTCGCCTTCCTGAGCGGCATCACCGGCGCCTTCTTCAAAGCGCTGTCATTGACGATGGTGATCGGCCTCACGGTGTCCTTCGCCGCCACCTGGTTCATCGTGCCTTTGATCTCGGAGCGATTGCTGAGAGGCGGCGCCCTGGAACGAGGCCAGGAGAGCGCGCTGGGCAGCCGTTACCAGAAAATCCTTTCGAGCGCGCTGTCTCGTCCGAAATTGGTGTTGGTCGGTGTGCTGCCGCTGCTGCTCGCCGGCGGGCTCGCCTATATGAGCGTCGGCTCGGGCTTCATGCCCGCCGTGGACGAAGGCGGCTTCGTGCTCGACTTCCGCTCACCCCCCGGCACCTCGCTCACCGAGAGTCAGCGCTTGCTGGCGCAGGTGGAAAAGATTCTGCGCGAGAATCCGAACATCGACACCTACTCCCGCCGTGCCGGCATTCAATTGGGCGGCGGTGTCACCGAGGCCTTCGAGGGCGACTTCTTCGTGCGGCTCAAAGCCACCGGCCGAGAGCCCATCGAAGACGTGATGGACGACATTCGCTCGCAGCTGGAAGCGACGGTTCCCGGGCTGGAAATCGAGTTGCTGCAACTGATGGAAGATTTGATCGGCGATCTGACCTCGGTGCCCCAACCCATCGAGATCAAACTGTACTCCGACGATGCCACCGCGCTCACCAGCACGGCGAAGTCCGTGGCGGCGGCGATCGCGAAGATCGACGGCGTGGTCGATATCAACGACGGCATCCATCCCGCCGGCGATGCCCTCGAAGTGAACGTCGACCGCGCCGCCGCCGCCTTTCTGGGGCTGGATGCGGACACTGTGACCAAAGCCGTCGGTGACGCCCTCGCCGGTTCGGTCGCCACGCAGATTCCAACCGGACCCAAGATGGTCGGTGTACGTGTCTGGCTGCCAGAGAATGCGCGCAATCTGGAACAGAAGCTGGCGAAACTGCCCCTCTCCGCGCCCGACGGGCGGATCGTCACGCTGGATCGCGTCGCTTCGCTGCACGCCGTCACCGGCCAACCGCAGATCGCTCGCGAGAATCTGAAACGAATGAATGCGGTGACCGCGCGCATCAGCGGTCGTGACCTGGGTTCGACGATCGCCGATCTGCAACAGACGTTGCGCCAACCCGGACTTTTGCCGTCCGGGATGTACTACCGCCTCGGCGGCTTGTATCAACAGCAGCAGATTGCGTTTCACGGTCTGCTGATCGTGCTGGTGGCGGCCATCGCGCTGGTCTATCTGTTGCTGCTGTTCGTCTTCGAAAGCTTCCGTACGGCGGCGGTCATCCTGGCCATGCCGGTGCTGTCGCTGCCGGCGGTGTTTCTCGGGCTGTGGGTCGCGGGCATCGAGCTGAACATCTCGGCGATGATGGGCCTGACCATGATCGTCGGACTGGTGACCGAGATCGCGATCTTCTACTTCTGCGAGTACCAGACGCTGCCGGCCGACCTGCCGCTGCATCAGCGGCTCTTGATGACCGGTCACAATCGCGCGCGTCCGATCGTCATGTCGGCGCTCGCAGCGATTTTGACACTGCTGCCTCTGGCCCTGGCGTTCGGCGCCGGCACAGCCATGCAGCAACCTTTGGCGATCGCCATCATCGCGGGCCTGATCGCCGCGGTGCCGCTGGTACTGGTGGTGATGCCGGTGCTGTTCGCCGTCACTAAGCCCAGTTCAACGTCACGGCCGCAATCACCAGATACCGTCCGACTTTCGCCACTGTAACGAGCACCAGAAACACAGGCAGTGGCTCGCGCAGAACTCCCGCGATGACCGTGAGTGGATCTCCGATGATGGGCATCCAGCTCAAGAGCAACGACCACTTGCCATAGCGCTGATACCAGCCTCGATAGCGCTGCAAGACCGCCGGCCGCACCGGAAACCAGGAGCGCTCGCTGAAGCGCTCGACCCATCTGCCCAGCCCCCAATTGACCGTCGCTCCCAGCACATTGCCGATGCTGGCGATGATGACCAGCAGCGCTGCGGGATAACTGTCGATCAACAGCAGCGCGACCAGCGCGGCCTCCGACTGCATCGGTAAAACCGTAGCGGCCAGGAAAGCGACCAAGAACAATCCCGCATAGATCGCCAGATCCGGCATGAAGCTCACCACAGTTCTGCGCCTTCAACAGACGCCGGACGGCGCGCAGCTGATCGCCCGCATCCATGATCCGAAAGCTTTGCGGCAGTTCTCGCTCATCGGCTGAATGGTAGCGTCCATTACGGGGCGGCGCCCGTCCTTGCTTGTTGGAGCAAAACCTTTGGCCGTATGCTCTCGACCGCAAGTCAACGCGCGTGGATTCCCCGATGCGTCTGCTGATCGTCGAAGACGAAGAAAAGACCCGTACCTACCTGTGCAAGGGGCTCAAGGAGGCCGGCTTCGTCGTCGATTCGGCGGATGACGGCATTGGCGGCGCACACTTGATGGAGACGCAGGATTACGATCTGCTGATTCTGGATGTGATGCTGCCGGGCCAGGACGGCTGGACGCTGGTCAGTCGATTGCGAGCTGCTGGCAAGCGCACGCCGGTGCTGTTCCTGACGGCTCGCGATCAGACCGAAGACCTGGTCAAGGGGCTGGAGCTTGGCGCCGATGACTACGTGGTCAAACCGTTCGTGTATGCGGAGCTGCTGGCCCGCGTGCGCGCGCTCACCCGCAGAACGCAGAGTCGAGAACCGGATACGCTACGGGTCGCCGACCTCGAGCTCGACTTTCATAAACACAAGGCGGCCCGCGCCGGACGCCTGCTCGACCTCACACCCAAGGAATTCCTGCTGCTGGCGCTGCTGATGCGTCGGCGTGGCGAAGTGCTCAGCCGGACGCTGATTGCATCCCAGGTCTGGGACATCAATTTCGACAGCGATTTGAACCTGGTGGATGTCTCCGTCGGCCGGCTGCGGCGCAAAGTCGATGGCGAATCGCAGCTCAAGCTTATCCACACCGTGCGCGGTGTCGGCTTCGTCCTCGAAGCGCGCTAGGTCCCGCTCTTCTTTTTGATGAAGCTCTCCGCCCGATCGAAGCGGCTCGACTCGATCGAAAACAGATCCAGCACCGTATCGAACACCGCCGGCTGACTGTATTCGTCACGCTCGACGATGGAGATCGGCACCGACGATTTGACGATCAAAGGAATCTGCGCCTGTTCGTCGGGCAACGCCATGCCCGGCGGCATGCCGTGAAACATCATGCCGTTCTCCAGCAACGATTCGCCGTGGTCGGACAGATAAATGAGCAGGTACGGCACGCCCGACTGATCCAGCGTTTGGATCACCTCTCCGAGCACATGGTCGACGTAAAGAATGGTGTTGTCGTAAGAGTTATAGAGCTGCTCGAGCGTGCATTTGCCCGCCACGTCGGCGTCCGTGCACATGGGCTTGAACTGTTGAAACTCCGGCGGATGCCGATCGCTGTACATCGGGCCATGGCTGCCGCCCCCGAGATGCAGAACGATGAAGCGGTACCCGGAGTCGTACGTGGCCACGTTGCTCCGGAGCAGCGGAATCACGTCTTCGTCGTAACATTTGCCGTCGTGACCGCAGTTCGTCGGCTTCGTTTCTCCGACCGAGGCGCAGTTGTCATAGAGCGTGTAATTGACGTAGCAGGCCGTCGGTATCCCGGCCTTGGAGACCACGCTCGTGAGCTTGATGTCGTCCTTGGTCAGAATCTTCGGCAGGGCGTACAGCGTCGAAGCGCGCGTCGCGACTCCATCGAGCAGATGCAAGCCGGGCGTCTTGCCCAGCACCGGATTGGTGTCCTTACGGTCATAGCCGTAAACGCTGAAGTTTTTTCTGCGAGAAGACTCACCCACCGCAAGCACCACGACCAGGTTGTCGGGCGAGGCCACGCGCGCATCGACCTGGACCTCTTTTTCGCTTCGCTTGAAGTACGGCTTGACTGCTTTGGAGGCCGCGTTGATGGAGCTGGAGATGACGTTCACGGGCACGAGCGAATAAACGATGTATTTGTTCGACACGTTGCCGGCGCGCAGGATCGCGTTGTACTCGACATACAGGCAGGCCAACGCGATCAGGAAGGTGAGGCAGAACAGCTTCAGGGAGCCCAACAGGTAGCGGCCCGAGGACTGAAACTCGACCTCCACCCACAGGATGATGGCCACCGGCACGACGATCAAGAACACGACGTACGGGATCATCCGGACCGACAGGAGCTGTCGCACTTCCGTGACATCCGTGTGGACGGTGTTCTGGACCATGGAGCTGTCGATGGCAACCCCATACTTCGCGATGAAGTAAGTGACCGCCGCGCTCAGGACGGTCAGCAGGATCGCGAACGGCTTGAGGGTTCGCCGATGCGCCAGCAGCGTAAAGAACGCGATGAACAGGCACAGGCCGGCGACCAGGTAGGCGCACAAGGCCGAGTAGTCGATGCCCTCGCCCTGGCGAAACCACCGGGACAGGCTGTCGATGTTGATCGCATTACAGACTGCATACAGCAGCAGCGAGAACCCCACCAGGAACCCGGTATGCGAGGTTCGCAATCGCCCGCTCGAATTTAACAAAGTCGGCTCTCTTGGCTTCCGCTGCAAACGGAGCGCGATTGTAACGACAAGTTTTTCAAATGAGCGCGGCCCGCGGGTTTTAATTTCAGCTCGCACCGAAAGTGATACGCCCCGCGATTGATTTCCGCGGCTGCGTGCGTCCTACGCCCAATGTCATCCGGACCCAGCGTTGGTCCGCTATCCGTCGAGCTTGCGGGGGGCGATCGTCGATGCACTACCTGAAGTTGAAACGCAGCCAGGCGATTCTGGTCAGCTTCGCCCTCGCCTCATTGCTGCTGATGGCGTTTCCGCAGGTGGATTTATACGTCTCCAGCCTGTTCTTCCACGAAAGTTTCTATCTGGGCGAGCAGTGGTGGACCACGTTCATGCACGAGAGCCTGGGTTGGTTTCTTTGTCTCGCCATGACGACAGTCGTCGGACTCTACGTCTTTAACAAGTTGTACAAGCGCAACGTGTGTTGCGTCGACGGCGTCAGGGTCGTGTACCTGCTGCTGGTGTTGATGGTCGGCGCCGGCGTGATCGTCAATCTGGTGCTCAAGGACAATTTCGGTCGCGCCCGGCCGAGAAACATCGTGGAGTTCGGCGGCACGAAGCAGTACTCCCCGCCGTTCGTGGTCAGCGACGAGTGCGGCAAGAACTGCTCATTCTCATCGGGCGAAGCCGCTGGCGGGTTCTTCGCGCTGGCGCTCGCGCAGGCCCTGAGCAGACGACGCTCGCTTTTGATCGCCGGATTCGGCTTCGGCGCGCTGGCGTCGTTCTGCCGTATCGCCAGCGGCGCCCATTTCTTCTCGGATACGGTCGTCTCCTTCTTCGTGATGCTGATCGTCGCGGACGTCCTGTACTACTACCTGCTGTCGCCGGGACGCGAACGACGTCCACGAGAGCTGGTCGCCTTGCCCAGACCGCAGGTCGAAATCCCATGAGGTACACTGGCGCGTCGGCCCCCGGTGCCGCCCCTGGCTGTGCGCGTCGATGTCGAATGTGCCTGCCCACAAATCCGCTCGCTCCAGCACGTGGTCGATCGCCGCGCGCATCACGGCGCTCATCACTGTGTCGGGATTCGGCCTCCTCCTGGCCGGCGGGTTGTTCCTCTATTGGACCCTGGTGCGAAGCTTCGATGACGAGACCGCCCGCTTCCTGGCCGACAAGGCTTTCGTGCTCAGAGCGATCATTCACGATCGGCCGCACGACATGGCCGCCTTCGACGAGGAAACGCGGCTGGAAGGAGCGGCGCGACGCTTCAGCCGATACTACGTGCGCGTGCTCGATGACCAACACCAGTTGATCGTCGAGACGCCCGGCATGGGCCGGCTCATCGAACCGGGTGCATTCGCGGCCGAAGATGCGGCACCCGAGGAAATGCTTGAGGTGCGGGCGGGCGACCGGACCCTCGCGCTGATGGCCGCAAGCGCGCCGATGACCGGAGGCGGATCGTGGCAGGTCCAACTCGCGCTCGACGTCTCCAATAAAGAAGCGCTCCTCGCTCGTTATCGGCGAAGCCTGCTATTTGTGCTGCTGGCAGGCTTGGCGATCTCCGCGCTGGCCGGCTATGGAATTGCACGCCGCGGCCTCGCACCACTCGACTCGATCACGCGCGCGGCTCGCGCCATCAACGCGAGAAATCTTGATCATCGCGTCAGCAGTCAGGCCTGGCCGAAAGAGCTCACGTCGCTTGCCGGCGCGTTCGATCAAATGCTGGAGCGTCTCGAAGACTCCTTCCGGCGGCTCTCACAATTCTCGGCCGACATCGCCCATGAGCTGCGCACCCCGGTGACGAACTTCCTGACCGAGTCGCAGGTGACCTTGTCGCAGCCGCGCTCGGTGGACGAATATCGCCAGGTACTGGAGTCGGGCATCGAGGAATTCGCCGACCTCGCCCGCATGATCGACTCGTTGTTATTTCTGGCGCGCGCCGATCAAGTCGACGGACGACTGGAACGCGTCGAGCTCGATGCCGGCGCTGAAGTCGAGAACGTGATCGAATTCCATCGCGCCAACGCCGAAGAGAATGGCGTGATCCTCGCGTGCGAAGGCAATGCGCGTTTGTATGCAAACTCCCTTTTGTTCCAACGCGCGATCAGCAACCTGCTGAGCAACGCCGTGCGCCACACCCCCAGAACAGGGACGGTAACCATTGGCATCGCGGCGGCCGAAGACGGCTCGACGAACATTTGCGTCCGCGACACCGGATCGGGCATCGCTTCTGAACATCTGCCGCACCTGTTCGATCGCTTCTATCGCGCCGATCCATCGCGCAGCCAGCGAACCGGCGGCTTCGGCCTAGGCCTCGCACTGGTTCGATCCATCATGACGTTGCACGGGGGCGAAGCTCGACTCGCCAGTGCAATCGGCCACGGCACGCAGGTGACGCTCACCTTTCCCGGTCCGCGCCATTCATGACAACTTCGTCAATGTTTCGTCAGAGTCGTGTTACCGCGTCGCTGGCACTATTGCGCCATGCGTTCGGTGTCGCTACGTCGAGCTTCGATCTTCGCGGCAAGCTTGTCGATGCTGTCGGCGTGTACGCACTTCGAACATCGAGCGCTGCAACCGGAGGTCATCGCCGATAGATTCGGCGAGCTCAGCTTGAACGATGATGAGCTGCGCGCGTTCCTGCAGGCGAACGCGCCGCAGCTGGCCGATCCCTGGCCGCGGTCGTCATGGAACCTATCGGCGCTCACGCTCGCGGCATTTCACTTCAATACCGATCTGCAACTCGCACGAGCCCAGTGGCAAACGGCCGAGGGCGCCGTGGCAGCCGCCGCCATGCGCCCCAATCCCTCGCTCACACTGACCCCGACCTACAACGTCGATGCACAGAGTGGAACGTCGCCGTGGCTGCCGGGAGTGTCGGTCGACATCCCGATCGAGACGGCGGGCAAGCGTCGCATTCGGATCGGTAAAACCGAGCATCTCGCCGAAGCGGCACGGCTGAATTACATCAGCTCCGCCTGGCAAGTTCGACGGCAGCTGCGGGCGGCACTGATCGAGCTGACTGCCGCGCGACGGAGACTCGAGTTATTACAAGCGCAGCTCGAAGTTCAGCGGCGTGTGGCGGATCTTGTACAGCAGCGCTTCACTCTCGGGGCCGCATCGGCTGCCGAGCTTTCCCCTGCGCGCATTGCCTTGGCTCGTCTGCAAGTCGATCTCACCGATGGCGAGCGAAAACAAAAAGAGGCTCAAAGCAACCTCGCTCGGGCGCTCGGTGTGCCGTTACATGCGCTCACCGATCTGTCTTTCGATTTCGCGCTCGAGCCGGGGCCCGGCCTCGACGGCCCCCAATTGCGACGCCTCGCTCTTGAGTATCGCGCCGACATTGCTGCCGGGCTAGCGGAGTACGCCGCGAGCGAAGCGGATCTACAGACCGAGATTGCCAAACAATATCCCGATATCCATCTGGGGCCCGCGTATGAGTGGGATCAAGGTGAAAGCAAATGGACGCTGGGCGTCGGCTTCGAACTGCCGTTCAATCGGAATCGAGGCGCCATCGCTCAAGCCGAAGCACAACGCGAGGAAAGCGCTGCTCGCTTTCGTGCGCTCGAGACGAATGTCATCGCGCAGATCGATGAGGCCACCGCGACCCGCACCCTTGCGATCAATCAACTGACGCGCGTAAGAGCGCTCCACGACGCACTGGCTAACGACCTCGCTCGACAGGAGCGGCGCTTGCGTGGGGGAGACATCGACCAGCTGGAATATCAAACATCGAAACTGGAAGCCGCGGTCAGCGCGGTGACGCTCCTCGACAGCGAGACTCAAGCAGCACAGGCGGCAGGCAAGCTGGAAGATGCACTCCAACAGCCTCTGGCCGCACTCGATGCGCTCAAAGCCTTTGCGCGAGTCCGCGAGTCAAAATGAGAACCGTACTGGCGGCGCTTGCAGGCGGGATAGTCATTGGCGCTTTCGCCGTGTGGGGCATCATTCACTTCACAGCGGAACAGCCATCGGAACCGAACGAGGCTGAAGAAGCGACAGCGCCGCGCACTGCCTTCCCCGGCGTCGTGCGGTTGGCGCCGGAACAGCAGGCCAAGGCCGGAATCGTGGTAGCCAGTCTCGAACGTCGCGAACTGGCCCGCGAAGTGAAAGGCTACGGCCGCGTGCTCGACACACAGCCGCTACTCGATCTACTGGCTGAACTGCACTCCGCTCAAGCATCGCTCGAAGCATCGAGCAGAGAATACGAACGCGTACGAGCGCTGCACACGAACGATCAAAACGCGTCGGCACGTGCCGTAGAAACCGCGTCAGCGACGCTAAAGCGAGATCAGATTCAAGTAGAGACCATTCGCAATCGGCTCGCCAGCGCGTGGGGCACGACGTTCAACAGGAGCGATGCTGCCCCATTGTTGCAAGCTCTCTCGACCTTGGACGCGGTGTTGATCCGCATCGATCTCGCCGTCGACGAGTCGCTGCCCTCGCCGCCCACTGCTGCACGCGTGCTCTCACCGTTCGATCCCTTGCGTTCGGCTGAGGCCAGACTCTTGGGCCGCGCGCCGGTGGCCTCCGCGCAGAGTCCCGGCCAGGGATTTATGTTTGTGATGCAACCCAACTCATTCGATCTGCGGCCCGAGATGGGGATCGTCGCCTTGCTCGCACTCGAGGGACCGCCCCTGCGCGGTGTGGTGCTGCCCCGGTCCGCCGTCGTTCGTCATCAAGGGCAAGCCTGGATCTACGTTCAAACCGGCGATCGGACCTTCGAGCGCAAACCGGTTGCACCGGAGCACAGCGTCGATGACGGCTGGTTCATCGATGCCAGCGCCGCGCCGCCCGGACGCATCGTGGTCGGAGGGGCCCAATTCGTGCTCTCCGAAGAGTTCCGATCGCAGATCCACCTGGCGGACTAGCCACGACAAGCAGCCATGCTCCGCCGCATCGTCACGTTATGCGTCCGCTTCCGCGCTCTCGTCGTGGCGATCGCACTGCTGCTGGCCGCGTATGGACTGTTCGTCGCTCAGCGCGCCAAGCTCGACGTCTTTCCGGAGTTCGCTCCACCGCAAATCGTCGTGCAAACAGAAGCGCCGGGCTTGTCGGCCGAAGCGGTTGAAACGCTGGTGACGCGCCCGATCGAGTACAGCTTGAACGGCACACCGGCGCTTGAACACATCTACTCCCAATCCATTCAAGGGCTGTCGGTCGTCACCCTGATATTCGAAGACGCTGCGGATATCTATCGAGTGCGCCAACTGACGGCAGAACGCCTCGCGCAACTCGCAACCGCGCTTCCCACTGGCGTTCACACACCCGCCATGGGCGCGCTCGCATCGTCTACCAGCATGGTGCTGTCGATCGGTCTCACGTCCGATCATCACTCCGCGATGGAACTGCGCACGATCGCCGACTGGACGGTGCGACAGCGGCTGCTGGGCGTTCCGGGGGTTGCGCGCGTGGAAACATTCGGCGGCGAGATCCGGCAACTTCAGATTCAGCTCCTGCCGGATCGAATGATGCTCTATGGACTGTCCCTCGATGAGATCGTCGCGGCGGCGAGCAAGTCCACTGGCGTCCGGGGCGCGGGGTTCATCGAGACTGAAAATCAGCGCATCACTCTGCGCACCGAGGGGCAGTCACTCTCCGCTCCTGCGCTCGCCGAGGCAGTCGTAGCAGAACGTGGCGCCATCAGCGTGCGCCTGCGGGACATCGCGAACGTCGTCGACGGGCCCGAACCCAAGCTCGGCGACGCGCTGGTCATGGGACAACCCGGTGTCATATTGAACATCCACGGGCAGTACGGCGCGAACACACGCGATGTGACACATGCGGTCGAAGCCGCGCTTGCACAGATGGGACCGATGCTGAATGCCGAGCGCATCGTTTTGCATCCAACGCTGTTCCGCCCCGCCAACTTCATCGAAACCTCGATTCGAAACATCAACCACGCGCTGCTGATCGGCGGCGCGCTGGTGATCGTCGTGCTGCTGTTCTTCCTCGCCAACCTGCGCAGCGCCTTCATCGCAATCGCAACGATTCCTCTGTCGTTATTGATGGCAGTCGTCGCGTATGAGCATTTCGGCGCATCCATCAACACCATCACGCTCGGCGGATTCGCCATCGCCATCGGCGAGGTCGTCGACGACGCCATCATCGGCTTGGAAAACGTGTGGCGGCGTCTGCGCGAAAACCGCGCCAGCGCGAGCCCGAAACCGTTCGATACCGTCGTCATCGACGCCACTCTCGAAGTGCGCAGCCCGATCGTGTACGCCACCTTCATCGTCGTCGCGGTGTTCTGGCCCGTGCTGATGATGTCGGGCATCAACGGCCGACTGTTCGCGCCGCTCGCCGTGTCGTTCATCCTGGCGGCCATCGCTTCGCTCATCGTCGCGATCACGTTGACGCCGGCGCTGTGCAGCCTGCTGCTTGCAAACGCCGACGCTCGCGAGCCTCGCTATATCGACAGGTTGAAACGTTGGCACCGCCGCGGTCTGGAATGGATCAACGGCCGTCCCCGCGCCATCATCGTCGGGACTGCCGTCGTCTGCCTCGCTGCCCTGCTCGCTCTGCCCTTCATGGGTGGGGAATTCCTGCCCGAGTTCAAGGAAGGTCACTATGTGCTGCGGGTGATGACCGCGCCCGGAACATCGGTGGATGCGGGACTCCATTTGGGTGGGCGGATCACTCGGGAGCTGCTGCAGAACCCGCGCATACGATCCGTCTCTCAACAGCTCGGCCGCGCCGAACAGGGTGAAGACACGGCCGGCCCCGAGTTCAGCGAATTTCACATTGAGCTCAAGCGCCTGTCCGGCGAGGAAGAGGAACAGGTGCAAGACCAGATCCGTGCGACGCTGCGAACATTTCCAGGGATCAGCTTCGCCGTCACGCCGTTCCTGGAGGAGCGCATCGAAGAGATTCTCACCGGCGGGCGCGGCGCGCTGGTGATCGATATTCTCGGCGAGGACCTCGACCTTCTGGATCGAGTCGCCGAGCAAATCAAGGATGTCGTGGCCACGGTGCCCGGTGCCGCCGATGTGCTGTCACAGACACAATCCGGCTCACCGGAGGTGAAGATCACATTGCGTCCCGATGGGCTGCGCCAGTATGGATTCGCACCGCTGGAGGTGCTCGAAGCCGTCCAGTTCAGTTATCAAGGCGTGGTGGTCGCGCAGACGAACGATAACAACCGGGTGTTCGAGGTTGCGGTCATCCTCGACCCCGCCAGTCGCCGCGACCCGGAAGCGATTGGCAGCCTGTTGGTGCGTAACGCAGCCGGTACATCCGTGCCGCTACGGCAGCTGGCGAACATCGATAACATCACAGGCCGCTACGTGATCGTGCACGAGGGCACGCAACGACGTCAGCAAGTCAGCGCGGATGTCGTCGGGCGCGACTTGAAGTCGTTCGCGCAGGCTGTTCAAGAGAAACTACGTTCCAGCATCACGTTGCCTCCCGGTGTCTCGGTCGCGGTGGGCGGCGCGGAGCAAGCCAGAGTCACTGCGCAAAATGAATTGCTGTTGCACTCGGCGTTCGTGGCCATCGTGATCGTGATGCTCCTGTCGCTGGTATTCGCGAATCGGCGCAATCTGCTGCTGGTGCTGGCGAACATTCCGTTTGCGCTGGCCGGCGGCGTGCTGATCCTGATCGTCACTGGCGGAGCCTTGTCCATCGGCGCGATGGTGGGCTTCATCTCGCTGTTCGGCATCAGCATGCGCAATTCCATCCTCATGATGTCTCATTACGAGGAACTGGTGACCCGCGAAGGCAAACCTTGGGGCGTGGCCACCGCCCTGCAGGGCGCGAGCGAACGTTTGGTACCGATCGTCATGACCGCGCTGGTGGTCGCGCTCGGTCTGTTGCCCATTGCGGTGGGCAGCGAGGAAGCCGGCAAGGAAATCGAAGGCCCCATGGCCATCGTCATTCTTGGCGGCCTGGCGACCAGCATGATGTTGAATCTGCTGGTGCTGCCGGCGTTGGCCATTCGGTTCGCACGATTCGAATCGCGCTAACGGGCGCTGAGCGCCATGCACCTACATCGAGCACATCCACGAACGCCCCCAGGCCGTGGTGGTTGCTTGTTGGACCAAGGCCCCCTGGACCCATGCATGCGTCCCGGATGAGATCGGCTCATGTACGCACGAATCTTGGTTCCGGTCGATGGCAGCGTCGCCTCCGCTCACGGGCTCGATGAGGCGATGGAGCTTGCAAGTCATCTGAAAGCCCGCATCCGACTGGTGCACGTCGTGGAACCCTGGGTGATGGTCACGGCCGAGGCCATGCCCGTCACCGTACATCAGGTCGCCGAAGACATACGCAACATCGGTGCCGAGTTGCTGAAGGAGTGCGAGAACAAGGTGAAGAAGGCCGGCATCGAGGTCGACGCGGAGTTGATCGAAACGCTCGGCGGCTCGGCCGGCGAGTGCATCGTCAACAAAGCCAAGGAGACCGACGCCGATCTCATCGTTTGCGGCACTCATGGCCGCCGCGGTTTTCGCCGACTGCTGATGGGCAGCGATGCCGAGTACATCGTGCGACGTGCGCCTTCGCCAGTGCTGCTGGTACGCAGCCCCGAGCAACCGGCGCCCTGATCGTTTCGTTCCAGCCCGTCGCTGATTTCTTCCACCGCACGCCCGCCCTCGGCCGTCGCACCCGATGACCATCGCTGGTCATCGCCCGCACCAAACTATTTCTCCGTAAATGCTCCGGATCGCGCGAATGCGGTTGTTGCCTATAGTGACAAATGATTCTCTAATCAGGATACTATTCTCCCATAATGCTAACTTGATCCCGTCCTGGTGAGAGGCCCGATGAAACGACTGGCCCTGGCGACCCTGTGCACGCTGACGTTAGGTGCGGCACAGGCGGCGGAACCCGCGTCTACTTACGACATCGTGATTCGTAACGGGCGAGTGCTCGACGGACTGGGCAATCCCTGGATCGACGCGGACGTGGCGGTGTCGAACGGACGGATCGCCGCAGTCGGCAAGATCGCCGAGCGAGGCCGTCGCGAGATCGACGCGCGCGGGCTGTATGTTTCGCCGGGCTGGATCGACATGATGGATCAGTCGGGCGAAGTCCTTCGCACCGAGGGCCGCGCGGAGAACAAGCTGCTGCAAGGCGTAACCACCGCCATTGCCGGCGAAGGCGGAACGCCGGTTGCCGCCGAGGAGATTCCCGCCTATTTCGCGCAACTGGAGCGGCAAGGGATCTCTCTCAACTTCGGTAGTTACTACAGCACCGGGCAGGCCCGGGTGGCGGTCATGGGCGACGGCGCGGGCGCGCCCACACCGGAGCAGCTCGAGAAAATGAAGTCGCTGGTGGCAACGGCGATGCGCGGTGGAGCGATCGGCGTCGCGACCGCGTTGATCTATCCACCCGACAGCTTTCAATCCACGCACGATCTGATCGAACTGTCGAAGGTCGCCGCTGCGTGCGGCGGCATCTATGCAAGTCACATGCGCGATGAGAGCGCGAATCTGCTGAGCGCCATCTCGGAATCGATCGAGATCGGCGAGCAGGCCGGCATTCCCATCGAGATCTTTCATCTCAAGGGCGCGTATCAGCCGGGCTGGCACCAGCTCATGCCGCAAGCCATCGCGCAGGTCGACGCTGCTCGTGAGCGCGGCGTCGATATCGCCGCGGACATGTATCTGTACGAAGCCGGCGGCACCGGTCTGGATATCACCGTGCCGAGCTGGGTGTTCGAAGGCGGCCTCAAACAAGGCCTGAAGAAGCTCCAGAATCGCAAAATTCGTGAGCGCCTCAAGCGCGAGGTCGCCGGCGGCTCGCTGCCCGGCTGGTCGAATCTGGTGCACGCCTCGGGCGGTTGGGATCGGGTCGTGCTCGCGAACTCGTTCAATCCCAAGTACGAGCGCTTTCACAATCGTAGTCTCGCGGCCATCGGCAAAGAGCTCGGTCGCGATCCGGCCGACGTGGCCTGGGACATCGTGATCGAGGCGCAGCCGAACCGCGCCATGGCGCTGTATTTCATGATGGATGAGAAGGACATCGAAACGGCGCTGCGCACGCCTTGGGTGTCTCTCGGCAGCGATGCCTCCGCGAGCGAAAAGCTCCACGCCACCGACGCGCTGGGATTGCCGCACCCTCGCTCGTATGGAAATTTCCCGCGCCTCATCGCCGAGTATGTGAGAAAGCGCGGCGTGCTCACGTTGCCGGACGCGATCCGCAAACTCACATCGTGGCCCGCGACTCGCATGCGTCAGTTCGATCGCGGCGCCATCCGCACCGGTCTGTGGGCGGACCTCACCATTTTCGACTATGACCGCATACAGGATCGCGCCACCTATCAGAACCCGACCGCGACGCCCGAGGGCATCCAGTACGTTCTGGTGAACGGCCAAGTGGTCATCGCCGAGGGACGACATACAGGCGCAAAGCCCGGCGTGGCTTTGCGAAGCAATGGTTGCAGCTCACCCGAGAGGACGTGACCGGCACACATCGCATCCGAAATCGCATTGGGGATTGAGACAAGAACGTAACAAGGGGTAATCATGGTCACAGTGAAGGATCTTTGTTTTTCAGCGCGAGTCGGCGGCAGGAGCAAAGTGGCTCTGGGCGTCGCGCTCGCATGTGCCGGGTCCGCTCATGCTCAAACCACCACGGAATCCGTCGATCCGATCGACGTGGTGGTGGTCAGCGGCTCGCGCATCAGCACCGCCGGGTTCGACGCTCCCACGCCGACGACGGTGT
This sequence comes from Pseudomonadota bacterium, assembly GCA_023391815.1. GTDB lineage: Bacteria > Pseudomonadota > Gammaproteobacteria > Steroidobacterales > Steroidobacteraceae > Steroidobacter. The sequence goes on from JAEWAF010000059.1 coordinate 28,806, forward strand.
TGAGCGATGTCGAGTTGCGCCAGGCCGGCCGCACCGATATCTCCGCGACGCTCACCGACTTACCGCAGTTTCGCGCCACGCAGTCGGCGTCTTCGACGAACACTGTGACCTCCTCCGGCCAGACGCCCGCCGATCTGCGCGGCCTGGGCTCATCGCGCACCCTGGTGCTGGTGAACAACCGTCGCTACGTCAGCTCGAACGATTTGCAGACCGTGCCCTACTCGCTGGTGAAGCGCATCGACGTAGTCACCGGCGGCGCCTCGGCCGCGTACGGCTCGGATGCCGTCGCCGGTGTCGTTAACATCATTCTGGATGACGAACGACAAGGCGCCGAAATCGGCGTTCAGCGCGGCGTGTCCACGCATGGCGATGGCGAGAAGACTCTGGTTGAAGCGTCATTCGGCAGCAACTTGTTCGACGATCGCGCGCATGTGCTGATCGGCGCCGACTATCTGAAAGACGAAGGCATCATCCCCGGCACGCGTCGTCCTCGCATCGGCGCGGCAAGCTTCTTCCCGGGCGCAGATGGCGGGCTTTATCCGACCGCCAACCTGCACGAGGCCCGCCGCAGTGAAGGAGGTTTGATCAACACCGGCGTGCTCGCCGGCATGACGTTCGATCCCGACGGCAGTCTGCGCCCGTTCCAATACGGCGTTCGCAATGCCAACTCGCCGAACCTGATGATCGGCGGCGAGGGTTATCACATCGATCAGTATCGCTCCGTGGTGGCGCCGATCGAGCGCACCAACGTCATGGGCCGCTTCTCGCTGGATGTGACCGACGCTTTCAAAGTGTGGACCGAAGTCACCTATAACAAAGTGGCCGACGAGCGCGTCTACTTCCCGGATCTGGCGATCACCCAGCTCGACTTCTCCTATGACAACCCGTTCCTCAATCTGACGCCGGCGCAACGCGCGCAGGTACAAGCGGCGGGTGAAACCGAGTTCACGATGGGCCGCGCCGTCACCGACGTCGCCCTCGCGAAGTACAAGTACGACCGCGAGGCAATGCAGGCCACGATCGGTTTCGACGGCAACTTCGCCGACAACAAGTGGCGATACAACGGCTACTACGCGCGCGGCAAGCAGGAACAGGACATGAAACTGCTGAACATGGCCCTCGCCGAGCCGTTCATGAACGCGATCGACGCGGTCGTCGGACCGAGCGGTACGCCGGTGTGCAGGATCGCGCTGACCGACCCGGGCACCGCGTGCCGTCCGCTGAATCTGTTCGGCTCCGGTCGTGCCGATCCGGCCGCCGTCGATTATGTGACGGCCGACTGGCACGATCTGGAGGAAACCTGGCTCGAGACCGCCGGCATCATCCTGAGCGGCGAGCCGTTCGAGCTCTGGGACCAGCCGGTGTCGTTCGCGACCGGCGTCGAGTATCGCAAGGAACAGTTCAAGTCGAGCTACGATCAGAATTCGCTGGCCGGCAATTTCGCCACCATCAACGGCGAGAACATCGCGAAGACCGGTACCGATGTGACCGAGGCGTTCGTCGAAGTCGCGCTGCCGTTGCTGATGGATAAGCCGCTGGTCAAGTCGCTGAACTTCAATGGCGCCGCCCGCCTCTCCGACTACAGCACCAGCGGCCAGATCTGGTCCTGGAAGCTCGGCACGACCTGGCACCTGGTGGATGACTTCAAGCTGCGGGCCACCCGCTCCCGCGACATCCGCGCAGCGAATCTCACCGAGTTGTATTCGGCGCCGGCCACGTTCTTCACGCAAGTTCAGGACATTTCGCGCAACCCAGCGTCCACCGCACAAGTAATCCTGTTCACCGGCGGCAACCCCGGCCTCGATCCCGAGATCGCGGACACGCTGACCGTCGGCGCGGTGTATTCACCGTCCTTCCTGCCCGGCTTCGAAGTATCGCTCGATTACTATCACATCAAGATCGAGGACGTGATCTCGCAGCTGACGGCGCAGGAGATCGTCAACAGCTGCTATGACCAGGGCAATCAGTCCGCGTGCAACCAGATCACCCGCGACGGCGCCGGCGTCATCAGCGAGATCAACGCGACGTACATCAATATCGCGGAATTCACCAACAAGGGCTACGACCTGGAGGCTTCCTACCGCATGCCTCTCGGGTCCGGTCAACTGACCGTGCGCGGGTTGGCGAACTACGTCGATTCTCTGACGGTGGACAACGGCCTGGTCACCATCGAAGGCGCGGGCTATCTCGGTTCGCAAACCGAGTTCCTGGTGCCGAAATGGCGCGGCTCGTTGAGCTTCGTGTACGAAAGCGAGTTCATCGGCGGCGACCTTCGCGCCCGCTATCTCGACGGCGGCGGCTATGCACCGCCGGAGGTGCTGACCCTGGCCAACAATCACATCGCCAGCCGCACTTATATCGATCTGGGTCTGCGTGGCTATGTGCCGATGGGAGATTCGAAGCTGACCGTGTACGGTAGCGTGCAGAACGTGTTCGACAAGGAGCCGGCGCTGGCGGCGTTGAACTCGCCCTACTTCGACATCGTCGGCCGGTACTTCACGCTCGGCGTGCGCGCCAATTTCTAAGAGCAACAGCATGAAACATTTGATCGTCGCGATCGTCGCAGCCCTCGCTCCAGGCCTGGCCTGGAGCGCCCCTTACGATCTGGTCATTCGCGGGGGACGAGTGCTGGATCCCGAAACCGGACTGGATGCCACCATGAACGTGGGCATCAACCAAGGCCGTATCGCGCGCATCTCCGCCGAGCCTCTCACCGGGACTCGCACGGTCGATGCGCGCGGGCTGGTCGTGGCCCCTGGTTTCATCGATCTGCATCAGCATGCACAGGACGTCGTCTCGGGCGTGCTCAAAGCGTTCGACGGCGTCACCAGCGGCCTGGAGATGGAGATCGGCGTTCCCGACGTCAAAGAGTTTCTAGCGCGCAAGTCCGGTCGTTCCCTGATCAACTATGGAACGACCGCGAGCCACGCGGCCGGGCGCGCTGCCGCGGTGGGG
>JAEWAF010000098.1 GCA_023391815.1 Pseudomonadota bacterium
TGGTGTTGCCGAGGATCGCGGAGGCGAGACTGCCCAGACTGGTGCCGCCCACGTCCTGGTTGAAGGTACCGATCGGAATGGTGCTGCCTTGTTCCCGGCTGAACACGGCCCAGTTCACGCCCAGCTCGGCGGCGCGCGACTGCGTGATCTCGACCAGAATCGCTTCGAGGTGAACTTGAGCGCGACGGATGTCGAGCTTGTCCACCACCGACATGATCTGACGCATCATCTTCGGCGCGGCGGTCACGACGAGGGCGTTGGTTTGTTTGTCCGCCCAGATCGTGGTGTTGCGATCCTGGGCCGCGGCCGGGCCCGCCGCCGCGGCACCGCCCGCACCCGGTGCGCCCGGAGCGGCCTGGGTGATGCCGGTGACCTGTTCCTTGAGCTTGCCGGCGATCTGCTCGGCATCGGCGTAATTCAGATAACGCACCTGGGTGTCGCCGCCGGCTTCGAGCGGCGTGTCCAGATGCATCACCAGGCCCTTCAGGCGCAGGCGTTGGCCTTTTTCGCCCGAGATCAGCACGCTGTTGGTGCGATCGTCGGCCACGAGCTTGGCCTGCATGCCCGGCGCTTCGCCTTGCTGTTGCGCGCCCTGCGAGAGCGCATTCACCACACGCACGATCTCCGAGGCGCTCGCGTTTTCCAGTCGGATGATTTCGATCTCCTCATCGCCGGCCTGGTCCAGACGCTGCACGATGCGCATGATGCGAGAGATGTTGTTGGCGCGGTCCGACACGATCAGCATGTTGGAGGCCGGATAAGCGACCAGGTGACCGTTCTGCGGGATCAACGGACGCAACACCGGCACGAGCTGCGCGGCGTTGATGTTACGAACCGAGATCACCTGGGTGACCACTTCGTCGGAGTTCGGATTGACGCTGTTCGGCAGATCGTTGCCCGGCACCTGACGCGCGTTCGCATCGGGAAGAATCTTGATGTTGTCGCCGCTCGGCACCGCGATGAAGCCATGCACCTGCAGGATCGACAGGAACGTCTGATAGAACGCATCCGGCGTCATCGGCGTCGAGGAGCGGATCGTCACCTGGGCGCGCACGCGCGGATCGACGATGAACGTCTTGCCCGTGATGGTCGCGACCGCGTCGATGATTTCGGAGAGCTCGGCATCGCGAAACGCCGGCGTGATCGTGAGCTGCTGCGAGGAGGGCTGCTGCTGCTGCTGTTGCGCCGTCGCCGACATGCACGTGAGCAGGCATGTCATGGTGAGCGCGAGCAGGCCGGAGCGTTTGCCGCTGAGCACGCTGGCCAGCTTCCCTGCAGCTTGGTCGGTTGAAGAAATCGTCATGGACGGTCCTTGACTGGCAAAGGCGGACGTTCGTTCTTGGCAGCTGCCGCTCATTCGGCGGGCGGCTGCGGTGTATTCGGGCGTTGCGTCGGACGGGGCGGTTGACCGCCATTGGCATCGGGCACGTTGACCTGCGCCATGTTCAGCGTCAGCTCCTGGGTCTGGCCGTTGCGTTCGACGGTCACGTTCACCTGGCCGGCGCTGCCGATGGTGTTGAAGATCTCCATGCCGCGCTGGGGATCGTCCAGCGGCGTGCCGTTGATCGAGAGCACCAGATCGCCCGGCACCAGGCCGAGCTTGCTGAACTGGGCGCGGTTGCGGCCGGGATAAACCCGGTAGCCGCGTTGCACGCCATTGGCGAACACCGGCTGCGGCCGGATGATTTCGGCGAACGCGCTGGGATTCGTCTCGGCGATACGTCGCAGATTTTCAGCGACTGGATTCTGCTGGGGCGCCGGCGGGCGATTGATGACGAGCGCGGCCGAGGAGCGCTTCGGTAACGCCAGTGCTTCCAGGGTGCCGCCGCGGTCGAGAATCACTTTGTCGATATACACCGAGTGCAGCTTCAGGCCGGGACGCACCATGCCGCCGACCGCGAAGACCTTCGCCTGCTGGGCCGACTCGCCGATGATGGCCAGACCCTTGGACGGATCCTCGGAGGCGAAAACCGCCGACAGCACCAGGTTCGCCTGACTCGCGGGCGCATTGGCTGCATCGGGTGCGGTCGGCGCGGCCGGCACATCGAACAGGTGCGCGTTCACGATGGCCTGAATATCGACGCCGCTACGAACTGGCGCGACGTTCATCGGCGGCGGCGCGGTGACGGGTTGAGGTTGCGGCCCGCGATCCAACAATAGCCAGGTGAGCTGCACCAGTTGCCAGGCGATCGCGATGACCAGCACCACCATGACGACCCGGGGCACGGTACGCGATACCCGGTCGAGCCACTGCTGCGGCGTGAGGTCCTGAAATTCGTGCAATTTGGCAGACAGCGGCATCGTTCGAATACGCGATCTAAGTGAGACGACCAGTGTTGTCTTCCATCCTATTCGCAGCCCGCGGCGGATCAGTGCTGTCGGCTACGGCACGGCGCTGGAGCAGCGCCGGACACGACATGATACGGAGTCGCGTTAGTTTGTCACAAGAGATTGTTCCGATTGATGAAAACCCTGTCGCAAATGCCCGAATCGGGAATCTCGGGCCAAGCGCGGTCGGCGCTCCCGTGAGGCGCTTGGCCGGTGCCATGAAATCGCGTGCAAGGCGGGCGCGAGGGATCATAGTGCGTGGTCCTGGCGGCGTCGTTGAGGCGATGCCGCAGCCGACCGTGGTCGAGGCGCGGACACCCGCTGTGAACCGCGTTTGGACCGCGTCGGTCGGCCGAAGTGCGGTGCGAGGGGTGCTGCCTTGTATTGTCCGGTGTTCCCCCCTATAAAGAGTGCGAACTGGTAGCGCGCTAAGTTGATGACGGAAGAGAGCACACGGCATGAGCGGGAACTGGTCGCCGAGGAAGCCGAGCCAAAGCTCAAGCGGCCTCCGTTGTATCAGGTGGTCCTGCTGAACGACGACTACACGCCGATGGAATTCGTCGTGGACGTGCTGGAACGTATCTTCGGCATGGATCGCACGACCGCCACGCGCGTTATGCTTGAAGTGCATACCAAGGGCAAAGGGGTGTGCGGCGTCTTCACCTTCGAAATCGCCGAGACCAAGGTCGCGCAGGTGACCACATATGCGCGTCAGCACCAGCATCCTCTGTTGTGCACGATGGAAGAAACGTGAAGAGGTTCACCGCATCCGGCCGTGGTCCTGCCATGGCAGGAAACCGACGACGGCGGGGTCCCGAACCTCCGAATCGGGTCGCGGTCCACTCTTTGAGTTGTTTGGGTTTTTGAGAGTCAGTCCGGGTTAAGCAGCGTACTCGAAATCTGTCTCAACGAGGCTTTCCAGTCGGGGCGCGAG
>JAEWAF010000100.1 GCA_023391815.1 Pseudomonadota bacterium
GCTCGACTATTTGCCGCCGGTGAAGCGCGCCGCGATCGACGCGTTCTTCAGCTTCCCGCCGGGCATGAGCCCGACGACGGTGGATCGCGAGATCGTCACGAAGCTCCAGGAGCGCATGCAGCCGTACATGACCGGGGAGAAGGAGCCGCGCCTCAAGAACTACTACGTATTGCTGTGGCCGGGCGGCGGCACGCTCGGCGCAAGAGTGATCGATGACGAACGCATCGGCGAATTGGAACGCATCGTGCGCGACGAAATCGTCGTCGGCATTCCGGACACCCGAGTGTTCGTCAATGAGGGCCAGTTGTTCGGCGGCATCGGCGGCTCGGCCCGCTCCGTCGCCATTCATCTGCAAACGACCGACACCGCCGCGCTGAACTCGGCCGCGGCCGCGGGCCGGAGATTGCTGGAGGAAACATTCCCGGGCGCGAACGTTCAGTCGTTCCCGAATACAGATGTGCAGGTACTGGAACTGCGCGCCGAGCCGAACGATCGACGCATCGCTGAAGTTGGCTGGGACCGCGCCTCGCTCGGCACCGTGGTTCGTTCACTCGGCGATGGGGCTTGGCTCGGTGAATACTTCGACGGCCAGGCGCGCTTGCCGGTGATTCTGCGCACGAACCTGGGTGAGAGGCCCGAGGACATTGCACAGGCGCCGCTGATCACCCCATCGGGTGAGATCGTCCCTCTCGGCGAGCTCGTCACGCTGGAGACCACGCTGGTCCCCGAGCAGATCCGACGCGTCGATCATCACCGCACCGTGACCCTCACCATCGATCCACCGCCCTCGCTTTCGCTGGAGGACATGCTCGCGAAGATCAACAGCGACATCGTGCCGCGCCTGCGCGCCGATCTGCCGGCAGATGCAAACATTCGTCTCGCGGGCAGCGCCGACCGGCTCGATACCATCATCGGTACGATGAGCGGCAACTTCGCGCTGGCCTTGCTGGTCCTGTTCATGCTCATGGCGGCGATGTTTCATTCGATGCGCGATGCGCTGGTGGTCGTGCTCACGGTCCCGCTCGCACTGGCCGGTGGCGTGCTGGGCATCCGGATGCTCGATGTCGTTACGTTCCAGCCCTTGGATCTGCTCACCATGATCGGCTTCATCATGATGATCGGCATCATCGTCAATCACGCCATCCTACTGGTCGATCTGACCCGCGAGGCCATGAATCAGGGCCACAGCCTCGAGGAGGCGTTGCGGATGTCATTGAATCAGCGACTGCGCGCGATGGTCGCGAGCACGCTGACCGGCGCACTCGGCGCGTTGCCGATGGTCGTGAATCCCGGGCCTGCGAGCACCATTTATCGCGGCCTTGCGGCCGTGAATGTGGCTGGCGTGATCGTGAGCATGGTGTTCTCGATCGTGTTGCTGCCGAGCTTGATGCGACTGCTGTATGAGCGTCGCTCGCCTGTCACGGCGAGTGACGAGAGTTTGCTGACGGAGACTGCGCAATGATGCGAGCGACCAAAGGATTGTTACTCATGCTGTTCGCCGCTGGCGTGAGCGCTCAGCAAACAAAACCCGATCTGCCGGTGGTGATGGTTGAAGTCGCACAGGCTTCCGTCACGCGAGTGGCGCCGCGACGCTGGGTTCCTGGCAGCGTGGTCAGTCGAAACGATGCCCGGCTTGCGACCAGCGCGGCGGGCCGATTGGAGTATGTCGCCGAAGTGGGCACTCGCATTCGAGCCGGCGAACGGATTGCCAAGCTGGAGGATGAGGCGGTCCGTCTGCGGGTCGAAGATACGAAAGCGGAGGTAGCGCGCATCGAGGCACAACGCGCCATGTCCGCGCGGCAACTGCAACGAATCGAGCAGCTCGCGAACAACTCGATCTCACAAACGCAGCTCGACGAAGTGCGGTCGCAGCTGCAGATGCTGACGGCTCAGTTGCAGCAGGCGGAAGTTCGTCATCGTTCCGCCCGACATGATTTGGAACAGACCGAGGTGCGGGCGCCGTTCTCTGGCGTCGTCACGGAACGTCTCGCTCAGCGCGGCGAGTATGTCGCCACCGGGGCATCCATCGCGCGGCTGGTCGATACGATTCACGTTGAAGCGCGTGTTCAAGCGCCGCTGGCGCTGCTGAGTACGGTGAAGCCGAATATGGAGCTGCCGATCAAAGTCGCGAGCAAACAAATTCCCGCGACGGTGCGGACCGTCGTGCCGGTCGGAGAGGAGCCGTCGCGACAGTTCGAATTGCGACTGCTGCTGGCGGACAGTGCCTTCAACGTCGGCTCCGCCCTCGAAGTCGGCCTCCCCGAACGCGACGCCACCGACGCCCTCGTCGTCCCCCGCGACGCCATCGCGGTCCGCCAGACCGGCAACTACCTGATGCGCATTCGCCAGGACAACACTGCCGAACGCGTCGCCGTGACTTCAGTCGCCACCGACGGCGACCTCGTCACCATCGACGGCCCCATCAACCCCGGCGACATCGTCGTCATCCGCGGCGTCGAACGCCTCCAGCACGGCCAACGCGTCACCATCCTGTCCCGCGACGCCTCGCTCAAAGGTAAGCCTCGGCCAGACGCTTGACCGAACCTCGGCGCGGCCCAGGCCGCGTGGGCACCGGACAGTCACCGCTATGCTCTCGCTTCGCCTCGCAGCCGTTGGACGCCGACTGCCCACACCGGCGGGCATCAGTCTGGCCGAGGTCGCTGCGCTTATGCGGGTTTCGATTTGACAATGCTGGGCATCGCGGTCCCGTCGGGCCTGACGGCTTAGCACGCGTCCCGGACTCCGAGCGCGCGTAACCCCGCGCGGCGTCAGGCTTTAAAGGACGGCGGCATGCCGGCCGAAGCGGAGCGGGCGTAATGTCCTTATTCCCATTCGCGCTCACGTACTCGGGGTGGGCAGCGCTATGCTTCGCCATGAGCCGCCGTGCCCGCGAGGTCTTGCAGCGGGAGCCGACGCCCTTACAAAGGCACCTCCTGCGCGCGCCGCTGGCTGGACCGCACTGACCGTGTCCTTGTTCAGGCCGCCGCCCACTTGGGCTGGCCGACCGGCACGGTGGAATGGTTCGGCTCGCTCACCGCGAGCGCCGTGAGCTTCGTTTTACTACTGACTTATCTTCCTCGGCTGGCCGCCTGGCCCGGCTGGGGTCGCCGATCTGCGCCGTCGCGGGTCACTTTCCGGTCAGCGTGTCGAGGAACTGAGGAGCCAAATGTCTGCTTTCAACACTGAGCGCGTTCTGAAGGTCCGTCACTGGAACGACACGTTGTTCAGCTTCGTGACGACCCGCAATCCGGGCCTGCGCTTCGAGAACGGCCAGTTCGTCATGATGGGCCTGGAGGTCGACGGCCGTCCGCTGACCCGCGCCTACAGCATCGCCAGCGCCAACCATGAAGAGCACCTCGAGTTCTTCAGCATCAAAGTGCAGAACGGCGCGCTCACCTCCCGCTTGCAACATCTGCTGCCGGGTCATGAAGTGCTGGTCAGCCGCAAGCCCACCGGCTCGCTGCTGATCGACGACCTGAAGCCGGGCAAGCACGTCTATCTGCTGAGCTCGGGCACCGGCCTCGCGCCGTTCATGAGCCTGGTCAAAGATCCGTTGATGTACGAGAAGTTCGAGAAGGTCGTGCTCCTGCACAGCGTGCGCGCCACCAGCGAGCTCGCGTATGAGGAATATCTGACTCACGTGCTGCCGCGAGACGAGCACATCGGCGAGATGGTTTCGAAGCAGCTGATCTATTACCCGACCGTGACGCGCGAACCGTATCGGAATCGCGGCCGCCTGACCGACTTGATCGAGAGCGGCAAACTGTTCGAACAGATCGGCCTGCCGCCGCTCAATCCAGAGCACGATCGCGCGATGATTTGCGGCAGCCCGTCCATGCTGAAGGACCTGTCGGCCATCCTCGACGCGCGCGGCTTCGAAATCTCCAAGCACATCGGCGCGCCCGGCGACTACGTCATCGAACGCGCCTTCGTCGAGAAGTAACTCCTTCCTACTCGGGCCGGCACGCAGTCCTCAACGTGTCGGCCCCGAGAACCTCAGTCGATCGCGACAGTGACGCTCACCGGACAGTGATCGCTGCCCATCACGTCGGCGTGAATCTCCGCCTTCTTCACCTGCTTGCGCAGCTTCTCCGAGACCAGCCAGTAATCGATTCTCCATCCCACGTTGCGCGCGCGGGCGTTCGAGAAATTGCTCCACCATGAGTAGTGGCCGTTGCCTTCGGTGAACATACGGAAAGTATCGATGAAGCCCGCGTCGAGGAAATTCTGAAAGCCCTCGCGCTCTTCTTCGGTGAACCCTTTCTTGCCGCGGTTCGGCTTGGGGTTCGCCAGGTCCAGCTCGGTATGCGCGACGTTGAGATCGCCACAGAACAACACCGGCTTTTTCTTTTCCAGCTGTTTGCAATAGGCGAGGAACGCCGGATCCCAATGTTTGTGTCGCAGCGGCAGGCGGCTCAGATCGTCCTTGGCGTTCGGCGTGTAGACGGTGACGACGAAGAACTTGTCGAACTCCGCGGTGATGACGCGACCCTCGTCGTTGGCATCACGCTTCAACTCGTCGGCGAACGAGAACTTCTTGGCGAACTCCTTGGGAAAGCCGAGGATCACGTCCAGCGGCTCGCGCTTGGAGAAGATCGCCGTGCCCGAGTAGCCCTTCTTGACCGCCGAATTCCAATACTCGTGATAGCCGGCTACATCGATCTCGGCCTGGCCCTGTTCGGCTTTGGTTTCCTGCAGACAGAGCACGTCGGGCTTGTGCTCCTTGATGAACGTCTGAAACGTTCCTTTCTTCACCACGGCGCGAATGCCGTTCACATTCCACGAATAGAATTTCATGAGTTATTTCTTGTCGCCGTGAGTGGCGAAGACCGAGGTCTTGCCGGCCTTGTCGACCAGCAGCACGTCGTAACGGTCGACGCGCCCGTCCGGCACTTCCATGCCCGGCGATCCGGCCGGCATGCCCGGTACGGTCAGACCCTTCGCCGCCGGCTTCTCGCTCAGCAGCCGCTTCACGTCAGAGGCCGGCACGTGACCTTCGATGAAGTAACCGCCGACTTCGGCGGTATGGCACGAGCCCATGCCGTACGGCACCCCGAGGCGTTCCTTGATGGGCGAGAGATTCTCGAGGTCGTGGACCTGCACGGCGAAGCCCGCCGCCTGCATGTGCTTGACCCACGCGCCACAGCAGCCGCAGGTCGGCGTTTTATTCACGATCACAGTGGGCGTGGCGGCGGCGACAGCAATCTGCGCCACCGCAGGCAAGGCAACCAGCCCGAGCAAGGCCTGACGTCGGTTCATGAGGATCTCCGGCCAGAAACAATGAAGGCGGAGCCTGCCACGCAGACTCCGCCCGCAATGATGACCGCGACCCGATGAACTGACCAGTCTTGCCAAACTGGCGCGGCTTGCGCTCGCGTCCAGCCAGCCTTTGGCAAGTTTGGCAGCCCTTACTCGCCCTTGTCGTTGTCCGCCTCGTTCTGCTTGACCGATTTACCCGCCGCGGCCTGCCGCTCCTCTTCACGCGCGCCGGCCAGAATGCCCGGCAACGCATAATTGCCCTCGTGGCAGGCGTACTCGTACATGAGATCCGGCGTCGCGTTCATGGTCAGCTCGCCGGCGAACGGCTGCGTCAGCGCCGGATCTTCCACCTTGAACTGATACAGGATCTGGTCCGCCGCGACGCGAGTGAAACGCTCCGTAACCTTACGATTCGGTCCGAGCCCGCGGAACGTCTGCATCGGATGGAAGTTGGTCGTTTCCACCACCAGCGTGTCGCCTTCCCAACGACCGATCGAATCGCCGTACCACTTCTTCACAGTGTCCGGCACATGCTTGCCGCCGATGCGAATGACGCGGGCGTCATGAATCATCTCGACCAGGATCATGACCGTCTCCGGCGTCTGCACGATCGAGTACGTGTTGTTGTACATGAGCGGCAGCATCGGCGGACCCGCGCTCGAGCCGAACGATGTGAGACAACGTTCACCGAGCGAACGAAGCTCGGGACCATCGACCGGGCCCGCGCCCTTACGGAAAGCGGCCATGCGCGCGGCTGCTTCCTTGCCCGCGGCGGGAGTCATGGAAGGAATGCGACCATTCGCCGGCTCGGTGATGATGGAACTGCGCGGCTCGCCGTTGATGCGGATCACTTGCGTGCCGCGGTCGACCCAGAAGTTGTTGTAACCGCAATTCGTGCCAGTGAAGCCATAGCCGCAGTCCTTCGGCAGATCCTGAATGCCGAGCTTCGGGTCAGTCGGCTTCGCATTCTCTTCGACGTGGTGAGCCGCGGCGCCCTCGATCTTCTGCGCCTCTTCTGCAGTCAGCACCTTGCGATCGCCGTGCTCCGGCGCACGCTCCAACTGGGTCAGCGTCGCGTTATTCCAATTGCCCTGCAGGTCCGGCTTGCCATCCGCGGTGCGCGGCACTTTCCACCCTGCGGCAGAGGCGCTGACCGCATAAGCCAGGGACAGAATACTGCCCAACAGAACGCGGGCACTCGAAGCTCGATATTTCATGACTCCCCCACACCGCTCATGCAGCGCGCGAGCAGTGTATGGATGAAACGTAGCGAGACAATCGCGCCGGCCGTGCTTTGACTTTTCTTTTTACGGCGCCCGCATCGAATCCGGTAAACAAGGCGTGGGGGATTCCAATGCCAGCGTGGTTCATGAGCGAGCATTCACTGTGTCGCAAGGTCTTTGCGATCGCATTTGTTTCAGGCCTTATCGTCAGCCATCTCGCGGCCGCAGCCGAGGGCCCCGCGCCCGACCCTCGCGCGAACCTTCCCGGTCGCCAGGTTTATGAAACGTATTGCGCGGCCTGCCACAACATTCCGGGCACTCGCGCGCCGGCGTTGTCAGCGTTGCAACTGATGAGCGCGCAGTCGCTGCGTCTCGCCCTCACCACGGGAGTCATGCAACAGCAGGGCTCGTTGGTGCCGAAAGAAAAGATGCCGCAGCTCATCGAATATCTCGCGGCGCCCGAAGACGACAGCAATTGGACCGCGGCCATGATGTGTAGCCCCGATCGTCGCGCCGTCGATCTGAAAGCGACACCCGCGCTCACGATGTTCGGCGTCGATCACAACAACAGCCGTCGCCTGAGCGCCAAACAAGCCGGACTCAACAGCAAACAATTGCCGGAGCTGGAACTGGCGTGGGCCATCGGCTTCCCGAAGACCACATCGCTGCGCTCGTCGCCGGTGATCGTCGGCTCGACGATGTTTTATGCGCCGGCCCAGAGCGGCAAGCTGCTCGCACTGGACATCGACAAGGGGTGTGCGAAGTGGGTTTATGACGTCGGCGTGCCGGTGCGCAGTTCGGTCTCCTTTGGTGACATCGGCTCACGCAAAGCGCTGATCCTGGCCGACCAGCAAGCTCAAGTGCACGCCGTCGACGCGCAGACCGGCGAGCGCATCTGGAAAGCCAACGGGCGTCACGATGCGACTGGCAACATCACCGGCGCGCCGGTGTTTTATAAAGATCGCATCATCGTGCCGGTTTCTTCGTCGGGCGTCGGCAGCGGCGCGAATCCGAAGTTCGAATGCTGCGTCGGTCACGGCGCGGTCGTCGCGCTCGATGCCCAGACCGGCAAGCAATTGTGGACTGCTCACACCATGGAAGACGCGCAGTACACCGGCAAAACCAACTCCGTCGGCGTGAAACTGCGTGGACCTTCGGGCGCACCGATCTGGTCGACTCCATCGATCGACGTCGAACGAGGACTGATCTACGCGACCACCGGTCAGGACACGTCGTTGCCGGCGACGCCGACCAGCGACTCGGTGCTCGCGATCGACCTTGGCACCGGCGCCTTGAAGTGGACGTTTCAAGCGCTCGCCAACGATGTTTGGAATCTCGCGTGTCGCCCCGATCCCGCGCAGTCCGGTCCGAACTGCCCGAGTCCGGCCGACAGTGTGTTGAAGGATTATGATTTCGGCGCGGGTGCCGTACTCGCGAAGAAACGCGATGGCAGCGACATCGTGCTCGCCGGCCAGAAGTCGGGCGACGTTTGGGCGCTCGATCCGGAGCGGAACGGCAAGCTGCTGTGGCGACAAACGTTCGGCGATGGCAGCGCGCTTGGCGGCGTTCACTGGGGCCTGGCCATCGACAGCGAACATCGAGTGTTCGCGCCCATCAACGATCCGCACTTCCCCGAATTCAAGGACTACGTGCCCGAACCCGGCATGAATGCCATCGACATCGACAGCGGCAAAGTGCTGTGGCGCACGCCGGTCACACCCGATTGCAGCAACGGTCGCGAAGCACGCTTCAACCTGTGCGGCGAGAAATATGGCTTGTCGGCGGCGCCGCTGGTGATCGACAAATCCGTAGTCGCGGGCGCGCTGGACGGCCGGATCTATATCTTCGACGCCGCGACCGGCGACATCGTCTGGCAATACGACACGCTCCGCGACTTCGTCACGCTGAATGGCGTCAAAGGACAAGGCGGCGGCATCGACTCGCATTCGGTGTTCGCCGGCAGTGGCATGTTATTTGTGGCGTCCGGTTATGGCGGCTTCCGTCAGCCACCGGGGAATGTGCTGCTGGCGTTTCGTCCCAAGGCCAAAACACGCTGAGTCTGCAACGGGGGAACCTCATGTCGAACATCATTCGAATCTCTATCGCAGCCTGTGGACTGCTGCTGAGCGCGGCAGCGTTCTCACAATCGTCCGCTCCGGAGAGCGCACCGCCGGTCGCCAACGATTACAGCAAGCCCGAAACGTGGCTGTGCCGTCCGGGACGACAGGATGCCTGTGCCGTCGATCTCACGACCACCGTCATCGCCGCGGACGGCAAACTCACCCGGGAACCCTTCAAGGCCAATCCGAACGCGCCCATCGATTGTTTCTACGTCTATCCGACGGTGTCGAACGATCCGACGCCGAACAGCGATATGAACGCGGGCCCGGAAGAGAACAGTGTCGTCCGCGCACAGTTCGCGCGCTTTGCTTCTCAATGCAAGCTGTACGCGCCGCTCTATCGCCAGGTGACGTTGAAGGCGCTGCGGGCCGCGATGGCCGGCGGTGGCGGTTTCCCGGCCGATCGCAAGCTCGGTTATAACGACGTGCTCGCGGCTTGGAATTATTATCTGCAGAACGACAACAAGGGTCGCGGCGTCGTGCTCATCGGGCACTCGCAAGGCTCCAGCGTGCTGACTCAGTTGATCAAGAGCGAGATCGACGGCAAGCCGATTCAATCAAAGGTCGTTTCAGCGTTGCTGCTGGGAACGAACGTTGCCGTGCCGAAAGGAAAGGATGTCGGCGGATCGTTCCAGAACGTACCGCTGTGCCGCTCCGCCTCGCAGCTGGGCTGCGTGATTTCGTATGTGACTTTCCGCAGTGACGTGCCGCCGCCGGCGAACTCGCGCTTCGGTCGCGTGCCAACGGAAGGAATGACGGCGGCTTGCGTCAACCCAGCAGCGCTCAAAGGTGGCAAGGCCGAGATGCACGCGTATCTATCGAGCGGGTTCAATGGTGTGAGCACGGAGTCGGCTCAGCCCAAGCCGTGGGCAACGGGTCTGAAGATCGACACGCCGTTTGTGAGTTTGCCCGGGTTGCTGACCGGGGAATGCGTGAGCAACGACGCGGGCTCGTACCTCGCGATCACGACGAACGCGAATCCTTCGGACCCGCGCACGGATGAAATCCCGGGCGATGTCGTCGCCAATGGCCAGGTCATGAAAGATTGGGGCCTGCATCTGATCGATGCCCACGTCGCGATGGGTAACCTGGTGGACGTGGTTGCGCAGCAGTCGAAGGCGTATCTCAAGAAATAACGCGCTGCCGTCAATCGATCTACACGCAGCGGGCGGAACTGCGCAATCGCCCGCTGCGTTCGACGACCATGCGTTACCTCGCCCTGTGCACCGACTACGACGGCACCCTCGCCCGGCACGGCGCGGTTGACGAACCCACCATCCATGCGCTCGAACGACTGCGTAAATCGGGTCGCAAGCTCCTCATGGTCACCGGCCGTGAGCTCAACGAGCTGATCTCGGTGTTCCCGCGCCTGGATTTGTTCGATCTCGTGGTCGCCGAAAACGGCGCCCTGCTCTACAACCCCGCGACCAAAGCGCAGAAGCCGTTGTGCGAGCCGCCGCTCCCGCAATTCGTGGCCGCGTTACAGACCCGCAACGTCACTCCGCTCAGCGTAGGCAGGACCATCGTTGCGACTCGCGAGCCTTACGAAAAGATCGCGCTCGAAGTCATCCGCGATCTGGGACTCGAGCTGCAGGTGATATTCAACAAAGGCGCGGTGATGATCTTGCCCTCGGGCGTGAACAAGGCCACCGGGCTGCAAGCCGCGCTCGCCGAATTGAATCTTTCGGAGCACAACGCGGTCGGCGTCGGGGATGCGGAGAACGATCACGCCTTTCTCGGGATCTGCGAATGCGCGGTAGCCGTGGCGAACGCTCTGCCAGCCGTGCAGGAGAAAGCAGACTTCGTCACCAAGTCCACGCACGGTGCCGGCGTGACGGAGCTCATCGAGGAAATGCTCCGCGACGACCTCGCCTCGCGCGAGCTGGCGCGACGACGGCATCATGTCGAAGTCGGCAAGCAGCCACCGACGTGGCGTGCCGCGCCGAATGTCGGCTCGACATAGATGAACATCGGCACGCCGCCATGGGCGATTGCCATATCCAGATCGCGCCGGTTGAAATAGCACCATTTGCTTGTATACATACGCCGTGCGCCTGCGCCTTCGTCTGCCGGCATCCAGCTCGTCGCATTCCGCTTGATGAACGCGCGCGCTTTTGTAACCCTCGCTGCTTCCCCGGACACCGAAGTTCGACATGCCAGCAGCCAATATGTTTTCCGCCGCGTTGTTAACCGCGGCGCTCGGAACGATGACCATGAACGCGACCGCCGCCACTGCCCTAGCGCCAGACAATCCCTTCGCTCGCGAAAGCACGCTGCCGTTCAAGTGGCCGCCGCTCGACCGGATCAAGAACGAGCACTACGTGCCGGCGATGGAAGCCGGCATGGCCGAGCAGCGCAAGGAAGTTGCCGAGATCGTGAACAACAAGGCCACGCCCACGTTCGAGAACACCATCGTGCCGTTGGAGCGCTCGGGCCAGTTGCTCAATCGGGCCACGACGGTGTTCTTCGCGCTCAGCTCCTCGAACACCAACCCCGAGATCGAAAAGGCGCAGACCGAAATGGCGCCGAAACTGTCGGCGCACTCGGACGGGATTTATCTGGACGCCGCCCTGTTCGCGCGCGTCAAGAAGCTCTACGACCAACGCCAGTCTCTGGGCCTCGATCCGGAATCGCTGCGCCTGCTGGAGCGCTATCACACGAACTTCGTGCGCGCCGGCGCGAATCTGACCGAAGCGCAGAAGAAAGAGCTGCGCGCGCTCAATGAACAGATCTCGTCGAAGACCACGGAATTCCGGCAGCTGGTGCTCAAGGGCGACAACGCCGCCGCCATCGTGGTGGACACCAAAGAAGAGCTCGACGGCTTGAGCGACGCGCAGATCGCCACCGCCGCCGAAGCGGCGAAGACGCGCGGCAAGGAAGGCAAGTACGTGCTGACGCTGCTGAACACGACCGGTCAGCCGGCGCTGTCTCAGCTGAAGAACCGGACCGTGCGCGAGCGCTTGTACAAAGCGTCGGTCGCTCGCGGCTGGAGCGGCGAGTTCGACACGACCAAGCTGATCGCGGACATCGTCAAGCTGCGCGCCGATCGCGCCAAGTTGCTGGGCTATCCAAATCACGCAGCGTACGTGCTGGAGGATGAAACAGCGCTCACGGCCGACGCTGTGAACAGCATGTTGAACCAGCTTGCCCCCGCTGCTGTAGCTAACGCACGGCGCGAGGCGGCGGATATGCAGCAGCTGATCGATGCGCAGGCTAAAGCCAACGGCACGCCGAGCTTTCAGCTGCAGGCGTGGGATTGGGATTTCTACGCCGAGCAGGTGCGCGCCAACCGCTATGCGTACGACGAAGCGCAGGTGCGGCCGTACTTCGAGCTGAATCGCGTGCTGGTCGACGGCGTGCTGTTCGCCGCGCAAGAGCTGTATGGTTTGAAGTTCAAGGAGCGCAAGGATCTGCCGGTTTATCAGGAAGACGTGCGCGTGTTCGGAGTGACCGATCGCGACGGCTCCGAGCTCGGCCTGTTCCTGTTCGATCCTTATGCCCGCAGCAACAAGCGCGGCGGCGCGTGGATGAACAGCTTCGTCGAACAATCCCGACTGTTCGGCAACAAGCCGGTTGTCACCAACACGCTGAACATTCCCAAGCCGCCGGCCGGGCAGCCGACGCTGCTGACCTGGGATGAAGTGACCACGACCTTCCACGAGTTCGGTCATGCCATTCATGGTTTGTTCTCGAGCGTGCAGTACCCGCAGTTCTCGGGCACCAACGTGCCGCGCGACTTCGTCGAGTACCCTTCTCAGTACAACGAAATGTGGGCCACCGAGCCGCGCGTGCTAGCGAACTACGCGAAGCATCATCAGACCGGCGCGCCCATGCCGAAGGCGCTGATGGACAAAGTGCTGGCGGCGCAGAAGTTCAACCAAGGCTATGCGACCACGGAATATCTGGCCGCGGCCATCCTCGATCAGCGCTATCACCAGCTGCCTCCGGGCAAGACGCCGGCAGCGGGCGAGATCGCCGCTTTCGAGGCCAATGCGCTGAAGTCGGCGGGCGTGGACTTTGCGCCGGTGCCGCCGCGTTATCGGTCGACCTACTTCCTGCACATCTTCTCCAGTCCGATCGGATACTCCGCCGGCTACTACGCTTATATCTGGAGCGAAGTGCTGGCACGGGACACCGAGCACTGGTTCAAGACCCATGGCGGTCTGAAGCGGGAGAACGGCGATCTGTTGCGCTCGAAGGTGTTATCCAAGGGCTTTAGTGCGGATGCGCTGACGATCTTCCGGGATTTCTACGGCACTTCGCCCGAAATCGGCCCGCTGTTGGAAGCTCGGGGCCTGACCGGCGGCACCGAGGCGGCCGCCAACTGAACCGGGCCTGCGACTCGCCGCTGTAAAACCGCGGTAAACGCATGAAGGGGCGGCCGATGCTGTATGCTGGCCGCCCTTTTTTCTGGCGGATAAGGACTCCAATGCGCGCGTTTGTCATAGCGTTAGTCGGATTCTTGGTGTTCGTGGCGGCGGTCAAGTTCTTTACGAAGGAACCCGCAGCCCATGCCGCGGCAGCCCCGGCCGCCTCCTCCGCTCCCGTCAGCGGCAGCGAGGACGACAAGGCGTTCTACGCCCTTGGCGTCGCCGTCTCCCAGAACATCGCTTCGTTCAACTTCACGCCGGCCGAACTGGAGAAGGTCAAACAGGGCTTCACCGACGGCGCGCTGGGCAAGCCGTCGCAGGTCGATGTTCAGAACTACATTCCGCGCCTGCGTGAATTGCAGACCGAGCGCGTCGCCGCCGCCGCCAAAGTGGCGCTCGACAAGGCCGCCGCCGAGCCTGGCGCGAAGCGCCTCGAAGACGGCCTGATCATCACGACCGTCAAGGAAGGCACCGGCCCGTCGCCCAAAGCCACCGATACCGTCAAAGTGCACTATCACGGCACCCTGCCGAACGGCACCGTGTTCGACAGCTCCGTTCAGCGCGGCGAGCCGGCGACCTTCCCGCTGAACGGCGTGATTCCGTGCTGGACCGAAGGCGTGCAGCTGATGAAGGTGGGCGGCAAGAGCAAGCTGGTGTGCCCGGCTGCCATTGCTTACGGCGATCGCGGCGCGCCGCCGACCATCGGCCCCGGCGCCACGCTGATTTTCGAAGTGGAGCTGCTCGGGATCGAGCCGCCCGCGGCCGCTGCTAAATAACCGATCCATCTCAACAAGAACATCGGAGAGAACTATCGTGACCGCAGCTCGGCTTTTGTTCGCGCTGTTCCTGACCCTTGCCGCTCCGTTGTCCCTCACGCCGGCGCACGCTGCGCCGGCGCAGGGGACCGACTACACCCTGATCACTCCCCCGCAGCCGCAGATCGCTCCCGGCAACAAAGTCGAAGTGATCGAGTTCTTCTCGTACGGTTGCCCGCACTGCTATCACCTGTATCCGCTGCTGACGGACTGGAAGAAGACGCTGCCGGCGAATGCGGTGCTGATCAAAGTGCCCGTGTCGTTCGGCCGCCGCGAGTGGGGTCAGCTGGTTCGCGCGTATTACACGCTCGAGGCCACCGGTGACCTGGAGCGGCTCGACGGCAAGCTGTTCGACGCCATCCACGCCCAGAATCAGCCGCTGTTCGACCTCGATTCCCTGGCCGCCTGGGCCGCGCAGAACGGCATCGACGCGAACAAATTTCGCGCGCAATTCAACTCGCCCGAAGTGACTGCCAAGGCGATGCGCGCGGATCAGCTGTCCCGCGACTACAAAATCAACGGCGTCCCGACGCTGGCGGTCGCCGGCAAATACCGCGCGATCGGCAAAGACTTCCCGGACATGCTCCGCATCACGCGCGAGCTGGTGGATATGGCGGCTGCTGGGAAGTAAGCCAGCGGAGGCCCTTCTCCGATTAGCCGCTGGCCCCGCGCCAGCGGCGCGAGTCTCCGAATCAGTCCGGTAGCCCCGCCAGCGAGCGCATCTCCGAATCAGTTCAGTAGCCCCGCGCCAGCGGGCGCATCTCCGAATCAATTCAGTAGCCCCGCGCCAGCCGGCGCATCTCCGAATCGGCCGAGTGGCCCCGCGCAGCAGGGCCAAAAAACAAGAAGCTCTCCCGGCGATGCCCCTGCCGAAGGCAGGCGGCATGAGCCTGCCTACTTGATCTCGTAAACGAGATTGATCGTCGTCAACGTATCCGTCTTCTTGAACTCCACCGGCGGGTTGCTGTTGTAGCGAACCCCATACCCCACCGCCAACGCCAGCACATCCGTCATCTTCACCTGCAACGAGATGTCGTTCTGCACGAACGTGTTCTCCGAGCCTGACTCGCTGATGAACTTGTCGACCAGCGACGTCGTGGCAGTGAACTTGTGCTCGAAGTCGAACGTGGCTCGGAACACTACCTGGCTGTCGCTCTCGCCCCGCTCGAGCAGCGCGCCGGTCTCCTCGTCGACAGCATCGCGTGTCTCGAAGAATTTATAACCGGCACCAATGGTGGCGACCATGGTCGTGGTCGGGTTGTCGAGGAAGCGGCGACCCACGCCGCCCGACAAGGTGGCCTGGTAATTGAAGCCGCTGAACTCGTCCTCTTCGTAGCGACCGGCGCCGAACAGGAAATTGCGCTCGGTGAATTTCCAGCCCAGCTCGCCGAAAGTTTCCCAGCGGTTCGCGGTCTTGCCATCCTCGTCGGACGCATACAGCACGGCGCCTCCCAGGAGGTTTTTCCACTGCTCGGTTTCGTATTTGAGATTCAGCTTGCCGTTGGCGGTCTCGGTATCGGTGTTGCCGCTGGCGAACACCATGCCTGCCTCTCCCTTACCGGTCCACTGCGCGTGAGCCGGTACGGCGGCGGCCAATACCGTGGCCGCGAAGAACAATCGTCGCATCAATAAAACTCCGTGAACACAGACAGCCCGTCCCGGGCAAGTCAGCGCGGGAAAATAGCGGGTGCAATATGGAAGCAGAATACGTAGATGCTTCCAACATTCGCGTGTTCGCGTCGCCTGCCGACGACGATTTGATCCGCCGCGCCGGGCGCCGGAGCGATCCGAAGCAAAAAGGGTTTTTCAACTGCCAGCGAGTGCTTCACAATCCACCAGATGACCTCGTCCGATAGCACACGCGCCGCCCAGCCCGGCCCCGTCTATGAGCAGCCGCTCAATGAGCGGATGCGTACCTTTCTGCGACTCGACTTTCTTTATCAGCAAGCGCTGTTTCACGAAGAACGCGAAGATCCGTGGTCGACCCGCGCCGCCATGAGCGCGCTGCTGGAAATCCTGGCGATCACCGCGCGCGGCGATATCCGCAGCGAGGTGCTGAAGGATCTCGAGCGGCAGATGGCGGTGATGCACGATTACACCACCCGCCCGGGCGTCGACAGCTCGCGCCTCAAAGCGGTGCTGAGCAATCTGACGCGGCTCAGGACCGAGCTGAATTCGGTGGGCGCGCTGTTCATGCAGCGGCTGCGCGACTCGGAGTTCCTGAACTCGATCAAGCATCGCAGCACCATCCCCGGCGGCACCTGCGAGTTCGATCTGCCCGATTACCGTCACTGGCTGGACCAGCCGTTCGCGGTGCGTTCCAAAGCATTCGGCGACTGGATGGCCACCATCCGGCCGCTCTGCGACGCCGTGACCGAGTTGCTGTGGCTGACGCGCGAAGCCGCGCGGCCCCGGCCTGAAATCGCCGCCGGCGGCACCTTCCAGATCGCGTTCGAGCGCGAAAATCCCTGTCAGCTGCTACGTCTGGCGCTCCCCGCCGGCACCCAGCTGTTCCCCGAGATCAGTGGCAGCCACCACCGCTGCAGCATCCGTTTCCTGTCTTGGAACGATGTGAACTCGCGGCCAGTTCAGACCACCGAGGATGTGCAGTTCCAACTGACCGTCTGCACTTGAGCCGACATGACCGTGGTTCGTTGCCCGACCTGCGACCGTCCGGTGGAATGGACGGAAGCCTCCCGCTGGCGCCCCTTCTGCAGCGAGCGCTGCAAGCTCATTGACCTGGGCGCCTGGGCCGCCGAGAAGCACGCCATCCCCGGCGACGTCATCGAAACCGAGGATGGCCCCAAGCAAGATCGCGGCGAGCGGAACGACGACTAGCCGCCCCGCTGCGATAGCAGGCCGTCCTGCTCCATATGCAGTGACTTGACCAGGAACGCCCACTGATCGGCGTAGTCCTCGATCTGCATCCAGACGGGTTTTCCGGCGCCATGGCCGGCGCGCGTCTCGACCCGGAGCATCACCGGGTTCGGGCAGGCCTGCGCATTCTGAAGCGTCGCTGCGAACTTGTAGCTGTGCCATGGGACGACGCGATCGTCGCGATCCGCCGTGGTCACCAGCGTCGGCGGGTAACAGACCTTGTGGACGTTATGCAGCGGCGAGTACGCCAGTTGCGCACGAAACTCCGCTTCGTTCTCGCTGAGCCCGTAATCGCTGGACCACTGACGCGCGTTCGCGCTGGGTGTGTGATAGCGGAGCATGTCGAGCACGCCGACTCCCGGCAGCGCTGCGCCGAATAAATCCGGACGCTGTGTCAGCGCTGCGCCGACCAGCAGGCCGCCGTTGCTCCGGCCGCGGATCGCGATCTTCGAGGGCGCCGTGTATTTCTGATCGACCAGGTACTGAGCCGCCGCGATGAAGTCATCGAACACGTTTTGCTTGTGGAGCTTGGTGCCGGCTTCGTGCCAGGCCTCGCCGTACTCCGAACCGCCTCGCAAGTTAGCCACCGCGTACACGCCGCCCATCTCCAGCCACACAAGCACGGGCACGCTGAACGCGGGCTGCTGGGCGATGCTGAAGCCGCCGTAGCCGTAGAGTTGCACGGGATTCTGGCCATTCAGCGCCAGCCCCTTCTTGTGGGCGATGAACATCGGCACCCGGGTGCCGTCCTTGCTCCGATAGAAGACCTGCTTGACCTCGAACTGGCCGGTGTCCGCCGCGAGCTTCGGCGCCCGGAAGATTTCGGTGGCGCCGGTCTTGAGATCCAGGCGCGAAATCGTCATCGGCGTGAGGAAGTCCGTGTAGCCGAAGAAGGTCTCGTTGTCCGGCACGCTGCCATCGAAGCCGATCGCCGTGCCCAGGCCGGGAAGCTTCACGTCGTATTGGACTTTGCCGTCGAGATCGAACACACGCGTCAGCGAGTAAGCATCCTGCAAGTACTGCACGATGATGCGGCGACCGACGATGGACACCTCGTCCGCGGAGAACTTGGACTCCGGCACGACGACGCGCGATTCCTTGCTCTTCGCCGGTCCGACCGGCATCGCCAGCACTCGCGCGTTCGGCGCGTCCTTGTTGCTGCGGATGTAGAAAACATCGTCGATCTCGGCGACGAATTGATAGTTCGCATCGAAGCTGTCGATGAGGCGCACCGTCTCTGCGGTCGGCGTGCCGTCGCGAGCGATCTTGCGATAGTAGATGCCGGTCGACTGCGAGCCGTCGTACAGCCAGAAGATGGCGTACTTGCCGTCGTCCGAGATCCGCACGTACGGATTGCGGGTCGGATGATCCGTGACCTTGAAAATCAGCTTGTCGCCCGCGACGTCGGCGCCGAGCTTGTGCCAGTAAACCTCGCGCTGTTTGGTGTCGTCGCCCTTGCCGTCCGCCGTGAGCGGGAAGCGCGCGTAATAGACGGCCTTGGAATCGCCCGTCCATGCAATTGGCACGAACTTGATGAAGCGCAGGATGTCGGGCAGATCCTGCCCGGTTTCGACATCGCGGAAATGCCACGTGCGCCAGTCGGTGCCGCCATCGGACAGGCTGTACGCAACCAATCGGCCGTCGGGGCTCGGCACGAACTCACTGAGCGCGACCGTCGCGTCCTTGCTGAGCTGATTGGGATCGAGCAGCACGCGCGG
Source organism: Pseudomonadota bacterium (assembly GCA_023391815.1). Classification (GTDB taxonomy): domain Bacteria; phylum Pseudomonadota; class Gammaproteobacteria; order Steroidobacterales; family Steroidobacteraceae; genus Steroidobacter. The sequence continues at coordinate 18,383 of JAEWAF010000100.1, forward strand.
CTTGGCGTTCAATCCCTCGGTGACGTACAGCACGCTCTGATTCTGCAGCCCGTCGTTGCGCAGATAGAAGTAACGATTGCCCCGCTTCACCGGGATGTCGTAGCGCTCGTAGTTCCACAGCTGGGTCATGCGCTGCTTGATGCGCTCCCGCGCCGGGATGGACTCGAGATAAGGCTGCGCCAGCGCGTTTTGCGCTTCGATCCAGCGCCTCGTGTCGGGGCTGTCGGCGTCCTCCAGCCAGCGATACGGATCGGCGATGCTCGTGCCGTGATAGGTGTCGACGTGGTCGATACGCCGGGTCTCGGGGTATTTGAATGCTGGTGGCTGCATCGCCGGGGCCGGCGCGGTGGTGCTGGCCGTCATGGACGCAGCCCCGCCGGACGCTTGCTTCGCCGGCTCGACGCCGCAAGAAGCGATCAACAGCAACGCGGGCAACAACAGCTGGATCTTCCTTAGCATGGGTCTCTCGCTGGATCACCTTGAATGATGGATCGGGCGCGATCAGGCGCCGCGGTCCTGCCTTGAAGCGTGCGCTTAGTGTAACGTCGTCATTCCATTTTCGGCGCAACTCTCATGCGGTATACAACGACCAATGTCGCGCTCCTTGCGACCTGCCTGATGGGCCTGAGCTTGTCCACCGAAGCTGCTTTTGCCGAACCCTTGAGCGTCGCCCGCATCTTCGCGGATCCCGATCTCTCCGGGCCGCGGCTGCGCGAGCCGAAGTTCTCGCCCGACGGCCGCTACGTGACCTACTTGCAAGGCAAGGCCGACAACAAGGATCAACTCGATCTGTGGGCCTTCGACACCCGCAGCGGCACGGCCCGCGTGCTGGTGGACTCGCGCAAACTGGTCGGCGATGACGAAAAGCTCTCCGCCGAAGAGGAAGCCCGCCGCGAACGCCAGCGCACTGCCTCGCTGCGCGGGATCGTCGAATATGAATTCTCCAGCGACGGCAAGCGCCTGCTGATTCCATTGGGCGGCGATTTGTATCTGTACGACCTGGAAGCCAAAGCCGAACCGGTCACGCGCCTCACCCACAGCGCCTCGTACGAAACGGACGCCAAGCTTTCGCCCGGCGGCCATTATGTGAGCTTCATTCGCGACCAGAATCTGTTCGTGATCGATTTGCGCAGCCGACAGGAACGCGCCATCACCACCGACGGCGCCGGCCTCGTGCAGAACGGCGTGGCTGAATTCGTCGCGCAGGAAGAGATGGGCCGCAACACCGGCTACTGGTGGTCGCCCGACGATTCGCATATTGCATTCACGCGCATCGACGACTCGCCGGTCCAGGAGATAGAGCGGTTCGAGATCAATGCCGATGGCGCGCGGATGTTTCGTCAACGCTACCCCGCCGCCGGCACGGCGAACACCAAGGTCGAGCTGAAGGTCGCGACGGTGGCGACGTCGCAGATCAGCACTCTCGAGCTCGGTTTGGGCGACGGCTATCTGGCACGCGTCAAATGGTTTCCCGACTCGAAGTCGCTCGCGGTTCAGCGCCAGACGCGCGATCAGAAAAAACTCGATCTGTTGAAAATCGATGTGGCGAACGGCGCGTCGCGCGTGCTGCTGACCGAGACGAGCCCGCACTGGGTCGAGCTCAACGACGACTTCAAGTTCCTGCAATCCAAGCCGCAGTTCATCTGGAGCTCGCGCCGCACCGGTTACAAACATCTGTACCTGTACGACCTGGATGGCAATCTGTTGCATCCGCTGACCGGCGGCGAATGGATGGTCGTCGGCGACGGCTCCGAGAATGGCTTGGTGGGCGTCGATGAAGCCGCCGGCCGGGTTTATTTCCTCGGCACGAAGGATTCGCCACTGGAGCGCCAGTTGTATTGGGCGCCACTTGCGAAGGACGCGTCGACCAAAATCACGCGCGTGTCTCGCGAGCCCGGCTGGCACGATGCGAAGCTGTTGCCGGGCGGTCGCGGCTATCTCGACGTGTATTCCTCTCCGGATCAGCCGCCGTCCGCCAGCCTGCGCAAGCCCGACGGCTCGCTACAACATTGGCTGCTGCGCAATCCGCTCGATGCCACGCACCCGTATCACTCGTATGTTTCCAATCAGGTCAAGGAAGAATTCGGCTCGGTGACCGCGAGCGACGGGCAGCCGCTCTACTATCGGCTGATGAAGCCCGCCAATCTCGTCGCGGGTAAGCGCTACCCGGCCGTGATCGATGTTTACGGCGGTCCGCACTTTCAATATGTGCGCAAAGATTGGATGGGCGGCGCGCGTGCCACCCAGGGCTTGTTTCGTCAGGTACTCGCGCAGAATGGCTTTGTCGTGCTGACGCTCGACAATCGCGGCTCCGGTTTCCGCGGCAACGCATTTGAAACCGCCATCGCCGGCCGCACTGGCAAAGCCGAGATCGAAGATCAGTTGCGTGGCGTGGAATATTTGAAGTCGTTGCCGTTCGTCGCGGGCGATCGCATCGGCATCATGGGATGGAGCTACGGCGGCTACATGTCGCTCATGGCCCTCACCACGACCAAAGCGTTCCGCGCTGGTGTCGCGGGCGCGCCGGTGACGGATTGGTCGCTCTACGACACGCACTACACCGAGCGTTATCTGGGCACGCCGCAGAACAATGCCGAAGGTTATCGGGCGAGCGCCGTCCTTCCTTATGCCGACTCACTGCATGGCTCGCTCCTGCTCGTGCACGGCATGGCGGATGACAACGTGCTGTTCACACACAGCACGCGACTCATGCAGACGTTGCAGTCGTTGAACAAGCCGTTCGATGTGATGACTTATCCCGGCGGCAAGCACGGCCTGGTCCGGATGCCGCAGCAGGGACGGCACTATTACGAGATGGTGCTGCGATTCTTCGAGCGGGAGCTGAACGCGCCGGAGAGCTGAGTCGACGCGACCCTTTGCGCGCCCTTCGAGGGCGCGTTCGTCGTGTTCGGCAGGGCCGGCTCAGTTCACCCCCACCGCCGCCGCATCCGGCCGCCGAGTATCGGCGCCGCCGAGGAAGCGGCCGTTGGTGCACATCACGGACTGCGTGCTGCCCATGTTGCCCACGAACTTCACTTTGTGACCCCGTGCTTGCAGCAGCTGAGCCACGTCGATGGGGTGGCCGGGCTCGAGCTCCACCTCGCCTGAGCCCATGTTCTGAAACACGCGCGGACGCCCGGTCGCTTCGGCGATATTCAAGCCGTGGTCGACGACGTTGATCACGAGCTGCGCCATCGCCGGAATGATTCGCGCACCGTCCGGCGAACCGCTCACCAGATATGGGCGGTCACCCTTGAACACGATCACCGGCGTGATCGCGGAGGTCGAACGCTTGCCGGGCGCGAGCGCGTTTGCCGCGCTCGTATCCAGACTGTGCGGAATCACGGGCCCGCCGTTCAGTGCAAAGTTATAGATGTGGTCATTGAGCAGAATGCCAGTGCCCGCGACCATGACATGCGCGCCAAACGACGATCCCAGCGTATATGTGTTGCTGACCGCGTTCCCCGCGCTATCCATGATGGAATAGTGCGTCGTGTCCCGGCTTTCGTACTTCATCGGATCGCCGGCTTTCAGTGCCGCGGCGTCGCTCGCTTTCGCAAGGTCGATGGTCTCAGCCAATGACTTCGCATACTCCTTGCTGATCAGTCCCGAGACCGGCACCTGATAATCCGGATAGCCGCCGAAATACACACCGCGATCGGCGAACACGCGCTTCGACGCCTCCGCGATCACATGAATGCTCGCCACGCTGTTCGAGCCCAGCTCCTTCATCGGGAAGTTCTCGACGATGTTGAGCAGTTCCGCCAGCAACACGCCGGACGCCGGCGGCGGCATCAGCGCCAAACGATAGCCGCGGTAGTCGCTCCAGATCGGCTCCTGCTCACGCAGCTGATAATGAGCGAGATCGTCCATCGTGATCGCGCCACCGTTGGCCTGCATATCCGCCACGATCTTCCGCGCCACGCTGCCGCGATAGAACGCATCGGCACCGCCCTTCGAAATCTCACGCAGCGACCATGCGAGATCCTTCTGCACGAAGCGCTCGCCGGCGCGATACGACTCGCCGTTCGCCTTGTACAAAGCCTTCGCCGCTGCACGATCTCGACTCAGTCGGTCGCGCCGAACATCGAGCGCATACGCGAAGTCGTCGCTGATGACGATGCCTTTCGCCGCCAGATCGATGGCCGGCTGCATCAAACGTTTCCACGGCAACTTTCCATACTTCCGATGGACATGCCACATCCCGGCGACCGTGCCAGGAATCCCCGCACCCAAGCGGCTGTAACGTTTCTCTTCGTCCACCGTGCCATCGGGTTTGCGCAATTGCTCGACGCGAAGCTTCGCGGGCGCCTGCGAGTAGTACTCCAAGGCAACCGTGCGCTTCTCATCGGCGAGATGGATCAGCATGAACCCGCTGCCGCCAAGATTTCCGGCTCTTGGCAGCGTCACCGCCAATGCGAAACCCACGGCGACGGCGCTGTCCACCGCGTTGCCGCCATCACGCAGCACTCGAGCACCGATGGCCGATGCCAGGTCGCTCTGCGTGACCACCATGCCTTCGCGACCGATGACGGGGTGATCGATGCTGTCGTAGCGAATGTTGTACGACGTCGCATCGACCGCTCGCTGCCCCGCCTCGCCCTCCCGAACTGGCGCCGAACAAACATCCGCTGCGGAAGCCATCGCTCCGGCCGCGCACATCAGCCCACACGCCAGCCACGCGGCGCGAACCATCTTCATCGTCACGGTCATTCGAACGACTTCGTGAGCTGCAGGTACCAATAGCGCCCACGATTATCGTGCAGAGTCGCGAAGTAACCGAAGGGCTCATCCGCGAGCGGCGGATCTTCGTTCAGCACGTTGTTCACACCGAGCCGAACGGTCGTCGCATCCAGCCAGCCCGAGCGCATCGTGTAGCTGCCGGAAACATTGAAGATCAACCAATCGTCGACCGGATAGTCCAGCGCGGTCGAATCCTTCACTTCGCCGACATAACGTGCGAACAATGTCGCACCCACATCGCCGTACTTCCAGCTGAACGTCGCAGACGCACGGTTGCGAGGATTGTCATCACGCTCCAGCAACGAACCGCCGGCCGTCGCAGGCAGCCCCGCAGCCAGCAACTCGGCGCTTTCCGACGATGGCGTGACGTCGAAGTCCGTCAGTCGCGACCAATCGAGCACGGTCCTGAACTCCCCGATCGGAGTATCGAAGTCATAGCTCACGCTCATGTCGATGCCACGCACCACGCGCGAGTTCAGATTCAAGAACTCGTTGAAGATACGCACCGGCTGGCCCTGGGCGTTGCGTTCCAACGCCGGATCGCTGCTGCCCTGTTCGAGCCGCCGCACGGCATCCAGGTTCAGATGATCGATCGCCGAGAACACGCCGACCAGCCCGGTTTGCTCGATGCGCCAGAAGTCGACGGTGAACGTGAGCCGATCGATCGGCTCCAGTGCGAACCCGTAGCTGATGGTCTCGCTGTCTTCGGGCTTCAGCTTGTCGCCGCCACGACGGATGTCTTCAACGTTGTATCGGAACGCGCCGCACGCGCTCTGATTCACAGCCGCGATGGACGTAGCACCTTGGTTCAGCGCGCACAGATACAAATCGGTGAGATTCTCCTCGACGCGTCGGATCTCGGTCGCGTTGATCTGCTCCAGATTCGGCGCACGAAACCCTTCCGCGTAACCGGCGCGCAGATGCAGCCAATCGGTCACTTCCCAGGCAATCGCCACCTTGGGCTTGAGCACATCGTCCTCGATGTCCGAGAAGCGCTCGTAGCGCGCGGCGATCTGAGTGTTCAGCGCCTGTATGAGCGGGATTTCCTGCTCGGGCAGCACTAGCGGCACCTGCCATTCCACATACGCGGAAGTGACATTGCGCGAACCTTCCGTGTCCGGCGTCGGGCTCGTGCCCATCACGTCACTGGTGACGAGTCCGCCGGTCGACACGAAGTTGATCGTGCCGTCGATGCGTGGATCGCGATCGTCGTCGTAAGTCTCGCGACGCCACTCGACGCCGGCGGCCAGGCCGATCTCGCGACCGAGGATAGTGAACGCGTCCGGACTGGAAATCTTGGCGTCGGCCAACGTGAGCGTCGCGGTGCTGTCGCGAGTGACATTGATGCGTAACGGATCGGTGACACTGGCCGCATTCCATGTGGAGTCACCGACCGCGGGATTGTTGGGATCGCCGCCATTGAACGGGTTGTACGCCGTCGCCGGATCGGAGCTGTTCAACGCAGCTTGCAAAGCCGTGTTGCTGACGCGGTTGTACTCGACGTCTTCGGTGTTCGCGCGTGAATACAACGCAGCCGTTTCCCAATTCCATCGGCCGATGTCGCCACGCAATCCGCTGAGCGCGCGCCATGCATTCGATTCGACTTCGATACGGCGATTACCCGCATCGAACACGCGAATGCCTGCGATCTGCACCGCTTGGGCCGGTCCGGTATAGCCAGGCAGCCGACCCGGGCCGGAACCGAACGGGTTGTAAGGATTGTTCGCGGACACCGTCAGCGGCGCCGAGGTGAGATCGGTGGAGCCGCCGCGCACGGCGGTCGAATCGGCGCCGTAGTACATCAGCTCGCCGAAGGCTTCCAGGCCGGAGTCGAACTCATGTTTCAGCGTGCTCATGAGATTGAAACGATTCGACTCCGGCGTCATGGTCGACATCGACCCCTCGTCCGTCCGCAACGACGCATCCAAGGTCGAGGAGCCGCCATCGATACATGCGCCCGACGTTCCCGGAACGGCCGCATCCGATCCGGACAGACCGCAGGGCTGGATATGAAACTGCGTGAACGAAGGCCCGAAGCCAGTGACCGGCGTCGCCACGCGGCCGCGCAACCACGGCGCGATCGTCGAAGCATCGTTGAAGCTCGACGCGTACTTCGACGGGACGAATCCGCTGCGATTATTGGTCCCGGCGTAGTCGCGCTCGCTCGCCATCATCTGCGCGCGATGCATGTACGAGC
>JAEWAF010000103.1 GCA_023391815.1 Pseudomonadota bacterium
GTCGCGCATTGCGCTCCTAGGCGCACGTCCCTGGTGTGCGCTGCTGCGAAAATACGTCCCTGTATTTCGAAGCTGCCGGGACGAGGTACCACCCCCTATCCTGCGCCGATACGTTGGAGGTACAGCCAGCGGGCTCAGAAGGAAGCGGCGGTTCCGGGAGGATCATTCCAAAACCATAGCGTTTCGAGCTTCTTCTGCCGAGGCCAGACTTCATCGAGCGTATTCGCGTCGTACAGCCTCCCATTCTTCATCACAAAACTCAGCGAGTTCGTGTTCCTGATATCGGCGAGCGGATCGCGATCCAAAATCAGCAGGTCGGCGAACTTCCCCGCCTCGATACTGCCGATCTCCCTCGCCCGCCCGATGATCTCGCTCGATGCAATCGTCGCCGCCCGCAACGCTTCATGCGGCGTAGCTCCTCCGGCCGCATAAGCCTGGAGCTCCCAGTGATAGCCGATGCCCTGCATCTCGCCGTGACTTCCGATGCCCACCAAGCCACCCGCTCGTTGAACAGCAAGCGCATCCGCTGCGAACGCCGGATAAGTTTGATCCTCATGGCGCGTCCACTTCTGCGTTCGCGTCTTGACGTCGAGCAGACCGCTGGGAATGAAACGCCGCACCTTCGCGTCCCCCTGCGGCACATGACCGATCGTCATTTCATATAACGCCGGCTTACCTCCATACAACACGCTGATCGTCGGCGTGTACGCAATCCGGCTCTTCGCAAACAGCTCAAGCACGTCCTTGTGAAGCGGCGAAACCGGCAACGCATGCTCATTTCCGGCAAAGCCGTCCAGCGCATGCGTGAGGTTCAACCGCAAATCGCTCGCGCCCTCCGTCGTCGGCATCATGCCCAGCGCGCTCGCGCCCTGAATCATGAATTGCCGCTCCTTGCGACCGCCGACCATGTACGACTTAATGTTTCGCGTCCGGTAGTAATCGCGATACCGCGTCAGCACGTTGCGCGCATCCGCTTCGGAATTGATTTCACTATTCACGAACACACCGGGCCCGGTGGAGTAAGCGCGGGGGCCCAACATCAAACCGGCGTCGATCATGTCCTGGTAACCGAACACATCGACCGTGAACGGCTGCACATCGAGCCCCGACGTGACGCCGTACGCGAGGTTCGCGAGAAACGGCCATTGATTCGGCTCCAGGACGTCACGACGAATCTCAGCCCAATGAGCATGCGTATCGACGAAGCCCGGCACGATGTACTTGCCAGAAACATCGCGCACAACGGCGCCTGCCGGCACCTGCACGCTGCCTTGCGCGCCGACACCGACGATCTTGTTGTTCACAACGACGACATCGGCATCGGGCAGCACTTCATCGCCGCGCATCGTGATCACGGTCGCGCCTCGCAACACGACAGTGCCTTCAGGCACGTCACGTTTAAGCTCGACGACCGCGTCGAAGCGCGCCGCTGACTTTTCCGCATCGGTGATATTGCTCAAGGGAACACGGCGGAACGACGAGCCCACCGACCAGGTGATCGTGCGACCGTCATCCGCCCAACCGAAATAATCCGCACCGACCGCCGTGAGCTTCACGACCTTCGTGGCCGGGCTCTGCAGATTCACGACCGGCGGATCGTCATTCATCGTCGGCGGCACAGCCACGAGATAAAGCTGCGACGCCGACTTCGCCAGCGCCCAAAGACCATCGGGACTGAGCCGCACTTCGTCGACCGGCGCCGGCGAATCCACATACTGCGAGGGATGACGCGACAGGATCACAACGACACGGCGGGGCTCCGAGGAAGGCTCATCGATCCGCAGCGTCTTCACGCCTTCGGGTGTAAAGAAACGAATCAGATTCGGCTCCTGGCCGAAGTCCGGAAACCGCGCACCGTGCGCATGAGCAATGAGCTGCGCATCGCCGCCGCTCGCCGGCAGCCGGATGATGTCGGTCGGGCGGCTCGGATCGATCTCCGACCGCGCCCGCAGTCGATCGTAATGACTTGCACGCAGCGCGAGCACGCTCTTGCCATCTGGCGAGAACACAGGCTCCGTGTAATACGCCGCTTCCTTCGTCAGCCGTTTCGGCGAGCTCCGCCCATTGGCCGGCATGGTCCACACCTGGCCACCTTCAAGTGGAGTCCAAGTCACATACGTGATCGTGCGCCCATCGGAAGACCATGAAGGCTGAACGCCCGCGCCCAGCGCACGCGGTTTGGCATTCGCCTGTAGATCCAGCAGATACAGCTGCCCCAACGCGGAGAACACGACGGAGCGACCATCCGGCGACTGTCGCGGTCGCTGGATGACGCGTACTCGAACCGGGCCGGTTTCCTCGTGCTGCTCGACGCGTGTCTGCGGACCGATATCGACCTCCACCTTCGCGGTGAAAGGAATGTCGCTGAGCGAGCGATCCGACAGATCGAGCCGTTTGATCTTGCCGCCGACGCTCAGGATCAACGCTCGATCATCCGCTGTGAACGTGTAGCGCGGCAGGAGATTCGCGTAGTAGCCGCCGTCGTGGCCGTCGCGATCGACAGGGAACAACAACCATTGATCGTCACCCGAATTCAGATCTCGAATGCGCAGGCCCGTGTCGTTCAGATGCCGGCTGGCATACACCAGCTTGCGGCCATCGTGCGATAGCGCCGGCTGCATCGCTTCACCGAGCGACTGAATGATCTCCTCATCCTTGCCATTGCGCAGATCGCGACGAGTGATGGACCACTGCGGCGGCTCCTTCTCGGTCCAGGTCGTGCCGGCTTTGGAAGAGAAATACAGATAACGGCCGTCCGGCGAAATCACCGGGCCGAGCACATTGCGTCGATTGTCGAAGTCTTCCGTGCCCGACGGCTTGGCCTTGGTCACCTGAGTCGCCTGACCGCCGTCCTTGTTGAACATGAAGACTTCGAACGCCAGGGTCGAATGCACCATGCGCGAGGCGTAAACGTATCGGCCGTCGGGCGACCAGCTCGGGCCAGTCCATACAACGGCCCCCTCGTCTTGGGAGAGCTGGCGCGGATTGCTGCCGTCCGCATTCGCGATCCACAGATTATTGGCGCCGGAGCGATCGCTGATGAACGCGAACTGCTTGCCATCGGGCGAGAACACGGGATTGGCATCGAAGCTCGGGCCCACCATGACCGGACGCGCCTGACCGCCCCCGATACCGATGGAATAGATGTCGCCCAGCAGATCGAACAGGATGAGCTTGCCGTCGGGCGCCACGTCCGGCGCCATCCACGTGCCCTCATCCGTTTCAAAAGCGATGTGCCGTGCCGTCGCGAGCGGCAACGACGCGCCGGCAGTTGCGGCGGCAAGCGACAGCGAGGCAAGCAGAGCCCTTTTGATCATGCTTTCGATCCCCAATGGAATGGCTTACCTATGAAAGACGCACTGTCGCGGAAAACCGTAAGATAAGAGCATTGACCGGAGCATGCTTTGACCACGGACCCCAACACAGCCGTTTCCTACTATGCAGCTTCCGCCAATCCCGCGCCCGAGCATCCTCAGCTCAGGGGCGACGTGACCGCGGACGTCTGCGTCATCGGCGGCGGCATCGCCGGCTGCTCGACGGCGCTCGACCTGGCCGAGCGTGGCTACAAAGTCGTGCTGCTCGAAGGTCAACGCATCGGTTGGGGCGCATCGGGCCGTAGCGGCGGTCAAGCCCTCGGCGGCTATGCGAGCGGACAAAGCAAGCTGGTCCAGCAGGTCGGGGCCGAGAATGCCAAACGGATGTGGGACATCTCGCTGGAAGGCTTGCAACTGATTCGCGATCGGGTCGCCAGATACAACATCGATTGCGACCTGCATTGGGGGCAGATGCACGTCGCCATCAAGCCTCGCCAGCGCGACAGCCTGCTGCACGAGAAACATGAGGCCGAAGCGACGTACGGCTATCGCCAGCTCGAGTTCTTGGAACGAGCCCAGGTCGAAGCGCTGCTGGAAACCAAACGGTACTGCGCGGGCCTCTACGACAGCGGCGGCGGACATCTGCATCCGTTGAACTACACGCTGGGCCTCGCCGCCGCCGCAAGCGCCACGGGTGTTGCCATTTATGAGCGCTCGCTGGTAACAAACATCAGCTACGACCAGCCCGCGGTCGTGAGCACCGCGACCGGCCGCGTCAAAGCGAAGTTCGTCGTGCTCTGTGGCAACGCTTATTTGAACAGACTGGTGCCCTCGCTGCGCTCACGCATCATGCCGGTGGGCACATACATCGTCGCCACCGAGTCGCTCGGCGAAGCACGCATGCAACGACTCATGCGTGAAAACATCGCCGTCACCGATATCAACTTCGTGCTCGATTACTTCCGGCGCTCGGCGGACGCTCGTCTGTTGTTTGGCGGCCGGGTGAGCTATTCGGGCCTGGACCCGTTCAACACCGCGAGCGCGACGCGCAAGCGCATGCTCAAAGTGTTTCCGCAACTCTCCGACGTGCGGATCGAATACGCATGGGGAGGTTATGTCGACATCACCATGAGCCGCGCCCCGGATTTCGGTCGGCTCGCTCCGCATATTTACTATCTGCAGGGGTTCTCCGGCCATGGCATTGCGCTCACCGGCATCGCCGGCCGCCTGGCCGCCGAGGCCATCGCCGGTCAGGCGGAGCGCTTCGACCTGTTCACGCAGCTGAAGCACCGGAACTTTCCGGGAGGCGAGCTGCTGCGCATGCCGGCACTGGTGCTGGCCATGCTCTGGTATCGGGCTCGCGACCTGCTGTAGCTGGAACTTCCTTCATTCCGGAGCATTCACCCTTTGCGCTCGGCGGGTGTGGCAGCCGAGATCCCCTGAACGCATAAAACATTGGAGTCGCCCACAGCGGGGCGTCCGGGTCTTCCAAGTGCGCGAATGAACCAGGTGACCGATTCCGGCTCGATGCCTGACGCTGTGGCCAGCGTCGCGGCCGTCCCCACCCCGGCTGAACCCAAGCCCCGTCCCGGCATTCTGCTGGTCGACGATCAGCCCGCTCGACTGCTCACATATGAAGCCGTGCTTGCCGGTCTGGACGTCGAGTGTGTACGCGCCCTGTCGGGCAGAGAAGCACTCAAGCAACTGCTGAGTCGCGAATTCGCGCTCATTCTGCTCGACGTGAACATGCCCGAGATGGACGGGTTCGAAACCGCGCGCGTGATCCGCGAGCACCCCCGCTGGGAACGCACGCCCATCATTTTCGTGACCGGCATCAATATCTCCGAGCTGGATCAGCTCAAGGGATACGAGGTAGGCGCCATCGACTACATCTCCGTGCCGGTGGTTCCGGAGATTCTGCGTAGCAAAGTCGCCGTGCTGGTCGAGTTGCATCAGCGACGACGACACCTCGAAGCGCTGAACTCGTCGCTCAACCAGGCGCGCGCCGAATTGGAAACGCGCCATGCCAGTGCGCTTGCCGAGCGCGATGCGCAGTTGCAGGCGATCTTCGAACATCCCACCGAGTTGTTCGTGGTGCTGCAGGCCGTGCGAGATTCGGGCGGCACCATCGTCGACTGGCAATACCGGGATGCGAACGCGAATTCCCTGCAGCTGCTGGGACAAACCCGGCAGCAGCTGCTCGGCTGCCGCATCACCGAGATGTTCGACCCGGAACACGCCAGCCGGATCATCGCCAAGTCCGCTCAGGTGCTACAGGCCCGGCAGCTCGCTCGCTACGAAGTGCAGTATCGCGACAAGGATTTTCTGGTCACGCTATTTCCGATGGGGCCGGATTGCGTCGTCGGCTCGGGGACCAACATCACCGAGCGCAAGCGAGCCGAAGCGGCGCTCAGGCACAGCGAAGCACGCTACCGAGCGCTGCTGGATCATGCGCCGGTCGGTGTCGCTCACAACTCGTTGGATGGCCGGTTCGAATACGTCAATCGCTCGTTCTGCAAACTGGTCGGGTACAGCGCCGAGGAGTTGTACACCATGCGCTGGCAGGACCTCACTCATCCGGAGGACGTGCCGCGAGATCAGGAGCTGGCCAGTCAAGTCATCGAGGGCAAGCTCGACGACTACACCGTCGAGAAGCGCTATATCCGGAAGGACGGCGGCGTCGTCTGGGTGAATCTGTTCGGCAACTTCGTCGCGGACGACAGCGGCCGGGCGGTACAAGGCGTCGCGATCGTCATCGACATCACGGAACGGATCGACGCACACCGCATGCTTCGCGAGAGCGAGACGCGCTTCCGCGAAGCCAACGAACGCAAGGACGAATTCCTCGCGATGCTGAGCCACGAGCTGCGCAACCCGGCCGCGGCCATCGGTAACGCGGCACAAGCGTTGTCCCGGCTGGTGGATCGCGAAAAGGAACGATCCTTGATCGGCATCGTCGAGCGACAGATCGGCCATCTGGGTCATCTGCTGGATGACTTGCTGGACGTGTCGCGCATCACTCAGGGCCGCATCGAAATCAATCGCGAGCGACTCACGTTGCAGTCGTGCGTCGACATCGCGGTCGAGACGACACAGCCGCTGCTTCAACAAAAGAAACATCGGCTCACCCTGAGCATGTCTCCAGAGCCGCTCTGGGTGAACGCCGACAAGGTGCGCCTCGCTCAATGCATCGCGAACCTGCTCACCAATGCGGCCAAGTACACCGAGGCTGGCGGCGAAATCGAAGTGCGGACGCTCGCCGAGGGCGGCTGCGCGAGCGTCGCGATCACCGACAATGGCATCGGCATGCCGCCCGAGCTGATCCCCCGCGTGTTCGAGCTGTTCGTGCAAGGCGAGCGTACATTGGACCGCTCACAAGGCGGACTCGGCATCGGGCTCGCCCTTTGCCGCATGCTAACCGAGATGCAAGGCGGCACTGTGACGGGCAGCAGTCCGGGCATCGGCCAGGGATCGACGTTCACACTGCGCCTGCCACTTGCCCTCGAAACGGACGACGCATCGACCCATGTGACTGCCGCCAACGGCGGGCCGGCGCGAGTCATGATCGTCGACGACAATCGCGACGCTGCCGATTCACTGGCGCTGTTACTTCAACTCGAAGCACATGCGACGCTGGCGACCTACTCCGGCGCGGACGCACTCGCGCGAGCGGCCAGCTTCGATCCTCAGTTCGTGCTCTTGGATATCGGCTTGCCGGAAATGGACGGCTATGAAGTGGCGCGTCGTTTGAAGGCGCTGATCCCGCGGGCACGGCTGATCGCTGTGACTGGCTACGGTCTCGCGGGGGACAAACAACGGTCGGCGGACTCAGGCTTCGAAGCGCACCTGGTGAAGCCCGTGAGCCTCAGCGATATTCAGACCACGTTCGCCGCGCTGGCGAGCTGAGCAATCACTCGCCGCGATACTCGCAACCGCTGGTGCAGGTTTCGTGGATCACGACCTTGCTCAACAGCGGCAGCACCGGCTTGGTCTGCCGCCACACCCAGCGCGCCAGATTCTCGCTGGTGGGATTCTCCAGCCCTTCGATCTCGTTCAGATAATGATGATCGAGGCGGTCGTAGATCGGCTGAAACGCGGCCTTCACATCGGCGAAATCCATCACCCAGCCGGTCACCGCATCGACCTCGCCACTGACGTGCAGCTCGATACGGAACGAGTGCCCATGCAGGCGCGCGCACTTGTGACCCGCCGGTACGTTCGGCAGGCGGTGGGCAGCCTCGATGGTGAAGACGCGGAAGATGTTCATATGTGAAAAAGGCGCCGCAAGCGGCGCCTTTCGATTATCTCAGCTGCTGAAATGTTACGCAGCTTTGCGACGACGCGAGCTGGACGCGCAGCTGCAAGTGCCACAAGTGCAACGGATGCCATTGCAATCGCCACAGACCGCGAAATCCACGGAGCCGTAATGACGGCGGCACGACTCGCAGTACGGCTTGCGACGGCCAGTGCGGGCGGTCCGGTAAGACTCGACCGCGGCCGCGCTCTGGTTCGCCGACTCACCTTCGCACGGGCTCAAATCCTTGCTGACGATGCCGCGCATGAACGTGCTCGAGGTCATCGAGCCGACCTTGAACAAGCGCATCTGTTCGCGGGCCAAGCCCATCTGCGCGACCGGGTCGTAGATCACGACGCCCAGCTTGGGATGAAAATGAACCTGGAACGGATCGCCGCTCATAACAATCACTTCACAATCGACTAGGGATTTGGGGAGGTGGGGCTGTAACGCGGGCGCAATTGTGCTGCAACAGGTCCGTCATAGCAATGCGCTTGCGCCCGTATTCGCCGCTTTTTTAGGCGGAAAAACGTGTGCTTCGTCCTTCCCGCGCAGCATTTCCCCGAGGACCCTCATCGGCAGTGGCCATTCGGACCACTGCCGGTGGGACTTTCCCTCAGGGCAGGACCGCTCTGCCCGCAGAATTTTCAGTAAGTTCTGCAGTGACCCCGGCGGACGCCCGGCGCCGTAAGACATAACAAGCATGGATGCGCGGATTGCGCTCGAAGTCCTTGGGCAGCGTGCGCCGGCCGATGTCCTCGATCTCGAACGCCGCGAGCCCGTCGCGATCCAGGCGAAAGCGCGTGTAGTTGTTGGAGAACACGATGACGCCCTCGGGGGTCAACAGCTGCGCAGCAAGCGTCAATAACCGGACGTGGTCGCGTTGTACGTCGAAGTCCTGTTCCATGCGCTTGGAGCGTGAGTGCGTCGGCGGATCGATGAACATCAGATCCCAGCGCCGCGACTTGTCTCGTTGCTCTTCCAGCCAGGCCAGGCAGTCCGCTTGAACGAAGCCGTGCTCGGGCCCGGCGAGATCGTTCAAGGCCAGGTTGCGTTTGGCCCATTCGAGATAAGTTCGGGACATATCGACCGTCGTCGAGGACGCGGCACCACCGCCAGCGGCGTATACAGTCGCCGTGCCCGTGTACGCGAACAAATTCAAGAAACGTTTGCCGCGCGCCAACTCGCCGACATAACGACGCGTCAGACGGTGATCCAGAAACAAGCCCGTATCCAGATAGTCGGTGAAGTTCACCGCGAACCGGTACGGCTGCTCGCGCACGATGTGATATTCGCGCTCGTTGTCCAGCTTCTCGTATTGAGCACCGTCTTTCTGCTGACGGCGCTCGCGAATGAACAGACGATCCTCGGGCAAGCCCAGCTCATGCGGAATCACCGCGAGCGCTTCGTTCCGACGCTGACGCGCAGCCTTCGGCTCTATGGTCTTTGGCGGAGCGTACTCCTGCACGACGACCCAGCGCTCGCCCTCGCCATTGCTGTACTGGTCGATTGCAAACGCGTACTCGGGCATGTCCGCGTCGTAGATACGATAGCAATCGACGCTCTCGCGACGCGCCCAGTCCTGCATCGTCTTGAGATTCTTGCGCAATCGATTGGCGAACATCTGCGCGCCCGGCCGTTCGCGAATCTCAGCTGCATCCGGCGGCGGCTTACGTTCACCGATATAGTCACCGGGCGTTACATCGAAGCGCAACAGTCGGCATTCGATGCGGCCGTTGAATAGCGTGTGCGTTCGGCGTGCATTGATACCGACTGCCTTCGCCAGCGGCGGATTGCCGGTCAGCACCGCCGCCTTCCAGCCTTCGAAGTGTTCGCGCAGCTTCGCACCCAATGTTTGATAGAGCGCCTGCAATCGATCCTGTTCGCCGATACGCTCGCCATACGGCGGATTGGTGACGACCAGGCCGGTGGGCGCTTCGCTCTGACGCGTCAGTTGTTCCAGGTCGCGACGTTCGATGTGTACGACGCCGCGCAGCTTGGCACGCTCGACGTTTTCGATTGCCGCGCGCACAGCTGCCGCGTCGGTATCGTAGCCACGCAACGTGACTTTCCGGGTCGCCGCCGCCTCGCGACGATCGCGAGCTTCCTGGACCAATCGCTCCCATAAAGCACGGTCGTGACCGCGCCAGCGAATGAAGCCGAAGTAGCTGCGCAGGAGGCCGGGTGCGATATCCAACGCCATCATCGCGGCTTCGATCGGCAGCGTGCCCGAGCCGCACATCGGATCGACCAGATCGCCGCCTTCTTCAGCGATGGCCGGCCAACCACAGCGGAGCAACACAGCGGCAGCGAGATTCTCCTTCAACGGCGCGGCGACGCCCCGAGCGCGATACGCCCGTCGATGCAAGCTATCGCCGGAAAGGTCCAGGCTGACCGTCGCGCGATCGCGGTCGAGCCGCACATCGATACGAACATCGGGCTGCTCCAATTGCACGGACGGCCGCTCGCCGGTTCGCTCACGAAACTGATCGACGATGGCGTCCTTGGTCTTCAGCGCGCCGAAATGCGTATGCGTGATGCCGCTCGAGGAGCCGCCGAAGTCGATGGCTATCGTGCCCTTCGGACCGACATGTTGTTGCCAGTCGATGCTCGCGATGCCTTGATACAGCTGCTCCTGAGTGGCGGCCGGAAATGTTCCCAGGGGCAACAGCACACGACTGGCCGTGCGTGACCATAAACAGGCGCGATAAGCGACTTCGAGCGAGCCTTCGGCTTGCACGCCGAGCTTGAACTCGCGCGTCTGGGTCGCGCCGCAATTGCGCAGCTCCGCGGCAGTGAGATCCGCGACGCCCGGCGGACACGAAACGAAAATTTGCATGAATACCCTTTAGCCGCGCTTGCGCGCGGTCCCTCCTGTTCGGAGAGCAAGAAATGAGTCCGCGCGCTTCCGCCCGGAGACGAACCTGAACTGGCGCTCTCCGCTGCCGAAGAACGCCGTAATCAGCGCGCGCTCTGCCGGCCGTCGAGCGTCATGATCGGCCCGTATAACTCGGGCCGGCGATCGCGGAACACCCCCCAAGCGTTGCGATAGTTACGAATCGCATCGAGATCGAAGGTCGCGGTGAGGATCGCCTCGCCTTCGCGCGGTGCCTGCTTGACGATCGCGCCGGTGTGATCGGCGATGAACGAGGAGCCATAGTAAGTCACGGTCCAGTTCTGACCTTTCTCGGTGCCCACTCGATTGGAAGCCACCAGCGGCATGATGTTGGAGGCGGCATGGCCTTGCATCGCGCGCTGCCAATGATCGCGCGAATCGATGCTCAGGTCCTGCGGCTCCGAGCCGATCGCCGTCGGATAGAACAGAATCTCCGCGCCCTGCACGGCCATGGCACGCGCCGACTCGGGGAACCACTGGTCCCAGCAGATCGCGACACCGATCCTGCCAAAGCGCGTCGGCCACACCTTGAAGCCCGTGTCGCCGGGCGAGAAGTAAAACTTCTCGTGATAGCCCGGGCTCTCGGGAATATGAGCCTTGCGATAGGTGCCGAGCAACGCACCATCCGCATCGATGATGGCAACCGAGTTGTAGAAGGCGTTGCCCGCGCGCTCGTACACGCTGCACGGGAGCACCACGTTCAGCTCGCGCGCCAGATCCTGAAAGCGACGCACCGCCGGGTTTTCCTCGATCGGCATGGCGACCGAGAAACACTGCGGATTGTGCTCTTTACAGAAGTAAGGCGTCTCGAACAGCTCCTGAATCAGAACGATGTTCGCGCCCTGCCTGGCCGACTCGCGCACCAGCCGCTCGGCGGTGGCGAGATTGGCCGTGCGGTCCGGCGTGCTGGCGAATTGAGTGGCGGCAACAGTGGTCTTCATGACGTCTCTACAAGCGCTCTGGTTGAAACTTAGAAAGTCGGCGGCGTGCTGGCACTGACGATCTCGCAGGCCTCCTCGCCGACATTGCGGAACCGATGCGGAACTGCGCTGGCGAAATAGTACGCGTCTCCGGGCCCGAGCACTCTGCTTTGACCGCCTACGGTCAATTCAATGTGACCCGTCAGAATGATGCCGCCCTCCTCGCCTTTGTGGCTGAGCATGTCGGCGCCGGTGTCCGCCTTCGGCCGATAGCGCTCGTGCATGATGGTCATGGCGCGATTGGTTCGCTTCGCCGCCACCAGCCGGAGCTGCACGTCGCGATCGCCGATATCCGCCAGCTCCTCGCGGGCATAGAAAACTTGGGGAGTTTCCTGCAAATCCAAGGTGAAGAAGTCGGCCAGCGACATCGGCACGCCGTCCAGCACTTTTTTCAGCGAGCTCACCGACGGGCTGACGCGGTTCTGCTCGATGAGGGAAATGGTGCCGTTGGTGACGCCGGCGCGCTTGGCCAGCTCGCGCTGGGACAGCCCGTACATCATCCGGACCGCTTTCAGATGACCGCCTACATCGATGCTCATTGTCCGCCTCGCTCTTGCAGGCGTTTAGAATAATAGACAATCCTTCCCAGCGACCAGCATTTTCGCGCGCTTTCCCCAGGAACATTTGAGGCGCATGTTGATTTTTCTTATCATCGCCACGCATTGACGATCCAACCAGCGAATCAGGCGGTGCCCATGTCCTCGGCCCTCACGCGCGATGCTCTCGAAGCTTTCTGGATGCCCTTCACCGCCAATCGGCAGTTCAAGAGCCAGCCGCGCTTGCTGGCTCGTGCCGAAGGGATGCACTACTGGACACCCGACGGGCGCAAAGTACTGGATGGGTGCGCGGGCCTGTGGTGCGTAAACGCGGGCCACGGTCGCAAAGAGATCACCGCCGCGGTCGCCGAGCAGATGGCGACCCTGGATTACGCGCCGACCTTTCAGATGGGCCATCCCATCGGCTTCGAGCTTGCAAACCGCCTGATCGAGCTCATGCCGGGCGATCTGAATCATGTGTTCTTCACCAACTCCGGCTCGGAGTCGGTCGACACCGCGCTGAAGATCGCGGTCGGCTATCACCGCATGAAAGGTGAGGCGTCACGCCAGCGATTGATCGGCCGCGAGAAGGGTTATCACGGCGTCGGCTTCGGCGGCATCTCCGTCGGCGGCCTGTCGAACAACCGTAAATATTTCGACTCGATGCTGCTGAACGCCGACCATCTGCGCCACACGCTCGACCTCGAGCACAACGCATTCACTCGCGGTCTGCCCGAGTGGGGCCTGCACCTGGCCGACGATCTGGAGCGATTGGTGACGTTGCACGATGCATCGACCATCGCTGCCGTCATCGTCGAGCCGATGGCCGGCTCCGCCGGCGTCATCCTGCCGCCGAAGGGTTACTTGCAGAAGCTGCGCGCGATCTGTGACAAGTACGGCATTCTGTTGATCTTCGACGAAGTCATCACCGGCTTCGGTCGCCTCGGCACGCCGTTCGGCGCGCAGTATTTCGACGTGATGCCCGACATCATCACAACCGCGAAGGGACTCACCAACGGTGCGATTCCGATGGGCGCGGTGTTCGTACGCAAGCATATCTACGATGCGTTCATGCAAGGCCCGGACGGCATCGAGCTCTTCCACGGTTACACCTACTCGGGACATCCTGCCGCCTGTGCCGCGGGCCTCGCGACCCAGGAAATCTACGAGCGCGAAGGCTTGCTCACTCGTGGCGCCGAGCTGGCGAAACTCTGGGAAGACGCGGTTCACTCACTGCGCTCGGCGCCGAACGTCATCGACGTACGCAATCTGGGCCTGGTCGCAGGCATCGAGCTGCAGCCCCGCCCGGGCGCTCCCGCCGGCGCGCGTGGCTACGAAGCGCTGGTGAAGAGCTTCGAAAAGGGCATTTTGATTCGCATCACCGGCGACACGATCGCGCTCTCGCCGCCGCTGATCATCTCGACGGCGCAGATCGACGAGCTCGTGACCCGGCTTGGCGAGGTGCTGAAGACCATCGCGTAGTCTTCGGCCTACGCATCGCTGTCCGAGAGCGTGGCCGCCGGATGAGGCGGCCCCTTCAGGATGAGATGCATCCCGCAGTTTCGAAAGAGCCTCATGGATAGTGGCAGCTGTGCTTCGCAGACTACGGTTCTGCCGAAGGTAATTCAGCTCCGCTCCAGAAGTTAACGTGGCTCACATTTTGTCGATTCGTGAATGGCGCCAGTGGCTCGCCACTGCGCGCACGAGACTTGCTGCGTCCGGCGTACTCTCGTCATGGAGCATTTCGACTCGGCTGATGGTCGCGTTCGCGAGCGTCGCTGTCCTCGCTGCCGCCGCGAACTTCATCGTCGAGCGCAGCACCGCGATCGTCACGCAATCCTTCGAACAGCCGGTCCCCGCGCCTCCTCCGGTCGTTAAGGAGGTCGTCGCACCTCCCGCGCCGGCGGTTGAAACGGCCGCTCCCGTCGAAACGCTCTCTGGCGAGGAGCTGATCCGTACGATCGAACGATTCGACGAATCCGTTTACTCGGCCGTGCAATCCAACTCGGTCGAAGCACTCGCTCGCTATCGTCAGTTCGGCAAAGAGCTCGACCGCGCAACGACGCGCTTCACAGAGCGAGCCGATACGCTCGGCGAGCGAGCATACAAATCCCTTCCCGGCGCAATCCGTCAACACAAGCGCGACGCGGATCGCTGGATCGAGCTGTCGCAGAACCGTCGCACGCTGCTGCGGGACTACTCGGAAACACTGGAACACATGAGCGGCCGCGTGAACGCGTCGCTCGACGGTGCTTTCAAGATCTTCGGCCGCGTCGTGGCTCGGCAATCGCTCATGCACCTGAACACCAGTCTGAGCGGAATGCGCGACAGTTTCGCCGCGGCCGTGCGCTCGTTCAGCACGACCCCGGAAATCTTCGACGCCCTCGGCAAGGCCGAAGCGGTGTTCGCGCAATCGATGCTGGAGAACGCCAAGAGCTTGCGCCGGGCCGAGAGCGATGAGTGGTTCGCGGCCATGGAGCAGGATTTCGCCAGGCTGACCGAGTTGCGCGCCGGACTGGTGAAGACGCACCAGGATCTGGATGCGACCGGCAACGGGTTCGTCGCGCAAACGACGAAGCTGCTGGCACGCGTACCGAAAGAAACCGCGGCGGCGAAGATCGCTCCGCCGAAATCGAACCAAGAAACAAACGTTCCGCACCTCGAAGCGCCGCTGCCGGCGCCAGTATCGAACGTGGCCGTCACTGCCGCCCCTGAGGTTGCTTTGACATGGCAGGCCGAGGAGCAAGAAGAAAAGACCGACCGCTCCGTCGTCGCCTGGATCAGCATCGCCGTGCTCGTGGTGCTGCTGTGGATCTCGATTGCGACCGTGCGCAGTGTGGTGCTGCCGGTCCGTCGCTTGATCCAGGCCTCTGAAAAAATTGCGGCCGGCGAACCTTGCTCGCGTGTCCCCCGTGGCGGCATCAAGGAGCTCGATTCGCTCGCGGTTGCCTTCAACAACATGGCCGAGCGCCTCAGTCACGCGCAGGCCGCCGCGCTCGACGCGCATCACCAGCTCGAAGAGAAAGTGGCCGAGCGAACGCGCCAGCTGCAGGAATTGGCGGAAGTCGACCCGCTCACCGGTCTGCCGAATCGCCGGCAGCTCTTCAAGCTGCTGAATGCCAGCCTGGAGCAGGCCTCGCAGTCGAATCGACGCGTCGGCGTGCTGTTCCTCGACGTGGACAACTTCAAAAACATCAACGACAGCATCGGTCACTCGTTCGGCGATCGCGTGCTGCGTGGGATCGCGCAACGGTTGCAATCCGCCGCCCAGCCACTCGGTTTCGCCGCTCGCCTCGGCGGCGACGAATTCACCGTCATTTGCGAAGACGCGGGCGACCTCGAGGAGATTCGCGCCGCCAGCGAGCACATCATTCGCGCGTTTCAGAAGCCGCTCGACGTCGACGGTCGCGAGCTGATCATCGGCGTCAGCGTCGGCGCCAGCATTTATCCGGATCACGAGCAGAACGCCGAAGCCTTGCTCATTGCTGCCGACACCGCGCTGTTCCATACGAAGTCACTTGGCCGCGGTCGCGCGAGCATGTTCACGCCGGAGCTCCTGGCGGGCGCGTCGAACAAATTCCGCATCGAGCAGGACCTGCGCCGCGCGATCGAGCGCAACGAGTTCGAGCTGTTCTTCCAGCCCGAGGTGAGCATCGAGGAGTTGCAGACTCAGCTGGTCGAAGCGCTGATTCGCTGGCGCACGCCCGACGGCCGGTACATCCCACCGGGCGAGTTCCTGAGCGTCGCCGAAGAATCCGGTCTCATCATGGAGATCAGCGATTGGGTGCTGCGTACCGCGATCCAGGCGGCTGCCCATTGGCATCGCGGGGCGTGGCCGCAGGCGCGCGTCGCGATCAATGTGTCGCCACGACAGCTGCTGGATTACCGATTCGTCGATCGCGTGCGCGAGTTGCTCATCGAATTCGATGTGCCGCCTCGCTGTATCGAAATCGAATTGACCGAGTCGGTGTTGCAGACCGGGCCGGCCACGATCGAACAGTTACATCGCCTGCGCGCGCTCGGCGTCGCCATCGCGCTCGATGACTTCGGCACGGGCTATTCGTCGCTGTCCTCGCTGGAACGATTGCCGCTGACTCGCGTCAAGCTCGATCGGAGCCTGATCGAAAGCATCGACACCAACGCGCGCTCGCGGTCCATCGTTCGCGCGATGATCGACATGTGCAACGGCCTCGGCCTGCAAGTCACCGCCGAAGGCTTGGAACGCGCCGAACAGTTCGAACGCTTCCTCGGCTGCAAGAATCTTTCGCTACAGGGCTACCTGTTATCGCGCCCGGTCGCGATGGACCAGGCATTCGCAGCCATGGCCAGCGCCGCACAGCGCGCGCATGAGCTGGTGCTGCTCTCCAAGCCGAGCGCGGTAGCATCCGTGATCAAACAACTGCCCGCCGCGCCGGGCCGAACGGCGAGCGCATAAAGAAAAAGCCCCGCACCTTTCGATGCGGGGCTCTTCGTTCGAACAAACTTCGGCTGAGCGCTCGTTACTGATTCTTCCACGGGAAAGTGGTCGCGACTGTGAAGATCACGCGGCCTTCCGTGTTGTTCACATCGCTGTCGCTGAACCAAGCATCGCCCCTGTCGAGCGAGGTGTCCACATACTTCAAGCCGAGATTGAAGTTGCCCATGGTGTAGCCGACACCGACCGAGTAATCGAAGTACTCGGTATCGCGATCGCTGAAGTATTCGCCGGTGCTGTAGCCGGCATGCAGATTCAACGTGAAATTCTGCGGCAGAGGCACGGCGACATCGCCCGTCAGATACACGGAGCTCTCATTCGAATTGATCCAGTCGTTCGAATAGTACAGGCCGCCGGAGAACAGGCCGTACTTCAACTTGCCGTAAATCTCGGGATAGTTGGCATCGGAATCGTCGGGATAGCCGTAGTACACGAAGCCCACGTCCCAGCCCAGCCCATTCTCGTCGCCGCCGGAGAAGCCGGTGTACAGGTCGACTTCCAGATCGATGTCATTGTCGAAATCGACGTTGCTGCCCCAGGCGCCGATATACCAGCCACTGTCGGTCGCGAAATCGATGCTGCCCTGGATGGCAGGATCCTTGGCCGATTGAGACGTACCGCGGAAGTCGTAGTCGCTAACGGCTGTCCACGTCGATGACACGTCAGCGTTCGCTGCCGCGGCTGCCCCCAGCAATCCAATCGCAGCCAGAATCCTGAAATTTCGCATGGGTCTCCCCTTTGTGGTGAGAAAGAAACACGCCGCGCTCGGCATGTCGTTGAAGTTTACTTTAATTGGCCAGATATTCCCTAAATCTGCGGCGGAAAAGCCACAAATGCGTCCGAGAGTCATAATGCAGGAGGCATGCCAAGACTCTCGGGCGCGTTCAGCGCTGCCAATGAATGACCCAAACCGGCCCATGACCCAGCAACGGCGCGGGCCGGTATACCGGAGGCTTGGAATTCGACGATGACCGCCGCTGCGCGCAGATGGGGCACCTCGCTCCAGTTTGGAGCAGCGACGCCCGACTTTGCACTACGCCGGCTCGTAGATCACATAGAGCTTGGCGGTCGGCTCGAGCACTTCCCAGACCCCGTTGAAGCCGGCGGGGATGACGAAGGAAGCGCCTGCAGAAAACGTCCAGCCGCGCCCCGATTCGTGCTCGATGCGTACGCGGCCGCGAGTGATATAGCAGAACTCGTTTTCCGAATACCGCACGCGCCACTTACCCGGCGTGCTCTCCCACACACCGGCGAAAAAACGCCCCGTGCTATCGCTGAAATAGTTGCGTGCGACCTGTTCGGGATTGCCCGCGAGCAGACGATCGGCAGGCGGCTTCGAATGCGTGGTTTCAGGAGCCGTGGCGCCGAAATCCACGATCAACGAATTGGCGATTTCGGACATCACGATACTCGCTAGGCACATTTGAGGAATCCGGACTGTAGAAGGTGAGCGAGGCGATGGCTACTGCATAAGCCGTTAGGAAACGGCCGGCGCGATGCCGGCCGCTTCCGCGGACGAGCTCACTCGTTACGCGCCACCGCGGGGGTGGCTGTAGGCCGGATGGACAAACTCACCCGACGTTCCCAGGCATATGCCTCCAGATCTCCCTTCGGCGCCGTGGTCAGATCCGAGCCATGCGCCGACAACTGAATCTGCTCCGGCGAGGCACCGCCACGAATCAGCGCCTCTCGCACAGCGTTCGCACGCTCCAGCGACAGTTCGAGATTTTTCTCCGAGTTACCGCGCGGATCGGCGAAACCATGCAACTGGACTTCCAGCTGACCATGCAGCGCCAGCAACTTGCCGAGATCCGCCAGCTTGCTCACCACGTCAGCATCCATCTTCGCGTCGTTTGTACGGAACAACACATCGGCATGCAGACGCTCGGCGAGCGCATCGAGCATTTCATCGCCACCGGTACGCTCACTGGCCTTCGCCAGCGCGATGCGCGTATCGATCAACTCCTGCTCGAGCTTTTGAGACTGCTCTTCCATCTGCTTGGCGTGCAGCTGCGCCCGATTCGCCGTGCCGACGCTGTCGCCGAGAATGCCGCCGAACATGAAGCCCACCGCCGCGCCGATCGGGCCACCGACGATGGCACCCGCCGCCGCGCCGCTGAACATGCCGACGCCTTCTTCCTTCGTGAATTTGTTCTTCTCGCCCGCGTGAGCCGCACCCGCGCTCATCGCCAGGGCCACCGCGGTAACCAGCACTTTCTTGAACATAGTCGCGCTCCTCATCGAACTCCCGTCGTTGCTCCCCTGGTGGGAGGCGGGTGACGTTTGCCCGTGAGTGCTATTCAAAGGCCGGATGCGGTCGCAATCCGTGCGGCGTCATGGCGAGTCAGCGAAGCAATGTGGCGAATTCTGGCGACCGCTGCGCTCGACTATTTACAGGTTGCTGCTCAGGTGACCGCCGTCGACCACGATGGTCGCGCCACTCATATAGCTCGACGCATCCGAGGCCAACAGCAATAGCGGCCCTTCCAATTCCCGGAGCTCGCCGAGCCGTCGCAAGGGCATGCGCTTGATCATCGCCGCGCCGCCTTCGGTGGCGAAGAATTCTTTGTTGATGTCGGTGGCGAAATATCCCGGCGCGATGCCGTTCACGCGAATCTTGAAGCGCGCGAGCTCCAATGCCATCGAGCGGGTCAGCTGCGTGAGCCCCGCTTTCGATGCGGCATACGGCGCGATCTGTCCGGCCTGTCTGAAACTCAGAATCGATTCGATGTTGATGATGCTGCCGCCCTTGCCGTCGGCCTTCATGCGACGCGCGACTTCGGTGGCGACCAGGAACGCGCCCCGCAAATTCACATTCATCACCGCGTCGAAATCTTCGGCGGTCTGTTCGAGCAGCGGCTTGCCGATCGACACCCCCGAGTTGTTGACGAGCACATCGATGCGACCGAGCGACTGCTCGATCGACTGCACCGCCTGTCGTATCGATGCGTGATCAGCTACATCGAGCCTGGCGGTTGCCGCCGTTCCGCCCGCCTTGCGAATCTCGGCCGCGATCGCCTCTAGCGCATCCACGCGGCGGGCGGCCAACCCCACCTTCGCCCCTTCACTCGCAAGCACCCGCGCGAAATGAGCGCCGAACCCGCTCGACGCGCCGGTGATCAAGACAACTTTGCCGCGCACGGAGAACCGCTGGCTGCTGGTCATGGCATCTCCCCTTTGGATCGCCGTGGACTCTAGCAAACCGCGCTTGCGGAAAATCGCTCCGAGCTGACGATCGCCTGCCGCCTGCCACCTCCGGAGACGCGCCTCTTCACGGCATTTCCGCGCCGAACTCGGCCGGTTCGCCTCAAAATGCGCAATTCCCGGCCACTCGTCTTGACACCCCGGACGCCCCCCTGGAGAATCGCCGCCCCCGCTTCTCGGGAACCGCCCTCCGCGCGGCGCCCACTGTCGGAAAACGGCTTGGAAAGGTAGCTCAGCCGGTTAGAGCACGGCACTCATAATGCCGGGGTCGAGGGTTCGAGTCCCTCCCTTTCCACCATACATTTCCCTTAGCATTCCGCGAGTTACGCATTCGTAGCGTGGTTCCAGTGCCAATCCAGTGCCAATACGCTGGGAGGGTGCAATGGACGCTGGGGGCTCGAACTCCAATCCTGGCTCGATCGGCCCCGTCAGCAGTGGTGGCCTCCTCTGCATGGCCTGGCGAATCGCCTCGATGTCCTCCGGCTGGGAGCCATCAATCCAGGTGGCATACGTATCGAGCATCGTCTGCACGCTGTGCCCGTGCTGCTTGGCGACCCACAGCAGATTCTTGCCCAGCATCAGGTTCCAGCTCACGAACGAGTGGCGGGCGTTGTACGGCTCGCGATATCGGCCCTTGACCGTCATGCTCAGCGACCAGCGCCACCGGTCGTAGGGATGCCTGATGAGCCCGAAGGGTTTGCCATTCGCGCGGAAGAACAGATGGTCGTGTCTGATTCGACCGGCCTGCTTCATTCGCTCCCTCAACGCGAGCTGGCGCTTGAGCACCTCGATCGCTCGCGGGCACAACTCGCGATTCGATCGACGCCGGTCTTGGTGCGGTCCTTGTCGCGATTCATCACGCGAGCCTTGGTGACCTTGAGCTTGCCCTGCTCAAGGTCGCAATCCTGGACCAGCAAGGCGAATTGCTCCAAGGGACGTAGGCCCGTAAAGAAACGAAACTCATCGTAGTTGCCCTGCGCCTCGCCCCAATCACGATGGATCGCGGCGATCAGCGCTTCGGCCTCTTGAATCGAGAATGGATCCGGAGCCGGGCGATCTTTCTTCATCAGGCGAAAGCACTTGAGCACAGACGCCGGGTTGCTCTTCCCGGGATGATCGCGATAGCCGTACTCGAACGCGCAGCGGATGACGCTGACGATGTTGTTGTGGGTCTTCTTCGAGATCTCCAATTTCGCATCAATGATCTTGGCCAACGTCGAATACTTCACCTCTTCGAAGGATCAGCTCGCCGATGGCGGGCCGCCAGGTCGACTCCAGAATCTTTCGATAGCTCTCGACCGTCGCGAACGCAAGATCCGTCTTCGCCATGCGCGCCTCGTTGTGCGCCATGAACTCATCGAAAACCTGCTTGTATGTTCGCGGGGCTTCGACGGAAGCGAACGCATGGAGATCGCGGAACTCCGGGAACTCCTGCAATAATAGGAAATCAGGGTGGTCGAGATCATCCGTTCGCACCGATCCTTTGCGAGCGAAACGAGCAGCATCTATTCGCTAATGGCGATTAGTCTCGCGCAGATATCAGCAACCGCTTCTGCCTCTCGAATGTCGTTGGAGCCGGGATTCAGGGCGGTCTCGACGGTGCTTCACTACGCACGCGGACGCCTGTGGCGTGCCGTGCGGAGGTGACTGCGGGATGGACCTCGCTGCTCATTGAATGCAAGCTTGCATGCAACGCTTCGGCCAGGATGACGGCATGGATCACGAGCGCACCAGGAATCACGCCACCCCCGGCAATCCCGACAAGCAACGCATGCGCATCGCAGGCGTTCTTTGCCTGGCGCTAGCCAGCCTGATCGCGGCATGCCAATCCATTGCACAAGCCGAGCCGGCCTGTGCGCCACCGCCGGCCGCGGAATCCTCGGGCGAGAAGATGGCCTCCGAGACGTTCTTTCGCGCCATCATAGCGAACGATCTCCCAACTGTTCAGGAAGCCTTCACGGGCGGCTTCGACCCGAACCAACTGGATCGATATGGCAACGCGGCGCTGCATTGGGCCGCCGCGCTGGACCACGTGGAACTGATCAATCTGCTGCTCCGATGTGGCGCAAGCCCGGACATTCGTGCGCGGCAGACAGAGGCAACTCCGCTACTTCTAGCGATCGACAACGAAGCGACTCACGCAATGCTCCCACTGCTCGAGGCGCGCTCGGACCTAACCGCGCGCGTGTCGGTTCGCGAGCTCAATCGGGAACAGACGCTCAGTGCCATTGACCTGGCCGCCCGTCGAAATCGCATCGACGCGATCCATCTCCTAATCGAGCACGGTGCCGATGTCGCCAAGCTCTCGTCGCGCGCGGTCGCTTATGCAATGGCTCAGCGCAATCCCGACTTGATGGAGCTGCTGCTCGAGCATGGCGCCGATGATCCGGCTCTGCACGCGTCCTCATATTCGTATGTGAATCAGGCGGTCGAGAGCGGCAACATCGAAATACTCGAAGTTCTGGTTGCACACGGTGCGCAGCCTTCGGATGCCGCAATGGCCCTGTCAGCCGCGGCACGCCACCGTGATCCACGCATGCTGACGACCCTGCTCGCGCTCGACCTCGACGTCAACGGATTTGGAAATGGTGGCGAAACGCCGTTGATGGCAGCGGCGGGCTCGGCAAATCTCACGGCTATAGAAACACTTCTGCAGCACGGAGCGCAGCCGCTGGCCGTCATGCAGAATAATCAACCGCCTCTCGAAATGCAGCTGCCACCGACCGCGATCGACATCGCTCGCACGGCGCTATCGTTCGCGGCAGGCTCCGGATCGGTCGACGCCGTCAAACAGTTGGCGGCATTACCTGGCTTCACGTGCGACATGTTCGGAGCAGCCCTGGTGGCCGCCACCTCACTCGCCGACGACAAAGGACGCCCGGCGGCGGAATTTCTGCTGGAGAACAAAGCTTGCTTCGCGGCCGGCAGCGACGCTCTGCGAGCTGCACTGCTGCGAGCAGTCGATGCGCAGTCGATCGAGACGGTCAAAGTGCTGCTGACTGCCGGCGCATCATTGAAGCCATCGATAGACTCCAAGTACAGCTCGCCGATCTACGAGCCACTGAGCCCCCCCCCCCCCCCCCCCCCCCGGGTTTGGGCCGGCGGCCCCCCCC
>JAEWAF010000115.1 GCA_023391815.1 Pseudomonadota bacterium
CTCGCGAGCCACGTGGGTATAGATCTGGGTGGTCGACAGGTCGCTATGACCCAGCAGCATCTGCACCACGCGCAGGTCCGCGCCATGATTCAGCAGATGGGTCGCGAATGCATGCCGAAGTGTATGAGGCGACAACGCCTTCTGCACACCGGCCTTCTGCGCGTAGCGCTTGATGATGTGCCAGAAAGCCTGGCGCGTCATGCGATCGCCACGGCGCGTGGGGAACAGATAATCGGTCTGGCGCTCCAGCAGGATCTCCAGACGCGGGCCGTTCAGGAATTTCTGCAGCCAGCTCACCGCCTCGTCGCCGAGCGGGATCAAGCGTTCGCGATCGCCCTTGCCGACGATGCGTAACACGCCCTGATTCATGTTCACTTGACTGGACTTCAGGTTCACCAGCTCCGAGACGCGCAGGCCCGTGGCGTACAGCACTTCGAGCATGCAACGGTCGCGATGACCCAGCGGATCTTCGATCACCGGCGCTTTCAGCAATGCCTCGACCTCTTCCTCGGTCAGCGACTTCGGCAGCGAGCGGCCGATCTTCGGCATGGCGATCTGCGCGGTCGGATCTTCCTTGATGGCGCCGTCGCGAATCAGATAACGGTAGAATCTGCGAAAGCTGGAAAGCTGGCGGGCGGTCGAACGCGGCCTCGCGCCGGCTTCAACCCGATGCGCGATGAACGCGAGCAGGTCGGCTCGCTTGGCGGCGACACTCGAGGTGCCTCGTGTCTGCAGCCAGCGATCCAACGCAGTCAGGTCGGCGCGATAGGCCGAGAGTGTGTTGGGCGACAATCCGCGCTCCATCCACACTGCGTCGAGAAAGCGGTCGATGGCCGCCAATGACGGCGTCTCCGGCATATCCTCGCCTGACCTCGAGTAAACTGATGCTTTGGTTACGCTGCTCATCGCCTTTAGGTGTGCGCCGGGATCGCTCACGGCAGACCGTTAAATCGATGGCGGCAGTATGGAGACCGGGGTGGGCCCCGGGCGTGATTACAATCACAGAACCCCGGCACGGTTTACATAAAGAGACTCAGTTCACAGAAATCGACCGCCATGCCCGCTCTACATAAAATCCCAGGTGACTTCTGTGTCGAGTTATGACTGACGCGTGGCCGCGCGCACCCTGGACGATCATCAGGACCGTGCTCGAAATCATTTATGGATTGTATGTGGTGGCGGTGTTTCTGGTCTTCGGCCTGAGCGCCTTCGTCGCGGTGTTGCTGCCCTTCGGGATCAAAACTCGTCGGCACATTGCTCACTTCGCGGCTCGCGCCTTCTTCGCGGTCGCTGGTTTGCGACTGCGCCTGATCGACGAGCACCTGCTGCCCGCCGGCCCGTGCGTGGTGGTCGCCAATCACGCCAGCTATCTGGATGGCATCGTGCTCAAGGCCGCCCTGCCCGCCCGCTTCTCGTTCGTGATCAAGAAAGAGTTCAGCCGCGTGCCACTGGCCGGCCTGCTGTTGAGACGCATCGGCTCGGAGTTCGTCGATCGCTTCAACCGGCACGCGGGCGGCATGGACGCGAGGCGTCTGTTGAAAGCCGCCGACGCCGGCCAGGCGCTCGCGTTCTTTCCCGAAGGCACGTTCCTGGCGGAACCCGGACTGGGCAAATTTCACAGCGGCGCGTTCACCATCGCGGCGCGCGTCGATCTGCCGGTCGTGCCGCTCGCTCTCAAGGGCACGCGCCACGTCCTGCCGTCCGGCCGCTTCCTGCCTCGCCCCGGTCGCATCGATATCCACGTGCTGCCGTCGATCGGCCCGATGCGCGACATGAAGTCGTCGGACGCTGTCATCCATACACGCGACCTGGCGCACGCGCGCATTCTCGCCGAGCTGGGTGAGCCGGACCTGTCATCGAACGATGGCATCGCGGCCTTGCAGTCCAAGAGATGATTCTTGATCTCGGGATCGGGCATCCCGCCACGACCCTCGTGCGAGCTGGCCCGACTTCGATGAATGTGGGGCCTGACTTTTTGCCGCTCGCCGCCGCTCCTGGCGGCGGGGTACGTCCCTGTACCCGAGGGTGCCTATAATCAGGCCTTCGATATTTCGAGGGACGGCGATGAACTTGTTCGAAGCGGTCGGCCGGCTCGGTCATGAGCAAGTGGTGTTCTTCCATCATCGCGAGAGCGGCCTGCGCTGCGTGATCGCGATTCACAACACCGCGCTGGGCCCTGGGCTCGGCGGTCTGCGCATGTGGCCGTACGCGAACGAAGCGGACGCAGTGCGCGACGTGCTCAAACACTCCGCCGACATGACTCACAAAGCCGCCATCGCCGGTCTCAATCTCGGCGGCGCCAAGGGCGTGCTGATCGGCAATCCCGAAACGGACAAGAGCGAAGCCCTGTTTCGCGCGCTCGGTCGCTTCATTCAATCGCTCGGCGGACGCTACATCACCACCGAAGACGTGGGCACCACCGCCGACGACATGGAGCTCATCCGCCAGGAAACACGCCACGTCGTCGGCGTGCCTCAATTGCTCGGCGGCAGTGGCGATCCTTCGCGCTTCACCGCGTTGGGCACGTTGCATGGCATTCGCGCTTGCATGGAGTTCAAGCTCGGTCACGCGGATCTGCGACGCACGAGCTTCGCCGTGCAAGGCGCCGGACAAGTGGGATATCACCTGGCGAAGTCGCTGCGCGCGGCCGGCGCGAAAGTGTTCATCACCGACATCAACGAAGAACGCATCGAGCACGCAGTCGCCGAATTCGGCGCGGAGGCGGTGCCGATGTCACAAATCTACGATGTCGACGCGGATGTCTTTTCGCCTTGCGCGCTCAGTGCAGTGATCAACGAAGACACCGTGCCTCGCCTGCGCTGTCGCATCGTCGCCGGTGGCGCGAACAATCAGCTCGAATCCGAAGAACTGGGCACGGAGCTGGACCGTCGCGGCATTCTTTACGCACCCGACTACGCCATCAATGCCGGCGGCCTGATGAACAGCGCCATCGAGCTCGATGGTTACAACGAAGACCGCGCCCTGCGCAGCGTCGCGCGCATTCACAACATCATCAGTCGGATACTGACCCTCGCCTCCCGCAGCAACATCCCGACGTGGCAAGCGGCGCGACGCCTGGCCGAAGAGCGGATCGCCGCGCTCAGCCGCATAAAAATGCCTTATACCGGCCCATAACAAGCGTGGATTGTTAAGTGCAACGCCCCTTGTTGCACTGCATACAAACTCGGCGTACGCTGGGTACTTGCAAGTAAGTTTAGCCGGCGCCATAAAGGCCCTGAGCTTGCTTGCGTGGCGTCCGGGGGCTTTGTACAAGCCCGCCGGGCACGGACTTCGGCTCACCGAACCCGGGTCGTTACTGAACACAGGTCGAGCATTCCCATGAGCGAACAGGTTTACATCGTTGCGGCCCGCCGCACTCCCATCGGTGCTTTCCAGGGCGCACTCAGCCCGCTGACTGCCCCGCAACTCGGCGCCGCGGCTGTGCAGGCCGCGCTCAAGGACTCGGGCCTGTCGGCCGAGCAGATCGACGAAACCATTCTGGGTTGCGTGTTGATGGCTGGCATCGGTCAGGCGCCGGCCCGTCAGGCCGCGCTGGCCGGCGGCGTGCCGCAGAAAGTGCCCGCGACGACCATCAACAAGATGTGCGGCTCCGGTCTGAAGGCCGTGATGATGGCCGCCGATCAGATTCGCGCCGGCTCCGCGAACGTCGTGCTCGCCGGTGGCATCGAATCGATGACCAACGCGCCGTATCTCATTCCGAAAGCCCGCGCCGGTCTGCGCATGGGTCATTCGGAAATTCTGGATCATATGTTCTTCGACGGCCTGCAGAGCCCGTTCGACGGCAAGATGATGGGCTCGTTCGCCGAGACCACCGCCGCGAAGTATGGCTTCACTCGCCAGCAGCAGGATGAGTTCGCCGCGGAATCGGTGCGTCGTGCGCTGGCCGCTGTCGAAGGCAGTCATTTCAACAACGAAGTGGCGCCGGTCACCGTCAAAGATCGCAAGGGCGAGCGCGTCGTGGCCAAGGACGAAACGCCGTTCACTTGTGACATCAGCAAGATTCCGAGCCTGAAGCCGGCCTTCGCGAAAGACGGCACCGTCACCGCCGCAAGCTCTTCTTCGATCTCCGACGGCGCCTCTGCCCTGCTGATCGCGAGCGCCAGCGCCGTACGCCAGCACAATCTCAAGCCGCTGGCGCGCATCGTCGGTTACACCAGCCACGCGCAGGCGCCGGAGTGGTTCACCACCGCGCCGGTGGGCGCGATTCAGTCGGTGCTCGCGAAGACCGGCTGGTCCGCGAACGATGTGGATCTGTATGAAATCAACGAGGCGTTCGCCGTCGTGACCATGGCCGCG
This sequence comes from Pseudomonadota bacterium, assembly GCA_023391815.1. Lineage (GTDB taxonomy): Bacteria > Pseudomonadota > Gammaproteobacteria > Steroidobacterales > Steroidobacteraceae > Steroidobacter. Next base: position 4,318 of record JAEWAF010000115.1, read on the forward strand.
ATCAAGGATGTCGGCCTCGATCACGCCAAGGTCAACGTGAACGGCGGCGCTTGCGCGCTCGGACACCCGATCGGCGCCACCGGCGCTCGCATTCTCACCACGCTGGTCCACGCGCTGCGTAATCGCAATCTGAAGCGCGGTGTCGCGTCGCTGTGCATCGGCGGCGGCGAAGCGACGGCGCTGGCGGTCGAAATCGTCTAACTCGAGTGTGTGTACGGGGCAGCGGGTCGAAGGACTCGTTGCCCCGTTTTTTTGCCACCGGACAACTGAATGCTGCTGGCGATGAAGACTGCGTCACGCAGGCAAGCGTTGAAAACCACTTCGCCCCGGTAATAGCGCTTCTGCGTCAATCGATCCACGTAGGTGGGCCCCAACGGTAGATCGTAGTAGTCCATCACGACGCCGGTCACTATGACCCGCTTGCCATCCAGCGCAGCGAAATTGCTTCGATGTGATCCCGTTGCGTTGACCACGCTGACACAGCGCTGATCCATCGGCTTTTCCAGCGGATTGAAACTGTCGAACTCCCCCCTTCCCGGGCTTACCATCCATTCCCCGCGGGCAGAAAACCAGCCTTCGATCCGAACGGAATCCTTGTGAAGCACGATCTCCGGCGGGGCGACTGCGGGAGTCAGCTGCGTCGATACGCAACCGGCACTAGCCGCGAGGACCGTGATCAGCGATAGCAGACGCATCACTTTCTGCATGGAGCATTACGAGTCGCGCCCGATTTCGGGCGCCGGCATTCTAGCCGCGCTGCTCTGCTTGCGGCAGCGGTGGCGTGATGAACGCAGAGGCCAGGCTTGCCACGGCGCTTGCGAGAATCGGGAAGGTGTAACTCGAGGTCAGGTCGAACATGAAGCCGGCGCCGGAGGGGCCCAGAAGTGTCCCGAAGGCAACGCTGGTATAGAGGACACCGATCAAAGTGCTGACGTGCGTGCGACCGAAAAAGTCCACGACGACCGCTGGCAGGACGGCAACCCAGGCGCCATAACAAACACCGAGGACGACGGCGAAGGCGACGAGCGCCGGGAAAGATTTCGCGAACGCCCACAGGATCATCGCAGTCCCCATGCCCAGGCACGCGAGTCGCAGGGATTGTTGTCGGCCAAGCCGATCTGCGAGGTTTCCGAGAGCCAGGCGGCCGATCGTGCTACCTGCTCCGATCGCGGCCATGAGTGCCGCTGCCAATCCCGATGTAATGCCGATGTCCTGCGCGTAAGGAACGAGATGGACGAACGGCACGAAGACGCCCAGCGAAGCGACGAAACAAGCGCAGTAAAGAGCCAGGAAGGGCCGGGATCGGATGACATGCGCCACCGAAGCGTCATGTGCGACGTTCGGCGGAGGCCGCGCGCCGGTCGCACCGTCCGGTCGTAATCCCCGCTCCGCCGGATCGCTCACGATGAGGGTCGTCACCGCCACCCCGAGGAATGCCGCGGCACCGCCAAGGAGGAGATATGCATGCCTCCAGCCGAACGAATCGATCAAGGCGGCAGCAACCGGAGGCATCACGAGAGTGCCCACGCCGATGCCGGTGACCGCAATGCCAGTCGCAAGTCCTCGTCGCCGATCGAACCAGCGTTGCACGGTGCCGAGCACCGGTACGTAAGCACATCCGATACCCAAGCCAACACCCAGGCCGTAGGCGAGGCAAACTTCAAACAATGTGCGAGCGATGCTCGCAAGCGCCAGCCCGCTACCAACCAGGATCATCCCGAGCATCGCGATCGGTCGCGCGCCCCATCGGTCGGCCAAGCGACCACTGACCGCGCCAAAGCTGAAGTACAAAAATCCAGACCAGGCGAACACCAGAGCGACCGAGCCGCGTGATGCGCCAAATTCGACCTGCAACGGGTGGACGAATGCGCTGAAAGCGTAGGCACTGCCGAAACCAACGAACGTGACAGTGAATGCCGCGGCGACGACGATCCACCCGTAGAACAAACGTCCGGTCGAGAGCAGGCTCATGTCACAGCACCGGCCGGCGGCGATGCCAGTCCGTCGCGCATTGAAACGCGGCCCCAGCGCGCACCAGATTGTGTTCGTGCAAAGCCGGCGCGACCAGCTGGAAACCCATCGGCATACCGGCCTGCGTGAAACCGCCCGGCAGCGTGATCGACGGGTGGCCGGTCATGTCGAAGGGACACGTGTATCGCTGCAATCGCTCGATCAGTTCAGGCTGTTCCCCCAGCGTGCGTATCGTTGCAAGCGTCAGGGGCGACATCGGCTGCACGGGAACGAGCAACAGATCGACATCCTTGAACGTAGCAGTGACGCGACCTCGGAAGTCCATTCTTCTAAGCAATATCTGTTGATACTCGGTCGCTCTCAGCGACCGGCCATGCTCGATCACCGCAGCCAAAACGGCCCCATATTCGGAGCGGTTGGTAGCAAACGTCTGCGCGTGCGCAGTTGCTGCCTCGACGGCACAGTTCGCCACCCAATCCCTCAGCGTCTGCCGGGCATCGGGAAATTCGATCGGCAACAGTTCGGCGCCCAGCTCGTGGAAGATGGCCATGGCTGACTTGAGCATGTCTTGCGTAGCCGGGTCGACATCCATTTGGTTCCATGTCAAATCCACGCCGATCCGCATACCCCACAGATCGGGCTTGGCCACGCTCGGAAAATCCGGCAGGGCTTCGGTCAGCGACGTAGGATCCAGCGGATCGCAGCCTGCGATCGCATGTAACAGCAGGCCAGCATCGATGGCGGTGCGAGCAATGGTACCGACATGATCCAGAGATGCCGCCAGCTCGAACACGCCGAAGCGACTGACGCGTCCCCACGTCGGCTTGATTCCCGTAACACCGTTTGCATAACAGGGCCAGCGAATGGAGCCACCAGTGTCGGAGGCAATGCCCGCGAAACACAGACCCGCGGCAGTCGCGATCGCGGCACCGCTAGATGATATTCCCGGCCAGTAATCCGCGTTCCAAGGGTTCCGCGGAGGTTCAATCGAGGGGTGATAATCGGAGTACGCACCTTCGGTGAGTTGCGTTTTACCGAGGACTACCGCGCCGGCAGCGCGCAGCCGCGTAACGACGGTTGCATCTCGATCAGGCAGAAAATCCCGGTGCAGCCGCATGCCCGCGGAGGTGGGATGGCCCTTCGTCCAACAAATGTCCTTTACGGCAATCGGGATTCCATGCAAAGGCCCACGCGCGTGCCCCGCTGCCAACTCCTGATCCGCCGCTTCCGCGTCAAAAAGCGCCTGCTCGAACATCAACGATGCGTAGCTGCAGAGCTTCCGATCGAGTGACTCGATGCGCTCCAACTGAGCGAGCGTCGCCTCGCGGGATGAAATCGTCCCGGCCTTGATATGCGCGGCGAGCTCCACGATGTCGAGATAGTGAAGCTCGGTAGATTGGGACATGCATCACCTTGAAGGCGGAGCCAGAGTCGGGTTGTAAACACCAGCAAAGACTACTTGCCGGTGTTTCCATGTGTCAACTAGCAAATCGGTTATACTCGTGTCGCATGAAGCTCTCCGAAAAATTCGCCGTGCCCGATGAGCTGGCGTTGCTCTACGACTTCGTCAATTCCGTGGATCTGCGCAGCTATGTCGAAGGCGGCGAGGTGCACCAGCAGAGCGACGTGTTCAGCACAGTCGCGCAACTCGAGTCATGGATGAGAGTGCATGGGCTGGCGGGGCGCGCCTCGTCGGATGTTCAGCAGCAGGTCCTGCGCTTGCGCGAAAGCCTGCGCGCATACATTGCCATTGCTCCGGAAGAGCGCAGTGACGCACGGGACGCGATCGCGTCCGTCAATACAGCCAGTGTGTTCTTTCCCCTACAGGTGAGGATCGAAGACGGCAGGCTCGACCTGCGCCCAACGAAAGGTGCCAGCGACTTCGGCCGGGTGCTCGCGCAGTTTCACGACCTGGCCACGCTCGGCCAGCTCGATCGACTCAAAATGTGCGGATCTCCGGAGTGCCGTTGGATCTTCTTCGATCGCTCCAAGCCGGCGAATCGTCGCTGGTGCTCCTCCGACAGATGCGGAAATCGTGAGAAGACTCGCTCTTATCGACGACGCTGGAGTTAGGATCGACAAGCACTGTTGTGTGCCGCCGGGGCGGCAACGCGGTGCTGAAGGTCAGTCATCGCACCGTGAACACGACTCGATCCAGCACCTTGCCACTTTCGTCTCCCAGCTCGAGCGAGTAAGCGCCGGCGCGGGGCGTCCATAAAGTCACGCCGTCGGTCAGCGCCAGTTCCTGGTCGTTGAGCTTCACGCGCATCTTTCGCGTCGCGCCTTCGACGCTGATCGGCAGCTTCTGATACGCCGGAGGAATATCCGGGTCGACGGCGATCACCATGCCGTTCGCTGGACTCGCAATACGCGCCGCCGGCTGTGCGAGCGCCACTGTCATCGTTGGCTCGCTCTGCTGATCTTTAGTGAACCATTCCGAGCGCGTTGCCTCGTTGGTATTCACAAAGCGGGTTTGTGCCGAGATGACGCCTGGCGGCGGTCGCGGCCCCGATGACGGCTCGTTGCGATGAAGCTCGCCCATCAGCGCCCGCCACACCGGTGCCGCGCCCGTGACGCCACTCACATCGTGCATCGAGTCCCCTTCGAAGTTGCCGACCCACACCGCGACCGTGTACTTCGAGGAGAAACCGATGCACCAGTTGTCGCGCATGTCCTTGCTCGTGCCGGTTTTCACCGCGCTCCAGAACCGTGTGTTGAGATAATTGTCGGCGCCGAACGTGAGCGTGCGCGCAGCAGGATCGCTCATCATGTCCGCGACGATGAAGCTCGCATCCGCCGGTAAGAGCTGATGACCGGGCTCGGAGGATTGGTCCGCAACGACACGCAGATGCGAGGAGTGCCCACCGCGAGCGAGTGTTCGATACGCTTGCGCCTGTTCCCACAAGCTGACTTCGGCCGACCCCAGCGCAAGCGAATATCCGTAGTAGTCGCCCGACTCGACGATGTGCTCGAAGCCCAGCTCGTACAACCGATCCCGGAACGGCTCGACACCCACCAGCACCAGCGTGCGAACGGCTGGGATGTTCAGCGAGTTGCCGAGTGCCGTGCGAACGCTGACGAGTCCTTTGTAGTCCTTGTCATAGTCTTGCGGAATGTATGCTCCAGTCGCCGTATCCAGATACACAGGCGAGTCTTTGAGCAACGAAGCCGCGGTCAGATAGCGACGTTCCAGGGCCAGCGCGTAAAGAAACGGCTTCAAAGTCGAGCCCGCCTGGCGCAGCGCTCGCACGCCGTCGACCTGCACGGCTCTCGATCTCGGTCCTGCCGAGCCGACATAGGCCAGCACGTCGCCGGTCTCGTTGTCGACGATCAGCACAGCACCGTCACGAACGTTCTGATCCGCAAGCTTCGCCAGTTGCAGCGTCAGCACGCCACGCGCGGTTCGCTGCAGATCTGCATCGATAGTGGTTCTGATCCGCTGACCGGCCGACCTCAGCAGCGCGTTAGCGAGTTGGGGCGCGAGCTTCGGTGCCGCCGAGTGCTGGGAATCGTTCGATAGCAATGTCGCGGCGGTGCGCTCCATCTCAGCACAGTCCACTTCGATGCTTGCCGAACGAGCACGAGAGCAAGCTCGCGCCGCGACTCGCTCCGGTGCGGCGCTGGGTTGCGGAAGTAATGCTGCGATCACGAGGCTTTCCGATAAGCTCAGCCCCGACGGCACCTTGCCCGCCAGCACATACGAGGCGGCGGCAATGCCCTGCAACTCCCCTCGATAGTGCAGCAGGTTCACATACGCTTCGAGGATCTGTTCCTTGGTCCAGCGCTTTTCGAGCGCCCGCGCGAGACGGACCTGATCACGCTTCTGCCACCATGCTCGCACGCCTTCGTGAGCACGCGGCGATGCTCGCAATAACGATGCGACTTGCATCGTGATCGTGCTTGCACCTCGCGCGCGGCCGCGCACGTAACGGTCTCTCACCGCACCGACGACGCTGCGCCAATCGATGCCGCTGTGGTCCCAGAAGCGAGCGTCCTCACCTCGGATGACGGCCGCAGTGAAGGCAGGAGAAATCGCGCTCAGCGGCTGCCACTCGAACCGCCTCACCTTCATGTCCATGCGCACCGTATCGATGACATCGCCGTGACGATCCAGCAGGAACGCATCCGAAGGAGTGAAGCCTGCACGAACGGCGGAGAACTCCGGTGCCTTGGCCGGCCAGGCCAAGGCGATGCCCAGAGTTACAACTGTCGCCGCCGCAAGCGCAATCGCCTGCCGTTTCATTGCTTGGGCTCGACGACGACATCGGCGTTCGGCGATTCACCGAACATTTCCGGCGCATACATCGCTTCGACCCGAGTCGCCGGCAACTGGAAATGTCCGGGATTGTTCAGACGCACGGTGTACTCCACCGTCCAGCGCCCTTTCGGCACGAAGCGATAGTAAGCGCGGAACGAATCGAAGCGCCGCTCTTCGAACGCCAGCCACGCGGCCCCTTCACTGCGCTCTTGTCGGGTCAGCAGCGTCGACTGCCCCCCGAGCCCGCTGCCCAGAATCGTCGAGCCGGCCGGCACCGGATCCTCGACTACGACCCACGCCATATCGGACTGCGCTTCGATTTCCAACGTGACACGCGCCACGTCGCCTCGCGTCCAGCGGCCAGGCGTTTGCTGATCGATCGGCGTGATAGTGCGAACTGTTTTGTATCCTGACGACAGCGGCTTATCGAGCGGCAACGCCGCGGTCGCACGCACCATGACCCACGGTGAGCCCGTCCCTTGATGAGCAATATCGAGCGACGCGCGACCTTCCTGCCACGGAAGTTCGCTCACCTCCTTCGCTTTGTTCACCGGCCATTCCAGCTTCGTGACCTTATCGGCGTAGCGAATATCAGTCGTGCCCGTGACGGCCGTGGATTCGAATGCCGCGGAGAATTTCTCCATCGCCAGCACGCCCCAGGCATTTGCAACGGTCGTATTCCAACGTCCCGATTGCTGCCGCCCCAGCGCACCGCGAACCAGTCGAGGAATGTCTTCTCGCCACTGCGGATCGTTGAGCACGGAGAGCAGCATGCGATTCGCGTTCGAGTCGCCGGAGATCATGAGCCACCACAACGCGTCGTTGCGCTCGGTGGAGAAGCCCATGGTCGTGCCCTGGAAATTCAGACGCGCTCGCAGAATGCCCAGCGCTTGCTCGCGCTTCCCGGCGGCATCACGGATCTCCTTCACTCGCTCCAGGATATTCAACCAATCGAGCACTGCCGAAGTCGGCCAGAGATTCGGCTCGATGGCGATGCTGTCCAACATTCGCGGCGTCGCTGCGTCATATCGGGACAGTGCTTCGATCGCCGCCAGTTTGCGAATCGCCAGATCGGCGGTCGGCAATGCCGAGCCGCGCACGATCTTGCCTTCGACGAAGCGAGTCAGCGCCTGGATCAACCGCTGCTGGTCCTGTTCCTGCAGCGACCAGCCCGCCTCGTTGGCAATGGCGAGCACATAAGCGGTCAGCGTGTCTTCGCCCTGCAGACGATCGGTCGGAAAATATTTGAGCAGTCCATCCGGGTCCATGTACGCAGGGATGCGCTCACTCCACGACTGCCAGGCATTCGCGTCGCGCAGGGCGACAGCTCGAGACAGCCGCTGCTCCAGGCAGGAGAACGGATACCACAGCATGTACTCGCGGACGCCATCGAGCCCCTCGCCCAACTTGGCGCGCAATGTCACTTCCAATCCGCCCCGCCCTTTCACCGAGCCCGCGGGTCGCTCCGCTGGAATCGACATCGGTGCGGTCAATTGCGAAATCGTCGCTTGATAGGTGCGGACCGGATAGGTCGGAATGACTTCCTGCTTGAGCTTCACCTTGTCGCCGGCGGTGCCGTTCGCTTCTTTCGCCGTGACTTCCCAGCTCAACTGCTTGACGCCGATCGGCACTTCGACCGGCCAGCTCAGATCGAGCGCCTGACCGGCGGGCACTTCCACTCGTTTCACCGGCAGCGTCGGCGCACCCTTCTCGGCGATGCGGGCCTGAGCCTCGACCGTGAGCGCGCGATCGGTGGTGTTTCTCAATGTAAACGTCGCGGCGAACTTATCTCCTTCGCGCACCAACGGCGGCAGACCGGAGAGCATCATCAGATCCTGGGTCGTCGCGATGGTCGCCGAACCGGTGCCGAACAGATCCTTCGAGCCGTGCGCGATGGCGACCACACGGAACGAGGTCAGCGAGTCGTTCAACGGAACCTGCAACGATGCGTTACCTTGAGCGTCCAGCTTCACGCGGCCTTTCCACAGCAACAGGCTGTCGAACTGTTCACGCGCACGATCGCGCTCTCGTCCACCGCCACCGCCGAGCGGCACGGCCTTGCGCCCATAGTGACGTTTGCCGACGACTTGCATTTGCGCGGTCGACGTCCACACCTCGATACCGCGTACTCCCATCATGGCGCTCACCAAATCCCACGACCGGTTCGGCGCGAGGTCCAGCAATGCCTCATCGACGGCAGCGAGAGCGATTTCCGTATCGGTCGGCAGCAGCTGGCCGTTGTCGCGCTCTACGTGAACCTGCACGGTCGCTTTTTCAGCGACCTTGTATACGGAGCGATCCGGCACGACGCGAACATTCAATCGATGCGGCTTCCAGCCGACATTGATCTTCGCCATGCCCAGTCGATAGGCGGGCTTGTTCAAGTCGACCAGCGCGGTGATCTCCTCACCCTTTGCGCTCTTGGGCCGGTCGCTGCGGGCCACTCGGCCGCGAACCGCGAGCACCGAAACAAACACGTTCGGCGCATACGCATCGGCAATCGGTACTTCGACAATCGGCGCCTCGCCCTTGAGCGGCACGGTGAAGCTCGACAGCACGCCCTCACGCCCGACAGTGACTAGCGCGGTCGCCGCTCGGAAAGGCATCCGGACCTGGAAGCGAGCCGTCTCTCCGGCCGCATATTCCTTTTTCTCCGGCAGCACATCCATGCGATCGCCCTGCGTGCCCGCAAACCACCAATCGTCCGCGCCGGCGACCCAGAACGAAGACGTCGCGCCGGCGGTTCTCTGCCGGGCATCTTTCGTTTCCGCCCGCACCAGCACTTCACCGCTGACGCCCGGCGCCACATCGCACATCACGAGCCCCTGCTCGTTGGTCTCGCCTTCGCACTTGATCGGCAATCGTTTGGTCTCGCGCGTCGTTTCATACGCGTAGAAGCCGCCGATGAGCCGCTTCCGATAGGAATATGCGGTCGATTGATAGAACGACACTTTCACGGCCTGACGCGCGCGTGGCTTGCCGTCGAGGCCGAGCACGACTGTTCGGAAGCGCAGTTGCTCGCTGCTCGCGACCCAACCGTCGCGGCGGATGCCGACGCTCAGCTCGGAAGGCACCAGTCGCACCCGCCCGGTAGCCGTGAGCAGTTCGCCATTGGCATCCGCATATTCGAGCTCGGCGGTGAGTTGCGCCGGAGCGTCGAGCTTGGGCAGATCGGAGACCGTGACACGCGCCGAACCCTCCCCGTCCAATGTCACGGGCAGCACTTGCACCTTCGACGTTTCGGCGGGCGCATTCTCTTCGTCATCGTAGAAATAGGAATGATCGCCGGTCTTGATCCCTTCCTTGACCGGCGCACCGCCGAATCCGTAATCCTCATAGCCCGCGAAGCGCATCGGCCGGGGCTCGACAGTGGTGCGCAGCTTGGTGGCCAGTCCCGACGCACCGCCACCCGACATGTAGGCGACATGCAAATCGAGCACTGCCGATTGCTGTTGAACCAGCGGCAGTGCCGAGCCCGTCACGCTGGCTCGCATCGAGGGCAAGCGAAACTGTTCTACTTTGAACGTCGCGCTGCCTCGGAACTCCTGGCCTTGAGCGATGGCGACCTCGTAATCGCCCAGCTTCGCCTCGGTGGGAATGGCCCACCGACTCTCCGCCACGCCGTCTGCGCCGAACTGCGCGGTCAGCTCATATTTCTGTCCACTGCCGAGATGGGAGATGACGATCTTTCGTGCGCCGGCGACGCTCTCCGGCACGCTCACGCCCGAGGAATCGTGACGACGCAGGAAGTGCTTCATCGATACCGTCTCGCCGGCACGAAACAACGCCCGGTCGAGGATGGTGTGAAATATTCCGGTGTTCCATTCGCCACCCGTGTTCAGCCCGAAGTTGTACGGTGAAATGCCTTCGTTCCAGCTGGACAGGGCGAAGCTGAAGTCCTGATCGCGTTCGGCGAGCACGAGCAGGGGCGGGCGTGAATACGGCAAGCAGCGGTCGTTATTGTGCGGCTCGCCGAACGAGGTCGAGATCGTCGCGATACCTTCGGCATTGGTGCGTGCATCGGCGAGCTTCGAATGACTGCAGTAGTCGACGATGCTCACCGCTGCATCCGGGACGGGCTTGCCGTTGTCGAGGCGAGTCACCCAAACAGTCGAGCTTTCGCGTCCCCAGTTGAAATGCACCGTCAGGTTGGTGACCAGCGCCGAGGTCGCCACATGTCGCAATTCATCGCGGCCGAGCAACGATTGCCCGAGCAGCTTGCTGGCGATCTCGACCACATAGAAACCGGGTTGTTTCAAAGGAATGCCGATGACTTCGGCGGGTTTCCGGCCGGCGGGCTTGGTCAGCGTGAAGCTCGCCGTTGACGCGGAGGCATCGAACACCGATTTGACGCCGGTCGTCTCCCGCCACACATCGGGCGGATTCGGCTGTTCGTCAGTTCCCGGCCCCGCCGGGTTCGGCACCCATTCTCCCGATCCTTCCTGGGCCGTGCGGACTCGCTCCAACCAGCCGGCGATGGCCGCGGGGTCGGCGCCGACACGCAATGATTTCGCCGGCAGATCCATTCGATCGCCGCCGAACTGCGACTCGACGTTACGCAATGTCACCGGCAACACGCCGCCTTGCGTCGATTCGAGAATGCCGAAGGTGCTCGGGAATTTTGCGAGCGGCGGATAAGCGTCGATACCGAGCGGCAATGGAAACCGCGCGGCATTTTCGAGTGTGCGTCCCGCGTCGTCGCGGAGATTCGCGGGCAGGACCACGGTGACCGTCGATTCCTCCGGAAACGGCCCGGCGAAGTTGAGCTGCTCCAAGGTCGGCGTGTTTTCGGTCTGGGTGAGATCCGGACTCAGCGACTTGCCGTCCTGCGTTTGAATGCGCACGCCGAGCGCGAGGTCTCGAGGCACAGGCGCTGCAAACATCACGCGGATCGGCTGCATCGGCATGCAGCCCGCGCGCGCATTCGCTCGGGTGCATTCGACGCGGGCCGAGAACGCCGGACGAACTTTGAACGGCAGCACCTGATCGGCGCTGGTCGGCACGCCCGACTCGGTAGTCACTCCGGCACCCCAATGCAATCGCACTTGAGTGGCCGGCGGCAGATTCCGTTTACAACGGACCGCCGCAATCCTCTCTTCGGCCTGATCGAGCGCTTCGCCGCGCAACGCGACGGTCGTTTCAGCGCCGTTCTTCCACAGCAGGCGGAAATACTGATAGCCGAGCGAGCTGCGTTCCTTGAGTACGGCAGCCCGCTTCTCTCCGGTCAGCACCTCGACTGGAATCTGTTCTTCGATACCATCCACGCTGCAGTGGGCGTGTCGCTCGATCGAAGCCGTCGTCGCCGGCGCGGCCAGCTGCAACAGAAAGATCTGCTGCTCATCCAGCTGCTCCCATCCCTGATCGGGATAGGAATTGACGATGGCCGGCCCGCCGGTCGAAAACTCAAAGGTGCGCTTTCCTTGGAGCGGTTGTCCCTGCAAGGTATGTGCATCGTCGCGCAGCTTGAACGAACAGCGCACGCCAGCGGGCAGATCGGCATCGAAGTCGTAGACCCAGTTGCGCGTATCCGCCCAGCGCCCCTTACCCGGGCTGGCGCAATTGACGGTGAATGGATCGTCGATGCGTGGATCGCCGAGCGCGACCATCGGCACCGTGAAGCGGGCCGTTACCTGGCGAACCTCACGGAACTCGCCCTGCGGCGAGAACAATTCGACCTTGGGCGTGGGCGCCGACGGCTGCTGAGCAAGCGCCGTGAACGCCCACATCGCCAAAGCCATTCCAATCCCTGAGCGCACCCTCATTCGCGATCTCTCCACGTGCTCGGACCCCGTTGCATGATCTTGGACAAGCCCGCTCCTCCGGTGACCGGATCCGGGCCAAGGCCGGGCGAATCATGGCATTTTGTGGCACGAGCCGGAGTGACGCATCTCCGACCGTTGGCTTACACCGAGATCGGCGTATCCGGCGAAATGCCCGCGACCTCGTATCCTCGCTTGAAGTCACGCACGTGCTTCGACATCCACTTTCTCGCCTCGTCCGCATTCTTGTCGCGCACGGCGACGATGATGCGTTTCTGGGCGTCTGTGATACGCGTGCGGGCCTGAGGAACGCTATCGATCATCCGGGCAAGCGAGGGGGCCAGGGCTTGCGCCAGCGACTGTTTCGCGAGCACCAGCACCTGATTGCGAGACGCGGCGCCCAACTGCTCGAAGAAGGTCGCGACGATATTCACGGCATCGGGATCGCCTTCCGGTGAATCGCGAAAGGCTTCGCTCGTCTGAGTGAGCGCGACCAGATCCGCCTGAGTTCGGCGAATCGCGGCGAGCGCGGCGACCTCGGGCTCGATCACCATCATCGCTTCCCAAACATTCTCGAACGACACCTCGTGCAGCACCAGCGCATGGCGCATCCCGGAAGCGACCTTCGCGGCTTCCGGACGGCTGACGATCATCCGCTTGGCGCCCGGCGGGCGGGCGACGAGCCCGGCACTTTCCAGCTGTCTCAGCGCTTCTCTTACCGTGGACCGATGCACGCGAAACTGCTGGGCGAGCTCGAGCTCCGCCGGCAACACATCGCCATCGCGCAGAGCGCGCGACAGGATTTTATGTTCGATAGCCGAGGAAACTTTGGTGTATGCGGGCGCGCGTTCGACCGGGTCGAACAGCGCAACCGTGTCGGTGGATTCAGTCGCGGCCGGTGCGGCAGTTCCTGCGCGACGCGGCTTGGCGGTGGATAGCGTCTTTTTTTTCATGACCATGGTGGCGGGCGCGAACGGGGTTATTGACTAAAAGACGGACTGTCGGACAATAGGGCAATTCGGGAGCCGGCGCCATCCGCCGGACCAGCACACATGACCGGGGGCCGCCGTGGAAGATTTCGATTTCGGATTGGGTGAAGATCTGGACGCATTGCGTGCCACGGTAGCGAAGTTTGCGAGCGAACGCATCGCTCCGCTCGCCGCCGACATCGATCGCGAGAACAAATTCCCGCGCCAGCTGTGGCCGGAGCTGGGCGAGCTGGGTCTGCTCGGCATCACCGTCGAGGACGAATACGGCGGCAGCGGCCTGGGCTACCTCGCCCACGTCATCGCGATGGAAGAAATCAGCCGCGCCTCGGCGTCGGTGGGCCTGTCGTATGGCGCGCATTCGAATCTGTGCGTCAATCAGCTGCGCCGTTGGGGTACGCCCGCACAGAAAGAGCGTTACCTGCCCCGCCTGATCTCCGGCGAGCACCTGGGCGCGCTGGCAATGAGCGAGCCGGGCGCCGGCTCCGACGTGGTCGGCATGGGCACGCGCGCCGTGAAGAAGGGCGACAAGTACGTTCTGAACGGCAACAAGATGTGGATCACCAACGGCCCGACCGCCGACACGCTGGTCGTCTACGCGACGCTCGATCCGGAGCTCGGTGCCCGAGGCATCACGGCGTTCATCATCGAGCGCGGCATGAAAGGGTTCTCCAGCGCTCAGAAGCTGGACAAGCTCGGTATGCGCGGCTCCGATACCTGCGAGCTGGTGTTCCAGGACTGTGAAGTGCCCGCCGAAAACGTGCTGCATCAGGAAGGTAAAGGCGTGCAGGTGTTGATGAGCGGTCTGGATTACGAACGGGTGGTGCTGGCCGGTGGCCCGCTCGGCATCATGCGTGCTTGCATGGATGTTGTCATTCCCTACGTGCACGAGCGTCGTCAGTTCGGACGAGCCATCGGCACCTTCCAGCTCATGCAGGGCAAGGTCGCCGATATGTACACGACCATGAATGCCTGCCGCGCTTACGTTTATTCCGTGGCCGCTGCCTGCGATCGTGGCAAGGTGACGCGCTTCGACGCGGCCGGCTGCATTCTGCAGGCCTCCGAGAAAGCGACCTGGATGGCGCTCGAGGCGATTCAATCGCTCGGCGGCAACGGCTATATCAACGATTACACCACGGGTCGTCTGCTGCGCGACGCGAAGCTGTATGAGATCGGCGCCGGCACCAGCGAAATCCGCCGCATGCTGATCGGCCGCGAGATCTTCGAAGCCACTGCCTGAACCCGGGCCAAGGGTCGCATGCAATCATGCATTGCATGCGACCCCTGCCCTGACGTATCTGAGTCGCCCCCTCTTTGGCGCGAGAGCTCACACCATGTCGACCGTCACCACCAGCATCGATTCCCGAGGCGTCGCGACGCTGACGCTCAATCGCCCGGAAAAGCACAACGCGCTCGACGGCGCGACCATGGGCGAAATGTATGAAGCGCTTACCAAGCTGGCCGGCGATTCCAAAGTACGCGTCGTGGTGCTCACGGGCGCGGGCGCCAGCTTCTGCGCCGGCGCGGACATCGGCCACATGCGCTCGATGTTGAACTTCACCGAAGAACAGAACGTCGCCGACGCGCAGGTGCTCGCAAAACTGCTGCGCAGACTCGATGAGTTCGAACTGCCGCTCATCGCGCGTGTAAATGGAAACACCTTCGGCGGTGGTGTCGGCCTCGTGGCCTGCGCGGACATCGCGATCGGCGCGGCCTCGGCCAAATTTGCGTTGACCGAAGTGCGACTGGGCATCGTGCCCGCCGCGATTTCGCCGTATGTGGTCGATGCAATCGGCGCTCGCCAGGCGCGACGTTTGTTTCTCACTGCGGCACCGTTCACCGCCGCCGAAGCGCAGCAGCTCGGCCTGTTGCATTTCACGACGACACCGGAGCAGCTGGATCAAGTCGTCAACGAGCAGGTGGATCATTTGCTGCGTGGTGGACCGCACGCCGTGCGTTCGGCAAAACAGTTGGTCAAGCGCGTCGCTCACTTCCACGATCGCGATGTGCTCGGCGATGAGACAGCGCGGCTCCTGGCGCGCTTGCGTGTGAGCCCGGAAGGCAAGGAAGGTCTGTCCGCGTTCCTGGAACGGCGCAAGGCGGGCTGGATTCCCCAGGATTGACTGGCCACCGTTGTCGTCATGAGCCCGACTGGTGGAATCGCCTGCGTGCCTGCATTTGTCGCACTTTACCCCCTTTGTGCAACGCAAAATACCGAGTAACATCCGACGCCTCGTAGCGGCCGGGGGAGCCCAATGCAGCTGGACGGAAAGCTTGTCGCCATCACCGGCAGCGGCCGCGGCATTGGCCGTGCAATGGCATTGGCATTCGCGCAGAAGCGGGCCGATGTCGCCCTCCTCGACCTGAACGCCGAGGACCTGGAGCAGACCAAAGCGCTCTGCCAAGCGCAGAGCGTTCGCGCCGTCACCTATCTTTGTAATGTGACTCGCGAGCAGGAAGTCGAAGCCACGCTCGATCAGGTGGTCGCCGACTTCGGCCGACTCGATGTGATGATCAACAATGCCGGCATCACCAAAGATGCGCTGCTGGTCAAAGCACAAGACGGCAAGGTGGTCGGCAAGATGTCCATGGATCAATGGCGCGCCGTTGTCGATGTAAATCTCACAGGCGTGTTTCTCGGCGCGCGCGAAGCTGCCGCCCGCATGATTACTTTGGGCAACGGCGGCGTGATCATCAGCACCTCGAGCATTTCGCGCGCGGGCAACATGGGCCAGTCGAACTACTCCGCCACCAAGGCCGGCGTCGTTTCGATGAGTGTCGTCTGGGCCAAGGAGCTCGCGCGGTACGGGATTCGCACCGGCGCGATCGCTCCGGGCTTTACGCGCACCGAAATTCTCGACACGATGAAACCCGAGATGATCGAGCGCGCCGTCAACGCAGTACCGCTGCGGCGCATGGCGGAACCGGCGGAGATGGCGCACGCCGCCGTCTTCATCGCGGAGAACGATTATTTTTCAGGCCGCGTCATCGAAGTGGACGGCGGTCAGAGACTTTAAAGGGGAACTGATCCATGAAGTTGAATGAAGTGCGAGCCGTCATCACCGGCGGCGCCTCGGGCCTCGGTCACGCAGTCGCGCAGCGGCTGGTCGCGGCCGGTGGCAAAGTCACGTTGCTCGATGTGAACGAAGCAGCCGGCCAAGCCGCTGCGAAAGCGCTCGGCGCGGCGGCGTTCTTTTCAACCGTGGATGTGACCAACGAAGCCGGCGTCGAAGCCGCGATCGCCAAGGCGAAGAACGACATGGGCGGCTTGAACCTCGCCGTAAACTGCGCCGGCGTGGCCTGGCCGCGCCGTATCGTCAACAAGGAAGGCCCCATGCCGGGCGATTTCTTCCGCAAGGTGGTCGAGATCAATCTGATCGGCACGCTGCTGGTCGCCAAGTCCGCCGCCGCCGCCATGAGCGGCAACACGCCGAATGAAGAAGGCGAGCGTGGCGCGATCGTCATGACCGCGTCGGTCGCCGCGTTCGACGGCCAGATCGGACAGGTCGCCTACTCCGCTTCCAAAGCCGGCGTGGTCGGCATGACGCTGCCCATGGCGCGCGACCTTTCGAGCGCAGGCATTCGCGTCATGACCATCGCTCCGGGCATCTTCAAGACGCCGATGATGGCCTCGCTGCCTCAGGAAGCGCAGGACTCGCTCGGTAAGCAGGTGCCGTTCCCGCCGCGCCTCGGCCGCCCCGAGGAATATGCCGCGCTGGTCACGCACATTTGCGAGAACACGATGCTGAATGGCGAGGTCATCCGTTTGGACGGTGCGATCCGCATGGCGCCGAAGTAATAGCGTCGCTGCGACAACGACAACAATCGCCCACGCGCGAGCGGACCCAAGCCCACGAGACAAGCCATGACCGAACGTGAAGTAATGGAATATGACGTCGTGATCGTCGGCGCCGGCCCTTCCGGGCTGGCGTGCGCCATCCGACTCAAACAGCTCAAGCCCGACCTGAACATCTGCGTGCTGGAGAAGGCTTCGGCCGTGGGCGCGCATTCGCTGTCGGGTGCGGTGCTGGAATCCGGCCCGCTCGAACAGCTGTTGCCGAACTGGCGCAGCGAGTACACCGGCATGAAAGTGCCGGCGCTCGAAGACGACGTGCGCCTGATGACGCGCACCGGCTCCTTCAAGCTGCCGAACTGGGCGGTGAACCTCACGCCCATGAACAATCATGGCAACTTCATCATTTCGCTCGGCCAGCTGACGCCGTGGATGGCCTCGCAGGCCGAAGCGCTCGGCATCGACATCTTCCCGGGGTTCGCCGCCGCTGAAGCGGTGTTCGACGAGAACGGCGCGGTCAAAGGCGTTCGCATCGGCGACATGGGCCTGGAGAAGAACGGCGAGCCTGGCCCGAACTACACACCGGGCGTGGAAATCCACGCGGGCACGACCGTGCTGGCCGAAGGCTCGCGCGGCTCCATCACCAAACAACTCATCGCCAAATACAACTTGCGCGACGGCGTCGACCCGCCGACGTTCGGCTTGGGTTTCAAGGAACTGTGGCAGTTGCCGCCGGGCCGCGTGAAGCCGGGTCGCATCGAGCATGCGTTCGGCTGGCCGCTGGATTCCGCGACGTACGGCGGCAGCTTCCTTTATCACCTCGACAATGACCGGGTGTATGTCGGTTACGTCGTCGGCCTGAACTACAAGGATCCGCGACTGAAGCCGTTCGAGGCATTCCAGCAGTTCAAGAATCATCCTCGGGTCAAGCCGCTGCTCGAAGGCGGCGAGATCCTCGCGGCCGGCGCGCGCACGATCGCGGCTGGCGGTTATCAATCGCTGCCGCGCCTGGACATGCCGGGCGCCCTGCTGATCGGCGACTGCGGTGGCACGCTGAACGTATTCAAGATCAAGGGCATTCACCAGGCGATCCGTTCGGGCGCGCTGGCCGCCGAGCATCTGGCCGAGCAAGGCAAAAGCGCCGGTTTCGATGCACGCTGGCGGAACTCCGACGGTCACCGTGAATTGCATTCGGTGCGCAACTTCAAGCCGGCGTTCAAGCGCGGGCTGTACTTTGCGATGGTCAATGCCGGTATCGAGTCGCTGTTCAAGGGCAATGTGCCATGGACCCTGCGCAATACCGCGGACTGGTCGGCACTGGAGAAGCTGGACGACTATGCGTCACCGGATCGCGGTTGGGGCGATCGCACATTGCCGCCGCGCGACCGTCTGGCGTCGGTGTTTTTCGCCGGCAACGTCCATGACGAAGCGCAACCGGTCCACCTGAAGGTGCTGGACACGTCGATCTGCGTGAATCGCTGTACCAAGGAATATGGAAACCCTTGCCAGAACTTCTGCCCGGCCGGCGTGTATGAAATGGTCGAAGACGGCCAGGGCGGCAGACGCCTGCAGATCAACGCGGCCAACTGCGTTCACTGCAAGGCGTGCGACATCAAGGATCCGTACGAGATCATCAATTGGACCACCCCGGAAGGCGGCTCCGGTCCGAATTATCAGAACATGTGATTTGAGCCGCGACTGCGCGGCGGGGCGCTGACATGACACCCGCCGCGCAACCGATCTGGACTCCCTCTCCCGAGCGCGCCCGGAACGCCGCGCTCACCCGCTTCTCACATTACGTGCACGAGCGCTACAAGGCGCCGGTGCACGATTACGCGTCGCTGCATCGCTGGTCGGTCGAATTCCCCGAGAACTTCTGGAACGCGGTGTGGGATTTCTGCGAGATCCGCTGCTCGCAGAACGCCCAGCAGACCATCGAAGACGGCGCGCGCATGCCGGGCGCCCAGTGGTTCGTCGGCGCGCTACTGAACTATGCCGAAAATCTGATTCCGGTCGGTGACGATTCGATTGCCATCGTGTTCCGCAACGAAGCCGGGGAGCGGCGCGAGCTGACACGACATCAGCTGCGCACCGAAGTCGCGCGCGTGGCGGACGGCTTGAAACAATCCGGCGTGAAAGTCGGCGACCGTGTCGCCGGTTATCTGCCGAACATCCCCGAAGCTGTCATCGCGATGCTGGCGGCGACCAGCCTCGGTGCAATCTGGTCCTCCTGTTCGCCGGACTTGGGCGCGAGCGCCGTGGTCGACCGATTCGGTCGGATCCAGCCGCGAGTATTGTTTGCTGCCGACGGTTATCGGTACGCCGGCAAGCACATCGATTGTCTGCCGAGCGTTGCCGAGGTGTGCGAAGGAGTCTCCAGCATCGAACGCGTCGTGCTCGTGCCCTATCTGAACACTGACGTGGAGCCGGATCGAATCTCGCACGGCGTGCTGTTCGAGCAGTTCGGCGATCCGGACCAGCCTTTGACTTTCGCGCAGCTCCCGTTCGAGCAGCCGGCGTTCATCGTCTATTCCACGGACACCACTGGCGCACCCACGTGCATCGTTCACAGCGCCGGCGGCGCGCTGATCCAGCAAAAGAAAGAAAACATTCTGCATTCGGACATGGGCGCCGAGGACCGGTGTTTGTATTTCACGACCTGCGGCTGGGGGATGTGGAACGCGCTCGCGAGCGGGCTGGCGGCCGGCGCGACGATCGTGCTGTTCGATGGCGCCGCGCTGCAGCCGGAGCCGAACATTCTGTGGCGAATCGTGGCCGAAGAGCGCGTGACTATCTTCGGCACGGGTCCGGAATATCTCGCGAGCTGCGAACGCCAGGGATTGCGGCCGAGAGAGCAATTCGATTTGAGCGCGCTGCGTACCGTGATATCGACGGGGACCCTGCCCCCGGCGTGTTATCGATACGTTTATCGCGAGGTGCATCCCGACATTCACCTCTCGACCATTTCCGCCTGCACGGACATCATGGCCTGCTTCGGCATCGGCTGCCCGACGCTGCCGGTGTATGAAGGCGAAATCCAGGCGCTCGGGCTGGGCATGAACGTGGCGGTGTTCGACGGTGCCGGCAAACCGCTGCTCGGTCAGCGAGGCGAGCTGGTGTGCACCCATCCTTTCCCGTCGCTGCCGGTGGGC
Source organism: Pseudomonadota bacterium (assembly GCA_023391815.1). Classification (GTDB taxonomy): domain Bacteria; phylum Pseudomonadota; class Gammaproteobacteria; order Steroidobacterales; family Steroidobacteraceae; genus Steroidobacter. The sequence continues at coordinate 24,237 of JAEWAF010000115.1, forward strand.
CTGTGGGGCGACGCGCAGGCCGATCGTCTGGTGGCCACGTATTTCTCCCGTTACCCGAATGTCTGGTGTCATGGCGACCTGGCCACTCTTACCTCGCGAGGCAGCCTGATCGTGCACGAGCGCGCCGAAGTCCCCGAGGCGGAACTGAGCGCCTGAACCGGGCCGCGGCTCGGTTATCATTGGCGCCGACAGCAGCTCCGAAAGCTCAGCAGTGCCCGACCACTCCACGCCCGCCACCACCGTCGCCGCCCTCTACGAACGCGAATGCACCCGCCTCGGGTATCGACGTGATCCCGTGCAGGAGCGTGTCGTCGCGTTGCTGGACGATTTGCGATCCCGGCTGCTCGCTCCCCAGCCCAAGGGGGGTCTGCTCAAGGGCCTGCTGTCGCGAAAGGAACATCAGTTGCAGAAGGGCCTGTACCTCTGGGGCGGCGTCGGCCGGGGCAAGACCTGGCTGATGGATCTGTTCTATCAGAGCCTGCCGTTCAAGGAGCGCCAGCGCAGCCACTTCCATCGCTTCATGCAGTCGGTGCACGACGAGCTGAAGAAACATCAGGACCGCGCCGACCCGCTGGAATCGATCGCGGAAAAGATCGCGAAGAAAACCCGCATCATCTGTTTCGACGAGTTCTTCGTGTCCGATATCGCGGACGCGATGCTGCTCGGCAATCTGTTCCGCGGGCTGTTCCAGCGCGGCGTGACGCTGGTCGCAACGTCGAACGTGCCCCCCGACGATCTCTACAAGGAAGGCCTGCAACGCGCACGCTTCCTGCCCGCGATCGAACTATTGAAACAACACACGCAGGTGGTGCATGTCGACAGCAAGACCGACTATCGCCTGCGGCTGCTGGAACGAGCCACGACCTGGTTCGATGCACACGATGCCAGAACCACACCGGCGTTGGTGAATCTGTTCGAGGCCATGGCGGGCGAGCCTGGTGCCGTCGATGCGACACTCACGTTGAACCATCGCCGGTTGCACGCCAAACGCCACGCCGGCGATGTCATTTGGTTCACGTTCAAGGAACTGTGCGATGGCCCGCGCGGGCAAGCAGACTACATCGAGATAGCGCGCTGCTATCACACGGTGTTCGTCAGCGACATCCCCGGCCTCGGCGTGGAATCGGAGAACCAGACACGTCGTTTCATCACGATGGTGGACGAGTTCTACGATCGCGCCGTGAAACTCATCATCTCCGCCGACAAGCCGGTCACGGACCTGTATCACGGCGCGAAACTGAAGTTCGAGTTCGAGCGCACTCAAAGCCGGCTGATCGAGATGCAATCGCAGGAATATCTGGCGCGGCCACATCAGCCGTGATCCGGCGTCCGTGCTCGACACTTCGAGCACGGAGCTTGAATCGCAGCTATCAACCGGACAGCGCCATCGTCCGTTGCGGCATGAACTGCGCCCTGCGACGCGTTTCCGCACTCTCCCGGGCTCGCGCCGCCGCGCCCGCGTCACCCCCGAGCTCCATCACTCTTGCAGTCAGTTGCCAGTTGAACGGGCTCGACGGTTTCAACTGAGTCCGCTCGGCGATCAACGCACGAGCGAGCCGGATTTGATCCGAACGCAGCGCCGCCTCGACCAACGTGAGATGGATCAGATCGCGTTGGGCGTGGCTGCCGCCGAAGCGGCTGGCAATGGTTCGAATCTCCAACAGACGGCGCACCACTTCGGAATATCGGCCGTCCGCGAACGACACCAGCGCTTTCGCCAACGGCAAGCCGACTTCGCGAGTCATGAGGGCGTTTGTGTCAGTACCGGCACACTTCTGCTCCATGGCCGCGAGAGTTCGTTGCGCCAACTCCATGCGCTGCGCACCGACGAATGCCATGACCGCATGCGCGTCATTGAACGCGTAGTAGGCATGTTCGACGAATGGCTCCCAGCAGTTGGCCAGGTTGACCCAGCGCTCGCCTACATCGACACCGCGCAACTGCAAACGCCAAAGCATCGCCGACGCGTCGATCATCTCCAGCGGCACCTGCGACGGTGCCGGCCGAATGCGACGATCGTAGAGATCCAGTACTTGAGCGACGTTGCCCGCATCCAGATGAAACAACGCGAGATGCCACCAGTTGTGGAACGCCAGGCCGTTGTTGTCCGCCCAATCCCGCTCACGCGAGGTGAGAAAATCGATGCCCTCCCGGATGCGGCCCTGCATTTCCATCACGTGCGTCACCGCATGCACGCCCCACGCATCGACTGGATTGATCTCCAGCGCACGGCGTCCGACATCCTCGGCGCGCGAATACAACCCGGTTTCCTCCAAGCCGAACGCATACATTCCCAGCACATAGTTGTAACCCGGCGCGCTCGTGTCCCATTCCGGCAACACCTGCGCCACGCGATCGCGCAGCATGGTGCTGGAGCCCAGAAAGAAATCACCGACGTGCGAGACCTGTAACGCGAGCAGATCCCGCGGGTATTCCAACAAGATGTCGCCGTAGCGACGGATCGCGCCGGCGAAATCGCCATGCAGCCACGAGCGCGCCGCCGCTGCATGGGCCCGCTCACGATCGTTAGCGCGACGCCCTGACGATTCGATGGCCTCGATACTTTCCGTCAGCAGTGGTACCACCATGCGGTCGGTCGCCATTATCATCAGCGCGGCCCGCAGACAGTGCCCCATGACGAAGCCCGGATCGGTCTCGAGCGCCGCCTGAATGGTCGCCAGAGGATCGAGCCGGTAGCTCACCGACAACCCCAGTGCCTGCTCGAACTGCTCGAGCTGAGCGGTGCTGCGGGTGGATACCGGGCAACCTCGCGAATCTCGAAGAGACATGACCTTCCTCCTGAGGGGTTTATGACCAGGCGCCCCTGCATGGAACATAGTTGTACCCGGCGCTCGTGAGTCGGAAGTCTCGACAGCCGTGAAAAATGCGTGAAAATGTCGGTCCGGGCTCGAGCCAGGCCGGAGCAAGCGTCACAACGAGAACCAGCGCCAGGTCTCACCGTGAGTGAACTAACGTTACAAGTCCTGGGGTCGTTTCACGTCCGCGACGCGAGCGGCGGCGAGGTCCGCATTGCTTCTCGCAAGGGTCGGGCGCTGCTGGCCTATCTGGCGTTGCGTCCCGGTGAATCTCACAGCCGTGATCGTCTGGCCGCGCTGCTTTGGGAAGATGCCGACGAAGAACTGGCTCGCACCAGCCTGCGCCAGGCATTGGCCGCGCTCCGAAAATCGTTGCCGGCGGCGGCGCAGACGGCATTGCTCGCCGATACCGACAGCGTGGGCGTCGATAGCGGATTGTTACACAGCGATATCGGCGCATTCCGGGACGCTCTCCTCGCCGGCACCCGCACTTCGTTACAACAAGCGATCGCGCACTATCGCGGCGACTTGCTGGATGGCTTCGACGCGCGCTCGACTGCGTTCGACGAATGGCTGAGCAGCGAGCGCAGCGCCTTGCGCAAACAGATGAGCGAAGCCCTGCAGCGGCTCACGGACCTGTGCATGGCGTCCGAAGACAACGAGGGCGCGTTGAGCGCGTGTATCAAGCTCGTCTCTCTGGAACCGCTCAACGAAATCGCCCATCGTCGCATCATGGAGCTGCAAGCGAAGCGCAACTCCTATGCCGAGGCGCTCAGACAATACCGCGTCTGCCGCGATGTACTGCGTCGTGAGCTGGATGTTTCTCCCGAAGCCGCGACCGAACAGTTGTATCGGGAGCTGATGCGTAAACGTCGCGCGGCGCTCGCCGATTCGATCGACGGCGAGTCTTTCGCTGACGAGCCTGCGCAAGCGGCGCCGACATCGGAGCCACGTCAGGAGCTTCGACCCGGCCTGCGCGATGCGACGATCCTCGTCGCTCGCCTCGAAGGCTGGTTGGAAACCGAGGCGCGGCTCGACCCCGAAGAAGCGCACTCATTGTCGAACGAGTTCCATTGTCGGGTGCAGAGCGCGGTTCGAGAATTCGGCGGGCTCGCGGACCGTCGCGTCGGCTCCAATGTCGTGGCCGCTTTCGGCATCCCTCATTTGTATGGAAACGAAGCGGAGCGCGCCGCGCGTGCCGCGTTGATGCTACGTGACATGGTGAATGCCAAACCCTGGTCCGTACCCGGCTCGCTGGCGCTGCGCATCGGCATCGCGCAGGGACAAATCCTATGCGACAGCGACGTGTTTCCTTTAAGCGGTCGACCGACGCACGAAGCGCACACGCTCGCGGCCCAGGCCCGGGACGGCGAAATCCTGATCTCGGCAGACATTCGCAGATCGTTGGGTGAACGTGTCAGCACTCAACGCACCGGAGCGGCACGGCAAAGCCACGCGGAGCCGGTGAATGCCTGGGCACTGAACGCCATCGGCACCGAGATCGGCGCGACTGCGCAACCGTTCGTGGGTCGCCGCCCGGAGCTCGCGATGATTCTCGCCTCGCTGGATCGATGCATGTCGAGCCGACACGGCCGAGCCGTCGTGGTGCGCGGAGAAGCGGGTATCGGCAAGACAAGACTGGTCGATGCGGTACGCAGTGCCGCCCTCGAACGCGGCGTCGGCGTGCATTCGGCACAGATTTTCGATTTCGGCCAGTCTCCCGGCCGGCGTCCGATCACGACGCTCGCGCTGAGTCTGCTCGGCATTCGCATCGACGCACCGGCCGTCGAGCGCAAAGCCGCCGTACAACGAATGGCAGCGCAACGAGGCGGCAGTATCGATCAAATCATTTTCCTGAGCGACGTGATCGATGCGCCGCTGGATGCGGAGCTCGCGGCGCTGGAGAAAGCGATGGAAGTCGCTACTCGTCAGCGCGGCCGAGCACTGGCGCTCGCGCAAATCATCGAAGCAGCCGCGCAGCGCTCGCCTCAACTGTTGGTCGTCGAGGACGTGCACTGGGCCGATACCGACGAGCTGACGCGACTCGGCGAGATCGCGGCAGTGGTCACGAATTGTCAGATCCTGTTCATCATGACGACGCGCTCCGAAGGCGATCCGATCAGCGCAAGCTGGCGGGCTCGGGCCCGCGGCTGCCCGGTGACGACGGTCGATCTCGCGCCGTTGGCCGAAGATGAGGCGCAGGAACTGGCGTCGCATTATCCGGAGCTGTCGAGCGCGACGATTCAGGAATGTATCCTGCGAGCCGAGGGCTATCCCTTGTTTCTGGATCAGCTGCTGCGCTCGGCCAGCGCCGGACAACATACACTGCCGGGGTCGGTGCGCTCGTTGGTGCTTGCGCGCGCCGACAGCCTGTCTCAACAGGATCATCTGGCGCTCGAAGCCGCCGCCGTGCTCGGTCAGCGCACTGAGCTGGCGATCGTTCGACGCATGATTCAAGACGAGAGCTACGAGCCGGAAAAGCTCATCGCCACCACGCTGGTACGCAGCGATGGCGTCGAGCTGGAGTTCGCTCACGCGCTGTTTCGGGACGCGATCTATGAGTCGACGCTCAAGTCGCGCCGACGAGCGATGCATCGGGTTGCCGCCGACTGGTTCTCATCTCGCGATCTATCGCTGCACGCGGACCATCTGGCAGCGGCGGATGACGATGGCGCCGCGCAGGCTTACATCAACGCCGCCGAGGCCGAGCGCACATCGCTTCGGTACGAAAGCGCGCTCAACCTGGCGAACAAAGCGAACGCCGTCGCGCGCGAGCCGATGATGTTGCACCGGACGAGTGTGCTGCTCGGTGAGTTGCTGTTGTACCTTGGTCGCACTCATGACGCACTCGCCGCCTATCGTGAAGCGCTGGACTTCTCGATCGATCAGGCCGGCCATGGCGCGGCGTGGCTTGGGATCGCCTCTGCGTTGCGCGTCATGGACCGTCACGAGGAGGCACTCGGAGCGCTGGAGCGCGCGCAGAACATCCTTGGGGACTCGACCGATGCGCGGACGCGTGCCCGCATGAGCACGCTGCATGGGAATCTTTGTTTTCCGCTCGGACGCTTCGATGCGTGCTTGCAGGCACACCAGAAAGCGTATCGTCACGCGCAGCAAGCCAACTCCCCTCCCGAACTGGCCCGCGCGCTGGGCGGACTCGGGGACGCTCACTATCAACGCGGCAACCTGCTCACGGCACTGAAACATTTCGTGCAATGTGTGAGGGAGGCGCGTGCGCACGGCATGATAGATGTGCTGCTCGCGTACCTGCCGATGGTCGGTATCACCCAAGTCTATTGCGGCGAAGTCGAGGCTGGCCGCGCCAGCCTTCAGGAGTGTCGCGAACTCGCACGCCGCGTCGGCGACCTGCGCAGCGAAATGATTTCAGTGCTGTGCCTCACCTCCGGCTTGATTCTTCAAGGCAAGCACGAAGAACGCGCGGACCTCGCCAGACAGGCGTTGCAACTCGCGAAACAACTGGGCGCGCGGCGTTTCCATGCGGAGTGCCTGGGCATCATTGCCAGCTGCATGAGCGATCCGGAGCGCCGCGGCGAGGCCTTGCAACTGGTCGAGGAAGGACTGCAAGTCAGCCGCGAAATGGGCATGTCCTACTGTGGCGCTTCCTTGCTCGGCATATTGGCGCGACTGACGCCCGACCCTGCGCGGCGCGCGGCCGCACTGGCGGAAGGTGAAACGTTGCTGGCGTCAGGCTGCGTCAGCCACAGTTATTTCGAGTTCTACCATCACGCGATGGAAGTGAGCATCGAGCAAAACGCCTGGCAGGCGGCGCGCCGTTACGCCGATGATCTCGCCGCCTACACGGCAGCGGAGCCGCTGGCCCCGACGGACCTGCAGAGCGCCCGTGCACGCGTGTTGGCTGACGTGGGAGAAAACATCATCACGTCACAAACGCTGCCCGATCTGGAATCGCTCAAAAAGCGCTGCCATCACATGGACGCGGTGGCGCTCATTCCCGCGATCGACGCGGCGATCACAGTGGTGGCACGAGCGCCGACCGCGTAACGCGGCTCATCAAGCCGCGTCCGCATCCGAATCCGGATCGTAGCCCAGGTTCGGCGACAACCAGCGCTGCGCCTCTTCCAGCGACATCTTCTTGCGCGCGGCGTAGTTCTGCACCTGGTCGACATCGATCTTACCGACCGCGAAGTAGTGCGAGCCGGGGTGCGAGAAGTACCAGCCGCTCACCGCCGCCGTCGGATACATCGCGAACGACTCGGTGAGCTTCATGCCCGCGTTCGCCTCCGGATCGAGCAGGCTCCACAAGGTCGCCTTCTCGGTGTGATCCGGGCAGGCCGGATAGCCCGGCGCCGGACGAATGCCCCGATACTCTTCCTTGATCAGTTGATCGTTGTTGAAACGCTCGTCGGGCGCATAGCCCCAGAACTCGCGACGCACCCGCTCGTGCATGCGCTCGGCGAACGCTTCGGCGAAGCGATCCGCCAGCGCCTTGAGCATGATGCTGGAATAGTCGTCGTGCGCCTTCTCGAAGCGCTCCAGATGCGGCTCGATGCCGATGCCGCCGGTCACGGCGAACGCGCCGATGTAGTCGCGACGGCCGGAGGACTTCGGCGCGATGAAATCCGATAACGCATCGTGCGACTGCCCGGTTGGCTTACCCTTCTGTTGACGCAGGAAGTGCAGCTTGGTAAGCACGCGCGTGCGCGAC
>JAEWAF010000061.1 GCA_023391815.1 Pseudomonadota bacterium
CGGAGGCGATCCGATCAGCTTCCTTCACCATTTCCTCTTCGGAATCGCAGACGATCACTTCACCGTAGTCCTCCCAGGCCTTCGCCGCGAAAGCGTCAGAAGCGGCGAACTCTCAGTTCACCATTTCCTTCAGGCTCTTCAGCGCAGCGATGCGCACCTTCTTGCTGGCGGGCTTCGCCTTGAAGGTCATCTTCTCGCCCGTGAACGGGTTGATGCCTTCGCGAGCCTTGGTGGCGGGCTTCTTCACAACCTTCATCTTCAGCAGGCCCGGCAGGGTGAACAGTCCCGAACCCTTCAGGCTCTTCTTCACTACGCCGCTCAACGACTCAAACACATCGGACACTTGCTTCTTGGCAAGACCGGTGTCCTTGGAAATCTGCGCAAGGATCTCCGACTTGGTCGGCGCAGCATTCTTTTTTGCCATTTGTAGTCTCCTGAGTAAGTGACAAATCGCGCCGTCTTGAAATGGATCGGTCGCGGGCAATCGCAAGACGCGCGGGAAAATAGCACAAGATTTGCCGGGAAATAAGCGCCGTACCCACTTTTTCGCCTATTTTTTCAGGCTCGCGCGCGCTCCCTCACAGCGCGAGCCGTTCGTTGCGGCCCAAAGCGTCGGACGAATGCGACCAAAGACCAGTTCTATGATCGAAAGTGGCCGAGGCCCTTCCGATGCGTCCGGCACCAAGCGCGACTCTTGCCGGACTAGTTGGCGACGAATTCGCGCTTCAACTTCACGTTGAAGGGGGCCGATTCGCCCTGCGGTGTCACGTTGATGTCGAACACCAGGATTTCGGTGCCCGCGATCGTCACCTCGCCGATCGAGTAGATCGCTTCGCCTTCGGAAACACGGCGCATCTGCAGATCCTTCAGCTGGCCGTTCAAGTTGTAGGCGTCCACCGCCACGGTGGCTTCCACCGGCTTGCGCGGCGCATGCTCGGCTTCCTTGCGCAACACCGTCACGTTGAGCATCACTCGATTGGCGCTGCGCTGAATGCCGTAGGCGCGCGCGATCTCCGGCGTCAGCTCGTCAGTGCGAAGCGCGTTGAAGTGCACCTCGTAATTTCCGAAGTCCTTGAAGGTTTCGTCCAGTGCCTGCGCCGGCATGGCGCGTTGCTCGGGCTTCTCGGTGCAGCCCGCGAGCCCCAGCGCGGCGAGCAGCGCCGCCGCGAACGGGACCATCATCGAATTCCGGAACGTGCGAACGGCGGTGTGCTTGCGAGTGTTATTGAGCACCGATGTTCTCCAAAAGGCGATGGAGAACTGTTTATAGCACCGATCGTCGCGTCACGTGATCGCGATGTGTAGCGCTTGAAGGATGATGATCGCGAACAACGCCGAGAGGTCGATTCCGCCGAGCGGGGGAATGATCCGACGCAACGGACGCAGCAGCGGCTCACACAGCGTATCGAGCAGCGAAGCCGCCGGACTGTACGTGCCCGGTGCGATCCAGCTCAGGATCGCGTACAGGATCAGAGCGAAGATGTAGAACCGCAGGACGGTCGTGATCAGCATCAGGAACACGACGTGGACGAACTGCGCCGGCGTGAAGATGCCCGGATAAGCGCCGAGCAACCACATCATGGCGACCGCGGCCGCCTGCACGATGATCAACGCGACGATCGACGCGGTGTCGACTTTGCCGATCGGCGGCAGCACCTTACGAAGTGGCAGCACCAGTGGATTGGTCATGCGGATCACGGCCTGCGACAGCTGATTGCGCGAATCCGCGCGCGCCAGCGGCAGCAGGACGCGTAATAAGAAAACCATGACCAGCAGCACCTGAAGCAAGGTGCCGACGATGAATCTGATTGCTTCCATGGGAGAGCGGTGTGCAGCTACCTGTTGGGGATTGGCAAGGTTGAGATGGCGACGGTTAGCTTCCGATTCTGAAACTATCCGGTAACCGTCAACCGCCGAGTTCTTTCGCCAACTGCGCCGAGCGTTCAGCGGCGGCGGCCACGGCCTGCGAAAAGATAGCACGGACGTTGTTGGCTTCCAGATGCTCGAGGGCCGCTTCGGTGGTGCCGCCCTTCGAGGTGACCTGCTGACGCAAAGTTGCGGGCGAGTCGCTTGACTCGCGCGCCATGAATCCGGAGCCGTACGCCGTCTCGACCGCCAGCTTGCGCGCGACCTCCGGCGACAGGCCGAGCGACTGGCCGGCCGCTTCCAGCATTTCGATCAGCAAGAAGAAATATGCGGGGCCGCTGCCGGAAATGGCGGTCACGGTGTCCATGTCGGATTCACGTTCGACCCACAGCGTTGCGCCGACCGCGCCCAGGATCTGCTCGGCGAGCGCGCGACTCTCTTGCGAGACTTGCTCGTTCGCATACAGCGCGGTGACGCCGCAACCTTGCAACGCTGGCCGATTCGGCATGCAACGGATCACCGGCACGCCGCCGGCCCAACGCTGAATGTCCGCGGCGAGAATGCCCGCGGCCACCGAGATCAACAGTGGACGAGCTCGCTGAATCTGCTCCTGTAACGAGCTGACCACATTACGCAATTCCTGCGGCTTGACGGCGAGCAGAACCACATCGGCATCGCGCACGGCGTCCGCGTTGCTGCCGGCGGTCTGCACCTTGTATTGAGCTTGCAGCGATTGCAGCGTCGGCGCGTATGGATCGGCGACTACGAGCTGTGCCGAAGCGGTGCCCTTGGCGATCAAGCCGCCGATCAGGCTGCGCCCCATGTTGCCGCCACCGATGAATGCGATGCGTTGTTTCATAGTGATCGAGATCGAAAAAAGTGCGATGGCTACTTGGGAGCGCGTTTGCCGAAGATCGCCGTGCCGATTCGGACCCAGGTCGCGCCGGCCGCGACCGCCGCCTCGAGATCGTCCGACATGCCCATCGACAGAGTATCGACGGCGAACCCGGCGTCGTGCAGCTGACGCTGACAAGCGACGAGTTGCTCGAACAGCGCGCGTTGCTCGTCGAAGGTTTCGCGCGGCGGTGGAATGCACATCAGGCCACGCAGCTTGAGCTTTGGTAATGCCGCCACTTTCCGCGCGAGGGGCAACACTTCTTCGGGCGGCACGCCGCCTTTGCCGGGCTCCGGCACCAGGCTGACCTGCACACATATATTGAGCGCGGGCGCATAGTGAGGCCGCTGCTCGTTCAGACGAATGGCGATGCGCTCCCGATCCAGCGTGTGGACCCAGTCGAAATGCTCCGCGATGGCGCGCGTCTTGTTGCCCTGGAGCTGCCCCGTGAAATGCCAGGTGAGCTTCAAGTCCTGCAATTCCTGCTGCTTGGGCCCGGCTTCCTGCAAGTAATTCTCACCGAAATCGCGCTGGCCGAGCGCCGCCAGCGCGCGAATCGCGCTGGCCGGGTGGCCCTTACTGATTGCGACCAGCCCGACGGAATCGCACAGTCTGCCCCACTGGGCGGCAGCTGTGGCAATGCGTTGCCGGGTTTGCGTCCAGTTATTCGCCAGGTTTGGAGTTGCGCTGTCTGTCACTGTGTCAGCCGAAATCTGCGGACCGGTTAACATATTGAGCCCGATACCGCTCCGTTATACTGCCGCACGCTCATCTTTTGCGTCCGCGCCACCCTGACCCGGTCCCGGCAGGGCCCACGGATTGAAAGGAAGATTCATGCCTGTCGATATCGCGCAGCTGTTGGCTTTCGCCGTCAAGAACAACGCCTCGGATCTGCATCTGTCGGCCGGTGTGCCGCCGATGATCCGTGTCGATGGCGACATGAAGCGCGTCAACATGCCGGCGCTCACTCATAAGGAAGTACACAGCATGGTGTACGACATTATGAATGACAAGCAGCGCAAGGCTTATGAAGAGTTCTACGAGACGGACTTTTCCTTCGAGATTCCCAAGCTGGCGCGCTTCCGCGTCAACGCGTTCAACCAGAGCCGTGGCGCCGCCGCGGTGTTTCGGACCATTCCCTCGCTGATCATGTCGCTCGACGACTTGAATGCGCCGAAGATCTTCAAGGATCTGGCCATGCAGCCGCGCGGCCTGGTGCTGGTCACGGGGCCGACCGGTTCGGGCAAGTCGACGACGCTGGCCGCGATGGTCAACTACGTGAACGACAACAAGCCCGATCACATCATCACCATCGAAGATCCCATCGAGTTCGTGCACGAGAGCAAGCGCTCGCTGGTCAATCAACGCGAAGTGCATCGTGACACGCTCGGCTTCTCCGAAGCGCTGCGCTCGGCATTGCGCGAAGACCCGGACGTGGTGCTGGTCGGCGAAATGCGCGACCTGGAAACGATTCGCCTGGCGCTGACCGCGGCGGAAACCGGCCACCTGGTCTTCGGTACCTTGCACACGAGCTCCGCCGCCAAGACCATCGACCGTATCGTCGACGTGTTCCCCGCGGCCGAGAAAGAAATGGTGCGAACCATGTTGTCCGAGTCGCTGCGCGCGGCGATCTCGCAGAGCTTGCTCAAGCGCATCGGCGGCGGCCGCGTGGCCGCGCACGAGATCATGATCGGCACGCCGGCGATTCGTAACCTGATCCGCGAGGGCAAGATCGCGCAGATGTATTCGGCGATCCAGACCGGTCAGAAGGACGGCATGCAGACGCTCGACCAATGTCTGGCCGAACTGCTGCAGAAAGGTGTAGTCACGAAGGAAGAAGCGCGTTTCCGCGCGCAGAACAAGGATGCGTTCTGATTCATGGCGAGAGATCGGACATCCTGTCACGACTCTCGCGGAGGCAGAACCCATGTTTATTGAATATGGGTGTGATTTTTGCTCGCCTCCCGGCGGCTCTGCCGCCGGGGTACATCCATGTACCCGATAAGAGAGGTTTTTAGGTAGGTTGCGAAATGGAACGCGAACAAGCTATCAAGTTGATGCAGGACCTGCTCAAGCGCGTCGTCGACCGCAAGGGCTCGGACCTGTTCATCACCGCCGGCTTCCCGCCCGCGATCAAGGTCGACGGCGAGATTCGGCCGCAGTCCGAGCGCGTGCTCACGCCCGAGCAGGCCGCCGTGCTGGTTCGTTCCATCATGAACGACAAGCAGACCCGCGACTTCGACGCGTCCAAGGAATGTAACTTCGCGATCGCGCCCGCCGGCATCGGCCGCTTCCGTGTCAGCGCGTTCGTGCAGCAGGGGCAGATCGGTTGCGTGGTGCGAACCATCAACGCCAAGATCCCCACGCTGGAAGAAATGCAGCTGCCGCCCATCCTGCGCGATGTGGTGATGAGCAAGCGCGGCCTTTGTATTCTGGTGGGCGGCACCGGCTCGGGTAAGTCCACGTCGCTCGCGGCGATGTTGAATTACCGTAACGAGAAGACGCGCGGTCACATCATCACCATCGAAGACCCGGTGGAGTACGTGCACAACCACAAGGGGTGCGTGATTACTCACCGCGAAGTCGGCGTCGACTGCGAGAGCTGGCATGTCGCGCTCAAGAACACGCTGCGCCAGGCGCCGGACGTGATTCTGATCGGCGAAATCCGCGACCGCGACACCATGGAATACGGCATCCAGTTCGCTGAAACCGGCCACCTGGTGCTAGCGACGCTGCACGCCAACAGCGCCAACCAGGCGCTGGATCGCATCATCAACTTCTTCCCCGAAGAACGTCGGGAACAGTTGTTGATGGATCTGTCTTTGAATATCCGAGCGCTGATTTCGCAGCGCCTGATTCCGCGCGAGTCGGGCACGGGCCGGATCGCCGCGATGGAAATCATGCTGAACTCGCCGCTGATCGCGGACCTGATCTTCAAGGGCGAAGTGGCCCAGATCAAGGAAGTGATGGGCAAGTCGAACCGCATCGGCATGAAGACCTTCGACCAGTCGCTGTTCGACCTCTACGAAAGCGGCATGATCTCCTACGAGGACGCGCTGCGTAACGCGGACTCGAAGAACGAAGTGCGCCTGCGCATCAAGCTCGAGAGCAAGCGCGAGATGAAGATTTCCGATGAGGCGGGCGACAGCCTGCGCATCATGGAAGAGGAAACTGAAGGTATTATCGGTCGATGAAAGATGCCGGTTATGCCCGGGCTGACGGTGATCATGGCTGCAGTTGCAGACATCGAACAAGTGCATACTCTTCTGGGTAGATAATTGCCATGGCTGCTGACGGCGAAACGATCAACAACGACGCGGGCGTCGAGAACACCGGCGAGGAACGCGCGGTCGTCCTCAATACCAAGCCTTTGTTCAAGCTGATGGTGGACAAGCGCGCCTCGGACCTGTTCTTCACTTCCTACGCGCCGATCAAGATCAAGATCGAAGGCCAGATCTTTCCGGTCAACAAGCAGATGCTCACGCCGGAAGTGGTGCGCCAGGCCGCGTATGGCCTGATGACGCAAGAACAGATCGACGCGTTCAACGACGAGCTGGAAATCGACTTCGCGATTTCCGAGCCCGGCCTCGGCCGCTTCCGCGTGAACGTGTTCCATCAGCGCGGCAATCCCGCGATGGTGCTTCGTTACATCACTGCCGACATGCCGCGCATCGACGATCTCGGGCTGCCGGAGATCCTGAAAGATCTGATGATGATGAAGCGCGGTCTGCTGCTCATGGTCGGCGCGACGGGCTCGGGCAAGTCGACGACGCTCGCGTCGATGATCAATTATCGCAACGAGAATTCTTCGGATCACATCATCACCATCGAGGATCCGATCGAGTTCCTGCATTCGAACAAGAAGTCCATCATCAATCAGCGCGAAGTCGGCCTGGATACGAAGTCGTATGCACGCGCGCTTCGCAGCGCCATGCGAGCTGCGCCGGACGTGCTGCTGATCGGTGAGATTCGAGATCGCGAGACGATGGAGTCGGCGATCATGCTCGCCGGCACCGGTCACCTGGTGCTCGCGACCTTGCACGCGAACAACGCGGCGGAAACGCTCGATCGCATCATCAACATGTTCCCGTTGGAACAGCATACGCAGATCTTCCTCGATATTTCTCAGTACCTGCGCGCCATCATCGCCCAGCGCCTGGTGCCGGGTAAGAACAAGCGCCGGGTCGCGGCGGTCGAGTTGCTGATCAATACGCCTCACGTGCAGGAGCTGATCAAAAAAGGCGACGTGCTCGGGGCGAAGGAGGCGCTGCGGACCAGCTCGGAGAAGGGCATGCAGCACTTCGATACGGCGCTGTTCGAGCTGTACAAGCAAGGGCGCATTACGATGGAAGATGCGCTGGCGTACGCGGATTCGCGCACGAACCTCGAGGCGAAGATCAACTTCGGCTGATCGGATCTCTCGCAAGCTTGACCGGCGCTCCGGTTCGTCATTCCTCGGGCCTGGCGGTGGCTCGGACGGGCGCGGTCCTCGGAGGAAGATGCCTCGGTGGCTCGCGCGCCGCCGAGGTGGGAGACCTCCTCCCGGCACCGCGACGCACGCCGCGCCTACGCTTCGCTCGCGCTGTCGCGCGGCGCGTTGCTGTACGTCCCTGTAGCTGCTATTGGAAAAACATCCCTGTTTGATCCAATTGCCGGGAGGAGGTCTCCCACCTCGGCGGCACGCCGAAACGTTCGTGGTACGTCCAGGCGGAGTTGGCTCGGCGGCACGCCGAAACGTTCGCGGTACGTCCAGGCGGAGTTAGCTCGGCGGCACGCCGGAACGTTCGCGGTACGTCCAGGCGGAGTTAGCTCGGCGGCACGCCGGAACGTTCGCGGTACGTCCAGGCGGAGTTAGCTCGGCGGCACGCCGAAACGTTCGTGGTACGTCCAGGCGGAGTTAGCTCGGCGGCACGCCGAAACGTTATGAGTCCCGGCGAGGGCGTCAGAGATTTTTGCTATGTCGGGGCGAGGCTCACGGGCAGGCTTTCGCGGCGGCCGAGTTCTTCCGCTGACGCTAACAACTCTGCCGATCCGACGACCGTGATGATCGTCTGCGCGTGCAGGGCCGGTTCGATTCCGTGCAGCCAAGCTTCGGCCAACTCGAGCACCGTTCCGTCGTAACAACCCGGCAATCCGATCTCACTCGCCAACCGGCTGGCGATCCCAAACTCTTCCAACGAGGGCACGGCCGCGATCACGCCGGGGGGCATGCCGGGCACGAGAATGGTCGAAGGGCGCGGCTTGAAGGAAAACGAGCCGGCGCTGCCGATCAGCACGAGCAGCGGTGAGCGCTCGTCCGCTCGGTGCATGTCGTTGGCGGTCCGAATGACGGCCGCCTGTGCCGAGTCCGTGCCAATCAGCAGTCGCACGACTCACCCACCAAGAAATCGTTGATCAATTCCGATCTTCACTGTGCCCGCTGCGAGCACTTCATCGACCTGCAACGTTGCCGAGCTCGGACAGTTCGAAAGCTCAGCTACTGAAAGTGCCGGCGCGCCTGCACGTTGCGGGCGATGGTCGCGAGCACGGCCATGCGCACGGCCACGCCGTTGGTTACCTGGCGCTGGATCACAGACTGCGGGCCGTCGGCCACGTCGCTGGCGATCTCGACGTCCCGATTCATCGGGCCCGGATGCATCACGATCGCATCCTTGTTCGCTTTCGCCAGACGCTCGGCGGTGATGCCGAACGTGCGGTGATAGCTGACTTCGTCCGGGATCGACGAGCCGCTCATGCGCTCGCGCTGGATACGCAGCGTCATGACCACGTCGACGCCGCTGATCGCCTTGTCGATGTCGGTGAAACGGGCGGCGCCTTTGAATTCATCCTTGCCGGGCATCAGGCCTTCCGGCGCGGCGATGCGCAGTTCCTGGACGCCCAGCGTCGTGAACGCATGCCAGGCGGAACGTGCGACGCGTGAGTGACTGATGTCACCGGCGATCAACACTTTGAGCTTGGTGAAGTCGCCTTTCGTTTGCCGCACGGTGAGCGCATCGAGCAGGCCCTGCGTCGGATGTGACAAATGCGCTTCGCCCGCATTCAAGATACAAACATGCGGCGCCACGTATTTCGCGACGTACGCGGGCAGGCCCGGCTCGGCATCGCGCATCACGAGGATGTCCGCCTGCATGGCCTGCAAGGTGTAGATCGTATCGAGCACCGTCTCGCCTTTGACGCGCGAGGATGACTGCATGTCCAAGTTGACGACATCCGCACCGAGCCGCTGAGCCGCCAGCTCGAACGACACGCGCGTGCGCGTACTCGGTTCGAAAAACAAATTGGCGACGGTGTGCCCGGCCAATGTCTGGTCGCGCGCGGCGAGCTCGCCGGGGGTTCGTGCGTAGAACTGGGCCAAGTCGAGCAGGGCGACGATCTCGTCGCGGCTCATGCCGTCCAGGGTGATCAGATGTCGCAGCCGCCCTTCGGCGTCGCGCTGCATGTTGGCGCTGTTGTCGGTGCTCATAGTCGGGCGCGATTGTAGCCGCGCCGCCCTTTCAGAGCACGTGCTCCGCCGCGCCGGGATTTTCCAGCCACTGCTCCAGCAAAATCCGGGCAGCGATCATGTCCACGTCCGCATGGGTGTTACGACGTTTCTTCATGCCCGAGGCGCGCGCGTCGCGCAGTTGCGCCTCGGCCTCGCGCGAGCTCAACCGCTCATCGACCAGCGCGACCGGCTTGTTGTAACGAGCTTTCAACTCGGCGGCGAACGAGCGGCTGGCGTCGGTGAGCACCGTCGGGGTGCCGTCCATGTTCCAGGGCAGGCCGACCACGAATTCCGACGGTTGATATTCCTGCACCAGCTTGGCGATCGCCGTCCAGGGCACGATCTCACCGCGCTCGAGGGTGGTGAGCGCGCGAGCGGTGCGAGTCAGCGTGTCGCCGCTGGCGACGCCGATGCGCTTCGTACCGTAGTCGAACGCGAGGATGACCTGCGGACTCAGGCGTGCCCCACCTGATCGCTGATGGTGGCGAGGTCCACGCCGAGCAGGCGCCCGGCCGCGCGCCAGCGTTGCTCATAGGGCGTGTCGAACAGAATGCGCTCATCGGCGGGCGCGGTGAGCCAGGCATTCTGGGCCAGCTCCGTTTCCAGCTGCCCGGCGCTCCAGCCGGCGTAACCCAGCGCGACCAGCGCCGTGTTCGGACCGCTGCCGCGAGCCATGGCATTCAGGATGTCGGGTGAAGTCGTCACCTGCAATCGAGGCGACACTTGCCGCGTATGTTCCCAATGACCGCCGACCTGATGCACGACGAAGCCGCGATCGGTCTGCACCGGCCCGCCCTGCAAGACCTGCTGGTGACCGAACACCCCGGGCGCCGTCGGCATTTTCAGTTGCTCGAACACGTCGAGCAGGCGCATCTGCAACGGGCGGTTGATGATGATGCCCAGCGCGCCCTCGGCGTTATGTTCCCAGATGAACGTGACCGTCTGGGAAAAATTGCTGTCGGTCATCGCCGGCATGGCGATGAGGAACTGGTTGGTGAGGTAGTCGCCTGCGGACATGAAGCAAGTATCCGGCGGCGACGGCCCTGGCTCAAGCACGGCAGCTCACTTTTTGGGGGCACCGAGGAATTGCCACTCGTAGGCGAAGCGCAATTCCTGATACTGCTTGCGCAGCTCGCTCGGGAATGGGTCGAAAGGCGAGGCCAGGCGCAAAATGGACAGCGCCGCCTGGTCGATCTCCTTGTTGCCGCTGGAGCGCCGGATGAGGGCGTCGCCGAGGGTACCATCGGCCTTGAGCGATACTTCCAGCACCGGGTTGCCGGTCTGAGCGTTGCGCGCGTACTGCGGGAAATTCAGCGTGCCCAGTCGCTCGACCTTGGAGCGCCAGGCATTCAGATAGGGCGCGAGCTTGGACTCGCGCGTGTTCGGCACGATCTCGACCGTGCCATCGGCGCGCTTGCCGCGTAGGACCAGTGACGTGTCGGTCGCGCTGGTCGCGATCGGGCGCGGCGCGGTCGGCGACAGAGCCAACGGCACCTCGGCCTGCTGCGAAGGGTTGTTGTCACCGCTGCGGTATTCGACTTCGCTGCGATTACTGCGACTGCTGATGATTTCGGTCGACTTCTGACCGGACACCGCTTCCTTGTATTGATCGCTGTTGCCGTCGGGCACGCCGTCCAGATCGGCCATCACGGGCGAGGAGGTGGGATTCGCCGGCCGCACGCGCTCGTCCGTGGTGCCGCTACCTTGCTGATTGCGTTGCGCGAGATATTGAGCGTCGGGGTTGTCCGCCGCCCTGGTGTCGTTACTGGTGAGCAACAGGACTTCCAGGGTGGGCGTCGGGCTGTCGTCGCCGCGAGGCGCAGCGAAAGTGATGCCCAGGATCACGATGCCATGAAACAGCGCCGCCAGAAACAAAGTGGTGGTCAGCCGGTCGTTGACGGGTGCTTGTCCTTCCCGCAACTCCTCGGAGAGAGCTTCGTTTTCGGGCGCCGAGGCATTCATGACAGTCGCTTCGCTATCGCATCCATGAGCAGACCGGCGATCTGCGTGCCGAATTGTTTATCCAGCTCGCGCACGCCGGTCGGGCTCGTCACGTTGATCTCGGTGACGTAGCCACCGATCACATCCAGCCCCACGAACAACATCCCGCGACGCCGCAGCTCGGGCCCGATCTGGCTGACCAGCCAGCGGTCGCGATCGTTCAGCTCGCGGCCTACGCCCTTGGCGCCGGCGGCGAGGTTGCCGCGATTGTCGGTGGCCGAAGGAATTCGCGCCAGTGCGTAAGGCGCCGGCTCGCCGTCGATGACCAGAATGCGCGAGTCGCCGCTCTCGACGATCTCCGGCAGATATTTCTGCACGATGGCGTAGCGCGTGCCGTATTCGGTCATGGTCTCGAAAATCACATTGGCATTCTTGTCTCGTTGTTCGAGCACGAAGATCGAGCGGCCGCCCATGCCGTAGAGCGGCTTGCACACGATGCGCCCGTGCTCCTTCAGGAACGCGTGCATGTCGGGCATGTCGCGGGTAATGAGCGTCGGCGCGCAGCACTGCGGGAACCAGGCGGTGTACACCTTTTCGTTCATGTCGCGCAGGCCCTGCGGCCGGTTCACCACCAGCACGCCCGCCTCTTCGGCACGTTCGAGGATGTACGTCGTGTAGATGTACTCCATGTCGAACGGCGGGTCCTTACGCATCAGGATGACATCGAATTCGGACAAACCCTGCACCCGGGATTCGCCCAGCTGATACCAGTCCTGCAGATCGTTCTTCACCGTCAGCGGCGCGAGCCGTGCCAGCGGCACGCCGTCTCGCAGCCACAGATCGCGCTGCTCGGCGTACCACAGCTCCCAACCGCGCTGTTGGGCGGCCAACAACATGGCCAGGGTCGTGTCCTTGGCCGGTTTGATCTCCGAGATGGGATCCATGACCACGACGACGCGGACAGGTTGCGACACAGTGCTTGGGTTCGGGGTGGACATGGGCTTTTCACCTGGGAAGTCGAGCGTACACATCACACGCAATTCGCGGCGCGAGCGCTGTGTGACGGGCTTCATAGTATAGGAAGGCGGGCGATGGCGGCCCTATAACCAATATGTTAAAAGTTCCGGCGGTTGTGCCCCCCGACAATCGATCAAGTTGAGGGCTTGAGGAAACAGTGCGATGGAGAACTTAAGCGCGAGCCAGTCCGCCCGACTTTCGGGCCTCAAAGTGCTGGTCATCGACGACAGCAAGACCATTCGCCGCACGGCCGAGACGTTGCTGTCGAAGGAAGGTTGCGAGGTGTTCACGGCGGTCGACGGGTTCGACGCGCTGTCGAAGATCGCCGACCATCAGCCGGACATCGTGTTCGTGGACATCATGATGCCGCGGCTGGACGGCTATCAGACCTGTTCGCTCATCAAGCACAACAAGGTGTTCCGCTCCATTCCGGTGATCATGTTGTCGAGCAAGGACGGTTTGTTCGATCGCGCCCGCGGCCGCATCGTCGGCTCCGAGCACTATCTGACCAAGCCCTTCACCAAGGATGAGTTGTTGAACGCGATCGAAACCCATGTTGGCGCGGTGGCCCGGTAACCGGCCAGGGAACAGGTAATGCGCACAGCATCGGCAATGCGAACGGAGCAAGGTACGGCGGAGCAAGGTATGGCACTGATCCTCATCGTCGACGACTCGCCGACGGAAGTGCATGTGATGCAGAAGGCACTGGAACGCCACGGCTATCAGACGGCGTCCGCGGGCGATGGCGCCGAGGCGATCCGGAAGGCCAAGGAAATGAAGCCCGATTTGATCTTCATGGACGTGGTGATGCCGGGCGTGAACGGCTTCCAGGCGACTCGCAAGCTCGCTTCCGACCCGGACACCAAGGCGATCCCGGTGATCATGGTGACCTCCAAGGACCAGGAAACCGACCGCATCTGGGGCATGCGCCAGGGCGCGAAGGACTACCTGGTGAAGCCGGTCTCCATGGAAAAGCTGATCGAGAAGGCGCAGGCCGCTCTGACCCAGGCCGGCTGACGGTCGGGTCCACATCCGCAAAAGCCGTAAGCAAATGAGCGCCACCGCCACCCTCAAGTCGCTGCGAGACAAGCCGTTCGATCTCCTGCGGGAGCTCGAGCGATTGGCGCGAGTCGCGCTGACCGGGCAAGGTCGGGACGCGGCCGCCGAGCGCGAGTGGGTCGGCGTGGCGTTTCGTTTGAGCTCCGAAAGTTTCCTGGCCGCGCGTGAGGAAACACGCGAGGTGCTGAGCTATCCGTCCGTTGTGACGCGCGTGCCAGGCGCGAAACCCTGGATTCGCGGCATCGCAAATGTGCGAGGTCAGTTGTTGCCGGTGGTGGATCTGCGCGCTTATCTAGGCGGCGGCATGACCAGCACCAATCGCAGCACGCGCGTGCTGGTCGCAAACCATCGCGAAGTGCCGGCCGGTTTGCTGGTGGACGAAGTACTGGGATTTCGGCGCTTCGCCGACGGTGAGTTCTCGGCGACGCCGCCGGCCACCATCGCGCGTTGCGAACGTTACCTCGCCGGCGCGTTCCGTCGTGGCACGGAGAGCTGGCCTGTGTTCAGTCTGCGCTCGCTGTTGGAGAGCGCCGAGTTTTTGCAAGCGGCGGCCTCGTAGCCGCGGTCGATCGAATCAGTTTGGCCAAACAGATAGACGAGACGTTGGAAGACGGTCGTGCACAACAACTACAGCATCAGCACACGGCATCGGCCTGCGCCTGTGACAGCGGGTTGGCACGGCATTGCGTCTTTTGACGACACGGTCGCCAGGGAAGGGCAGGGTCATGGCTGAGACAAAAATGATAGGCGTGCGCTTCCTGCCGGCCCTGATGGTGGTCGCGCTGGTCAGCGTGCTCGCGGCACTGGGCTTGTTAGCGTTCGCAGGCGGCGATGCCGGCGGCGATGACAAGAGCGTTCGCGAGATGAACGAGTTGCTCGCGTTGTCCCAGAAGCTGCCGTTGCAAGCGAACGCCGCGTTGAGCGGCACTCAAGGCGCATTCAATGCGCTGTCCGAATCGCGCACCCGTTACTCGACGCTGGCCGCTTCGCTCGGCACCGATGTGCAGAGCTTCACCGGTTCCACCGACCTGTTGAAACAAAGCCAGGCGATTTTGAACGCGCAGGAAGCCATCGAGGGCGTGCAGAAGTCCGCCATCGAAGTGCGCGCGCTGGTGCCGCAGTTGTTACAGAGCCTTGGCAATGTCGCGAGCGCGCTCGGCTCGCCCGGCATCGAAGGCATGACTCGTCATCTGGAACGGTTCGAGCTCACCGGCCTGCGCTTGCAACAGGACATGGAAGCGCTCGCGGGCGGTGTCGGCGATGCGACCGTGATCGCGCGTCGTCTCGCGGACGGCAACGACTACATGGGTCAGGTCGTCGGCGGGCTCGGCGGTGAAGATGCCGGCCTCGGTCTGCCCAAAGTCACCGGGCCCGAAGCGGAAGGTCGCTTCAAAAGCACCAGCTCTTTGTATGCTCAGTTGAGCGAGAAAGTTCGCACGGCGATTACTTCAGCCGATCGCGTGAAAGCCGCTCGCGAAGCAGCGGCCGCGCTGGCTGCGAGCGGTGACAAGATTTACGCCGCGTTTGCTACTCGCGTTGGTGTGCCGGGCGGCGCCGCGGCCGGCGTCGTCAACAGCAAAGCCTTGCCGATCGGCCTGCTCGCGCTCGGCCTGATTGCACTGATCGTGCTCGCGTCGTTGTATTCGATGGGCGGCAACATCCGCAAACAACTCGAAGTGCAGGCGAGCAAGAACGAGCGCAACCAGGAAGCGATTCTGCGACTGCTCGACGAACTGTCGAGCCTGGCCGACGGCGATCTCACCGTGCAGGCCACGGTGACCGAAGACATCACCGGCGCGATCGCGGACTCCATCAACTACGCCATCGAAGCGCTGCGCGAACTGGTCGCTACGATCAACGAGTCGGCGGTGTCGCTCGACTCCGCTGCGAAACAAACCCAGGGCTCGGTCAGTCAGCTGGCGAAGGCGTCGGTCGCGCAATCCAAACAAGTCGCGCTGGCATCGGAGTCGGTGGCCGCGATGGCGGCGTCGACCGAAGAAGTGTCCGGCAACGCCGAACGTTCGGCGGACGTCGCGCGTCACTCGGTGGACGTGGCCCACAAGGGTGGCGAAGCCGTGCGTCGTACCATCGACGGTATGAATACGATTCGCGAGACGATTCAGGAAACGTCGAAGCGCATCAAGCGCCTCGGCGAGAGCTCGCAGGAGATCGGTAACATCGTCGAGCTGATCAACGACATCGCCGAGCAGACCAACATTCTGGCGTTGAACGCCTCCATTCAGGCGTCGATGGCCGGTGAAGCGGGCCGCGGTTTCGCGGTCGTCGCCGACGAAGTGCAGCGTCTGGCGGAGCGCGCCGCCAACGCCACCAAACAGATCGAAGTGCTGGTGCGCACGATTCAGGCCGATACCAACGAAGCAGTGGTGTCGATGGAACGCAGTACCACGGACGTGGTGGGCGGAGCGCTGCTGGCCGAAAATGCCGGCGCGGCGCTGGAAGAAATCGAGCAGGTGTCGAACCAGATCGCCAGCCTGGTGCAGAACATTTCCGCCAGCGCGCGCCAGCAATCGTCGGCGGCGCAGAACATCGCACGCAACATGGGCGTGCTCAGAGAGATCAGCTCGCAGACAGCGGAAAACTCCGCCGCTACGTCCAGCTCGGTCGGCAAGCTTGCCGAGCTGTCCTCGCAGCTGCGTAAGTCCGTCGCGGGCTTCCGTCTGCCGGACGCGGTGTCCGGTGGCTCTGCCTTGTTGACCGATCCGGCTCGCAAAGCGCCGCCGGTGGCGCCCCCGCCGTCGCTCACCGCGACTGGCAGTGGCACCGCCGCGAACCGCACCAACGCGCCGAAGAAAG
Source organism: Pseudomonadota bacterium (assembly GCA_023391815.1). GTDB lineage: Bacteria > Pseudomonadota > Gammaproteobacteria > Steroidobacterales > Steroidobacteraceae > Steroidobacter. The sequence goes on from JAEWAF010000061.1 coordinate 16,077, forward strand.
TCAGCGGCCTCAACGCTTAAGAACTACGCGAGACCATGGCTGAGGTTTCATCGCAGACTCTGCACATCGTTGCGCGCGAGCTCGCCAGCGAACTGAACGAAGCACGCGCTTCGTTGGAAGCGTTCGGCGAGCAGCAAGACAATCTCGCGCTGCTGCGTAAGTGCAACGAACACCTGCACGCCGTGCACGGCGCTCTGCGCGTCGCCGAAGTGTATGGCGCGGCGCTGCTGGCCGAAGAAATGGGCCAGGTCGCGAATTACCTGATCTCGAACTTCAACGAGAAGCGTCATCTCGCCGAAGGGCTCGACGCGCTGATGCGCGCGATGGTGCAGCTGCCGACTTATCTCGAACGCGTGATGAGCGGCGGGCGCGACATGGCGCTCGTGCTGCTGCCTCTGTTGAACGACCTGCGCGCGGTGCGCGGTCATGCGTTGTTGTCCGAAGGCACGCTGCTGCTGCTGAACCTCAGCTCGGATCAACAAGCGAACCCGGTCGCGAACACTGGCGAAGCGGCGATGACCGTCGCGCAGTGGGCGCGCAAGCTGCGTACTCGTTTCCAGCTGGGCTTGCTGGGCTGGATCAAGGGCGAGCGCGTCGATCAGAACCTCGAAATCCTGTCGCGCACCGCCGAGAAACTGGAACATGTCGCGACCACGCAAGCTGTGTTCCAGCTGTGGTGGGTCGTCGGTGCCGTGCTCGAATCGTTGCGCGAAGGCGGGCTCGAAGGCAGCGCTTCGATCAAACGATTGCTCGGTCAGGCCGACCGCGAAATGAAACGGTTGTATGAATTCGGCGAAGCTCGTTACGCCGATTCGCCCCCGCTCGAGCTGCTGAACAATCTGCTCTATTACGTCGCTCGTGCGCGCACCAGCGGTCCGCGCGTCGCGGCTGTTCGCGCTTCGTTCCGGTTGTCCGAGCTGCTGCCCGTCGACGACGGCGTCGAGCAGGCGCGCGAAAGTTTGTCCGCGCCGTCGGTCAAGCTGATGAAGACCGTGGCCGCCGCGATCAAGGAAGACTTGAGCCGCGTCAAAGACGCGCTCGATATCTTCGTGCGCCAGGGCGGCACACAGGTCGACGAGCTCGCGCCCCAGCTGGAGCTGCTGAAGAAGATTGCCGATACGCTCGGCGTGCTCGGTCTCGGCGAGCTGCGCGATAAGGTGCAGACCGAGACGTCCGATCTGCAAGCCATCGTCGCTCAGAAATCCAAGGCCAGCGAAGGCACGTTGCTGCGTATGGCTGCAACGCTCATCAAGGTCGAGGACAGCCTGGACGAGCAGCTGGTCGGCATGATCGTGCCCACTGCCGCAGAGACTGGCAGCGCGCCGCCGAAGCCGGCGGGTCCGGACGAAATCGAATTCCGCCTGGTCACCGAAGCGGTGCTGCGCGAATGTATCGTCAACATGGCGCGCATCAAGGAAGCGATCGCGCATACGTTGGACAAGCCTCGCGAAGGCGCGGCCGTCGATCAGATTCCTCAGCTCATGCGCGGTATCACCGCCGGGCTGCTGATGCTGGGCAAGACGCGCGTCGTCGAGATCATGGAAGGCATCGACAAGGCGTTGCAGAACTTCGTACGCAGCGACGGCATGACGTTGCCGCAAGAGGCGGTCGATCGGCTCGCCGACGCTATCGTCGCTGTCGAGTACTACATGGAAACCATCCAGGCCGGCCGCGCCGATCCCTGGTACATGCTCGACAACGCCGAAACCTGTCTGCGCTATCTCGCTGAAGCGCAGCCGGTGCCGCGTGTCGAAGCGTTCGGTGGCACGACTGCCGATCACGCTCGCACGGTCGTTATCGAGCCGCACGCGCCTACGATTGCGCTCGGCACCGAGCACGAGCCGACTGCGGTGCTCGACCCAGTCACGCAGGAAGTGCGCCGTCCCACGAAGCCGGTCGCCGCTCCGCAGCCACCGCCGGCTCCGATGCCGCCCGCACTGACGAAGCCGGTCGATCGCGAAGTCGATCCGGAATTCGTCGAGCTGTTCATCGAAGAGGCGAAGGACGAGATCGCCAAGCTCAACCAGTTCTTCCCGCTGTGGGATTCGAATCCGCAGGATCAGGAAGCGCTGGTCAACGTGCGCCGGTCGTTCCATACGTTGAAGGGCAGCGGTCGCATGGTGGGCGCGCAGCTCATCGGCGACTTCGCGTGGTCGGTCGAGAACATGTTGAATCGCGTGATCAACAAAACGTTGGATCGCACGCCCGACATCATGTCGCTGATGCGCTCCGCCGTCGCCGCCGTGCCCGAGCTCGTCGAGCAGCTCGAGACGGGCCGCGCGCCGCAAGCCGACATCGCGAAGATCATCAACACGGCGAACACGCTCGCTGGCGTGCGCCCGCCCTCGGCGACGCAAACACTGGCCGCGGCGCCAGCTGCTCCTGCCGCTGCGCCGGTTCGTCGTCCCGAGCCGCCTGTGTTAACAGCTGCCGCCATGGAGGCGCCGACGCTCTCGCCTCTGCCGGAAAAAAAAACAGCCTCAACCCCGGAAGTATTAACCCCCGCGGCGGCATCGGCAGAATCCCCAATGGACCCGGGGCTCCACGAGATCTACGCCAAAGAAACCGCGGGACACCTCGCGACGATTCATAAGTTCATCGCGGCCTGCAGGCTCGCGACGCCACCGTATGTCGTCACCGAGGATTTGCATCGTTCGTGTCACACACTGAGCGGCACGGCGAAAACCGCCGGCGCGCGCCAGGGCATCAAGATCGCGGAGCCGCTGAATCGTTACATTCGCAAGCTCTACGACAATTCCATCGGCATGTCCGATGCGGGGCTCGCTTCGTTGTCGGATGCGGTGACCGCGATTCAGCAGGTCGTCGAGAACATCAACGAGAACACCGGGTTCTTTCTCGATCACAGTTTGATCGTGCAGCGGTTGAACGATCTGGAGAGTGCCCTCGACTCGGAGATCTCGCGCATCGCCGAACTGGGTGCAACCACCTCGGCCAATGCCACGAATAGCGAGGCGACGGGCGAGTATTTCGTTACCTCGACGGCGGCCACCAGCGTCAATCCGCAGCTGAGTGTTCCCGCGCCGCTCGCGCCTGTCGAGATCGACGAGATGCCGCTGACGGCGGTGAATGCGATGCTGCCTCCCATCGAGCCGGAAACTTTCGAGCTCAGCCCGGTCGAGCCCAGCATGCTCGAATCGGGCACCCTGGATGCGACCACGCTGATCGGCGATGACATCAAGTTCAACGCGCCGGAAGCCGTGGTCGAGGAGATCGATCTCGCCGCGCCCGAAGTCGTCGTCGACGAAATCACGCTCGACGCGGCTGCGCTCGCGAACGACTCAATCACGCTGGATGCTCCGAATGCTGGCGCGACCGAGGCGGCCGGCGAAGAGATCGTGCTCGGGTCCGTCGAGGACACGCCGGAAGAAATCGCGCTGGGTGAGTCCTCCGGTGAGGTGGTCGAGCTCGAGTCGGGATTCAACGGCCTCGATACGCTGCAGTGGTCGTATGAAAACTTCCCGAAGGAAGATGCCAGCGCCGCGGCGAACAGCGATGTTTCCAGTGGCGAGGTGCAGGTTGAAGAAGTCGAGCTGACTTCCGACAGCGATCTCACGCTGGAAGCGGCGGCGCTTGCCGAGTTGACTAAGGAAGCCCCGGGCATCGTCGTCGATGAGGATCAGCTGCTGTTCGATGAAAGCAACCGCGCGCTGTTGCAGCTGAATGAGCCGCTGCCCGCGGAGGCTACCGATCTCATCGTCGAGACCGCGCCCTGGGCGGCTGAGTACGAGCCACCGGTGTTGCCGCCCGAGCCGGCCGTTACTCGCGATGAGGCAGAGACGATTCGGAGCCCGTTCTTGCGGCCTGCCGCGGATGAGACGTTGGCGGCTGACGCCGCTGCTTCGACGGCATCGTCTTTGTCGCCGGCTGAGTCCGCTGCGCCGATGGTCGCTCAGTCCTCGTCCGTTTCGCCGGCTGCGCAGCAGCCAGAAGCCGTCGCGTCGAGCGTTGAGGCGGCTCCTGCGTCGGCGGCAATGGAAGAGGATGAGGGGGACTACGACGACAGCGATTTCGATCCGGACGTCGCGGCCATCTTCACCGAAGAAGCCACCGAGCTGCTCGAGACCGCCGATCAATCGCTCTCTTCATGGATTCGCGATCGCGCCAACACCGCGCTGGTGTTCGAGCTCAAGCGCGTCGTGCACACGCTGAAGGGCGGTGCTCGCATGGCCGGCATCCGGGCCATGGGCGATCTCAGCCACGAGTTGGAAACATTGATGGGTCTGGTCGAAACCGGCCAGGTCCCCGCCGAACAGAAAGTCTTCGACGCCCTGCAGGCCAGCCTCGACGAACTGCATCGCATGCGCGACGTAGTCGCCGCCGGCGAGCGCTGCAAGCCGGCGCGCGAATTGATGAGGCGCATTCGTGCGCTCGCCAACGGCGAAGCCGAACAAGCGCCCGCACCGACGCCACAGCCGACATCGCCGGCACCAACCGAGTCGATGGCACCCGCGCCGGCCGCGGCGTCCGCATTCATTCCGGCTGCTCCGATCGCACCGGAAATCGTTCCGTCCGCCGCCCTGACACCCGCGCCGGTGTTCGACGCGCCGTCGGAAGACGTTGTCGAAATCGACAGCTACTCGCCGGACGACAGGGACATCGGCTCGCAAACAGACATCGTCCCGACGCTTACAGACATCGAAGCGTTGATCGAGCAAGAAGCCGCCTCCGAACAAGCACTCGCCGAAGGCGAGCTGTCCGAAGGCGCCTGGCGCGAAGAACCCGCGCCGGAGATCGAAGCAGTCTCCGACGTAGAAGTTGAATTCGGCGCCGACGAGCTAGGAGCCGTCGCTCCGCGCGAAGCCGTTCGAGTCGAAGAAACTCCCGACGCCGCGATCCAGGCGGAGCATGCCGCAACCGGCGTGCACGCAGCTCATGACGTGTCAGCGGTCGCCCCCGAGCTGCCGCCCGACGGCGAGCAACAGGAAGAAGTCGCGGAACAAGCAGCGCCGGCACTTCCCGGCCGCGAAAAGCCGACTCAACAAGAGCCGCGCGAATTCGCGCGCGTCGACGCCGACCTGCTCGATAACCTGCTCAACAACGCCGGCGAAGTCAGCATCTTCCGCTCGCGCATGGAACAGCAGGTCAGCTCCATCGAGTTCAACCTCGCCGAGCTGGGCCGCACCGTGACGCGCTTGAAGGAACAACTGCGCAAGCTGGAGCTGGAAACCGAATCGCAGATCCTGCACCGGCATCAGGAACAGTTCCCGGATCGCGCCGACTTCGATCCGCTGGAAATGGATCGTTACTCGACCATTCAGCAGCTGACGCGCGCGTTCGCCGAATCGGTGAGCGACGTGAGTTCCATCGAAGGCCTGCTGGAAAATCTCACACGCGAAGCGCAGAACCTGCTGCTGCAACAGTCACGCGTCGTGACGGAAATGCAGAACGGCTTGATGCGCACGCGCATGGTGCCGTTCCAGCGCCACGTGCAACGTCTCAGCCGTCTGGTCCGCCAGGTCGCGAACGACACGAAGAAGAGCGTCGAGCTGGTGGTCGTCGGCGCGAACGGCGAGCTCGATCGCCAGGTGTTGGAGCGCATGCTGCCGCCGTTCGAGCACATGCTGCGTAACTCGGTCGTGCACGGTATCGAAACGCCGGAAGAGCGCGTCGCTCGCGGCAAGCCGGCGCAAGGCACGATCAAAGTCGGCCTGCACCGAGAAGGCTCGGAAATGGTCATCGTCCTCGAGGACGACGGTCGTGGTATCGACGTGAACGCCGTGCGCGAGCGCGCGAAGCAGCGTGGCTTGTTACAACCGGGTCGCGTGCTCACCGACGAAGAAGCGATGCAGCTCATTCTCGAGCCGGGCTTCAGCACGGCCAGCAGCATCACGCAGCATGCCGGCCGCGGCGTCGGCATGGACGTGGTGGTCAACGAGATCAAGAAACTCGGCGGCGCGCTGTTCACGGCGTCCGAAATGGGCAAAGGCGTGAAGTTCACGATCCGCCTGCCGTTCACGCTGGCCATCACGCAAGCGTTGATCGTGCGGACGGGCGACGAGTTGTACGCGCTGCCGCTGCCGTCGGTCGAAGGCGTCGCGCGCATTCCGAAGTCGGAAGTTCAGAAACATCTGGCTGAGGAAGTGCCGACGTTCAACTACGGCGGACAGGTCTATCGATTGCAACATCTGGGCGCGTTCGTCGGCGGCGGTCCGTCGGCGCTGCCGGAGCTCGATGTGTCTGTGCCGCTGATTCTGATTCGCGCCGGTGAGCATTCGACGGCGATCGTCACAGACGAGTTGGTCGGTAGCCGCGAGATGGTGGTGAAGTCGGTGGGGCCGCAGATCGCGACGATTCGCGGTATCGCCGGTGCCACGATTCTTGGCGACGGTCGCATCGTCATCATCTTGGACATGGGCACGCTGGTGCGCTCGGATTGGCGCGGCGGCAAGGTGCCGTTGGAGCAGCAAGGGCCGAAGCAGGATACGCGCACGTTCGCGCTGGTGGTCGACGACTCGATCACCGTGCGCCGCGTGACGCAGCGTCTGCTCGAACGCAATGGCATGCGCGTGATGACGGCGAAGGACGGCGTCGATGCGCTGTCGATCCTGCAGGAACACATTCCGGATGTGATCCTGCTCGACATCGAAATGCCGCGCATGGACGGTTACGAGTTGGCGACGCAAGTGCGTGCGGATGCGCGTCTCACCGATATCCCAATCGTGATGATTACTTCGCGCGTCGGCGAGAAGCATCGGGCCCGCGCGATCGAAATCGGCGTGAACGATTACCTCGGCAAGCCGTATCAGGAGAATCAGTTGCTCGACGCGATCGAGCCGCTGGTGCAGGCCCGTAGAAGGAAAGTGTCATGAGTGCTACTGACATACCCTCGCACGAGCTGTACAGCTTGCTGATCCCGCTGGCGCAGGAACGGTTGATCGTGCCGCGTGCGTGCGTTGCTGAAGTGGTGACGTGGCAGGCGCCGGAGAAAGTCGAAGGCGTGCCGCCTTGGTACCTGGGCACGATTTCCTGGAGTGGGCGGCCGGTGCCGGTCATTTCTTTTGAAGCCGCGTGCGGGCAGCCGGTGCCGACGCCGGGCACGCGTACGCGTATCGTGATATTCGTGGCGTTGAGCAGTCAGGTGACCGGTGGATATTTCGGCGTCATTACGCAGGGATTTCCGCAGCTGGTGCGTGTGAATAATGACGTTGTGAAGTCGGATCCGAGCCGGACGTTTCCTGAGCGTGGGCCGATCTTGTGTCAGGTGCGGATGTTGAATGAGTCGCCGCTGATTCCGGACTTCGAACATCTGGAGCAGATGATCAGTGAGGAGAGTCGGGCGGCTTAGGCGTCGTGTTCGATGCCGTCTAAGAGGCTTGGTGGTTCGCGTCGTGTTCGATGCCGTCTAAGAGGCTCGGTGGTCGCGTTGGTGGGTTGCTTCGCTCGGTTGCGTGGGTCGGAGTTCGGTGGTTCGCATCGTCTGGTAG
>JAEWAF010000069.1 GCA_023391815.1 Pseudomonadota bacterium
GGGGGGGGCGCGCCCCCCCCCCCCCCGGGACAGCGTCAATGCTGAACGTTGGATTCCCGGCCCTTGTTGTCGCCGGCACGGCCTTGTCCAGTGCTGCCGGTGCCGGTGGTGCTCGAACCCTGCATCGAGGATTGAGTGCCGCTCTGGCCGCGTTGCTGCTGATCCTGCACGCGAATGGTGTTCTGCACTTCCTTGACGCCGGAGATGCGTTCGGCGAGCGACTCGGCCCACCGTTTGTCACTGCGCGAGTTGGTGAAGCCGCTCAATGTGACTTCGCCATCCTTGACCGTGACTTCGATGTTGGTGGCATCCAGGCGGTCGTCATCGGTCAGGCAATCGCACACCTCTTCGCGAATGCGCTCGTCGGACCGCTTGTAACCGCGCGGGCCGCGACCGCGATGGGCACCGTACTCCTGCTGACCCCATTGGCGTCCTTGAGAGCCTTGCGAGCCATACAAATCCATTCCCTGGCTCCGGCTTCCATACTCATCGCCCGCGCCGCTGGTGCTACCGCCGCTCGGACGACCGAAGTAGTTGCGCATCGATTGACCGAAACGCTGCCCCCGGCCTTGACCGAAACGCTGACCGTAGTCCGAGCCCTGCCCGTAGCCGCCTTGGTTGTAACGCTGGTCATACTCGCCTTGGCTGTAGCCGCCGCCTTGGCCGTAACGTTGTCCATACTCGCCCTGGCCGTAGCCGCCGCCTTGACCGTAGCGGCCACGCTCGTAACCGCGGAAGTTGAAATCGCCCTGGCTGCCGCCGCCCTGGCCGTATTGTGTGCCCGCTTCACCCCAGCGCCCCTCACCGCCTTGATAACTGCCGCCGCTACCGCCGTAGCCACGATAGTTGCCGGTGCCACTGCTGCTGAAGCCGCCGTAGTTCGCGTCGCGGTCGTATTGACCGTGCACACCGCGGTTGCGCCATTGCTCTTCCTCGCGTCCTTGCCAACCGCCCATTTCGTTGCCGTAGTGACGGCCACCGCCGCCTGAATATTCACGCTCTCGACCGAAGTCGCGCGGGCCGTAATGGCCGCTTTGGTTATAGCGCGAGCCTTGCCCGGACATTCTCTGGCCGTATTCCTGATCGTAGTCGCCTTGGCCATAGCCGCGGCTGTATCGCGATCCCTCCGAGCGTTCGCCGCTCGATCCGCCGTAGCCGCCGCGTCCGCCTTGCTCGTTGCTGTAGTAGTCCCGTTCCATTGAATCGCGAGCGAGCCGCGAATCATCGTCCTCGCTCTGCGTGTACTGATTGTCTCGGTCCCGATCCCGATCGCGGCTGCGCCAGCGTTCGTCACGATCGCGCTCGCGACCCCAGTCACTTCGGTAATTGCTGTAAGCCATTTGCGCCTCCTGAAGCATGAAGAACTGATCTTTCGGTGCGAAATCAATTCCTCATGCCATCGGGAGTTCCGAGATACGCGCGCACGCGAAGCGCGCGTAAAACAGTCACGCGCGCGAGTCTTTGCTGACAAGGATTGAGCGCCGGCCGACGCGGCCGGCGCCCGAGCGAGGCTCAGTCGAAGGGATGCTTCAACACGATGGTCTCGAGCCGGTCGGGGCCGGTCGAGATGATGGAAATGGGCGCGCCCACCAGCACTTCCAGACGACGCAGATAGGCCTGCGCGTTCTTCGGCAGCTCATCGAAGGTCTTCACGCCGGCCGTGCTTTCCTTCCAGCCGGGATATTCTTCATAGATCGGCGCGCAGATCGACAACGCTTCGGCGCCGACGGGCAACAGATCGCGACGCTCACCCTTCACCTTGTAGCCGGTGGCGACGCGAACGGTGTCGAGGCCGTCGAGCACGTCGAGCTTGGTGATGCACAGGCCGGAGATGCCGTTGATCTCCACCGCGCGCCGCAGGCTCGCCGCATCGAACCAGCCACAACGACGCGGACGCCCCGTGACCGAGCCGTACTCGTTGCCTTTCACTCGCAAGTGTTCGCCGACTTCATCGTCAAGCTCGGTCGGAAACGGCCCGCTGCCGACGCGGGTCGCGTACGCCTTCGCGACACCGAGCACGTAATGCAGCTGTTGCGGGCCGACGCCGACACCGGCGCACGCCTGGCCGGCGATGCAGTTGCTCGATGTCACAAACGGATACGTGCCGTGGTCGATGTCGAGCAAGGCCGCTTGAGCGCCTTCGAACAACAACCGCTTGCCGGCGCGGATCAATGCATTCACTTCGCCGGAAACATCCGCGACCATCGGCTGCAACTTCTCGCCCAGCGCCAGCGCTTCATCGAGCGTCTGTTGGAAATCGATGACCGGCGCCTTGAAGTAATTGCGCAACACGAAGTTGTGATAATCGAGCACCTCGCCGAGCTTGGCGGCGAAACGCTCGCGCGCGAACAGGTCTTGCACACGGATCGCGCGACGCGCGACCTTGTCCTCATATGCCGGACCGATACCGCGACCGGTCGTGCCGATCTTGGCCGCGCCCGCGGCTTCCTCGCGCGCTTTATCGAGCGCGATGTGATGCGGCAGGATCAACGGACAAGCTTCGGAAATGCGCAACCGTTTCGGCACGTCGATGCCGGCCGTCTGCAGCTCGGCGATTTCATCCAGCAGCGCCTTGGGCGAGAGCACCACGCCGTTGCCGATGAAACAAGTGACACCGTCGTGCAGGATGCCGGAGGGAATCAGACGCAGGATGGTCTTCCGGCCGTTGATCACCAGCGTGTGGCCGGCGTTGTGGCCGCCTTGAAAGCGCACCACGCCAGCGACGCGATTGGTCAACAGATCGACGATCTTGCCCTTGCCTTCATCGCCCCACTGGGCGCCGATGACGACAACATTGCGATGGCTACTCATTACGGACTCGGGAGATAAGAGAGAATTCTAGGAGCGCACCAGGTACAGCAGCACCAGGCCCGCGCTCATGCTTGCCAGACCGAACAGTCGCAACTGTCGGTCCGGCAGGGTGGAGAGCGCCTGCATCAGGCGCTTCAGCGATTGCGGGCGGAGAAACGGCATCACGCCCTCCAGCACCAGATACAGCGCCAGGGCCGCGAACAGGTCCGACCAGTTCACGGCCGCATCAGCGCTTGTTGGCGCGATTCAAATACTTGAAGAAGTCGCTGTCGGGCGAAATCACCAGCACGTCGCTGTCGGTGCCGATGGCCTCGCGGTAGGCCTGCAAGCTGCGATGGAACGAATAGAACTCGGCATTGCGGCTGTAGGCCTTGGCATAGATTTCCGCCGACTTCGCATCGCCTTCGCCCTTGATGATTTCCGACTCGCGGTAAGCCTCCGCCAGGATCTCGGTGCGCTGACGATCGGCTTCCGAGCGCAGCTTCTCGGCGTTCTCCTCACCTTCGGCGCGCAGCCGCTTGGCCTGGCGATCGAAGTCCTGACGCATGCGGCTGAACACCGACTCGCTCACCTCTTCGGGCAGATCGATCTTCTTCACGCGCACGTCGACCAGTTGCAAGCCGAGCCCCTTGGTGGCGTCTTCCGCCAGCTTCAGGATCTCGCCGGTGAATTCGGCGCGCTCGGCCGCCACCACTTGTTGAATGGTGCGACGGGCGATCACGCCCTTGATGCCGTCCTTCACGATACTGCCGAGACGGCCCGCGGCGATTTCGCGATCGCCACCGGACGTCGCCTGGTAGTAAGTGGACACATCGGAGATGCGCCACTTGATGTAGAAGTCGATGCGCAGGATCTTGCCTTCGCTGGTCAGGAACTGCTCCGACGGATAGTTCTTGGTGTCGATGCGACGATCGAACTTGCGGATGTTGTTGACCATCGGGACCATGAAATGCAGGCCCGGCATGTAGTCGGCGCGCACGATCTCGCCGAACCGGAACTTGATGGCCAGCTCCGTCTCGCGCACGGTGAAGGTGGACATGGCGAGCACGAAGGCCACCACTGCCGCCAGGATGAGAATCAGAAATCCGCGGCCGGCCATTAGCGGGTTCCTCGGGTACGACGATCGCCGGAGACGCTGGTCCCGTCGCTCGTTTCGGGGCTCTCGACAGTCATGCTGGGCTCGCTCGTGGAAACACGAGGCGTGCGACGGTTCTGCTCGAGCAGCTTATCGATCGGCAGATACACCAGATTGCCCGCACCGTTTTGAGTATCGAGCACGACCTTCTTGCTGGAGGCGAGCACGCGCTCGACTGTTTCCAGGTACAAACGTTCCCGTGTCACCGCCGGCGCGCGCTCGTACTCGGAGAGCAGCGCCGTGAAGCGCTCGGCTTCACCTTCGGCCTTGGAGATCTTCTGTGCGCGATAAGCTTGCGCTTCCTGGACCGCTCGAACCGCCGAACCGCGAGCACGCGGAATCAAGTCGTTAGAATACGCTTGCGCGGCCAGCGACAGACGATCGCGGTCTTCGCGCGCCTTGATCGCATCCTGCTGAGCCGGCGACACCTCGTTCGGCACCTTCACGTCCTGCAGGTTGACCGCGGTGATTTCCAGGCCGACTTTGTAAGCGTCCAGTGTGCGCTGGATCAGCTCCTTGGTGCGGGCCACGATTTCCTGACGGCCGCTTTCGAGCACGCCATCCAGCTTGCTCCGGCCGATGATCTCGCGGATCGCGCTCTCGCTGACTTCGCGCAGGGTCTGCTCGGGCTGATTGACGTTGAAGGCGTAGTCCAGCGGGCTGGCGCGCCGGAACTGCACTTCCATGTTGATATCGACCATGTTCTCGTCCGAGGTCAGCATGCGGGTCTGCTCGGTGAAGCTTTCGATGGTCTGAATGTTGACGATCTGCTTGGTCTCGATCGGCCAGGGCAGATGCCAACGCAGGCCCGGCATCGTGGTTGCCACGTGCTTACCGAAACGCAGGATGACACCGCGCTCGGCGGCATCGACCGTGTACAGGCCGCTGAACGCCCAGATGGCCAACAGCACCAGCACGATGGTGCCGATGCCGAAGCCTCGGCCCGGCCCGGCCCCGCCTACGGGGCGATTGCCGCCGCCGCTGCCGCCGAACAGGCCGGCGAGGCGACGCTGCAGGTTACGCAGCACCTCGTCCAGATCGGGCGGCCCCTGCTCGGGCTTGTTGCCGCCTCCCCAGGGGTTGTTGCGCTTGCCACCGGAGTTACCGCCGGGTTCGTTCCACGCCATGTTGGATGACTTTGTGTCTTGAGAGCTAAAGAGTTTTGGCAGGTTTGGGCATCAGCTGGCGGTTAGGCTTGCCGGACCCGAAACAGCCGATTTTAGGAATGGGTCCCGGAGGTTACAAGCTCTTAACCTTCCGTGAGCGCCTCGGGCAATCCTTCGGATCGGCACAGGTGCTCGAAAGCCCGCCGGGGCATGGAGACTTCCAGGTCCACCCCGCCGCTCGGCAAAGCCTGTTCGGCCAGCACCGCCCCGGCCGCGAAGAACCGCGCCCGCGCCCGACCTTCCTCGGGTTTCAGGACGATATGCCGATGGACCAGCTCCGGTCCAAGAAATTCGCCGATGGCATCGACCAGCAGCTGCGTGCCGTCGCCGGTCTGGGCCGACAGCCAGACCCGACGGGTCGCGCCGTCCTCGCCCCGCTCCACATGCGCGGTCTCGCCGATCAGATCGGCTTTGTTGAAGACTTCGATCTGCGGCAGATCGCCTGCACCAACTTCGCTCAGTACTTGATTGACCTGGGCGATGCGCTCGCCGCGATTCGGATCGGCAGCGTCGATCACATGGAGCAGCAGCGTCGACTCACGCGCTTCCTGCAACGTCGAACGGAACGCAGCGACCAGCTCGTGCGGCAGATCCCGCACGAAACCGACTGTGTCGGCCAGCAATGCGAAACGCGCATCTGGCAACTGCAGACGACGCACCGTCGGATCGAGGGTCGCGAACAACTGGTCGGCGGCGTAGGCGCCGGCGCCGGTGAGCCTATTAAAGAGAGTGGATTTGCCCGCGTTGGTATAACCAACCAATGCGACGGTCGGTATTTCCGCGCGCTTACGTTCGCGCCGCGTAGTTGCACGCTGCGTGAGTACTTTGTCCAAGCGGGAGTTCAACGTGCGAATCCGCGCCGCCAGCAATCGACGGTCGGTTTCCAGCTGAGTTTCACCCGGGCCGCGTAAGCCGATACCGCCCTTCTGGCGCTCAAGGTGGGTCCAGCCGCGCACCAGTCGGGTGGCGAGATGCTTGAGCTGCGCCAGCTCGACTTGCAGCTGGCCTTCGAAGCTGCGCGCACGTTGCGCGAAGATGTCCAGGATCAGCCCGGTGCGATCGAGCACCCGACATTGCAACAGGGCTTCGAGGTTGCGTTCCTGGCTGGGGGACAGGGCGTGATCGAACACCACCAGATCCGCGCCGAGCTCCTTGACCCGAGCGTGAATCTCTTCGGCTTTACCGCTGCCGATGTACAACCGGGGATCCGGCACCTTGCGAGTGCCGGTGATCAGGGCAAGCACTTCGGCGCCGGCCGAACGCGCCAGCGCCTCGAACTCACTCAGCTCATCTTTACCGGGAGGACCTCCCAGCCCGATGCGGACCAGGAGCGCACGTTCGCCGCTGCGAGGACGTTCAAACAACAACGAGCTCCCACACCGACAAGCTCAGCCTCACTCGCTGGCAGCCACGGACTCCGCGCCTTCTTCTTCGCTCGTCGGCAAGCGGATGGCCCGCGCCGGAACGACTGTGGAGATCGCGTGCTTGTAGACCATCTGGCTGACGCTGTTCTTCAGCAAGACGACGAACTGATCGAACGAGTCGATCTGACCTTGTAGTTTGATGCCGTTCACCAGGTAAATGGAGACCGGGACGCGCTCCTTGCGCAATGTGTTCAGGAACGGATCCTGTAATGATTGCCCTCTGGCCATCATTTATCTCCTTGTTATGCCTTCGAATTCTTTGGTTGAGCTTTGCCGACTAATGCCGCTTCCCTGCAGCTGCACGACAGCCGACGGGCACCATCCGGTAACCGCTGCGATGCCGCAGTTTAGCACAGCGATGTTCCCGTCGAAGCTGCCTTTGATTCAATACGCAGCTGCATCAGTGTCATGAGTGAAGCCTTGCACGGCCCCGCTGTGCCCGCCCACAACGATTGTCACACTCATCACACCATGCCTCGAGCAAATGTCATGACGGCATTCTCTATCGGGCCGGCCGCGGTGGAATCAAGGGCATCACACCATTGCACATCGTCTTCGGCTCGTAACCAGATCAGTTGTCGTCGCGCCAGGTGCCGGGTTGCGAAAATCGCGCGCTGCACCGAAGCAGTTAAAGACGCCTTACCACACAAATGTTCCCATAGTTGCCGATAGCCGACGGAACGTATCGCCGGCAACTCGGCATGCAGATCGCCGCGCTCCCACAACCTTCTTACCTCATCCAGCAAGCCGGCCCGCAGCATCGATTCGAAGCGTCGTTCGATCGCCTGGTACAGCCGCTCGCGATCGCTCGGCGCCCAGGCAAATGCAGCGAACTTCATCGCGGGATCGGCCGGTCGGGTTTGTGCGTGCAGCTCGCTTAGCGTTTTGCCCGTCAGCCGGTGTACTTCGAGCGCCCGCTGTATTCGTTGTCCATCGTTCGGTTGGATTCGCTGTGCCGTCAACGGATCGAGTGACGCAAGTCGCGCATGCATCGCGGGCCAACCCGAGACTGCGGCTTCGGCGTCAATTTCCTGTCGCACGCTCGGATCGGCCTGCGGCATCTCCGCGAGACCTCGACGAAGCGCACGGAAATACAACATCGTGCCGCCGACCAGCACGGGCAGCTTGCCGCGCTTGCGGATGTCTCCAATCGCCTGCAGTGCGTCGCGAACAAACTGTCCCGCCGAGTACGGTTGTGACGGATCGAGGATATCGACCAGATGATGCGGAAAACGTTCCAACTCCTCGCGTGACGGCTTTCCGGTACCGATATCCATGCCGCGATACACCAGCGCCGAATCGACGCTGACGATTTCGATGGGATACCTGGCCGCGAGGCGCAAGGCCAGATCGGTCTTGCCCGCGCCGGTGGGCCCCATGATGAGCGGCACCGGCACCGTGTGGGTCGCCTCGCTCATCGGCCGCGAAGAAACATTCGATCCAGATCGCCCATGCTGACGTAGGTCCAGGTGGGCCGGCCGTGATTGCACTGATCGCTGCGCACGGTGCGCTCCATCTCTCTCAACAGCGCGTTCATTTCCGGGATGGCGAGATTGCGATGCGCGCGCACTGCCCCATGGCACGCGATCGTGCCCAGCACTTCGTTGATTGCTTCTTCGATACCGCGCGTCGAACCGTCGGCGGACAAGTCGGCACTGATCCGTCGTAACAATTCATCCAGATCTTTCTGCGCAAGGAACGCGGGCACGGCGCGGATCTGCACGCTCGTGGGGCCGGAACGAACCACATCGAGCCCAAGTCGAGTCAATGCGGGCGCGTGCTCTTCCAGCACATCCGCTTCCGCCGCGGCCACGGAAACAGACAGCGGCACCAGCAACGGCTGACTGGCAATCCCGCCGTTTTCCAACGCCGCCTTCATGCGCTCATAGGTGGTGCGTTCATGAGCCGCATGCATGTCGACAAGGATCAATCCATCGGGTGCCTGCGAAAGGATGTAGATGCCGTGCAGCTGGGCCAGCGCGAAGCCGAGCGGCGGCGTTTCGGGCTGCGACTCGGGCACCGGCAGGTCGATATCGACGGAGGGCATCTGCACGGCACTCGTTCTCTCGAATGCGGGCGGCGATGGATATGCCGCCGATGGCTGACGGAAATAAGCAGGCGGCGGAGACTCGGATACACGCAAGCCCAGCGATGCCTGATTCGGACCGCGCATCGGCCACATCGACACCGATTCATTGGTCGGCACGAGGTGGTTCGCATCCGTCGGCGGCGGGGCTGCGCTCGCCGCGCCGGCATACGTTTCCCGCAGCACTCGCTCGACGGTCTTGAACAGGAAGTTGTGAATGTGACGACCGTCGCGGAAGCGCACTTCGAGCTTCGCCGGATGCGCGTTGACGTCGACCTGTCGGGGATCGATTTCCATGAACAGCACGAACGCCGGATGCCGACCGTGAAACATCACATCCCGATAGCCTAATTTGATGGCGCTGCTGATCAGCCGATCGCGCAACATGCGGCCGTTCAGATAGAAATGCTGGAGGTCGGGCTGCGCTCGTGCGTACGTCGGCTGGCACAGCCAGCCGGTGAGCTTGCAACCCGACGACTCGTGCTCGACGTACATCGCGTTCGCCATGAACTCGTCGCCGACGATCTGCGCGACGCGTTTCTCGCGCTCGATTTGCGACCGGGCCGCCGGGAAATCCCCCAACGAGCGGCGTGCCGCCGAAAGCGAGAACGCAGTTTCGAACTTCGACAGTGCGAGTCGCTCGACCATGCGCGCGATGTGCTGTGTCTCAGTGCGTTCGGCACGGAGGAATTTGCGACGCGCCGGCACGTTGAAGAACAGGTCGCGCACTTCGACCGTCGTTCCGATCGAATGCGGCGCCGGCTCCAGCTCGCTCAGCACGCCGTTGTCGGAGCTGACGCAATAGCCGACTGAATAGTTGGCGCTGCGGGAAGTGATCTTGGTGCGCGAGACCGACGCGATACTCGGCAGCGCCTCGCCCCGAAAACCGAGTGTGCCGACCCGTTCGAGATCGTCGATGCTGGCGATCTTGCTGGTCGCGTGACGCGACAACGCGAGCGCCAACTCCTCCCGGTCGATGCCGCTGCCGTCGTCACGAACGCGACACAGCTTCGCGCCGCCCTCTTCGATCTCGATCTCCACGCGTTTGGCGCCGGCGTCGAGACTGTTCTCGATCAACTCCTTGAGGACCGAGGCAGGCCGTTCGATCACCTCGCCGGCGGCGATCTGGTGGATGAGCTGGTCGGGAAGAACGCGAATCGGCATCGGAAGGCTTGCGCTGGTGGAAAGCGCGCCATTATTGCGCGAAAGCCGTCCGCTCCACTAACCGGGGGTTGCGGACGATGCCCACCCGTTTCGGCGAATCGTGTTAGTGGGCTGTGCTGGCAGCAGTTTCGGCGTCAGCCGTGCTCGCAATCACCGTCGTGCCCGACTGTTTCGCGCGCAACTCCGCGACCAGCGTGCCCGGCGGGGGATTGGCGTAGAAGTACGCCCGCACGCCCTGATGGATCGCTTCCGCCAGCCGCTGCTGATGCTTGGGATCGAGCAGCCGCGACTCTTCGGTGGGATTGGAGATGAAGGCGGTCTCCACCAGCATCGACGGAATGTCCGGCGACTTCAGCACCAGAAAGCCGGCGTGCTTGACGCCGCGATTGGTGATGTTGCCGATCTTGTAGAGCTCCTGCATGACCAGCTCGGCCGCATCGACGCTGGCGCTCATGCTCGCGCCTTGCGACAGATCGAGCAGTACCGAGGCCAGCACACTGTCCTTGTCATCCAGCTTCACGCCGCCGATCAGGTCGGCCGCGTTCTCGCGATCGGCCAGCCAGCGAGCCGATTCGTCGCTCGCGCCGCGGGCCGACAACACATACACGGAGGAGCCAGCGACCGATCGGTTCGTGTACGAGTCGGCGTGGACGGACACGAACATGTCCGCCTGCTGACGACGAGCGCGAGCGATGCGCTCGCGATGCTCGACGAACATGTCGTTGTCGCGAGTCAGAATCGCGCGCATGCCCGGCTCGCGATCGATGCGGTCCTTCAGACGTTTCGCGATCGCGAGCGTCACATGCTTTTCATAGGTGCCGCGCTTGCCGATCGAGCCCGGATCGACGCCACCGTGACCAGCATCGATCGCCACGACGATGTCTCGACCATGCGCATCGGCGGCGGCTTTCACGACCGAAGGCTGCGCCGGCACCGCCGCTGCGACCGTGCCCTTCGATGGCGTGAGGTCGAGCACGAGCCGATGACCATAGGACTGCTGAGGACCGACGGTGAACGTCTTGGGCTGCGCCGGCCCGGTGAGATCGACGACCACGCGCAAATCGCCATTCGGCTGAGCGGCCGCGCGCAACTGCTTCACGAAGCCCATGCCATCGGGCATGGCTCGTCCGCTTTCCAGGGTTGCCGCCGGGATGTCGACCACGACGCGATTGGGGTTATCGAGGGTCAGCACGCTGTGCTCGACCGGCGCGCTCAAATCGAACACGAGCCGGGTGCCGTCGGGCCCTGCCCACAGACGCACATCCTTGACGGTCACAGGCTTGGCGGCGGACGCGCCAAAGGCGGCCATGAGCAGGCCGACACAGCCTGCCACCATGGAAAAGAACGCACTTCGCCGCGAGCCTTGCATAGAGCCGGTAATCTACCGCGCCGATATGCAAGTTTTCAACGAAATTATGGAGATAGCAGACGCAATTCCGGTATTGCTGCAACGATGTGCCGCACGGCGCTAGCGCCGTTGAGGGAATGCGGGGTTAGCCTGACCCGCCGCCCCTCGGTTCCCATGGGCGGATACGCGATCCCGATCCACAAGTCGGCGGCGGGAATCGCTCCCGCGGCTCGCGACGGCCACTCGATCAGCAGCAAAGCCGATCCGGTGAGCAGGTCCCGGATTCCGAGCGGCTCAACCTCGTCGGGATCGGTCAGTCGGTACAGATCGAGGTGATAGATCGAACGGCGCGCGGTCTCGTACGGCTCGATCAACGTGTAGGTCGGGCTGCGAACCGGCCCGGTCACACCATAGGAACGGAGGATGCCGCCGACCAGGGTGGTTTTGCCCGCGCCCAGCTCGCCTTCGAGCGCGATGATGAACGTGCCCTCGGTCGCATCGACCGCCGCACCGATCGCTCGACCCAACACCTGCATCTGCTCGGCAGTGCCGACGCTCAGAATCTCTGTGCCGGGTTCACGCACGTGGGCAGATATCCAAATAGATCGGTAGCCAGAAGACCGCGCTCACCACGACGCGCGGCCATATCGCCCGCCATCGCATGAACCAACACGCCGGCACGAGCTGCGCCCGGCAGGTCGGCGGTCTGCGCGGCGATGCCGGTGATGACACCCGTGAGCACATCGCCCATGCCTGGCGATGCCATCCCCGGATTGCCCTGGTCGCAGATATAAGGCAGCGAATCGCCGGTGACGACGAGCGTGCCCGCGCCTTTCAATACAACCGTGCCGCCAAACTTGCTGGCGATCTCGCGAGCCGATTGCAGACGATTGCTCTGTACCTCGGCGGTGCTGATGCCGAGCAGCCGGCCGGCTTCGCCAGGATGCGGCGTGAGAATCCATTTCGAATTGGAACAAGGCGCGTGCGCCAGCAGATTGAGCGCGTCGGCATCGATCACCGTCGGCTTGTCACTTTCCAGAGCGGCATCGAGCAACGCTCTGCTCCAATCGCTCTGACCGAGCCCCGGCCCGATCGCGAGCACATCGGCGCGTTCGATCATCGCCTTCAGATCGCTCGCGCCTTCGACACCTCGACACATCAGCTCGGGCCGACTCGCAGTGATGGACGCAACGTTTTCCGGCCAGGTGGCGACCGTGACGAGCCCCGCTCCCGCTCGCAACGCCGCCTCGCCCGCCATGCGCGCGGCACCGGCCATTCCCAGCCCACCACCGATGACCAGCACACTTCCTTGCTGTCCCTTATGAGCCGTGCGACGGCGCCGGGGTAACAGATGCGAGACGAAGTCTTCATCGATTCGCAACGCCGACGGCGGCACGAACTCGGCGGCACCCGCGGGCAGATCCAAATCATCGAACAGCACGATGCCGGTGTAATTCGGGCCCTCGCCGAGATAGAAGCCGAGCTTCAGGCCGATGAATGACAGCGTCCGTTCGGCGGCGATCGCCGCGCCCCAGACCTTGCCGGTATCCGCGTCGAGCCCACTGGGAATGTCGAGCGACAGGATCGGCACACCACGATCGTTGATCGCGTTGATGCGCTCGATCATGGTCGCATCCAGCGCGCGCGACAGACCGGTCCCGAAGATCGCGTCGACGATGACTTCGGCGTTATCGAGACAGTCCTCGCTCCAGGACTGAACGGCGCCACCCGCCGCCACGAAATCGTCATGAGCGCGCTTCGCGTCTCCGCTCAGTTGGGCCGTGTCGCTCAGCGAAATGACTGTGACATCGATGCGCATCGACTGCGCCACGCGCGCGAGCACATACCCGTCGCCACCGTTGTTGCCGGGCCCGCAGACCACCGCGATGCGCTGCTTGGACGGCCAGCAACTCCGGAGTGCCACCGCCGCCGCCTCGCCCGCCCGGGTCATCAGGGTGTAGGAAGGAATATGCAAATCGTCGATCGCGTGGCGATCGAGGGCCCGCACTTGTGCGGCGGTATGCACGGCCAATGGCAGCGGCTTCATACGTCAAAGGTTAGCAAAATCGCCGGCCCGTTCTGCCAGAATCGCACCATGTCCGTCACCGCCCCGCATGACTACACCGAGCTCGCCGGCTCGATCCGACAGTGGAGTCGCGAGCTGGGCTTCCAGCAAGTCGGCATCGCGGGCATCGA
This sequence comes from Pseudomonadota bacterium, assembly GCA_023391815.1. Lineage (GTDB taxonomy): Bacteria > Pseudomonadota > Gammaproteobacteria > Steroidobacterales > Steroidobacteraceae > Steroidobacter. Next base: position 13,331 of record JAEWAF010000069.1, read on the forward strand.
ATTGCCCGAGGACGAGGCGCGCTTGATGGCGTGGCTGGAGCAAGGCCGTCATGGCGCCATGGAATATATGGAGCGCCACGGCCGCCGACGCGCCCGTCCGCACGAGCTGGTGCCCGGCACGCTGCGCGTGATCTCGGTACGCATGGACTATTTACCTACGCACGCCCGAGACCCGGATGAGATTCTGGCGGACCCCGAGCGCGGTTATGTTTCGCGCTATGCTCTGGGTCGCGACTATCACAAAGTACTGCGGCGTCGACTCGCCCGGTTGGCGGAGAAGATTCAGGCACACAGCGCGTCGCAATCCCATCGCGTGTTCGTCGACAGCGGACCGGTGCTCGAAAAAGCCTTCGCCCGCAACGCCGGCCTCGGCTGGATCGGCAAGCACACCAACCTGATCAATCGACGCGCCGGCTCTTATTTCTTCCTCGGTGAGATCCTCACCGATCTGCCGCTGCCCATCGACGTGCCGGAGACGGATCATTGCGGCACCTGCCATGCGTGCCTCGATGTGTGCCCGACGCAGGCCATCGTCGGCCCTTATCAGTTGGACGCGACCCGCTGCATCTCGTATCTCACGATCGAATTGCGCAGCTCGATTCCCGAAGAATTTCGCAAGCCGCTGGGCAATCGTATCTATGGCTGCGATGACTGCCAGCTGGTGTGCCCCTGGAACAAGTTCGCGCGTTTCACCAGCGAGGTGGACTTCGTTCCTCGCCACGCGCTCGACGGCAGTAAACTGATCGAGCTGTTCGCCTGGACCGAGCAGCAGTTTCTGGATCGCACGGAAGGCAGCGCGATCCGACGCATCGGTTACGAATGCTGGATAAGAAACATCGCGGTCGCGCTGGGGAATGCGCCGACCAGCGCGGAAGTGATTCGCGCGCTCGAATCTCGCAGAGATGACCCGTCCGAACTGGTGCGCGAGCATGTCGGCTGGGCATTGGCCCAGCATGCCGGCTGATTACCAGTTATTTGCTCGGACGCTTCGCTCGAACGTTGTCGATCAACCGGGCGCGACCGATCCGAGCCGCGGTGAGAACGACCAGATCCTTCGATTCGCCATTCGGCATCTGTAACGTATTCGCATCGCGAATCGCAAAGTAATCGGGGCGGAAGCCCGCCTTCTGCAGCGCCTCGCTGCCGACCTGCTCCAACGTCGCGAAGTCAGGCGAACCCGATTCGATCGCGATCCGCGCCCGCTCCAACGCCGCGAATATCTGCGGCGCGACTGCGCGCTGTTCGGGGAGCAAGTAACGATTGCGCGAGCTCATCGCCAGACCGTCCTTGTCACGCGCGGTCGGCACACCGACGATCTCGATCGGCATGCACAGATCGATAGCGGCCCGCCGAATGATCATCAGCTGCTGGAAATCCTTCTCGCCGAACAACGCCACGTCGGGCTGCACGAGGTTCAGCAACTTGGTGACCACCGTGGCCACGCCCATGAAATGGCCGGGCCGGAACGCGCCACAGAGAATGTCTTCGAGCCCCGGCACATGCACGCGCGCCGTCGTTTCCTGCCCGCGCGGATAAATATCGTGGACCTCGGGAGCAAACAACACTTCGACGTTCAACGACTGCAACAGCTGACGATCGTCATCCGGCGTGCGCGGATAAGCGGCGAAGTCTTCGTTCGGCCCGAACTGCAACGGATTGACGAAGATGCTGACGATGACGTGCTCTGCAAGCTCGGAGGCTTTGCTGACAAGTGTGCCGTGCCCGGCATGCAGGTTGCCCATCGTGGGCACGAAAGCAATGCGCTCGCCCTTGCGACGCCACTGCGCCACGCGCTCGCGCAATTCGTGGGGACGCGCCACCACTTCGAGTGTCTTAGCCATGGATCAGAAACAGTGCTCGGGGCCGGGATATTCTTTTGTTTTCACGGCCTGCGTATACGCCTTGACCGCTTCCAGCGCGCTGTCGCGCCCGGCGAGGAAATTCTTGGAGAACTTCGGCTTGCGTCCCGACGTGATATCCAGCACGTCATACAGCACCAGGATCTGGCCGTCCGTGTCGGGACCGGCGCCGATGCCGATGACCGGCACATGCAACTGTTCGGTGATGTGCTTGCCCAACGCCGCCGGAATGCACTCGAGCAGCACGATGTCGGCGCCCGCCGCTTCCAGCGCCTGCGCGTCGCGGAGCATGCGTTCGGCCGCTTCTTCCTCTCGACCCTGCACGCGGAAACCGCCGACTTTGTGAACCGACTGCGGCTTCAAGCCCAAGTGCGCGCACACGGCGATATCGTGGCTCGCCAGGAATTCGACGATCTCGACCTGACCCGCGCCGCCTTCCAACTTCACCATCTTGGCGCCGCCTTCCTGCATCAGACGCACGGCGTTATCGAGCGCCTGCTCCTTGGATGCATAGGTCATGAACGGCATGTCCGCCATGAGGAACGGGCGATACAACCCTTTGGCCACGGCACGGCAGTGATAAATGATGTCGGCCAACGTGACGGGCACCGTGGTGTCGTGGCCCTGAATGACCATGCCGAGGGAGTCGCCGACCAGCACCACGTCGACGCCGGCGTCATCCACCAGGGTGGCGAAACTGGCGTCATAAGCGGTGATCGAAGCGATTTTCTCGCCCTCCGCCTTCATCTTGACGAGAGTGCCGACATTGACCGGCGGGCGCGGCGCGTAACGCTCTTGAAGGTGCTTGTACATGGCGGTGAGCTGCGGCGGGGCGGGAAGAATGCCCAGGGCCGCCCCGACAGTCAAACTGAGGAGAATGACAACCTTATCAGGGCCTAAACGGCACTCTTCAAGGGGTTGTAGTAGTGCCGTCCACGCCGGGTGCGGATGACCTGCTCCAGCAACTGGCCGTAGTCGTGGTCGTTGTTGACGAAATCCGCTTGGGCGGCATTCACGATCAGCAGCGGCGAGGCGTCGTAGGCGTGGAAGAACCGGGCGTAGGTTTCCTGCAGCCGCTCCAGGTAGTTCTTCTCGATGTTCTGCTCGTACTTGATGCCGCGCCGTTCGATCCGCTCGCGCAGGATGTCGACCGGCGCCTGCAGATAGATGACCAGATCGGGCACGGGTGCATCCACCGCGAGCCGAGCATAGACCTGCTCGTAGAGCGCGAACTCCTCTTCATCCAAGGTCAGTTGCGCGAACAGCTTGTCCTTATCGAGCAGGTAGTCGGCGACGCGCACGGTGTCGAACAGGTCGTGCTGCCGGATGTCCTCGAGCTGACGCGTGCGCTGGAACAGGAAGAACAACTGAGTCTGTAACGCCGCCGAGCGCGGATTCTTGTAGAAGCGCTCCAGGAACGGATTCTCGTCGGCCTGCTCGAGAATGAGCTCGCTGCCGAAACTGCGCGCGAGCCGCCGGGCAAGACTGGTCTTGCCGACGCCGATCGGTCCCTCGACCACGATCAGGCGATGCGGCGTTGGAATGAGAGTCTTCTCGGTCATGTCCACCGCTGGGTTGTTCATTGGACGCCGGGGGCGTCGGTGAGCGGCGCCAATCCGGCGCCTCCGACGCGTGCCGCGAGCTGGCTCACACGGCCATGACCGGGAACGAGCAGCTCGGGGGCGAGATCGCACAAAGGATACAGGACGAAGTTGCGCTCAGGCAGACCACGATGCGGCACCGTCAGATCGTCTTCCGAAATCCGCGCGTCGGCATAAACCAGCAGGTCGAGATCGATGACTCGCGGACCCCAGCGCACGACGGGTGTCGCGCGCCCCAGCTCGCGTTCCAGCTTTTTCAATTCCACCAGCAGTTCGCGCGGCGACAGCATGGTGAGCAGGCCGGCCGCGGCATTGATGAATTCAGGTTGATCCTGCGGTCCGAGCGGCTGCGTTTTGTAAAGGCTCGAACGCGCAATCAGCCGCGTGCGCGGCAGCTGTGCGAGCGCCGTGAATGCGCGCTCGATCTGAACGAGCGGCTGCTCGAGATTACTGCCGAGCGCCACATACGCGGGGAACCACAATGCAGGCGCTGTGGAGTCGACGGCGCTCAAGCAGCTGGCGGCCGAGGACGACGACGTCGGCGCCGACGACGCCTCGGACCACCCTCGCCGGACTGACCATCACCGCCGGGCTCGACCATGCTGGTGCGCTCTTCGGTGGACTTGTTTTGAATGTCGGTCCACCACTGCGCCACTTCCTGGTCCACTTCGCCCGCGGCCGCGCGCAGGAGCATGAAATCGTACGCCGCGCGAAACCGAGGATGATCCAGCAACCGCAAGGCACGGCGACCTTCACGTTGCGCGAATCGCGGTTGCAGACCGACGATCTCACGCAAGGGCAACGTGAACCGCTTCGGCACGGCGACGCGCGACTGCTGACGCGCGGTGACCTGATCGCACGCGGCGAGCAGCGCCTGAATCTCCGCGCCCTGCTCCGCCTGCAACTTCTCGAAAGCCTGACGAATCGGCGGCCACAACAACACGGCGAACAAGAACGTCGGCGTAACCGACTTGTCGGCACGCACTCGCTCGTCGGTGCCTTCCAAGCCCAGCCGTAACACTCGCGCGGCCATGCTGTGCGGATCGGCGTTCATCGACGCCGCCAGATCCGGGAACAGATGTTCGAGCAACCCCAGGTCCCACAACAGCTCGAACGAGCGGATCGCGTAGCCGGCCAGGAACATCTTGTTCACTTCATCGAACAGCCGGGCCGGCGGCACGCCGTCGAGCATGTACGCGAGCTTCGGAATCGGCGTCGCGGTGTCGATATGAATGCCAAAGTCGAGCTTGGCCGCGAAACGAACTGCGCGCAGCATGCGCACCGGATCTTCGCGATACCGGGTCTCGGGATCGCCGATCAAGCGCAGGACGCGCGCCTGCGCATCCTCATAGCCGCCGACATAATCCCAGACCGAGAAGTCGCTGATGTTGTAGTAGAGCGCGTTCGCCGTGAAATCACGGCGCCATACATCCTCTTCGATCGTGCCGTACAGGTTGTCGCGCAGGATGCGACCACGCTCATCGAGCACGCGATGGCCGGCCTCGTCGACGCTGTTGTCTTCGTCGATGGTCGTGTGCGCCGCGCGGAAGGTCGCGACCTCGATGATCTCGTAGCCGAAGCGCACGTGCGCCAGGTGAAAGCGCCGGCCGATCAGACGGCAGTTGCGAAACAGCTGTTTCACCTGGTCGGGGTGCGCGTTGGTGGCGACGTCGAAATCCTTCGGATGCAGCCCGAGCAGCAGGTCGCGCACGGCGCCGCCCACGAGAAACGCCTGATAGCCGGCCTCTTTGAGCCGGTACAGAACCTTCAGCGCATTCGGAGAAATGTTGGCACGCGAGATCGGGTGGTGTTCGCGCGCCACGACTCGCGGGGCGCTCGCTTCATCAATGATCTCGGCGGAAGAGTTGTTATCGTTCAATAGCAGCGGACCGTCCGTCGGAGCTTAAAAACTTGAGCCGCAAAAAACGGCCCGTATAATACCGCGTCTTCTCGGCACGTCAGTGCCGGCCTCTCTAATACGCTCCCATCGTCTAGAGGCCTAGGACGGGGCCCTCTCAAGGCCTAAACCGGGGTTCGAATCCCCGTGGGAGCGCCACCTCTTCCGCGCACGTGGGCATTTTTGCCACGTAGCGCACAGAACCGCGCAGTAGCGGCGGCCTTTCGAGCCGTTCCCGCAAGCTCCTTGTGCATAATGCGCGCACTCAACCGGAGAGGTCATGACGCCCGCGGATCGCCGCATCACGGAGCTGATCGATAAGTGGCTCACCAGCATCGACCTGCATTTGCAGTACGTCGAGCTCAGCGATGCCGCTTACGCGCGCGTTCAGCCCTGGCAGAAACATGACCGCCCGACGCGCTGGGTGCTGGAAGTGGCGCGCCAGAAGGTGCTGGAACTGAAGCAGCACTGCGAGACGCGTCAGGCCATGGGCGACAGCAAGTTCTCCGAATCGCTGGAATTGATGGCGTTCCTGGCCAACCTGGTCGGCATTCAACACATTCAGCGCTTCATTCCCCTGGCCGACCCGGCCAAGGCGGATCAGGCCGCCGGCACCAGTCAGACCGTCGAAGCCCCCACGGTGATTCGCGCCCCGACGCAGCGTAACCGAGCGCCGGCGGAAGAGCCCACGCGCGAGATGCCGCAGCTCAAAGCCGTGAAAGCCAGGCAGGAAGTGTCGCGCCCGCCCGCGGAGCCCGCTGGTGCGCTGACTACCGAGGACCTGTTAGCACCGGTCGCGGTCCCTGCGCGATCGATTCCCTCGGCTCGCCCTGCGCCGAAGATCAATCCAGCCGCCGTGCAAGCCACTAAACCGGCGGCGAAGCCCGCGCCTGCACCCGAAGCGCCGAAGTCCACTGCCCCCTTGGACTTGAAGGGAAAGATCATTGCGGACGCGGTAAGGCTGCTGAAATGGGGCAAGCCGTGGCATGAATTGGCGGAATTGATTGCCCGCATCGCCGAGCGCCCCTCCGCGGCGGAGATCCGCAAAGTCCTGCGGACCCATAAAGCCGAGATCGAGAAAGCCGCCCAGACCTGAATATCGCGGGCAAAAAAAGAGGCCGGATACTATGACAGTGATCCGGCCAACAGGGGGATTCGATACCGACCGCGCCATTGTCCCCGGCGCAGCCTACAAATTCGTTGCAACCTAAACACGATCCGGTGACGGCCGACCCGCGCGTCGCGGATCATTTATCGCATTTATTTTGCGGTGCCAAAGATACCCTGGATCGCGCCGCAACACAAGCTTTGCGTTGCAAAAAATTCCAAAAACCGCGCGCGCCAACCTCAATTTCGTCCCGCAGGGCGAATTGGACCGCGCCGACGCTACAAGTTCATTAAAACGTTCATTACGAGATCGTCATGCCCCCGCTTCGGTCGCGACTTGAAAATGCGGCCCCGCCCGGAAAAAATCCCCGCCCTCTTTGCGTCGCCATAACCACCAACTCCGGGGTGACGCCGCTAGCCAGCGTGGCAGCACTGGAACCGAGCAGACGTTGCGCAGTCTGAAGGGACGATTTTTTTAGCAGGCCGATTGTCGAGCATGGACCATCCGACCTCTCTGACGACCACTGTGACCACCATAAACAGGGCCCTCGCATGATTGAGATCAGAAACCTGTCGAAACGCTACGGCGCGCTGACCGCCGTCGATGACATCTCCTTCACCGTCAGCCCGGGACAAGTGCTCGGCTTCCTCGGCCCGAACGGCGCCGGCAAGTCGACCACGATGAAAATGATCACGGGCTTTCTGACACCGACGTCAGGAAGCGTCGCGGTGTGCGGCCACGACGTGGAAACCGATCCGCTGGCCGCCAAGGCCTGCATGGGCTACCTGCCCGAAGGCGCGCCCAGCTACGGCGAGATGACGGTGCGCGGTTTTCTCGAATTCATCGCGGATGTGCGGGGTCTGACCGGCGAGCGCCGGCGCGCGCGACTGGACGACGTGATCGGACGCCTGCAGCTGAACAGCGTGCTGGAGCAGATGATCGAAACGCTTTCGAAGGGTTTCAAGCGTCGCGTCGGTCTGGCGCAGTCGCTGGTGCACGATCCGCAGGTGCTGATCCTCGACGAGCCCACCGACGGTCTGGATCCCAACCAGAAACATCATGTGCGCCAGCTCATCAACGACATGGCCAAAGACAAGATCATCGTGATCTCCACCCACATCCTCGAAGAAGTGGATGCGGTGTGTAACCGCGCCATCATCATCGCCGGCGGCAAGCTGCTCGCCGACGCCACGCCGGCGGAACTGGCCAAGCGCGCGCCGAGCGGTCGGCTCGACGACGTCTTCCGTCAGATCACGACCGGCCAGAAAAGCGCAGCGTGAGGCGCCCCATGCACAACATCAAAACCATTTTCCGCCGCGAGTTCGCCAGTTACTTCGCCACGCCGCTGGCGCTGGTGTTCATCGTGTTCTTCCTGGTGCTGGCCGCCGCGTTCGCGTTCCAGTTCGGCAATTTCTATGAGCGCGGTCAGGCCGACCTGGCGCCGTTCTTCTCGTTCCATCCCTGGCTGTATCTGTTCCTGATCCCCGCGATCTCCATGCGGCTGTGGGCCGAGGAGCGCAAGTCCGGCAGCATCGAGCTGCTGATGACCTTGCCGGTCACCACCTGGCAGGCGGTGATTGGAAAGTTTCTCGCGGCCTGGGCCTTCGCCGGCGTCGCGCTGGCGCTGACGTTTCCAATGTGGATCACCGTGAATTATCTCGGCGATCCGGACAACGGCGCGATTCTCGCCGGGTACATCGGCAGCTGGCTGATGGCCGGCGGCTTCCTCGCGATCGGCGCGTGCCTGTCGTCGGCGACCCGCAACCAGGTGATCGCGTTCATTTTCACCGTCGTGCTGTGTTTCGGTTTCCTGTTCTCGGGATTCCCCATCGTGCTCGATCTGGTCTCGGGCTGGGCACCGCGACCGCTGGTCGACGCGCTCGCGTCGCTGTCGTTCTACACGCACTTCCAGGCGATCTCCAAAGGCGTGATCGACCTGCGCGACCTGTTGTATTTCGGGACTGTGATCGGCGTCTGGCTCGCCGCCAACACCATCGTCCTCGACATGAAGAAGTCCGACTGACATGACTACCAAAACACGCAAGACTTATGGCGCCAGCGCGCTCGTGGCGCTCGCCGTGTTATTCATCGGCGTCACCATTCTCATCACGTTCGTGTTGCGCGGCGCGCGTCTCGACCTGACCGAGAGCAAGCTCTACTCGCTCGCTCCGGGCACCGAGAAGATCGTCAGCACGCTCACCGAGCCGGTGAATCTATATTTCTTCTTCTCGCAGGAAGGCAGCTCGCAATCGCCGCAGCTGCGCGCGTATGCGCAGCGAGTCCGCGAGTTGCTCGAAGAAATGTCTCAGCATTCCAAGGGCAAGCTGCGCCTGCATGTCATCGACCCGCAGCCGTTCTCGGAAGACGAGGATCGCGCCTCCGAGTTCGGGCTGTCGCCCGTGTCGGTGACCCCGGGCGGTGAGCCGGTGTACTTCGGCCTGGCCGGCACCAACTCGACCGACGGTCGCGAGATCATCGGCCTGTTCCAGCCGGACAAGGAAGAGTTCCTGGAGTACGACGTCGCCAGCCTCATCTATCGCTTGAGCAACGCCAAGCGCGCCACCGTCGGCTTGATTTCGGGGCTGCCGGTCGAAGCGCGCTTCGATCAGATGAGCGGCCAGATGTCGCCGGGCTGGGCCAGCATCCAGCAGCTGCGCGACGTGCTCGACGTGCGCACGTTGCAAGCCGACGGCAACGACATTCCCGCCGACATCGGTGTGTTGATGGTCGTGCATCCGAAGGAGCTCAGCCCGCAAGCGCTGTACGCGATCGATCAATTCGTCATGCGCGGCGGCAAGCTGATCAGCTTCATGGATCCGCAGGCGGAGAACGACAACGCCGGCGCGCAAATGGGCATGCCCCCGATGGGTGGCCGCTCCTCGACGCTCGGCCCGCTGCTCGACGCGTGGGGCGTGAAGTTCGATACCAATCAGATCGTCGGCGATCGCGAGCTCGGCCTGACGGTGTCGCTGCAACAAGGCAAGCCGCCTTCACAGCACATCGCCATCCTGGGCTTGAATCGCGCCAGCATGAATTCGAAGGACGTGACGGTCTCGGCGCTCGACTCGATCAACGTGATGACCGCCGGCGCGCTGTCGAAGAAGGACGGCGCGACGATCGATTTCGAGCCGCTGATTCAGTCGAGCACCAACGCCGCGCTGCTGCCGGCGGCGAAGCTGATGTTCCTGCCCGACAGCGAGTCGCTGCTGGACGGCTTCAAGCCGACGGGCGAGCGTTACACCCTCGCCGCTCGCATTCACGGCAAGGTGAAGTCCGCGTTCCCGAACGGCAAGCCCGGCGCTGAAGGCGCGGCCGGCCCGCACCTCACCGAGTCGAAGGAAGATGCCAACATCATCCTGGTTGCTGACACCGACCTGCTCTCGGACCCGCTGTGGGTTCGTACGCAGAACGTGTTCGGTCAGCGCTTCCAGGTCGCCTGGGCGAACAACGGCGACTTCGTGTCGAACTCCGTCGACAACCTCGCCGGCAGCGCCGACCTGATCAGCGTGCGCGGCCGTCAAAGCTTCTTCCGTCCCTTCACCAAGGTCGACGAGCTGCGTCGCCAGGCCGGCGATCAGCTGCGCGCGAAGGAGAAGGAGCTGGATCAGGAGCTGAAAGACACCGAGCAGAAACTCACGGCGCTGGAAGGCGGCCGCGGCGGTCAACACGCCTCGTTGTCGCTGTCGCCCGAGCAGGAGGCCGAGCTCGAGCGCTTCCAGCAGGAGCGCGTGCGCATCCGTAAGGAACTGCGCGAAACGCGTCGCAGCCTCGATGTCGAAATCGATGCGCTCGGCACGCGGCTGAAGGTCATCAACATCGTGCTGGTGCCCTCGCTGCTCGCGCTCGGTGCGATCTTCCTCGAAATCGTGCGTCGTCGCCGGCTCCGCGCCGGCCGCGCCGCCGCTCACACCGGTTGAGATGGACTGAGGTTAGCTCATGACTTCAAAAAAACTTTCCATCCTGGCAGTCATCGCGGTGCTCGCCGTCGTCGCCGGTCTGTGGATCGGCGGCCGGCAGACCTCGCCCGCGTCCAGCGCGTCCACGGCCCTGTTTCCCGAGCTGAAGAACGAGCTCGGTTCGATCACGGCCGTGCGTTTCGTGAAGGCCGGCGGCACGCCGGCCCTCGAAGTGAAACGCGGCGAGAACGGCTGGACCGTCGTCGATCGTCACAACTATCCGGCCGATGAAACCAAGCTGCGCAAGCTCATCACCAGCCTCACCGAAGCCAAGTTGCTCGAAGAGAAAACCTCCAATCCGGAGAGTTACAAGGCGCTCGGCGTGGAAGACATCAGCGATGCGGCCGCCGGCGGCGTGCAACTCGAGATCGAAGGGCCGAAGCAGCCGATCAAGCTGATCGTCGGCAAGCAGGCTCAGGGCGCGCAGTCTCAATACGTGCGCCGCGCCGGCGAGCCAAAGAGCTGGCTGGTGAACAAGAACATCGACACTTCATCGTCCGCCGATCAATGGCTGCGCAAAGACGTGATCGATGTTTCCGCCGATCGCGTGCAGTCGGCCGACGTCACCGTCGGTAGCGCCAAGCCCTACTCCGCCGTGAAGAAGACGCGCGCCGATGCGGACTTCGCCGTCGAAGGTTTGCCGAAGGGCAAGACACTCAGCTCGCCCTCTGCCGCGGATAACTTTGCTACGGCCCTGGCTGGTTTGACGCTGAGCGACGTGAAGGCCGCGAGCGAAGTGACCGATCCGCCCAGCGCGCGAACCACGATCAAAACGTTCGACGGCTTGGTAACTGAAGTCACCGGCTGGAAGAAGGACGACAAACACTTCGTGGCGCTGAAGACTTCTTACGACGCTGCGCTCGCCGACAAATTCAAGGTCGCGACCGCCGAGACGGAAAAGAAAGATCCGCCTGCCGCGGATGCCGCCAAGAAGGAGAGCGAAGGCGCTCCGCCCGCCGCCGACAAGCCTGCCGACGCCGCTGCCGCCAAACCCGCGACACGTAACGTCGAAGAGGAAGCGACCAAGGCGAACGCGCAGCTCAACGGCTGGGTTTATGAGATCCCCGCGTACAAGTACGACGCGATCTTCAAACCCGTCGACGAGCTGATCAAGAAGTAACAATCCACTTCAGCGGCCCCAACCCGGGGCCGCTGCCCGGACGCTGCCACCGACGTTTCGGCGGGGGGGGGGGGGGGGGGGGGG
>JAEWAF010000090.1 GCA_023391815.1 Pseudomonadota bacterium
TCCTCGGGCCGCCTGCTTTTCAAGCCCCGAAATTGCGCGCGCTGATGGATCACGTTCGTTACGCGAGCAGCCCTTCCCGAAAGAAGAAGTAACCTCAACGTTTGATGCTGCGATTCAGGAAGTCCAGCATCGCGGTCGCGATTTCCCGACCGTGGGTTTCGATTGCGAGGTGGCCGGTGTCAAGAAACCGAACTTCGGCTTTCGGGTTGTCGCGCTTGAACGCTTCGGCACCACTCGGTGTGAAGAATGGATCGTTTTTCCCCCAGATCGCCAACGTCGGCGGCTGGTATCGGCGGAAGAAGTCGTGCAGTTGCTGGTACTGTTCGATGTTGCTGCCGTAGTCGAGCAGTAGATCCATCTGCGCCTCAACGCCGATGCGGTCGATTGCCGCGGACGCCAGCTGGTAGCTCTCCGGTGCGATCAGCGAGGTGTCTGCGACTCCTTCGGTGTACTGCCACTTGATCATCTCCGGCGTATTGAAGCGACGCAGAGCCTCGCGATTTTCGGCAGTCGGTTCGTTCCAGGCTTTGCGCATGTCGGCCCAGCCTGCACTCAACCCTTCTTCATAGGCATTGCCGTTCTGGCTCACGATGGCGCTGATCTTTTCAGGATGTTTCACTGCCAGGCGCCATCCGACCGGGGCGCCGTAGTCGAACACGTACATCGCGTAACGATCCACCCCCTTCGCGAGCGTGAACGCATCGATCACCGACGCCAGATTATCGAACTTGTATCTGAACTCGACGCCGGGCAGGACGCGGGTCTGCCCGAAGCCAGGCAAGTCCGGAGCGATCACGTGATATTCCTCCGCCAGCACCGGTATCAGCTCGCGGAACATGTATGAGGACGCGGCAAATCCGTGGAGCAGCAGGACGGTGGGAGCTTGCGACGGCCCAGCTTCGCGATAGAAAACGCTGACGCCCTGCACTTCCATCGTTCGGTAGTGAATCTGTCTGGGATTCTCAGCCGCCAAGCTCGTGCCGGCATTGCCGAGGATCGTGGCTGCAAGAAGTAGATGTTTGGGACTCATGGCAATGCCTCCGGCCTGCGCCGATTCGATAACCTATAAAATGAATCTTTAGCGGTTACTAGAAGCCAGTGTGCTCAGGCCGTGATAACCTGTCAAGATCACTTTTAGAGGTTACGCAATGAGAGGCAGGGCAACTGAGCACGCCGGCCGCACGCCGGAGGCTCCGAGGGTCGGCGATCACCTGGCGATGGACCTTCTCAATACGGAGGCACGCGAGCACGGCGAGGTCGTCGACTTCTGGAACAGCGGTGCGGACGTGCTCCGATGGTTGGAGCGGCACGATATCGTTCCTCTCGCGGGGAACGGCGCGGTCGTGCCTGCTGAATTGCTGGCGCGCGCGAGGGTGTTGCGGACGCAGGCTCGTGACCTCATCACCAAGCGCAAACAACAAAGGAGCACAGACATTCGTCGCCTGAACGACTATCTGCACGGCTATCTCAGCGCACCTCACTTGGAGCGCGATCGCGACGGTAACTTCAAGTTGACTCGCATTTCGCGCGGCGATCCGATCGGGGCTTTGCTCGGGCCTGTGGCCGAAGCCGTGGCGCAGTTGCTGGTCGAGGGCGATTTCACCCTGGTCAAGCAATGCGAACACCCCGACTGTATTCTCTGGTTCTACGACCGCACGAAGTCACACAAACGGCGTTGGTGCAGCATGGCCCAATGCGGAAATCGCCACAAAGCGGCGGAGTTCAGAAAAAGAACCAGCAGTGAGCTTTAGCCCGGTTACCCGCGCATATCTGCAAACATGAGCGCCGAACTTTTGTTATTGGCGGCGCGCCTGGAAGCTCCAGAATCCGTAGACTGCCAGGGTACCTAACAAGGTCAGTGCGAGTCCCGCAGCCGTCATCAGGGCTTTGTAGATGAAGCCACCGACGGTGGACGCATGAAGGGGATAAACGAGATTGAATGCGCGTGTCGCGAGCGGCAGCGAATGCGCGTCACGTGATTCGATCAGGCGACCATCGGCCGGGTCGAACCAAAGGACTGAGCGGCCGTTGGGCAACCACTCATCCGGTTGCCGCACGCGAACTCGCACGAGCTGCCCCTCCCGCTGCGGAATGCTGATGGTACGCAGCTCTGCATCGACGTAAGCACTCCGAACTGTAGCGAGCATCGTGCCCCACTCGAAATTCGCATCGATCGGGCCGCCTTTCACCTTTGGGGGCGCGAGCGATTCCGCGATGGTGCCGGGTCGAGACAAGGGGGCGAGTAAGTAATCAGCAACGGGCCTCAACGTCAACATCGCGCCGGTCAGCATCACGACACACAGTATCGGGGCCATGACAGCCCCGATATCGCGATGGTGTCGCAGGATGTGCAAGCGAGACCAACGGCTCGGCAGCACGCGGAATGCGAACGTCTTTCGAGTCCGCCACCACAGCAGCACTCCGGTGAGCACGAAACCGAGCCCGATGAGCGCAAGCACCCCCGAGACGGTCGAGCCCGTCTCACCCATCATCAGATCGTGATGAAAATCGAACAACCACAGCTCGAGGCGTTCCCATTTCGAGGCCCAGCGAACGACGATCGTGCCTGTCTGATCCGCGTAGCCGCCCTCTTCCCCTGCGAACGACAAGCGGAATAATCCGAGACTGTCGGTCGGAAAGATGATGCTGGTCAGCTGTAGCGTGTTGTCGGCCAGCAGCCGCTCGGCTCCAGCGTTCACGACGTCTTTGACCGGTGCCTGCTTCGCATGAGGTACCGTCGCGCGCAGCCAAGCGTCCTCGTACAGGAGCAGGGTACCGCTGAGTCCCAATGCCGCGAGCAGCAGACCGACGAACGCGCCCGTCCAGCGGTGGATACGATCGATCCAGCTCAACTAGAAACTCACTTGATAGTTCAGTCGGAACGTCCGGCCCAGGCCCTTGAAGTAACGAATGTCGATGGGGTTGGTCTGGGAGTAGTAGGTGTAGTAATCCTCATTGGTGAGGTTTTGTACTGCCGCCGTCACGATGCCACCGAAGGCTCTCACGTCCGAGCTGAGGTCGACCGTGGTGTAGCCGTCGAACCGCGCCGTCGTTGCGCCGACGCTGTCTTCGAAGTCGCGGTCCAGGAGATGATTCACTTGCAGCCGAGAGCTGACGATGTCCGACCAGTTTCTATCCCAACTCACGTTGATTCGATCCGGTCCGATGTTCGCCCCTCCCAAGTCGGAGTCCACGCGATCATCGCCATTCGAATCGTAGCGGCCATCCGTCGTCGCATACCGCAGTCCGAGCGCATCGTCATCGCTCGCGCGCCACGTCGCTCGAAACTCCAAGCCATCGATGGTCGTCTTCTCACGTTGCACGGTGTAGATACCATCGCTGCCTCGTTGCAGGCGCTGACCCAAATCCGAGTCGGAGCGGAACCAGGCGAGCTGGGCATCGACGAGGCTGCCGCGGTATTCCAGGCCGAGCTCCAGGTTCTCGGTGAGGATGGGCTCCAGATCGAGAAACGTCTCGACGCTCTGGCCGGGAATGTTGATCGCGCGCAGCACGCGGCCGACATCGGGCATCGAGAACGCCTCCGCGAAATTGGCGAACACGCGCCATTCGTCCGTCAAGCTGTAAGTGGCGCCGATGTTCCGAAGCGTTTCGCTGAACTCCGGCTCACCCCCTTTGACGAACCGGCTGCCCGAAGACGCGAGCGTGGTGAAGTCGTCGACTTCGAGCTTCGATTCCTCGTGCCGAATGCCGGCGGTGACGGTCAGTCCGTCGACTCCAGTGAATTCGGCCTGCAGGAACGGCGCGTAGTTCTCATAGGTCGACTTCGGAACCCAGATGCGACCGGTGCGAATCAGCGATTGCCAGGTCTCGTCGAGGAGCATGTCCAAGCCGTACACCAGGTTCACCGGCAGCCCGGCGAGCTGCTGCTTGGACAGCGTGAGCTTCAATCCGAGCTTCTCGGAGTTGTTCTGCGACTGATCGATCAGATTGGGCCCGTACGCAGGGTCCTGAAACGTGGCGAGCGGTGTCGCCTCCGCCCCGTACGTCGATTCCAGATCCTGGCTGAACACCTGGGCCCGCAGTTGCTGGCCGAGAAAATCGTCATTGGCATAGCTCAGGGCGAGGTTGGTCACTTTGTTGCGAGCCCCCGCTCCCACAATGTGCCCCTTCACCGCGCTGCTCGGGATCCCTTCATCGACGTCGCCGGGTACCGAGATCCAGTCGTTGTTGCCTTCAATATCGTAGCGGTTGAACGTGAGTTCGAGGCGCTGCTGTTCCCAATCGTAGCCCCCTTTCAGGAACACGTTGAGCGTGCGCGAGTCCATCGTGTCGCCCTGGGTATTGTCCGCGCCGATCACATCGCCGTTGGCGTCGTACGAGATGCCCGAGTCGCGGAAGGCCAGGCTCGCGATCACGTCAGCACGGTCGAAGCGGTTCGAGATGCTATAGGCGACGCCATAGTCGGCGCTCTCATCCAGGCTTTCGCTCTGGAACGTCACGTCGGTGCGGACACTCTGTTCCAGCTTCTCCGTCGGTTTCTTTGTGATCAGGTTGATGATGCCGCCCGAGGCGCCGAGCCCATGGATGGCGTTCGCACCGTGCAGCACCTCGATACGCGAGATCACCGAAGGATCGATGATGTGCCCGTCCCGACCGCCTTCGCGTAGCGGGCTCGACTGTGGCACGCCGTCGATCATGTAGAGCGGCTTGCGCCCTCGCAGACTCTCACCGGCGTTCGTCATCTTCTGGCGACTCGGGGAGTAGCTGGGAATCAGGTTGCCGAGCACGGTCGAGATGTCGTTGTGGACCGCAAGCTGCTCTTCCAACTCGGCCGTCGTCACCACGGTCACCGTGTTGGGAATCGTGCTGAGGGGCTTATCGATCCGGTTCGCCGTCACCATCACTTCTTCGACCCGGTTCCCAGTGGAGTCGGCGGCGGCCACTTCGGCGGTGAACACCGCGGCCAGCGCGGCGGAAGCAACAACGCCCTTTTTATTCATCATCAACGACCTTGGCTGTGCCGATCACGGCGACGCGGGGAGCGCATCGTAATGCACATGCGAATGATTCGCAATTCCTCGCCAGCTCAGCCCACGGCACCGCGCCCTAGCCAGTTGCGGCGAGTGGCTCCAGGTCGAGCATCGTTCCCCGGCACGACCGGGATCCGCACCGGCACCGATAGACCTTCAGATCCTCCGGATCGTCGCCGCTCTCCCAGGTGAGTCGATAGTCGTAGACCAACTCCTCACCGACCTCGATGTCACGCAGCGCCTCCAGGAAGATCCGGCCGTCATCGTCGACCGCCTCACAATTCGGATCGCAGCTGTGATTGACGAATCGGGAGACATTGCCGTCGACTCCACAGTCGATGACGGTGTCCTCATCCACATAGAACATGAATGTGTGACCGACCCCGGTGTCCCGTTCCTCATAGCGACGATCCGACTCGGCGCTGGAGATGCGCTCACCCACGACCTCCACGATGGTCTCGCCGGCGCGAATGGGCTCGATGACATAAACCCCAAGGCCGTGGATGCTCGATCGGCGTGCTTCGATCTTCAGTGTCTTTTCACTCATCTCTTCTCGACGCGAACGCGGGCCCCTGCCCGAACAAAGCCGCGCATGATATCGAGAAGGTGGTTACGTGGCGAATCGAGCGTCGTGTGAAGCGCGGACCCGGGCCAGACTCATCGGCGAAGCGCTTTGTTGGGGGCTTCCGCCTGTCTCTTCTGCAAGTGCCGGTCCCAAGGCACCAGGCGCCACGGACGGATCTCGAATGCCATCTTGTTCGCCCTGACCGCGGGATCGCTCGCAATCAATGATTGAGCGGCTGCCGCGTCAACGGCCTCCAGAATCAACGCGCCACCGGAGTCGTCGGTAAACGGGCCGGCCTGTTTCATGGCGCCCTGCTCATATAGGTCGAGCATGTACTGGAAATGTTCGGCGAGCCCTTGCTCCTCGACCGGCTTACCGGGCAGCCAGGCGGAACCGGGCCGGTAAATGACCAGGAACGTGCTCTGCTTGGGAACGTCGGCGGCACGGGCGGCCAGGAGCAAACTGGTCCCCAGGATTGCAACGAGGACGATGACTATGAGCACGTCTTTGCTTCGCATATCGGTCCCTTGTATCGAGCTTCGGGGGCGGCGCCGGCACGTTTGCGCCGCTGACTCGTTGAAGACGCGGCTTCGATGCTACGCCCGACACATTCCGATGGTTTTTTTTGGCACCGATTGCTGAATATCCAGAAGCAGAAGCGCTCGCCATCTTCGAGCACGCCCCCACTCCCTCACTCACTCCGTCATGCGCGCGCGGGCCCGGCGCGAAACTGCAGGGTCGTGTTGGTTCAGAAATGCCCCTCTTGTTCATCGAGCGCCCATATCGGACCCGTCAGACCATGGCGCTTGAACATCTGCGCCGCCTCACGAACCGACCACTTCTTCCAGTGCGCATCCGCGTGGCGCGCGTACCATTCGGCGGCAAACGTCCACACTTGTTCGATGGGCCGCACGTCACCCTTTGGAATTCCTCGCGATAAGCACCATGCCTCGACCTGTGGCTCATCGCGGAATAGCAGCATGATTGAGCACGTATAGATCACATTGTCCCAAGCGTTTCGCATGGGGATGGGAAAATGGACCACCAGATCCTTATCGAGAATCCGGCCGTTCTCGACTCGCACCGTGACCAGTTCATCCATGGCGCCCAGGCGCGTTTCGATGGTCGCCGTACCACCCGCCAGGCAGGCGAGACCCAAAGAACACCAGGCGCAGTTACCCCACCACGAGCGGTGAGCCGTTCTCACGACGCAGGTGGTAGGCGCCGCAGAGAAGGGATGCGCGACCCAGATCTCATCCGAGCCGGGATGCAATACGACCCCGTGGTAGTCCGTCAAGCGCCTCAGAGCCACGCGGACATTCGCCAGATCGCACTGAAAGTGCAGCGCAAGCTCCAAGATGGTCGGCGCTCGCTGGTTCTTCAGGAAGAACGCAATGATGATCGAGTGCAGGCTGGAGTCGACTGTTTCCTGATTCATCTGGATCTATCCACTGAGTTGCAAGCGATCCGCAGACCCAGCGAGAGCGTATGAAGACTCGCTGCCTCGTCGTTGAATCTCGGAAGATGACCCGGCAAAATGCTAGCTTCAATATTTGAAGTAAGTCAACATGAGCTGGTCCGACGTTGGAAACACGGTATGCCCCGTTGCGCGATCGCTCGCCGTGGTGGGCGATCGATGGACGGTGCTCATACTTCGCGAGCTTTTCTTGGGCTCTCGTCGCTTCGATGAATTCCAGGCTCAAACCGGAATGTCGTCGCACTTGCTGTCCGTTCGGCTCAAGCGGCTGCAGGAGGACGGCATCATTGGACGGCGTCAGTACAGCCAACGACCGGTGCGATACGAATATCGGCTCACGGACAAGGGCTTGGATTTCTATCCGTTGCTACTGAGCCTGAAGAACTGGGGCGAAAAGTGGAGCGGATTGAAAGAAAAAAGCCAGCCTGCCGTCGTCATCGTCCACAAAAAATGCGGGCACGAAACCGGACTCAAGCTCAACTGCCCCTCCTGTGGAGAGGCGCTCGGACCGAAGGATGCATCCGTGACTTTAGGAAAGAGATTCTCTTCAGAACGGCAAGCTCGCCGAAGGAATAGATAATCGTCACGGCCACGAAGCGTGACGAAGCTGTATGTGGCGGATTGAGCGTCACGCGTCGCCTTGAAGCGCTACAGCCGCGACTGAGTCAATGAGCGCGGAACGCCCTCGTAGCAAGTACGAAACCTTGCTTATAATCCAACGTCATGCAGCACCGTTTTTTCACGGACGTCCTCAGGAATCGGAACAATCGTGCGATCCTTGAACGTTGGAGCATGCTGGCATTGCCGGATGGATGGCTGGTCGGCGGATGCCTGTTCCAAACCGCATGGAACTTGCAGGCCGGGCGTGCGCCGGAGGCGGACATCAAAGACTACGACCTGTTTTATTTCGATCCTGGCGATACGAGCGAGGCCGGTGAATCGCGCGTCCAGGCGCGTGTCGATGACCTGCTGCGCGACCTCGACGTGAGGATCGAAGCTGCAAACCAGGCGCGGGTTCATCTCTGGTACGAATCGTACTTCGGTCAACCGTATGCGGAGCTTCGCAGTTCCCGCGAGGGCATTGACCGATTCCTCGTGTCGGCCACCTGTGTCGGTGTTCGACCCGGTGAAGTGTATGCACCAAACGGTCTTGCACTCGTATATGAGGGCGTACTGTCGATGAACCCGCTACTGCCCTATCGCGCGCTGTTCGACCGAAAGGTTCAGTCGTATCTTGCGCGCTGGCCGTGGCTGCATGTCCGACCGGACTCGGTCGCGGCGACGTTCGGGAACCCAGACTAGTTGCCGTGCATTTCCGGCCGCTGGCGCGGACCTTCTGCTTTTGCATGGGACAGGACATCGACAAACCGCTTGGCCCTGTCAGCGCGCCCACTGACACTGCCGCGCCGGAGCTCGAGTCGAGCGCCAAAGAACAGCTGGCCCGTTTGATCGAGAGCATCCGGGATTGCGCGATCTTCATGATCGACCGCTCAGGCCACGTGATTACCTGGAATCCCGGCGCCGAACGTATCAAGGGATACTCCACTGAAGAAATCGTCGGTCGGCACTTCAGCCAGTTCTATACGCCCGAAGACCGCCAACTCGGCGTACCACTGACTGCGCTCAGCACCGCCGAGCGCACGGGTAAGTTCGAGGGCGAGGGCTGGCGCGTAAGAAAGGACGGCACCAAATTCTGGGCCAGTGTTCTGATCGATGCCCTCCGCTCGCCGGAAGGCGAACTGATTGGCTTCGCGAAGATCACTCGCGACATGACCGAACGCAGGATGATGCAGGAGCAATTGCATCAGTCCCAGAAAATGGAAGCCATCGGCCAGCTGACCGGCGGTGTCGCCCATGACTTCAACAACCTACTGACAGTAATCCTCGGCAACCTCGACACGCTTTACCAGGAGTTGCCGTCGGAACAGACTCGCTGGCGCCGGCGCGTGGATCACGCATTGCGCGCAGCCGAACGAGGGGCGAGCCTCACTCAGCAGTTGCTGGCGTTCGCGCGTCGCCAGCCGCTGCGGCCCAAACCCGTCGAAATCAATCGGCTGCTGACACGTTGGACGGAGCTGGTCCGACGCATGCTGCCCGAAAACATCAACCTTCGCCGCATCGAGGATGAAACGGCGGGCATCGCCGCAGTCGATGCGAATCAGCTTGAAAACGCCTTGTTGAACTTGATCGTCAATGCGCGCGACGCGATGCCTAACGGCGGCACCCTGACGATCGAAACAGCCACTGCCAAACTGACTCAAGAAGACACCCGCTTACTGCCCGATCTACCGCCTGGTGGTTATGTCTTGATCTATATCACCGATACCGGCACCGGCATGAGTCGGGAAGTGCTCGACCGCGCTTTCGATCCATTCTTTACGACGAAGCCACTCGGCCAGGGGACGGGACTCGGGCTGAGTCAGGTGTTCGGGTTCGTCAAACAATCGGGCGGACACATCAAGATTTACAGCCGCGCTGGCCACGGAACGACGGTGAAGATCTATCTACCCCAGGTGGTCGCGGCGGAAGACGAGTCTGCGCGATCGCCAACCGCCGCACCGACATGCTCACCTCGTCACGAAACGATTCTCGTGGTCGAAGACAATGACGCGGTGAGAAGCTTCACGACGGATAGCTTGCGCGAGTTCGGTTTCAATGTCCTCGAGGCCGTCGATGCGTCCGAGGCGTTGAAGATCCTGGACGGCAATCCGAACGTGGATCTGCTGTTCACGGATATCGGCCTGCCCGGCTTGAATGGACGCGAGCTCGCAGCCACTGTGCAACGCCGGTATCCCAAGGTTCGACTGCTATTCACCAGCGGTTACGCACAGATGCCCTCGCCCACGGGATCTGATGCTCTGATGCAAGTCTCGCTGCTTTCCAAACCATTTACTCGTATCCAGCTTTGCGACCGGATCGTCGAAACACTCCAGGAAAGAGCTCGCTGATCGTTCGGTCGTTATCACTCATTTCGCCCCATTCGCATGCTCACTGATCAGTCCGACGATCTGTTGTAGCTGGACTGGCTTCGTCAGATGCGCATCGAACCCCGCTTCGAGCGCGGCTCGCTTATCGTGCGATTGTCCCCAACCCGTGATCGCGATCAAGAGCCTGCGCGCGCCCGAAGCCGTGGCTCTCATTTGCCGCGCGACTTCGTAGCCATTGAGTTCCGGCATGCCGATGTCCAGCAATGCAACGTCGGGCTCGAATTCGATGCCCACCTTCACGGCATCCGAACCGGTGTGGACTGCACGAGTTTCAAAACCCTCGAGCTGCAACATCGCGGACCAGCTTTGCGCGCTGTCGAGGTTGTCATCGGCGATCAATACCTTCAGCGTCCCAAGGCGAGTTGCTGCACCGACCGGGCTGCCCGCCTGCGTTGCCGAGACTTTGGCCGGCGGGCGAGCGAGCGGAAGCGTGACGATGAATTCGCTGCCGCGGCCAATACCCGAGCTTTTTGCTTCGACGGAGCCCCTGTGCAATTCGACCAGCCCTTTTACGAGCGCAAGCCCGATCCCAAGGCCGCCCTCGGAGCGTTCGAGCGCGGGCTTCAGTTGCGAGAACATTTCGAACACGCGCGACAGGGCTTCCGGCGAAAGGCCGATCCCGTTGTCGGCGACCGTCACGATCGCCTGATCGTCTTGCGCCCGCAAGTTCACCCTTATGGCCCCTCCTGCGTCCGTGTACTTCGCGGCGTTGGTCAGTAGGTTTGAAAAGACTTGCGCAAGGCGGACCGGGTCTGCATCGACCCAAAGCGCTTCGGTCGAGCGTTCGACCGTCAACGAGTGACGCTTCGCCTCGATCATCGGCCGACAGGTTTCAAGCGCCGCGTCGATCGCTTCCTGCAACGAAACGACGGAGCGACGAAGCTGAAGCCGTCCATGTGTGATGCGAGCGAGTTCGAGCAGATCGTCCAGCAATCTGGCCATCAGGTCGACTTGCCGGGTCAATGCGTCGCGCGCGATCGCGGCTACCGCCGGCCTTTGTTCCGCCCGGATCAGTAGCTGCGCAGCCGAGTACAACGCAGCGAGCGGGTTGCGCAGCTCGTGCGCGAGCGTGGCCAGGAACTCATCCTTGCGCTTGCTTTCGTTCTGGAGTTGCAGCTGAGCTTGCACGCGATCGGTGACATCGTATCCTTCCGCGAGCACCGCGGGCTCTCCACCCTCGTGTGTCAACGGTACGTATACGAAGTCGACGTAGCGCTGCTGAGGAGGCTGAGCATGTACGGTCTGGAGCAAGACCGGCATGTCGCGGCCGACAAACGGCTTGCCGCTCATCATCACCTCTCGCAACAGCTTCGGATAGGGCTGATCTGCAAGCTCGGGCATCGCATCGACGAGGCGTTTGCCGACCAGTTCGCGATATCCAATGAGCTTCTCGTACGCGGGATTCGCCAGTTCAAACACCAGATCCTCACCGCGCAACACCGCCATGAACGAAGGCGTGTTCTGGAAGATGCGCTGAAGCTCATCTCGCTGCAGCCGCATCTGTTCATGAGCCGCTCGCCAGCGCAGGCTCTCTGCCTCCTTCAGAGCTCTCTGCGCCTCTCTGCGCATTTCGGCCAGTCGAGTATGCGCCAGGACGCGCGCCTCCAGCTCGCGCGCGCTGAATGGCTTGATCAGATAATCGTCAGCGCCCACGTTGAGCCCTTCGACTCTGGCTTCCTCTCCGGCGCGCGCCGACAGGAGAATTACGGGTATATCGACGGTCGTGGGGTCTTGTCGCAATGCCTGCAGCAGTGCGATGCCGTCCATCCTCGGCATCATGACGTCCGAGAGCACCAGGTGCGGCGGTTGTGCGCGAATCAGCTCGAGCGCTTCGATTCCGTCGCACGCCGTGACGACATCGAATTTCGGGCGCAGCAGATGGCGGACGTATTCGCGCATATCCGCATTGTCGTCAGCCAAGAGTATCCGCTGACGACCCCAGCTCGCATCGGCCGAAGCAACCATCGGTCCTTCACGTAACTCCGTCGCTTGCATCGACGGCGCCAGCTCGCCCCGACCTTCCTCGTGCCATGCGCCGATCTCTTCGAGAAAAGCGCTGACCGTAGTCGATGCTCGGCGCACCTCGGCAGGCGCGCGAACGTGCTCCTTCGGTAAGTGGTCCGAGCCGAAAGGCAGTTCGATGGTAAACGTCGTACCGACCCCTTGCGTGCTCGCAACGCAGATCGAACCGCCATGCAATCTGACGAGCTCGTTCACGAGAGCAAGACCGATGCCGGTACCTTCGTTCGATCGCCCTTGCGCGGTGGGCGCTCGGTAGAAGCGCTCGAACAAGTGCGGCAGCTCGGATTGAGCAACGCCGGTGCCCGAATCTCGCACTTCGAGCCGGGCACCGCCGGCCGTCTCGTGCAGGGACAGTGCGATCGTCCCGCTCCACGTGAACTTGAATGCGTTCGAGAGTAAGTTGAAGACGATCTTCTCCCACATGTCCCGATCAACATATAGGGCGCGGCTCAAGGGCTCGCATTGGACCTCGAAGCGCAGCCCCGCCTTCTCGATGGCCGAACGGAATGTGCTCGCAAGCTCCCGTGTCAGCTGCGCCAGGTCGGTCGCCTCGTAGTTCGCCTGTATGCGCCCCGCTTCCAGCCGGGCGAAATCCAGCAACGTGTTCACCAGCTTGAGTAAGCGCAGTGAATTGCGATGCACGTATGTGAGCAGCTGGCGCGCTTGAGGATCGAGATCGACACGCTGCAGGATCTCTTCGACCGGCGAGAGCATCAACGTGAGTGGGGTGCGCAGCTCATGACTCACATTCGAAAAAAACGTCGTCTTCGCGCGATCCAGCTCGGCGAGCATTTCGGCGCGCTTGTGCTCGTCCTCCGCCTTGCGCGCGCTCGCGATCGCGCCGGAGATGTTTCCGGCGACGAGCCGGAGGAAGTCCATGTAGCCCTCGTCCAACGCGCGACGTGGACTGATGCCTGCGATCATGTAGCCGGGCGATGTACTCCCAGACGCCTCGAATGGCAGCACGACCGCCTGCTCGATCGGCTCGGGCCACGTCCCTGCATGGAGCGGTCCGAAGCACGCCAGATCGGCGCTCGACAACACGATCGGCTCCGTATGCAGTTTCCACACGGACTGTGAGGTCAATTCGATCTCAAGCGGCGCAGCCGCCGAGTCCTGCGGCAATCCAACCCGTGCGGCAAGCGCCAGGCGCGATCCGTCGGTGGGCGCGTACAGCAGTGCGAAAGGTAGATCGGCCGAGTAATTCGCGAGCACCTCTGCGGCTGCGGGATAGACATCCACGACGCGACGTGCGTTGCCCCCGATCTGACCCAGATCGCGCAACGCGCGCAGACGACGCTCCCCGATCACGCGGCCGGTTGTTTCGTTGACGATGCAGAACACGCCGCCCACGCGGCCGGTCTCATCGCGCACCGGATCGTATGAAACGCCGAAATAGGTCTCTTCCAGATAGCCGTGGCGCTCCATGAAGAACGGCCGATCTTCGGCCCAGAACGCCTCACCCGTCGTCAGCACGCCATCGAAGATCTCCTTCAAACCGGCGCGCCAAAGCTCTTCCCAGGAGTCGCGGATCGGCTTGCCGAGCGCGTGAGGATGCTTCGCCCCGAATACCGGACGATAGGCATCGTTATAGAGCGTGATTAAGTCCTCGCCCCAGAACAATGCGATCTGCGCCTTCGAGGGCAACAGGATGCTGAGCGCGCTACGTAGACTCTGCGGCCAGCTCTCAATCGGTCCCAGCGGCGTTTTGGACCAATCCAGCGCGCGAATGAGCTCGCCCATCTGGCCACCGCCGACCACGACGTCCGCTGCGCGCAGCGCCGGCGTGCCGGATCGATCCCCGGGGCTTTCGATCTTGGTGTTCGACTCCATCACCTTGCTCATCGGCCTTTGCGCAGGGGGCATCATAGCCAATCGCCGCGGCCTGTCGAATGACAGCTGAGGATCCTCCGGGATTGGAATGCGTACGCAAGCGCGCCGCCATTCGGTTTGAGCCGGGCGAGCGACACGCTGTAGGGAGATCGCTTCGCAGCCGCGCGAGTCTAGTGCAACCCGCCTCGATCACAGAAATCCGATAGGCCCGCTGAAGGAACGCATCGATAGGAGGTCTTCGCGCACCTGCTGCCTCATTCCATCGAGCGCTCGTGGCTTCAGACTTTGAGACGCGCCGCAGCCTGCGCTGCCAGCACATGGTCTACGGTCTGCTGCGCGGTCAGCTCGGAGTTGTCGACCCACAAACCCAGCCCAGTCAACTCGGCCTCGATCTGCTCACGCAGGTGTACCCACTGCGCAGCTACGTGCTTCTCGGCCCGCTTCAGATCGCGTTCCAACGCAATTTGCACTGGTGGCGCCAAGGTCACCAGATGAACGTCGAGCCCGCGCAGCGCTTCGGAATATTCCCGAACTCGCTCGCGGTTGACGAGAATGTAATCGATCACCGCTACAAACCCCTCCTCGGCAAAGGAGCGCGCTAGCAAACATTGATTGCGGACGTTCAGTCGAATCTGGCGCTGCTCCTCTGCCTGAGGAGAAGCGCCGGGAGGCACCGAGCCAGAGATGATGCAAGTCTGCAAGGCGTCTCCTTCGATGTGAACGGCTCGAGCAAAGCGGGCCGCGAGCACGCGTGCGAGCGTCGATTTGCCGGAACCCGGGATGCCATTGATGATCCAAATCACGCCCGTCATGCCCCAATGCTCATCTGATAAATCAACCTCACCAGGTTCATGCGCTGAAGGGTACGTCACTGCGCGATCACCGAGCGTACCACCGATGACGGCACGGAGACCCTTGAAAACGCAACTCATGAGCCATTAACACGAGGCCTGCGGATGAGCGCACTCTGTGCGCGGCAGCGGTGGGGTTTTGAACATGGCAAAGTGGCCGGATAGCTCGTCCGGCGATCGAACTCGAGTTCGCCGGCGTCGGTGTGAACCTGCTGGAACGACTCGTTGCACCGAGCTTCGACATCAACGGCACTTCGATCGTCCCGCTCTCGCTATTGTCTACCTGACGGAGGTTTTCGCGAAAGCGGAGGAGGATCGGAGAGTTGCTAGGGCAACTTTTTTTTTGCTGAGTTCTGTTGTAGCCTCCCCATGTCAAGGACATGGACAACAGGGATGCTGAGCGAAAGGTATCGCCCCGACCACCTAACAACTCTCCACGTCGTTCTCAAGACCGTGGAACGTTGCAATATCGCGTGCTCGTACTGCTACTTCTTCGATGAGAACGATGGCAGTTGGCGGCAACACACTCCTTCTATATCCCTGTCGACAATCGACCAGCTCATAAAATTCCTCGTGGAGGGGCTGCGGGATTTGCCGAACATTGCTTCGGTTCGCATTTCATTTCACGGCGGCGAGCCCACGATGCAAAAGAAGGCCGCCTTCGACGAGATGTGTACGCGCCTGAGGGCGAGCTTGACGCCTGTAACGGAGTTGGAGCTCGCCATGCAGTCAAATGGCGTTCTCCTGGATGAGGAATGGGTGGAGCTGCTGCTGAAACACGAGGTGGCATGCAGCATCAGTCTGGATGGTCCGCCCGAATGTAACGATTCCGTGAGGCCTGACCACAGAGGTCGCGGGACCCACATGCGGGCCGTCCGTGGTCTACGTTTGCTACAGCAGGCTACAACTCGCGGCCTCGCGAGGCCTAGCATCATCTGTGTGGTGAATCCCAACTTCGATGCCGGCCAGGTGTATCGGCACTTCGTCGAAGAGCTCGGCATCAGCGAGATCAGCTATCTCCTGCCTACCGATACCAAACAGACGCCCCATGACAGAGGACATGTCGCAGCCATGGGAGCCTTCCTCAGCACCACCTTCGCCGAATGGGCGAGGGCCGACAACCCGGACGTACGGATCGGCATCGCGCACGATGCGATCGCTCGTCTGCTAGGCCAGGACAGCCAGTTCTTCCCAAAGCTCGATCTGCCAGCAACGGAAACGTTCATTGTGATCGGATCGAGTGGCCATATCATTCCGGATGATGCATTGACCGGAAAGGGCGTTTGGGATATGCGCGCCGCTCCGACTATCTTCTCGACGGCGCTTCGCGATTATCTGGATAGCGAGCTGATGCATTGGATCAAAGGAACTGCCCTGTCCACCCCGACATCATGCGGTGGGTGTGACTGGAAGCATGTTTGCAGTGGCGGCCAGCTCATGCATCGCTTTCACCCTGAAACGCACTTTGACAACCCCACAGTGTGGTGTGGTGCCCTCATCGGCTTTCTCGAGCAAGTGTTCGTGTACCTGGTCCGCAACGGCGTGCCGCAGGAACTGCTGCGTCGGACGGTCCATGCAGAAGAGCGCGTCTCCGCCATTGCATGAACACGCAACAGTCCACCGATCTGCCTGAAGCAATCGCACCGAATCGCGAAGATTGGCGATCCGTCACGCAGATCGAAGTGATCTTGAAAACTGCCTCGCGTTGTAACATTGCATGCCCCGGATGCTATTTCTTCGAAGGCGCGGATCAAAGTTGGCGTCAGCATGACAAGGTGATCTCGCGACAAACCGTTCGCGACGTGGCGAACTTCTTCGCGCAAGGCATCGAGGATTTGCCCAACCTGAAGCGCATCGTCTTCGATTTTCACGGAGGAGAGCCCACGCTGCAGCGCCCGGCGGACTTCGATTGGATGTGCACGCTCCTGACCGACTCGCTCTCGGCACGGGTGGAGTTGGAGTTTCATGTACAAACGAATGGGGTATTGCTCAACGAGCAGTGGCTGACGCTGTTCGAAAAGCACAAGGTGGGCTGTGGCGTCAGTCTGGACGGGCCGGCAGACGTCAATGACATTGCACGCCCGGACCATAGAGGACGCGGTACCTACGACCGCGCCGTTCGAGGTCTGCGGCTACTCCAAGCAGCGCACGCACAGGGACGACTCGAGCGCGAGCCTGGGGTCTTGTGCACGATCAATCCTAATGCGAGCGGGCGCCGCATCCACAGACATTTCGTGGACGACCTCAACGTATCGAGATATGAACTGATCATTCCGGACAACAGCCACGATGCTCCGCCGGCGGCCCCGCCCGCTGCGCTCGCTCGCTTTCTCGTGGAGGCATTCGAGGAATGGTGCGCAGATGATGACCCCACCATGCAGGTGAGAATTCACCAGTCGGTGATGGTTCGAATGCTGGGCACGACCACGCATCTGTTCCCAGACTATTCGACGCAAGCGCAATTCGTTGCTTTCACCATCACCTCCAGCGGCCATGTCGAGCCTCCAGACGAGCTGCGCAATTGCTATCAATGGGAGTCCACCGAACAACCTCATGTAAATAGGGTGCGCCTCAGTGACTTCTTTCAGTCCTCCTTGATGAGGTCCATCGCGCATCAAGTCAGGCATGTGCCCCGCGGATGCCATGATTGTCAGTGGCGAAAAATATGCAATGGCGGCCCACCGCAAACCCGGTATTCGCGCCAGTCGGGATTCGACAATCCCAGCGTCTGGTGCGAGGCGTTGCGGACCTACTACGAAACCATCTTCGACTATATGCTTTCGAGCGGCGTACCGGCCGAGAAACTCATTGAATCGGTCGTTCCGTGATCCAAGCCCCGATATCGGTTGAATGCTCAACCGGAACGATCGCTGTTGTGTTGAGACATCACGATTTATTTGTATTTGTATCTAAAGCGCCCGAGCAAATTGTTTAGATGCTCTCGTTTCACGTAAGATGGCTCCGCGCAATTCCGCGCGAAAACGGATTGGACACATGGAAAAGAATCGTAAGACCTTCGAAGCCCTCGTGAAGGAAGCGCAGGCGACTGGAGCCGTCGAAAAGCCCAAGCTCTCGCGCATCACTGAACAAGCGCTCAAAGACGCAGCAGGCGCGGCCGGCACGGTGACGCCTTACATCTTTGCGCGCTGGACCAAAAAATTCTAATTGCTGATGTGCCGTAAGGCACGGGGTGAGCCGGCGAATTGCAGGCTCACCTTTCACTATCCCAATCACGTCTGTCGCACGCATTACCCGCTCATGAATCCGTCCCCGTATCATTCTGCGGATATCGTTGCACTCCAAGTGATCATCAAAACGGTCGAGAGATGCAACCTGGCATGCAGCTACTGCTATGTCTTCGAGGGAACAGACCACAGCTGGCGCCGTCACGATCCGGTGATCACGCGTCAGACGATTGCTCAGATCGCCTCCTTCCTCGAGACGGGGTTGAAATCGATGCCCGGAATTCGGCGACTTTCGATCGCGTTTCACGGCGGCGAGCCAACCATGCAGAAAAAGGGAGACTTCGCGTGGATGTGCGAGACGTTACGAGGCGCCGTGCCTGCGCACGTCGCATGCGACTTTGCGATGCAATCCAATGGGCTGCTCATCGATGCGGAATGGGCGTGCCTGCTTGCCGAGCACGATGTCGCGTGCAGCATCAGTCTTGACGGGCCTCGCGAATACCACGATGTCTATCGCAAGGATCACCATGGCCGAAGCAGCTACGACGCTACTGTTGCGGGGCTGCAGTGCTTGCAAGCGGAGGCCGCCAGGCAAGGCGCGGTTCCGCCCAGTGTGATTTGCGTCGTCAATCCCGACATGGATGCAAGGCAGATCTATCGCCATTTCGTGGACGACTTGCGGGTCGAGTCCATGAACTTCCTGCTACCCGACGTGATCGATCATCGCCGCCCAACAGCGGCTCAGGTAGAGCGCGCAGGTCGATATCTATGCGACCTGTTCGAGGCGTGGGCGGAGGAGGACGACCCCGATATCCAGGTCGGTGTTCACCGAGATCTCATGTCTCGGTTTCTGGGCTCGGATACGATGAGTTTCCCGGATCTGACGCAGACTATGCAGCGCGTCTACATCGTGGTGAGCTCAAGCGGTCACGTGACTCCGGATGATGTTCTACGTAACACGCAGTTGTGGAAAGCGGAAGATGAGCCCACGGTTCGGGATATCACGCTCGAGTCCCTGCTGAGCTCGCCGTTGTTACATCAGATCTATAGGGCCGCTCGCACTGTGCCAAACGCGTGTGACGATTGTATCTGGCGCTCCATCTGCGGCGGCGGTTGGCTTTCACATCGATTCGATTCCGAGCAAGGTTTCAACAGCTCCTCGGTGTGGTGTGGCTCACTGATGCCGTATTTTGAAAGGGTCTTCGACTACTTGGTCCGTTCCGGTGTCGCGCCGGAAAGATTGCGGCAGTCGATGGAAAGTCCCACGACCCGCGAGAGGATGCGATGATCTCCGCGCACACACCTCGGTCCGCAAAAGGAGTGATCCACTCCATGAGACTCATGCTCCTTGGCTGCCTGTGCCTGGCACTTTCAGGCCAGGCGAACTCGGCCACATCGACGACGTGTGAAGCCGTGCCCATTGGTTTCACGAGCGAGGGGCAGCTGATGCTGCCGATACGCGTGAACCAACGAAGCCTTGAAGTCGAGTTGGATGGAGGAGCGGTATCGCTCATTTTGAGCCCTTCAGCGTTGCAGCGGGTTCGTGCCCAGCCGACGAGCCGATCGATCACGGTAGGTGGATTGGAAGGTAGTCGCCAAGCTCGCCAGATACATCTGATTCGTGAGATGCGAATCGGGACGGCTATCTTCCGAGACGTTGACGCGATAGCGGACTTTGCATGGGGCGTCGGGAGTAACGGGCCCAAAGCGCACAGCGACGGGGATGGCACTCTCGGGCTCATCAGCCTTGTCGGCCGGAGTATCCTCATCGATGTTCCTGGTAGACGACTGGGCGTGGGGAATGTTGATGATTGCTTGCACATGCTGCCAGACAACCACGTTGTCTTTCCCCTGCAGCTTGACGAAGACGGATTATCCGTGCAGTTGAGGTTTGACGGTACAGCCGTTCGGCTGAACTTCGATATCGGCAGCACAGCGTCGTTCGTGAAGCCGTCGTCTTTGCCGGCAAACGCATCGCTCGAGCCATGCAGTTACGCGATGCCCGAAGGTGCGCCATGTCGCGCATATACGCCAGGGAATGTGAGCGGCGTGGATGAAGCGACAGGTCACCAGCCCCTCACTTCGCCGACCCTGCTGCTTCTGCCGATCGACCAGATAGAGGCTGACGGTTTGCTCGGCATCGACTACTTGCAGGACAAGGTCGTCTTGCTCGATCTAGCGAACAAACGCCTATTCCTGGCGCGTCGAGCATATAAGTAGGTGCGCGATGTTCCGTGATAATGCCGTCCGACATCATGCACGGCCGCGCCTCGGCACCGTTTTGATCGTTCAACCGTTGGGCGTTCGGATCTACAGCGCGCTGGCAGTCGTTGCAGTCAGCGTGCTGGTCGCGGGGTTGTTCCTCATTTCATGGCCTCGGCGAGCTTCGGTCGAGGGGATCATCGTGCCCACCGAAGGTTTGGTGTCCTTGTCCGCGCCGGCCGATTCAATCATCGAGGAACTTCTTCGCCGCGAAGGGGACATCGTCGACGCTGGCGAAATCATACTTCGCTACCGCGCCTCATCAGTGTCGACGAGCCAAAGCTGGCGGCCAGCCGAGGATCTTGCCCGGCTACGGCAAAACGATCGGCAAAGAATCGAGGGGCGCCTCGCATCGATCGCTTCCCTCAGGCGCGAGCGACAAGCGTCGTCGACTCGCCAACGCGATGCCAAGAGGCAGCAACTGGCCACAGCCCAGCGAGAGCTCGATGCGGCACGCGATGCTCTGTCGATGCGCGAAGCCCTGTACAAAGACGTCGCAAAATTGGGCGCTGAAAATGCAATTGGCAAGCACGACGTTCAACGCGCCTCGGCCGATCTGGCGGACCGGCAACAAATGTTTCGAAAGATCGAAGGAGATCGAGACGCGCTCGCTGCAGAGCTTGCCGGCCTGGATGTGGAGTACGAGCGGGCCGAAACCGAGTTCCAGGCTGAAATGTCCCGCCTGGAAGATCAACTCGCTGTGGTCGATCGAGAAACCATCGCCAGCGGCCATGATGGCTCAAACGTCATTCGCTCACCCGTCGCGGGTACGATTACCATGCTCATCGCCTCCGTCGGGCAGCAGAATCTGGCCGATCGGCCGATCATCAGCATCCTTCCGCATGGCTCTGCCTTGCGAGCCGAGCTCCACATTCCGGCTGCGGCGCTTTCGTATGCTCGAGTCGGTGTGCCGGTCGTGGTCAAGTACGATGCTTATCCATACCTGCTGTTTGGGACGGGAACTGCACGTTTGAGTGCCGTCAGCGGTGCGGCCGTACCCGGCTCATCGCTCAGCAGCTCATTGCCGCCGGCCGATTATTTTTTTCGCGGCTACGCAACGCTCGCCACTCCGCCCGCTGGCTCGCCCGGAGCATTTCGTCTGAGTCCCGGAATGCACTTCTCCGCAGAACTGGTGGAATCGAGGTTGCCGCTATATCGATTCGTTTTTTCACCGCTGTATAGGGCGCTCGCACCAGCTCCGGAGACCGACGTTTGAAGTGGAAGATGCGCTCGCCGTTTCGACCGGCTCTTCCGGTTTTTCGGCAAACGGAGCAAGCAGACTGCGGCCTCACCTGCCTGGCGATGATCGCGCACTATTACGGCCGCCGACAGGGCCTGCTCGACTTGCGAGCGGAGTTCGACACAAATGTTACAGGACTCAGTTTCGAAGCACTTCAGCGCCAGGCGCGCGCGTTGAATCTGGCGTCGAGGCCGCTGGAAGTCTCCATAGACCGGCTGCCGGATCTGCGCATGCCGGCGATTCTGCACTGGCAGTTCGACCACTTCGTCGTGCTCGAATCGTGCCGATCGGATGCCATCGTCATTCATGACCCTGATCGCGGACGACGAGTGATCTCTCTGGAGGAGGTCGATGGCGCCTTTACGGGAGTTGCACTCGAACTTTGGCCGGATAGCCAGTTCCGACAGATCGCCCCGCAAGCACAACTGCGATTGATCGATGCCATTCCGCGGATCAAGAAAATGCCGGCTGCAGTGCTGCCCGTCTTGCTCCTCACACTTGGCGTGCAGGTCTTCTCGCTTGCTGCCCCTGTCCTGCTGCAGGTCGGCGTGGATCAGGTCATCAGTACATCCGATCATCAACTCTTGCTCTCGTTCACGGCGGGCTTCGCCGCCCTCTTGCTCTTGCAGACGCTATTTCAGTACGCGCGCAGTCACGCGAGCCTATATGTAACCACGCTCGTAAACTTTCAGATGCGCAGCCGCTTGTTTCAGCGTCTGCTGGAACTGCCGCAGGCCTTCTTTCTCAAGCGTGGACTGGGCGACATCGCCGCACGCTTCCAAGATATGACCAATATCAACGAGGCGCTGACCGGCCAGGCTCTCATGTCGGTTGTCGACGGCTTGCTGTGCTTCGTCGTTCTCGCTCTCATGATTGCGTACAGCCCGTCTCTCGCCGCGATTGTTGTTGCGAGCACCGCGGGTTATTTGCTAGTGCGCTTGTGGCACGCGCATCGCTGGATGCATGCCCACGCCGACTTGGTGCGCAGTTACGCCAAAGAAACTTCCTTCTTCCTGGAAACCGTACGCGCTTCTCAGACATTGAAGCTCTATCGGCAGCACAACCGCCGCGCCGGCCAGTATGCGACTGCGCTCGCGAATTCCTGCAACGATTCTGCACGTGAGCAGTACCTTCAGCAGCTCAAGGACATCGCTGACTCCGCGTGGTTCGGGATCGAGAACCTGATCATAGTATTCGTCGGGATCACCTCGGTGGCGGAGCGCAGTATGAGTCTCGGGATGCTCTTTGCGTTCCTAGGCTTCCGACTGCATTTGAACACTCTTGTCCGAAGCGTAGTCGACGCTCTCGCGCGACTGGGTGGACTGCGATTTACTCTCGATCGTGTAGGGGAGATTCTCCTGTCGCCGCCCGACCCCGTCGATCGAGTGCGCTTCAGCGCCAACCTGGGCGCAGTGGCCGGACACTTGGAAGCGCGAGACATCAGTTTTGGATACGACTCCGATTTGCCGCCGCTATTTTCGAGCCTG
Source organism: Pseudomonadota bacterium (assembly GCA_023391815.1). Taxonomy (GTDB): domain Bacteria; phylum Pseudomonadota; class Gammaproteobacteria; order Steroidobacterales; family Steroidobacteraceae; genus Steroidobacter. The sequence continues at coordinate 22,901 of JAEWAF010000090.1, forward strand.
AGTTTCTCCATTCGTGCCGGTGAGTCCGTTGCAATCGTTGGCCCTTCAGGTGTGGGCAAGACGACGCTCGTGAAGATCCTGACGGGGCTCTTGATGCCCAGCAGCGGCGATGTTCTTCTTGATGGCCTTCCGTTGACTCCTGCGCGAATCCAATGGCTTCGAGATAACACCGGCACCGTGATGCAGGACGACTGCCTGTTCATGGGAACATGTCAACAGAACATCACGATGTTTGCCGAAAAGGTCGATACGGATCGGCTGATCGAAGTTTGCAAGATGGCATGCATCTACGATCGGATCCGATCGTTACCGATGGGGTTCCACACGCGCATCGGAGACTCCGGATCGTTCTTCTCCGGTGGCGAACGTCAACGCCTGTTGATCGCACGCGCGCTCTATAAGTCACCGAGGATTCTGATCCTCGATGAGGCCACCAGCCAGCTCGATGTGACTGCCGAACGAAGCGTGAACGAAGCAATCAAGTCACTGGGAATCACGCGCATCGTCATTGCGCATCGTCCGGAGACCATCAAATCAGCCAACCAGATCATCGATCTTGGAGCAGCGGCCAGAAAGCAGGACCATGGCATCGGCCTCGCAATCGAACCCGATGTATCTTCCCCGGAGCCCCAGGTCCACTTAACTGGCATCCTTTGATGGGTACACTCACGAGCAGCGCGTAGCCGGTTGCCGATCCATGAACCCACCGACGGGGGGATTGTTCGGGGGATCGGACGCGAACGGGAGGAAGTTGGGCGCCACCTCGACACCGGCGTTTATGCGCGTCCCTCGTCTTGGTGCTGATGGACTCGGCCCGTATCGTTTACTTTCTTGAGAGACGTCCGCAGCTCGCATCGATCTTTCGACCGCTGTTCGAGGCGCACGCCGCGGGGCGAGTTCAATTCGCAGTCACGACGATCTCGACGCTGCCAACCGCCTCATCAAACTCGCTCCGCGCATCGGCAGACGCTGGGCGACTGAATCGTTTTAGGCACTCACGGAACGAACCTGGTGGTCCTCAGCACCCAATCCACGGCGAACATCTGTCTCGTCGAGCAAACAACCGCTGAAACGGCGATGTTCCTCTTCGGCGCTCCCAATCGCCAGGGGATACGACTCTCGCGAGATCGCCCAGGGCAAACATCAAAACCAACGGCTCATCGCGCTTGCCCGGCGCCGCTACGATGCACTGTTCGCCATGCCCGCATGCGAGCGCCCACTGCAGTGGACAACGCAAGCGAGGTCACAACGTGAGCAGAGGTATGTGAACAACGGGCGCTCGCCACAGCAGGCGGATTCGGCTCGGGACGCGCGGCACGCCGAGGCGCGCTAGAGGAACTCGGGCGGCGCTCACATCGCGAACGCCACTACAAGGAAGAGAAACCGCCTGGAGAAGGCCAAGTTTCCGAAAGATCTCACAAGGATTGGCGGAGCGGACGGGACTCGAACCCATAAGAGCCGGCGGCGAGATTTGCAAGCTATTGATTTGTCTGATCTGTTTCGACCCTCCCAGGCGCTGTTTGACCCTACCAGCTAGTAAGTTGTGCCAGTAGACACTTGTGCCACTTCACTCACGGCTCAGCGAATGCCGTCGAAATCAGATTCGCCGGACGGTTCGGCTGATTCTTCAAGGTCTGGAGGATCGGGTTGGCAGTGAGGAACCTCGATTACTTCCGAGATCACCTCGATCACCTTCGTAGAGACCTGATGGGGAAGGCGCGCGGCCGCGCAGACGTGATGACGTCGTGATCACCACTTCCACGGAGCCCGACTACGACGTTTCTCCCGAATCCGACATCCGACGAGGCACTCCATTTCTTCGGTGAACAGTCCCCTGCGCCTCTGCATGCGACTACGATCCAAGCTCCGCACCGCATCACTGCGCCCCCGCGCGAATGGTGACCAAGCACACCAACCACAGCGCGATCGAGACATTAGCCGCCTGCCATACCCTCAAGCAGTTCTCCAGGTCCAGCAGCCCAGGGACGGTCACCTCCCTTGCTGGACGAAGACTGCTTGCGAGCATCGCCACATTTGTGATCGTGAGCGCGCTGACCAAGCCGACCTGTGCTCCTTGATCCAGCATGGTTCCGGGAAACAAGAACAGCCAATGACATCCAATGACGATCGACTTGAGCATTGAAGGAGCCATCACACCTGTCTACTGTGTATATGTCTCCGACGGGCGCATGCGGGGTACAAGCAACACAAAAAAACATCGTCGATGCTCATCGCATAGGGCGCACCGAACACCGACATCCCTGTTCGAAAGCTGGCCCGATGGTGCATCGAGCCGACTGAGTACATGCCCGAGAGGCCATCACCACGCTCCCCCAAAGCAGGTGAGCAATAACCCATTTGCACCAGATCAGCTCTTCAGACCGTGGTGGAGGGCGAACCAACCAGCAACGACCACGTCGGCGTTACGACTCGGACCGGATGAACGCGGGCCGCTAAACACCTATGTTTGCTAGGCTATTGCTGTCGGTCCCTACACACCGGTGCAGGGTTCGAAGTCGCAGGGAGGCAACGTAGCGGCGGCATCACCTTGCTCAATGACCCGCCTTCGAGAAGGCGGGGCGCCTTGGGAGCGCACCTCGCGAGAACCAAACACAACTTGCACCGTGAGCAGCAGCATATCGACGGTTGTGAATGAACCCACCCGAGCATGGCTCGTCGTGTCTCGGTAGTCGCTCGTGAAATTGAAGGTGAGCGCCGCAAGCCAGGGGCCGCGGGCGTAGGTGGCGTTGGCCTGCAATCTGAATCCTGCGGGATTACCGATCGTCCCGACGCTATCTGTCACAGGAGCATCGGGCGCAAAGCGAGTCTCCATCTTATGAATATGATTCGCGCTCAAGGCCATCTGAAGCTCACCAGCCTGCACTTCTTCTGCGTAGCTCACTGTGGCGTCCCAGCCGCTCGTCTGAACTTCGCTGGCATTCGCGAGTCTGGCATCAAACAGATAGATCGCAAGGTTCTGCGGTTCGCACCGAATTCCCCGCCGCCAAAATCGCGCCTGGTCCGATCGACGTAATCCAACCTTCCCCCGACTTCACGGTCAAGCGCGGCCTGCAAGTCAGTGGAGTTGGCGTAGTATGTAACGAAGCCTTGCAGGGCGGGATTGAACAGAGCGGTCCGGTCCAATGGCGGGCCGACAATCCGGCCAGTGTAGGAGATGGCGTAGTACGTTACATCGAACGTCCACGCTGCCAGGATCGCAGGATGCAGCGTGACGCCTGCGGTAAAGTGGCTCGCCTTTTCGGGCTCGAGGTCCCGAGATCCGGTCAACAGGGCCACCGGTACGGTCTCTCCCTCCCGGGTAACTGATCGTCCGATTGCCTGGATCGCCTTGACTTCGCGCCTTCATTCTCTGAGGCGTGCGGCTCATGCCAAGTGTGTCGGCACGTTATGTACCGTTTGATAGCATATGCCGCTCTGTGATCCCCACGCACCTGGGGAATACGACTCTTCCTCCCCGGTATCTGAATCGATGTTTGGGTACCGCTAACCGTGTGGGAACACGGCTCGAATAGGCGCCCGATAAGTAGTCAGACGGTTCGTCCCTATGCGTGTGGGAACCCTCCAACTGCTATTCATGCCTCGACAATCACCCCGTATTGTGGATCGGTCTCGCTGAGTTCGTGCCCCAGACCAGGCGTCGGATGATTCAGGTCCCGCGAGCGTGTTGAGACCTTTGGTGGCGATGATCGCAAGAGCTGCTCTAGGGAAGTGACTCGAACGGACGACACACGATGGCTACGCCGGGATACCGATGCTCCCTGCGGAAGGGTCCTACTCTCGGATGCGCGACTCCGCTTTACACATCGCCGCGGTCGCCCGGGAGTAGTCGACGAACTGCCTCGGTCGCTTCCTCCAATCCCACGGCGCGTAGCGCGCCTCGGGCGCGAGCGTCCACAGTCCTCGCCTGCCACTTCGTGCTTCGGCTTCCAGAGAGCACAGCTCTAGATTGTTGCGGGTCAAGTAACGACGATAGGCCCAGGTATGACCTCGAGCGACCAGCGCGTAGTTGACATTCAGCGTCCCAACGAACACGTTTGCCACCAAGCGCTCATAGCGATCTTGTGAAAAGGGCTCGATCTCCACGCGCTTGGACAACACCAGTTCCGCGAGCGCCGCGCTGGCCTGCCGGCCCCAGGGCTGGCCCCGCTCCGGCGTATCGATCCCATTCAAACGCACACGAATCGGTCCGCTCTCGAGCGCCACATCGATCGTGTCACCATCGATTACGCGAGTGACCGTGCCCGACAGCGCCAACGGCGCGGCATCGGCCGCGGTGCCCGTGCCCGGAATCAGAAACACGAGTATCAGTAGGTCTCGGAAGATGCGGTCCATCTGAACGATGCTCGCGGGCACTAGTGCGTTCGTCAACCCACTCGACACCCTCCGGGCAACAGCAGCACCTCATGCATCCGATGGCATGGTGTCGCTTGGGTCCGCGTCACTCTCGTCTGTTTCAGGCGCCTTCAGCCCGCCAAGGTATGCCGAAGTGATGTGCAGCTCGGCGTGACCCGCGACCGCGGAGACGATCGCGCGCGCCGCCCGATCCGCCGGTGGGTCCACTCGCGCGAGCGTGCCGCCCCGGACGGCCGCGGGCACGCCCGTCAGCCACTCATACAGATCGAGCAACATGCCATGCCGAAACGCGTGCGGCGTCACGCCGAGTTGTCGGCGCGTGAGCCCAAGCCTCGAGCAGTAGCGGTAATACCGGCGTCGCCAACGCTGCACCGTCCAACCCCGCGGAATCATCGATTCCGATCGGGTCTGTGCAAAGCTGCACGCCCAGGCCAGCACCGCCAGGTGCGCCGGCGTCATTTCCAAGGGCAGCAACCGCGGACGGCCGCCCTTCGTGCCCCACAAGACTTGCAGACGGCCATCGCTGCGCAAGGCCAGATGCGGCCGAAACAGCCAGGCCTCCATCGAGCGCAGTCCGAAGGCGATGATGAGCGCAAGTTGCGCGGCGAAGCGCTCATCGAGCGCAAGCGCTCGCGAGAGCACCTCGACCACACTCACATTGGCACCACGCTCCGAGCGATCCGTGTCCGTCACGGTGCGCCGCTGCACGAGTTGCGGCTCTCGCCCGATGAGCTCATCGATGAGCGCCACCAGCTGCGGCTTGTCCAACCACCCACACAAGGTCCTCAGGTGCGAGACATACGTCGATAGCGTGCTCGTTTTGAGCCCGCGGGCTTGCCACAAGCGCAGGATGCGACGGACATGCTTGGCTCGGAAGTTCTTGAGCCGTCGCAGTTTCAGTCCCGACGCATGCAGCTCCCGCAAGGCACTTTCGATGACGATGCGGCGCTCACGGCGCGTCTTCATCCCGACTTCACCGCCGCGACCTGCGCGACGGGCGACATTCAGCCGATAGAGACGGTTCAGATCCGCATAGAGATGCCCCAACGGACTGTAATGGGATCGGCTGTTGGGGAAGGCCTGCAGCGGGTGATGACGAAGGCGCAATCGCACGGTGAGCTCATCCGAACTTGAAACCAACGCGGTGGGAGCGCCTCGCGGTCACCGCGAACCCAACTGAAACCGTTGCGTCTTGAGGCGACGCGCATTCCGCTCGATGCCCAGCGCTGGGCAATGACTTGAGTGCTATCCAGGCAACGCGCCCAGCGACGGACGCGCTCCGGCAGATTTCCGGCATGACGTGCATGGCCACGCGAGCGTTACTCGCGCTGAATGCGGATGCATGGCCGATACATCGGCGCTCATGCGCCCGCTCCATTCACGCGCTCGGCAACCGAGCCCCACGGATGTGAGAATTGCCGCCCGCCAACACACCGAGAAGCCCGCCACGCGCAAGGTGAGAGCCGCCCGATGTCGAGTCACTTCGTTGCGTGACGAGTGCGCGCGTGAACAGACAGGTGATCGAGCCGCAGCTTGACCGCGCCGGCTCGAAGGAAACAGGAAGTGGCAACGTCGGTTCAGAACAATCCGATCGCCGCCGAGAGAGGATGAGGACGGGCGCTAGCCCGAGATCGAAGACGGCCCCGTAAACACTGCGGCGGGGATCCGCAACGCGGGCTCGGTCGCCCGCAACGAACTCACAAACAAGATCGAGGCGCTCCCGACCACGCGAAAAACTATGCGCAAGCATTCGTATCGTGTCAATGCGAACTGTGCATTTAGGCTGTTTTAAGTCCGCGGCGCGGTGAGCGCGAGACGGCATTTGTAACAGCGCGTTGATTTTAAATGCCGCAGAGGCGTTTGTGAGTTTTCGACGCCGTGACTCTGTCTTCGCTGACACAGCAGTACGATCGCTCGGTGATTTTTGTGTCGAGAACACAGAGCACCGAGGGTGCAATCGCAGGCACGAGGCGTTCATTTGCACGCCCGTCCTGCACAAATCGACGCCTCTGGTGGATGAGTGCACGGCAAAGTGCACCACTGAACCCCGATCAGCGTGGATTAGCGTTCATCCCGTGGCAGCCCCTTTATAGGCCTGCGAAGTGGTGTCATCTTCGCTCCATCGGTGATTCCACCGACCGTCCTTGGCCCGCGGCACTCGCGCGTCACTCTCGCTTCCCCTGCCCTCGTCACTGTCGAGCTCGCTCGCGGTGATTCTCCTTCTGCCGCGATCTCGCATCGCGCGATGCTTCTTTTCTGCAATCAACCCAAGGAGAACTTCGATGGCAACCGTCGATGGCCGACGTATCTATCGTTCTGTGGATATCGGACATCGCAACACCAAGATCATCATCGATGGCGAGCACCGCTGCCACCTCATTCCATCGCTCGCGCCGCTGGCCGACGCTCATCGCACGCGCGTCACCTTGATGCGAGATCGGCGGACTTCGCTCGTGTATTTCGATGGCAAGGCGTATGAGGTCGGAGAAGATGCGGAATTGTTTGTAACCGCCGGAGCAATCCTCCACCGCGATTACATCGAGACCCCGGAGTATCGAGCCCTGTTCTATGGCGCGTTGGAAGCGATGCACGCATCCCGCATCGATCTTCTGGTGACGGGACTTCCGGTCCACCTCTACGAGACGCGGCGGGAGCGGCTGAAGAATCTGCTTCTGGGCCGCCACGAAATCCGTCCCGGTGTCGTGATCGAGATCGAAGAGGTGGCCGTGACGCTGCAGCCGCGCGGCAGCCTGCTCGCCTATCATCACGAGGTGGGCGCATGGCAGTCCCAGGCCGAGAAGACCTTCCTGGTCATCGACCCCGGCTATTTCACGTTCGATTGGCTCGTTACGCGCGGATTGAAGGAATTGCCGGGGATGAGTGGTAGCGCCGAATGGGCGATGTCAGAGTACGTGCGGCACATCGAAGAGCAACTGACCGCTCATTTGGGGGATGTGCATACAAATCCCGCCCGGATCGATGAGGGACTGCGCTTGAAGCACTTCCGGGTGAACGGACAGAACATCGATCTGTCGCTCTTTCAGGATCACGCAGAGACGATCGTGGATCGAGCGGTGAGCGCCCTGCGCAATCGAGTCGGCAACGCTCAAATGATTGATCAAATCATCCTCACAGGTGGCGGCGCACCGCAATTCTTGGGCGGCTTGACACGCGCCTTCCCGAAACATCCGATTCACGTGCTGGAGGATCCGATCTTTGCAAACGTCAGGGGGTTTCAGATCATCGCGGAGTTCCTGGGACGCCGTTCGACGCTTCCCGCACCGGGAGGCCGAGAATGAGCACCCCAAAATCAGTTCGGGTGAACTTGCGGTTCGGACCGCGTACGCCACCGGAGCTCATGAAGATGATCACAGCGCTGCCACCGTACAAGCGCGCGCGACGACTTCGAGAACTGCTGGAGCGTGGGTTGAGAGAAACGACTCAGCTACGTCCAGCGGCACATAAATCACCGCTCGCCTGGCCGAGACCGCCTGAGCTCAACGCGGCTGATCCCGAGGTATCCGATCAACTGAGCACAGATGTGATGGCACTGCTCGGAACATCCGTACGACTATAGACGTGCGCCTCGCAAGGCCCCCACGGCAGCGGGTAGCATGTAGAGGCGCACGCAATGAGAAGAGGGTCAGTTACTCTTGTTCATCGCTCGCCGCCAAACCTCTTCGCGCTCCGGTAGCATGAGCAACTCCTCTCGCCTCACACGATGTCCCTGGGGGCGGTGACACCCACCATTGCATACCCTCCCCTCAGGCGCACCATCGTTATGATGACCTCGGTGCCAACCATGATGGATTCACCGGGGCGCCGGCTCAGAATGAGCATGAGCGTTCTCCTTTGCGACGACGAAGATCCGATACCACTGAGATCCATCCTAAGTCGAGCGGGCGGAACCGCAAGCGCTACAACACGCCTGCGCCTGATAAAACCTGTGCTCTACGGAGAACAAACCGTGCCCCCCGCACTGCGCCGGTTGGTACAGCCCCGAGGACGAACGCGCTCGCGACCAGACTCCGATGGGTGTATGGTTGCCCGATGAGCCCTGAGTGCACGGACCGCTGCCATGAAAGCTCGATTAGGTACAGTGGTGTTTCTTTCGATTCTGAGCGCCGCCTTCGGCTTCGCGGTCTTCTTGCTGGTGGCCGCCGATGAAACGCCTGCACCCGGGCTGATCCTCATGGGGGTATGCGGAATTGCTTTGGCCCGCTATCTGACCCGGGCGCGCCCCAGAGCGCCGGAAGCCGCAGACCCTCACGACATCTTTCGTCTGCGAACGAACGTGATCGGGAGATTTTTGAACAGGAGTTGGAACGTCGTCGCAGAGATGAGCCCCACAAGTGGTAGTGGTACTGGAGAACGATAAGAAGGGGCGCCTGCGCGCCCCATAAGTCAAAATGACGCCACGTCGGTGTACGCCGCAACGACATCTTCAAATGGCTCCAGATGAATGTTCGGCGGCGCCAGTGGCAGACCCCTCTCATCGATCTGGCGAACATATACTTCGACCCTATCGTCGAACCGGTACTCAACGCATTCGAATGTCGCTGAGAGTCCGCCCACATTCGCCTTCCTTCCGATCTCCGGCACCGAGATGGCTTCTAAGGATGGTTGAAGATCCTTCTCCAAACCGGCTGACGAAGGAGCTTTCACCTTGGTCGCGGCCGGCGCACGCTCTTCCACCACCTGAGCTCGTTGTGAGTCCTTCGGTCGGGAGCGATCCGAGAAGCAGAAGTAGATCGCGAGTAGGAACAAGCCGAACAGGAACACATCTCCGATACGAAATGGCATAGGCCACCTCCATAGCTTGCAGTCAAGGGTGAGTTCGAGGAGGCAGAGGATCTGCATCCGAGGGGCAATTGATCGGCGGCGCGGCCGCGGATCATGTCAGCCGTCACGGTCGTGACGGAATCGCACGCGTGGCGTGCGGACTCGAGAATCGATGCTCGCCTATTGAGACGAGGCCTGGCTGCGCGACCGATAAATCGAAAGGGCACCGTCGAGGTAATGTTTCTTCGCGACAGATTCGGCCGTCACGGCGCGCGTGAGCATGGCCATCCCCTGCTCTCCCAGCTGCTCGGTCGTTTCCGCTTTCAGCCGCTCGAACGCATCATCCCTTCCGAGCATCCGAGGTATCGCCTTGTCGATACGCTCCTGCCAGATCAGACTCTGATCTGCGTAATACCGGGCCGCAGCTTCCGGGAAGCCGAGCGCGCTCGCCTCCGCGAACACACTTTCGCGCCGCGCTTCGACGCCCTGGTCAAAGCCCGCGCCGTAACCGCGAAGGCTCGCAGAGAGCCTCGCGATGGCCGCGGCGCTCTGTCCAGCGCCCGCCGCCATCGCTTCCCGGTACGCACTCCCAAATGCTCGGCTCGCGCCGTCGATCGCTTGCGCATTGATGTCGAAGTTGCCGAACTGCCCGGCCATATCGAAGTCTTGCATCGTCTTGAGAAACCCTCGGGTCTCCTCGTCTCTGCGTTGCCTTGCTTCCTGGCTGCAAAGAAACCCTCCACGGCCGCTTTCCCTCGAGCCTCGAGATCCTCATCCGCCGAGACATGAGACTCGACGTTCGTCCGCACGCTGGACCGAGTGTCCCCATCCAGCCGATGGACTGCGCTCGACACCGCGGCTGATACCGCACCAGGCGCAAGATCGCTGCGCTGGAGCGCCTTGTTCCGGGTCGGTTCATCGAGGCTGACGGGCGACATTCCAAAGCCGTGGTCTGCAAGCGTTTGGGCGAGATCGAGCCGTGCCTGCGAGGCCCTTCGGCGAGCGCCAGTGCCGCGGCTGAGGCGGGTGCAGTGTCGTGATCCATGGCGCCGGAGCGCGACCAAACGCCCGCTGTATCTTCGACCTTGGAATATCGAGCCGATGGGCGGATACCAGACGCAGCAGCTCGCCGCTTCATCCGTAGGCGGCAGACTGGTGTCCGATGGCTTGGACCTTGATCTCCTGGCGCAATGCGCTGTTCTGACTGAGCGCGGCGGCACGCTCGTTCGAATCCGAAGCCGACTGAGAGTCTCGCTGCGCTTCTGCCCAACGGGTCGCATCCTCCACGCGCATCGCACTGAAGAAGCTGCTTGAGATCCCTTCGCTCGCGTCCTGCTGAACCTTGCTCGACAACTGCGCCATCTCATCCGAGTTGGCGCCGACCATCTGTTCGATGCGATCGCCGATTTCCTTCCGTTGCGTGTCGCTTAGCATTCGGACATTCGAGAGCGCCGAGTCGATGGCCGCGCGTCCCTGAGCTCCTCCACTTTGCTGGATGCCAGCAGCAATCGCGCCCTGCACAGCATCTCTCTCTTCTTGGCTCCAATTCCGTGCGGTACTAGCACCCTTCAGAGCACTCTGAACCATCCTTTGCACCAGCTGATCGGTTTGCGAGTAGGAGCCTGACAAGCCTGTTGAGTGCAGATTGCTGATGAACTGCTCTCGACCCTCTTGATGCGACATTTCCAACCCTGAGCTGACAGAGGTGCTCCATTCCCAAGCGGCTTGCGCCTGGGCTGTTTGGGAAGATTGAACGCTCGAGCGAATGTCGGAGCTCAGATTCACGCTCGGCAGCGCCCCGGGCAGGCCGGTCCGATGAAGTCGCGATTCGGTGCAGGTCACTGGAGGCGGCGATGGTGATGCAGAGACTCGTGACCGCGAGCTTCGAGAGCCCCGCTGATTGCTTCCTGCTCGATCGATGCATCACCAGATGGGCACGGGTCCCCGTTCGCGATCTCACAGACGCCAGAGGCGCGAGCCCCGAATTCGCAAACGGTCTTTGGCTGTATGTCACCGAGCAAGCGGCGCGCGCAATCGCGAACTCCTACAACGCGGCGCGCCTCATGACGTCAGCATCGCTGATGAGAGGAAACAAACATCACCGAGCATGCGCAAGGAGACGGCCAGAGCATCGGGATGATGTTGAGGAAGCATGTCGCGTGGGCGAAATCCGCGACGAAGAAGAACATCAGTGCGAAGAAGCAGGCGATGAAAACATCGCCGCAGGCAGCCGGGAAGGACTCCCAGCGCGACCCAACTCGCCAGTAGTAGGCGGCGGCTGAACTGAAGAAAGCCTAGTAAAAATTATCACAAAGGATTGGCGGAGCGGACGGGACTCGAACCCGCGACCCCCGGCGTGACAGGCCGGTATTCTAACCAGCTGAACTACCGCTCCGCGCTGGAACCTTTGTGATGCCTTCGATCCCATTTCGGAATCGACAACTCTGTGTCACCAGAGGTGGTGGGTGCTGAGGGGATCGAACCCACGACATTCGCTGTGTAAGAGCGACGCTCTACCGCTGAGCTAAGCACCCGTGCGTACTAAACAGTACTCGCGTAACCCGCTCAATCAGAACCCTGGCGAGCGAGAGGTTGGTTAGACCCCCCGTTTCGAAGGCGCGCTAATTTACAGCATCCTTTAGCGCCTTACCAGCCTTGAAGCCAGGAACTTTGCTGGCGGGAATCTGGATCGCTTCGTTGGTGCGCGGATTGCGTCCGGTGCGGGCGGCACGGGCTTTCACCACGAACGTGCCGAAGCCCAGCAGCGACACGGAGTCGCCCGCCTTCAGCGCGGCCGTGACGGCATCGAAAACCGCATCGACGGCACGCGTGGCCTCGGCCTTCTGCAGGCCCGTCTTGCTGCTCACGGCGTCGATCAGTTCCGCTTTGTTCATATCCGGTTTCCTTTTTGTAGAAAGCCTCGCTCTCGACGATCACGTCGGGAACGGGGGCGCGTTATAGCAGCGGGCCGCAGAGAAAGGAAGCGCGACGCCGCGATTGCTGTCGGGAGATTTTAGACGGAGCGCGGGCCAAACCGGGCTGGAATCGCGAAATTTGTCGCGCTTCCAGCCCTGGTGTCGGTCCCGTCAATGCGCCCTGACCTGCTTGTTGGCGCGCTGGGCGCCGCGCCGCGGCCGCGGCTTGTCATTGCCACGCGACGGCTCTGGAGCGGCGGTGATCGGCGCGGGCATGTGTTTGAGTGCTACCTGCAACACCTCGTCGATCCACTTCACCGGCTTGATCTCCAGGTTGTCCTTGATGTTCTGCGGGATCTCCGCGAGATCCTTGGTGTTGTCATCCGGGATCAAGACGGTGCGAATGCCGCCGCGATGCGCGGCCAGTAATTTTTCCTTGAGACCGCCGATCGGCAGCACCTGTCCGCGCAAGGTGATTTCGCCGGTCATGGCGACATCCGAGCGCACCGGCACCTTGGTCAGGGCCGAGACCAGCGCCGTGCACATGCCGATACCGGCGCTGGGGCCGTCCTTCGGCGTCGCGCCTTCGGGCACGTGAATGTGCACGTCGACCTTCTGGTAGAAGTCCGGATCGAGGCCGAGCACGGCGGCACGGCTGCGCACGACCGTCATCGCGGCCTGGATGGACTCCTGCATCACCTCGCCGAGCTGGCCGGTGTGCGTGAGCTTGCCCTTGCCTGCGACGACCGCGGACTCGATGGTGAGCAGCTCGCCGCCCACTTCGGTCCACGCCAGCCCCGTGACCTGGCCGATGTGATCCTGCTCCTCGGCACGACCGTAACGGAAGCGACGCACGCCGAGATACTTCGACAGATTCTTCGGCGTGATCGTGATGTGATCCGGCTCGCCCTTGGTGAGCAGCTGCTTCACAGCCTTCCGGCACAGCTTCGAGACTTCGCGCTCGAGGTTACGAACACCGGCTTCGCGCGTGTAGTAACGAATCACGTCGAGCACGGTGCTCTCGGAAACCTTCAGCTCGTTGTCCTTCAGACCGTTCTGCTTCATCTGCTTCGGGATGAGATAGCGCTGCGCGATCGCGCTCTTCTCGTCTTCGGTGTAACCGGGCAGACGAATCACTTCCATACGATCCAGCAGCGGCGCCGGAATATTCAGGCTGTTCGCGGTACACACGAACATCACTTCGGACAGATCGAAATCCACTTCGAGGTAATGGTCGTTGAAGGTCGAGTTCTGCTCCGGATCGAGCACTTCGAGCAGCGCCGAGGACGGATCGCCACGGAAATCCATGGCCATCTTGTCGATTTCATCCAGCAGGAACAGCGGATTGTGCACGCCGGTCTTGACCATGTTCTGGATGATCTTGCCCGGCATGGAGCCGATGTACGTGCGGCGGTGACCGCGAATCTCGGCTTCATCGCGCACGCCACCGAGCGACATGCGCACGAACTTGCGATTCGTGGAACGCGCGATCGACTGACCGAGCGACGTCTTGCCCACGCCCGGCGGACCGACCAGGCACAGGATCGGGCCCTTGAGCGTCTTCACGCGTTGCTGGACGGCGAGGTATTCGACGATGCGCTCCTTCACCTTCTCCAGCCCGTAGTGATCCTCGTCGAGCACTTTCTCGGCGAGATTGATGTCGTTGTGGACCTTGGTCTTCTTCTTCCAAGGCGCCTTCACCAGCCAGTCGACGTAGTTGCGCACGACCGTGGCTTCGGCGGACATGGGCGACATGAGCTTCAGCTTGTTCAGCTCGCTCATCGCTTTGTCGCGCGCTTCCTTCGGCATGCCGGCCTTCTGGATGCGCTGCTCGAGCTCGGCGAGCTCGTTCGGCGCGTCCTCGATTTCGCCGAGCTCCTTCTGAATGGCCTTCATCTGCTCATTCAGGTAGTACTCGCGCTGGCTCTTCTCCATCTGCTGTTTGACGCGGCCACGGATGCGCTTCTCGATCTGTAGCACGTCCATCTCGCCTTCGATCAGCGCGAGGATGTGCTCGAGACGCTTGCGCACGTCCTGGATCTCCAGAACCTTCTGCTTGGCGTCGAGCTTCAGCGACATGTGCGCAGCGACGTTGTCTGCGAGCCGGCCGGGCTGTTCGATGCCTGCCAGCGCGGTGAGCACTTCAGGCGGCACCTTGCGATTGAGCTTCACGTACTGCTCGAACTGCGAGGTGACCGAGCGAGCGAGCACATCCATCTCGCGCTCGTCGTAGTTCTCGATGTCCTTGAACGGACTGGTGTCCGCGGAGAAGTAGGCGCCAGCGACCAGCTTTTCGATCTTGGCGCGCTCGGCGCCCTCGACCAGCACCTTCACCGTGCCGTCGGGCAGTTTCAACAACTGCAGAATGGTCGCGATCGTGCCGAGGCGGTACAGATCCTGTGCGCTCGGATCGTCGACGTCGGCCTGTTTCTGCGCGACCAGCAGAATCTGCTTGCCGGAGCGCATCGCCTGATCGAGGGCGAGAATGGATTTCTCACGGCCCACGAACAGCGGAATAACCATGTGCGGATAAACGACGACATCGCGCAACGGCAGGACGGGCAGCGCCGCCGGCGGAGTCTTGTCGGATTCGGGAGCGTCAGGAATATCGGTGCTCACGCGCTTTACCTTGTGGTGAGCGCCGGCAGAGGAGCTACCGGCGCCGCAAAAAAGAAAAATCAGCTCGAACCGAAAATACCGGAAGCAACGCAGCCATGCTAGTTCTGTGCCACGCAAATGAGGCCGGGTTTACCGATGTATGGAAAAACTGTGAGGCGGTGCGTGTCGCGACGAACGCGAATTACAGGGTTGGGCTGATTGTGTCGCCGGATATGAAAAACCCGCCGCCTCATTGCTGAAGCGGCGGGTTTCGATCTACGTCTCAGTGATCGCTGCCGGTGGGACGGCGTTCTTCGACCGCCGCGAGACGACCATCGTCGGCGTTGCCGTACAACACATACGGCTTGCTCTCTCCGAGGATGACCTGCTCGTCGACCACGACCTTCTGCACGTTACGCAGTGAAGGCAATTCATACATGGTCTCGAGCAGCACGTTTTCCAGGATCGTGCGCAGGCCGCGCGCGCCGGTCTTCCGTTGCATGGCCTTCTTCGCGACGGCTTTGAGCGCGTCGGTGCGGAACTCCAGCTCCACGCCTTCCATGTCGAACAGCTTGCGATACTGTTTGGAGAGCGCGTTCTTGGGCTCGAGCAGAATCGACACGAGCGCCGCTTCATCCAGCTCATCGAGCGTCGCCACCACGGGCAGACGACCGACGAATTCCGGAATCAGGCCGAACTTGATCAGATCCTCCGGCTCCACATCGTGGAACACGTCGGAGCCATGCGGACGCTCGCTGGTCTGACGCACGTCGGCGGTGAAGCCGATGCCCGTCTTCTGCGTGCGATTCATGATGATCTTTTCCAGCCCCGCGAAGGCGCCACCGCAAATGAACAGGATGTTGCTCGTGTCCACTTGCAGGAATTCCTGCTGGGGATGTTTACGACCGCCCTGCGGCGGCACCGAGGCGATCGTGCCTTCGATGAGCTTCAGCAACGCCTGCTGCACGCCCTCGCCCGAGACGTCGCGGGTGATGGACGGGTTGTCGGACTTGCGCGAGATCTTGTCGATTTCGTCGATGTAGACGATACCGGTCTGCGCCTTCTCGACGTCGTAATCGCACTTCTGCAGCAGCTTCTGAATGATGTTCTCGACGTCTTCGCCCACGTAACCGGCTTCGGTCAACGTCGTGGCGTCGGCAATCGTGAACGGAACGTTCAACAGACGAGCGAGCGTCTCGGCCAGCAGCGTCTTGCCGCAGCCCGTGGGACCGATCAGCAGGATGTTGCTCTTGGCGAGCTCGACTTCGTCTTTGGCGCGCGCTTCCGAGGTCTTGGTCTGCAGTCGCTTGTAGTGGTTGTAAACGGCGACCGACAACACCTTTTTGGCGCGCGGCTGGCCGATCACATACTCATCGAGGACCTTCTTGATCTCGTGGGGGCGCGGGAGTTTGTCTCGCGTGCGCTCGGCGCGTTCTTCGAGCTCTTCACGAATGATGTCGTTACAGAGCTCCACGCACTCGTCGCAGACGAACACCGACGGACCGGCGATCAGCTTGCGTACTTCGTGTTGGCTCTTGCCGCAGAACGAGCAGTACAGAAGCTTGCCGTCGTCGTGTTTGCCGCGGGAATCGTCGGACATGCATTACCCTCGAAAACCGGGACGAATCAGACTCTTCTCGCCGTCCCAGCGTGTTACGAAATCGCGTCACGGTCGCGACACTATTGCGTCCGGGCTATATAGCACGCGCAAGCCGCAGGCTGCAAAGACGCACTTTACCTTGCGTAGCCGGCCTTTTTGCAGGCCTCGCCCCCGCTCTTGAGCGCGAGGCAAACCCTTACTGGACCGGCATCTCAAGGCCATCCATGAGGCCGTCAGGGGCGGCCTTCAATGGGCTGGTCAGCGCCCGCCCGCCGCGGCCGCCACCAGCGCCGGCTCGCCCCGCTTTTCCATGACGCGGTCGATCAGGCCATAGCCAACGGCCGCCTCGCCGCCCATGAAATTGTCGCGGTCCGTGTCCTTGCCGATCCGCTCCACCGTCTGGCCAGTGTGCTTGGACAGAATACGGTTGAGACGCTCGCGGGTTTCCAGTACTTCGCGGGCATGAATGTCGATATCCGATGCCTGGCCCTGGAAGCCCGCCAGAGGCTGGTGAATCATCATGCGAGAGTGCGGCAGGGCATAGCGTTTGCCCTTGGCGCCGCCCGCCAGCAGCACGGCGCCCATGCTCGCTGCCTGGCCGACGCACATGGTGCTCACGTCCGGCTTGATGAACTGCATGGTGTCGTAAATGGACAGACCAGCGCTCACCGAGCCGCCCGGCGAGTTGATGTACAGCGAAATGTCCTTGTCCGGATTTTCCGATTCCAGGAACAGCAGCTGCGCCACCACCAGGTTCGCCATGTGGTCCTCGATCGGGCCCACGATGAAAATCACGCGCTCTTTCAGCAGCCGCGAGTAGATGTCATAAGCGCGTTCGCCGCGAGCGGTCTGCTCGACGACCATCGGGACAAGATTCATGGTGGCCATCTATGGTTGCTGCTTTACGTTAACGGTGAAGAACGGGACAGCGATGTGTGGGGGCTAGTTTAGAAGAGGCAAGTGCCCTGCACTAGCGACCGCCGCACGCCGTCCCGGTCCCGGAATCAAGCGCCGAAATTCATGATTTCCTTGAAAGTCGACGGTTTCTCGGCCACCTGGGCGCGTTGCGTGAGCCAGTCGATCACCTGATCTTCCAGCACCGCCGATTCCATCTGCCGGCGGAACTGCGGGTTCGCACGGTACTGCTGCAGGGCTTGGCCCTGGTCCGGGTACTGCGCGGCCAGCTCTTCGAAACGGGCCTGCACCTGGGCCTGGTCGACCTGGATGTTGGCGTTCCGGATGATCTCGCCGATCAGCAGCGACAGCGCGACGCGGCGGCGAGCCGTGTCTTGGAAGCCTTCCGGCGGCGGAATCTGCGAGGCGTCGCGGGCCCCCATACGACGGGCCGCGTCGAGCTGCAGCTCGCGCACCTGGGCGTCGACCATGGACTTCGGCAGCTCGATCGGATTGGCGGCGAGCAGGCCGTCCAGGATCTGCTTCTTGACGCGCGCCTTGATGGCTTCGCCCAACTCACGCTCCATGTTTTCCTGCACTTCGCTGCGCAGGCGCTCGATGCCGCCCTCTTCCACGCCGTAGACTTTGGCGAACTCTTCGTTCAGCTCGGGCAGCTGGCGCTCTTCGACCTTGTGCACGGTGATCGCGAATTTGGCCTGTTTACCGGCCAGGTTGGCGGCATAGGTGGCCGGGAAGGTCAGTTCGATATCCTTCTTGTCGCCCGCCTTGGCCCCGCGCAGACCGGCTTCGAAATCGGCCAGCATGCGGCCCGCGCCCAGATCGATCGGGAAATTCTCGGCCTTGCCGCCTTCGAACGGCACGCCGTCGATGGTGCCTTCGAAATCGATGGTGACGCGATCGGTGTCGCGCGCTTCACGCTCCACCACGTTGTAGGTCGGACGCTGCTCGCGCAGGTTCTGGATCATGGCGTCCACGTCGGCCGAGCTGACCGTCGCGGCCGGCCGTTCGACGTTCAGGCTCTCGACACCTTTGATCTCGATCTGCGGCAGAACCTCGAAGATCGCGGCATATTTCAGGTCGGCGCCCTGCTCGAGGTTGATCGGCTCGATGCGCGGGCCGGCGGCCGGCGTCAGCTTTTCCTGCACGACGGCTTCGTTGAACGTGCTCTGCATGACGTCGCCCAGCACTTCCTGACGGACCTGCTGGCCAAACTGCTGGCGCACCACCTTGACGGGCACTTTGCCCGGGCGGAACCCCTTCAGACGCACCGTGCGGCTCATGCGCTGCAGCCGCTCGTCGACGGCTTTCTCGACGCGTTCGGCCGGAACCTGCACTTCCATCCGGCGCTCCAGGGCCCCGGTCGATTCAACTGAAACCTGCATGGTCGAAACCTGCCTCAAATCACGAATGAGTAATGCGTTCAGGCAACTGGTGCGAAAGGAGGGACTCGAACCCTCACGGGGTTACCCACTGGAACCTAAATCCAGCGCGTCTACCAGTTCCGCCACTTTCGCGGTCCACCGCCGCTGCGCCGCTGTTCAAGGCGGCTTTCGGCCCCTGACCCACACATATATATGAGGTTGGGGACCCGCTCCGCCGGCCTCCCCCGCGGGGGGCCGCGGAGTATACCCGAGCGGCCCCCGCCATTCGAGAACGCCGGTGAACCAGGGTGAATTCAGGGGATGCCGGGGCCTTGGGGCCCGGGTTGCCGTTTTGAGCACGGCCTGCGGCCGGAACGGTGGATCAGGCAGGGTGAATCGGCGGCGCGGGGG
>JAEWAF010000111.1 GCA_023391815.1 Pseudomonadota bacterium
CAGGTCGGTGGTCGGGTCGAGCGGCAACCCAGGGCAGGCGAACTATGCGGCCGCCAAGGCCGGGGTCGCCGGCATGACCCGGGCGCTGGCCCGCGAACTGGGCAGTCGCAACATCACGGTCAATTGCGTGGCGCCCGGGTTCGTCGATACCGACATGACGCGCGCGCTGAGCGAGCAGCAAAGCGCTGCGCTGCTGCAGCAGATCCCGCTGGGACGGCTCGGCACGCCGGAAGACATCGCCGACGCCGTCGCCTACCTGGCGGCGCCGGGTGCGGCTTACGTCACGGGTGTCACTTTGCACGTAAACGGCGGGATGTACATGGGATGACCGACGTTCACAGAAGATCGTGGATGTCGGGCTGGAGTCGGGCGGAGGGGCGGCGCGCGTACGGCGGGCGTCGGCGTTTCTCCCGGGGTTCGCGGTAGCGAAGTGCTATACAATCTCGCGCCGCGTGAGTCCGCCTGCGCTGCAGGCGTCGCGGTGTGTCAACGGAGCTAGAGAAAAATGGAAAGCATCGAACAACGCGTCAAGAAGATCGTGGCCGAGCAACTCGGCGTGAACGAAGCCGACATCAAGACGGAGTCGTCCTTCGTCGACGATCTGGGCGCCGACTCGCTCGACACGGTCGAGCTGGTGATGGCCTTGGAAGAGGAGTTCGAAACCGAGATCCCGGACGAGGACGCGGAGAAGATCACGACCGTGCAGCAGGCGATCGATTACATCACCGAGCGCCGCAACCAGGCCTGATCGGCCTCGCACGCGAACTGCCGGCGCCGACGTAGGCTCGCTTCCGAAGCGCCACGCTGAAAGCATCAAGGAAGGCCGCACCATCCACGGTCTTCCGCCAATCGCCCCTCCATGTCCTCTCCATGTTTTTCGAAGTCACGCTTGTGAGGTAATCGTTTGTCCAAGCGACGCGTCGTCATCACTGGTCTGGGCATCGTTTCTCCCGTCGGCTCGCAGCTCGATACGGCGTGGCGCAACGTGCTCGAAGGCAAGAGCGGCATCGTGCCGATCACCCGTTTCGATGTGAGCGCATTTCCGGTGCGCTTCCATGGCGCGGTGGCGGATTTCGATGCGGAAAAATATCTGCCGGCGAAACGGCTGCGGAACATGGATCCGTTCATGCACTATGGCTACGCGGCTGCGGCCGATGCCATCAAGGATTCGGGCATCGTCGTGACGCCCGAGAACGCACAGCGCATCGGTGTGGCGATGGGCGCCGGCATCGGCGGCCTCGACACCATCGAGGAGAATCACACCAAGTGGATGGAGACCAAGAGCCCGAAGCGCATCTCTCCATTCTTCGTGCCCGGCAGCATCATCAACATGATCTCCGGTCACCTGTCCATCGATTTCAAATTGACCGGACCGAATATCGCGACCGTGACGGCGTGTACCACGTCGACGCACTCGATCGGTCTGGCCATGCGTTTGATTCAGTACGGCGACGCCGATGTGATGATCGCCGGCGGCGGTGAAATGGCGACCACGCCGCTGGGCCTTGGCAGCTTCTGCCAGGCGCGTGCGCTCTCGACCCGCAACGACGATCCGCAGGCGGCCAGCCGTCCGTGGGATAAAGATCGTGACGGCTTCGTGCTGTCCGATGGCGCCGGTTCGGTCGTGCTCGAGGAATACGAGCATGCGAAGAAGCGCGGCGCTCGCATTTACGCGGAGCTGGTCGGCTTCGGCATGAGCGGCGATGCGCATCACATGACTGCGCCGCCGGAAGACGGCGAGGGCGCCCGGCTCGCCATGACGAATGCGTTGAAGGACGCACAGCTCAACCCGAGCGACGTGCAGTATCTCAACGCGCACGCGACCTCCACCGAGCTCGGCGACCGCGCCGAAACGATCGCCATGAAGCGTGCCTTTGGCGACCACGCATTCAAGCTCGCGGTCAGCTCGACCAAGTCGATGACCGGTCACTTGCTCGGCGCCGCCGGCGTCGTGGAAGCGATCTTCTCGGTGCTCGCGATTCGCGATCAGGTCGCGCCGCCGACCATCAACCTCGACAACCCCGGCGAGGGTTGCGATCTCGACTACGTGCCCAAGGTCGCGCGTCAGATGCCGATCAAGGTGGCGTTGTCGAACTCGTTCGGCTTCGGCGGAACCAACGGCAGCCTGATCTTCAAGAAGCTCGACTGAGCGGGTCGAGGGATGTCATGAGCGGCCCGGCGTCGCCCAGAACTCCCTCGCTCGGGCGAGCGTCTTCGATCCAGCCCGTCAGCGCCGATTCGTCGGCGCTGTTGGCATTGCATGCCTCGTTTCCCGATCGCTATCCGGCGCTGTTCGAAAGTGCCGCCGCTGGCAACGCGCCCACGCGCTTCGACATTCTCTTTGCGTATCCGCAAGAGCGGATCACGTTGCGACGTGATGGTGGGTTGGATCCCGCGACCGGCACCGCCGGTTTCCTGCCCGCGTTGGATCGCTGGTTCGCACGCGAGCGCATTCCCACATCTTCGACCGCTGCCGTGCCCTTTACCGGCGGCTGGCTACTCTACTTGGGCTATGAACTGGCGGGAGAAATCGAGCCGCGCTTGCAGCTCACAAGGCCCGCCGCAGGCCCGATTGCGTCGGCGATTCGCGTGCCGGCCGCGATCGTTCACGAGCGCAATAGCGGCAACTCGTGGCTGGTGGCCGAAGCAGGGTTCGACTCGCTGCTCGCGCGCATGGCGGACGATCTTGCTCACGTTGCGCCATTAGTTGCACCGGCTGTACCGCTCGTGACCGGTGGCGTCACCGAAGAGGCGCCCGAGAAGTTCTTGCGAAGTGTCGAGCAGGCGCTCGAATACATCGCCGCGGGCGATATCTACCAAGCAAATCTCTCCCGTAGCTGGCACGCGCGGCTCACCGCTGGGATCACGCCCCAGCATCTCTATCAACGATTGCGCCAGACCAATCCGGCGCCGTTCAGCGGGATCGTGCAGCTCGAAGGCATCACCATCGTCAGCTCATCGCCGGAGCGCCTCGTAGCTGTGCGCGAGGGCCACGTATCGACGCGTCCCATTGCGGGCACTCGTCCGCGGGGCCAGACTGCTGCTCACGACGTCGACCTCGCGCGAGAACTGCACGCTCATCCAAAGGAGCGGGCCGAGCACGTGATGTTGATCGACCTCGAACGCAACGACCTCGGACGAATCTGCGAAGCGGGCACCGTGAAGGTCGACGAGCTCATGACCATCGAGTCCTATGCGCACGTCCATCACATCGTTTCCAATGTGAGTGGCACGCTGCGTTCCGATGCGACGCCGGGCGAGGTGCTGCGCGCGGTGTTTCCGGGCGGCACGATTACCGGCTGCCCCAAGGTTCGGTGCATGGAAATCATCGCCGAGCTCGAAGGCGTGGCACGCGGCGCCTACACCGGCTCGTTCGGTTATCTCAACCGCGACGGCAGCATGGATATGAACATCCTGATTCGCACGCTCGAAGTGGCGAACGATCAGCTGACGTTGCGCGCCGGTGCCGGCATCGTTGCCGATTCGATTCCCGAGCGTGAACTGGCGGAGACGCGCGCGAAAGCCCGCGGGGTGTTGCGAGCCTTGGGTTCGGATGCCGAAGGTGTCGTCCCATGATGCTCGTGAACGGCCAAATCTCGCGACAGATTTCGGCCGACGATCGTGGCTTTCAATACGGCGATGGATTGTTCGAGACCGCCTTGCTCGTGAACGGTCGCGTGCGTTTCATCGACGATCATTGTGAGCGCTTGTTCACGGGGTGCGAGCGTCTCGGCATCACGCCGCCCGATCGGCAAACGCTGCTGCGTGAGGTCGCGCAGGTCACCTCCGATGCCGATCGAGGCGTGCTCAAGATCATCGTGACCCGAGGCGCGGGCGGACGCGGCTATCGGCCGAGCGGCGCGATGGCGAGTAATCGCGTCGTGGCGCTGCATCCCTTCGTTCAAGCACCGCACGGCGCACTGCGTCTGCGATGGTGTGATATTCGACTCGGGCGCAACGCGCGCCTCGCCGGGATCAAACATCTGAATCGTCTGGAGCAAGTGCTCGCCCAGAGCGAATGGCGCGAAGGCGAGGCCGATGAAGGCTTGATGCTCGACACGGAAGGCGAAGTGGTCTGCGCCACCTCGGCCAATGTGTTCGTCGTGCGCGATGGCTCGTTGGTCACACCGGATCTGCGTTTCAGCGGCGTGCAGGGAGTGATGCGCGCGCAAGTGATCAAGGCCGCCAGGAAGCTCAAGCTCGCGGTCAGCGAGGAGCCGCTGTGGCCGCACGATCTGGAGACGGCGAGTGAAGTTTTCATCACCAATGCGGTGCGTGGCATCCGTTCGGTGGCCTCGCTCGATTCGTTACGATGGAGCGAGACCGGCGTGGCCACGCGGCTCGCTGACGCGTTATCGCTTAGTGACTGAGGGACTCGAGCTCTAATGCGAATTCTGTTTCGTCTGTTGGGAGTATTGATTCTGCTCGGCGTCATCGGCGCGGGGGCGCTCGCCTGGTGGAGCCACCGATGGCTGCAAACGCCGATCGCCGCCCTGACCGAGCCTACGGTGTTCGAGGTGCCGAAGGGCGCGTCGCTGCGCACCGTGGCCAGCACGCTCAACGACCAGAACCTGCTCGATCAGCCGCTCATCTTCACCGCCTGGGCGCGCATCACCAAGCGCGATCATTCCTTGAAGGCAGGTGAATATCAGCTGACGCCCGGGCTCACGCCGATCGGACTGCTCGAGCTGCTCAACTCCGGCAATGTCCTGCTCCATAGCATCACGTTCATCGAAGGCTCGACCTTCGCCGATATTCGCAAGCTGCTCGCGCAATCCGCTGACGTGCGAGGTGAGTACGCCTCACGTTCGCCGGAAGAGGTCATGCGCGCCCTCGGCCAGCCCGATGTGCATCCGGAAGGGCAGTTCTTTCCGGACACTTATCGATTTCCGCGAAACACCACCGATATCGAGCTGCTCGGCATGGCGTTTCGACGCATGCAGCAGGAGTTGAAGACCGCGTGGGAGTCGCGCGCCAAGGATCTGCCGCTCGCCGGGCCCTATGAGGCGCTCATTCTCGCCTCTATCGTCGAGAAGGAAACCGCCCTCGATTCGGAGCGACCGCAGATCGCCGGCGTCTTCGTCGAGCGGCTACGGCGAGGCATGCGTTTGCAGACCGATCCCACCGTCATCTATGGCATGATGACCGCGTACGACGGCAACATTCGCCGCGCCGATCTGCTGCGCGATACGCCGTACAACACCTACACGCGTGCCGGTTTGCCGCCGACGCCCATTGCATTGCCGGGGCTCGACTCCATACGGGCCGCGGTGCATCCGGAAGCGAACGGCGCCCTGTTTTTCGTCGCGACTGGCAATGGCGATGGCAGCCATTACTTCTCGCGGACGCTGCCGGAGCACAACGCCGCCGTGAAGCGTTATCTGCAGAAGTTGCGCAGTAGTCGATGATGCAAGGCAAGTTCATCACCATTGAAGGCGGCGAGGGCGTGGGCAAGTCCACGCAGATCGGACGCCTGAAAGATTTCATCGCCGAGCAGGGCGTCGAAGTGGTGATCACGCGCGAGCCCGGCGGCACGCATCGTGCCGAGCGCATTCGTGAGCTGCTGTTGGAAACCAGCAATGAGCCGATGCCGAGCACGTGCGAGTTGCTACTGATGTTCGCGGCGCGCTCGACTCACCTGGAGAACGTGATTCGGCCGGCGCTGGCACGCGGCGCCTGTGTCATCTGCGATCGCTTCACGGACGCGACCTACGCGTATCAGGGTGGCGGCCGTCACCTGCCGGTCGAGCACATCGCGACACTCGAGCAGATGGTGCAGGGAACGTTGCGTCCCGACTTGACGCTGCTACTGGATGCGCCGCTCGATATCAGCGCGGCGCGCGCCAGTGCTCGGAACGCGGCTGCCGGAACCAACGATCGTTTCGAACAGGAACGGCGCGAGTTCTTCGAGCGAGTCCGCGCGGCGTATCTGGATCGTGCACGACAGGAGCCGAAGCGCTTTGCCGTGATCGATGCCACCGAAAGCCTTGAAGCCGTGACGGTCGCGATTCAACAAGCCATCGCCGAACGCCTGATGAAACTGGCGCCGGCGCGTTCGTAATTACGTTTACAGTTCAGCCATGGCAAAGAAAGAGGAACAAGCCGAGCCGCAAGCGTTGCCGAGCCCACGCCTGTTGCCGTGGCATTCAGCGGCCATCGCGCAGCTCAAACAAGCGTGGACCGCAAACCGCTTGCCCCACGCCATTCTCGTGCAGGGCGCTGAAGGTCTAGGCACGGGCTCATTCGCCGCGTGGCTGGCGGCCGCGGTGCTTTGTGAGAAATCAGTCGATGGCGTGCTCGATGTCTGTGGCTCGTGCGCGAGCTGTGCCCTGATCAAAGCAGGCTCGCATCCGGATCTGCACTGGGTTGCACCCGAGGAAGACAAGACGCAGTTATCGGTCGATCAGGTCCGCGCGGCTTGCGAGAAGCTGTCGAAGACGAGTTTCCGCCAGGGCTACAAGGTCGCCATCATCGAGCCGGCCCACCAGATGACGCCGGGTGCCGCGAACAGTGTGCTCAAGACGTTGGAAGAGCCGTCGCGCGGCAGCTTGCTCGTGCTGTTGACCTCGCGGCCGTCGGGGCTCTTGCCCACCGTGCGCAGCCGTTGCCAGAAGCTCACCATCACGCGACCTTCGACCGCGGAGGCCATGGCCTGGCTCCAGAAGGAGGCCGGCAAGACGGTCGCGCCGGCCTTGCTGGAATTCAGCGGCGGAGCGCCCCTCAGGGCGCTGGAATACGCCGACGGCCGTTTCGACGAGCTCAATCAGCACATGCAGAAATCCCTGCGCGATTTGTTCGGCGGCGACACGGATGTGACCCAGGTCGCGGCGGAGTGGGCCAACGACGCGCTCATCGATCGGCTGGTCTGGCTCGATCTGTGGCTGTCCTCGCTGGCGCGGACGGGGATTGCAGGAACTGACGAGCGGGTCACGTTCCCGGGGGGACCTGCGCACTTGCCAAGCCCGTCGCGGCCGTTGAACATAAGCGCGTTGTACAGCATGGTGGACCGCACGCGG
This sequence comes from Pseudomonadota bacterium, assembly GCA_023391815.1. Lineage (GTDB taxonomy): Bacteria > Pseudomonadota > Gammaproteobacteria > Steroidobacterales > Steroidobacteraceae > Steroidobacter. Next base: position 7,017 of record JAEWAF010000111.1, read on the forward strand.
GCTTTGAAAGCGCAATTGGCCCGCACCGCGCTCCAACGCGAGCTGGCCGTGGAATCGTGGCTGATCGCTCTGCTGGAAACGCTGGCGCCCTCCAGGGCACCGGTGGCACGCGCGAGCTGAGCCCTTCATAACGCCTTCAGGACCGTCGGAACGATCGCATGGTGATGCGCCAACCCAGCAGCAAGCCCGGTTTGCTGACGCTGACCATCAAGGACAAGAGCGCCTTGTACCTGGCGTATATGCCGTTCGTGAAGAACGGTGGCCTGTTCATTCCGACCAACAGCAATTACCGGCTCGGCGACGAAGTGTTCATGCTGCTGAACCTGATGGGCGAGGACGAGAAGCTGCCCGTGGCCGGCCGCGTGATCTGGATGACGCCCAAAGGCGCGCAGGGCAAGCGCACCGCCGGCATCGGCGTGCAGTTCAGCGAACAGGATCGCGGCAATACCCAGCGGAAGATCGAGAGCTACCTGGCCGGCGCCCTGGGCGGGGACAAGCCGACCCACACGATGTAAAGCCGGACCGATTCTCGCCAATTCGCCAGTCTTCGCCGTCACTCGCAATCTAGCGCATTTTCAGGTAGATACGCCATACCCGGTCACTTTTTGATGGTCGGGGCGGAAGCCCGATTCCGGCCATCGGGTTACAAACGGCGACAAGCCGACCCACAAAAATGGCTATTCGACTGACCGATGAGCTGATCAAGAAGCACATCAAGAAACCCCCGGCGTCCGGTCAAGCATTTCTCTGGGA
>JAEWAF010000021.1 GCA_023391815.1 Pseudomonadota bacterium
CTCCAGGGGCTTTATGATATTCACGCGGTCCTGGGCGATGGCGGCATGGGCCGCGTGTGCGCGGCCCGCGATCGGTTGAAGGACGAAGAGGTCGCGATCAAGGTCCTGCGCAACGAGCTGCTGTCGAGCAACGCCGCTCGCACTCGCTTCCTCTCCGAAGCCAAGGTTTCCTGCAAGCTCGCTCATCCGAACATCGTCCGCGTGTTCGACGTCGGCGTCGCCAGCGGTCGTTATTTTTTCACCATGGAGCGTCTGCGGGGCGTGAGCTTGCGCCGGCGCATGCAGGCGCAGCTGGCGACCGGTAAGCCGTTCCCGATCGAGGAAGCGACCGCGATCGGCGAGCAGTTGCTCGAAGCGCTACGCCATGCGCATCGTTTCATCGTTCATCGCGATCTCAAGCCCGAGAACGTCTGGATCGACAGCAGCGGCGTCGTGAAGCTGATGGACTTCGGCATCGCTCGCGCGTATCAGTACAACGAGCTGACCCGCACCGGCATGAATCTGGGCACCGCCTATTACATGGCGCCCGAACAGCATGCCGACGCGAAGGAAGTCGACTGGCGCGCCGATCAATATGCCTTCGGCGTGCTCATGTATGAATTGTTGACCGGTCGCGTGCCCATGGGCGCCGTGCAGCCGATCGAGAAGGTTCGTCGCGACATCCCTCGTCAGATCGCTCGCGCCATCATGCGAGCGATGTCGCCGCGCCCCGAGGCTCGATTCGATTCGCTGCGTGAGCTGCAGAGTCGTATCGTCGCTCGCCGTGAGGATGACGTTCCGGGCGCCGTCTTCAACGCATTCGGTCGCTCCATTGCGCTGGGCACGATTGCCGGCGCGTTGTTCGCCTACTTCGACAGTTTGAGTATCGGGCGCATCCATGAGTGGATGTACCCCTCCGGCATCGCGGTCGGTATCGGCACGGCGTTGATGGTGGAGTTCTGCGAGACCTTCTTCCGCTCGCGGTATCGAAGTCACGTCATCGCGGCTTTCATCGCGACGGTGATGTGGATCGGGCTGGTGCTGGTCGTCGCGCAGAAGCTGACCGGGCTCAGCAATGGCCTGGTGATGATGTTGTGCGGCTCGGTCTGGGCCAGCAGCATGGATTACGTGACACGTCGGTGGCGGATCGCGGCCGGGCGATTCAGATTCGAGGTGGCATTCATAGGCGCCGTGTTTGGCACGCTGCTCGGATTGGCGCTGCTGGTGCAGGCGGATCACGTTACCGACCGCAATTATCTGTACAGCGCGCTGAGCGGCATTCTGCCGGGCATGATCATCGCGATGGCATCGCTGCGGCGTCGGCTGTGGCGCCGAACCGATTCGCCGTTCTCGCGAGTGTTATCGCTCGCACGCGACTAAGTTGTTGCTCCGGCCGTGCGATACAGCGCGGCCGCCAGTCGTTCCGCCACGTCGGCGGGCAAATAACGGATCCTGATTCCAGCTGTGATGGCGCTGGCGCCGGCGGTGTCGACGTAAATGCTCGCCATGCTACTGCGGCGATCGAACGGCGTCGCCTCGAGGCTCAGGGTCTGCACTCGATCCCGGGGAACGATCGTCAGTCGGCGATTCAGCCATCCACAGCGAAATAGCACGGCGTCGCCGACGAGCGCCCAGCGTGTGTATTTCACATACAGGTGAGCGTGCATCCACGCCACCGGAATGCAGATCAGCACTACGGCGATTGCGCCCTCGCGCAGATACCAGATTGCAGGAGCGGTCAGAAGCAACACCGAGAACAGCGCGGTCTTGCGGAAGATCCGTCCACCTGCGCGTGGCGCGAGCGGTTGCCAATCGGGTTCGGTGCTCCAGTCCAAGGATGGCAAGGCGGCGGCGATGAGCGCAGGTGCCGCGCTCGCCGGACACACAGGCGCGAGCCATCGTTTCTTCATCCTCGAATTGTCGCCGTCGCCTTGAGCGCCGCCACTGTCGCCCGCGAGATCGACGTCCAGGGACACGCGCTCGAACCAGCGATGCAACAGCGATTCGTTCTGATGGACGGCTTGAATCCGCCGCGTGCGTAACGTCAGCGCCACGCGGGTGAATAAACCGTAGCGAGCCCGGAGATCGCCGCCGACGCGAGTCAGCCTGAAATCATAAAACGTCACGATGGCCAGGATCACCGACAGGGCGCGCACAGCGATGATGGCGCCGAGGATCGTGAGCGCACCGAGCGCGACCTGCATCATCAAGCCGAGCGCCGCGAGCCCGGCCGACGACGATTGCAACGCCCGGTCGACCAACTCTCTGTCGATGACGAACACGCCTGCCTCGTGCAACACGCCGAACGCTGCGGCTACCAGAATCATCCCGCGGTTGTCGATGAGGCCGTGGCGCACGAGCTCGCCGATGCTGAGATGAAGCAGCGTGTTTTCGGCGGGCGTGTCGATGGCCTTCTCGGCAGGCTTGTTGTCCGAAAAGACTCGCTCGCGCATTGCTTGGACCGCAGCGAGATCGAGGACGCTGATCAGCGCTTCCGGCTTGCCGCCCGTTGACGTCTGCACGCGCACCTCGACAACGCCGAGCAGGCGATGTAACAACCCGCGCTCTGTGTCGATGTTCTCGATGCGGGCGTATTCGATGTGGCGGACGTTGCGGAAGATCATTCCTTCGCGCACAACCAGGCCGGTCGGGCTGAAGCCGTAGCGGAACGTCAGCTGAATCCACACGGCGCGGATCGCCACGACGGCGACGACGATCGGCACGATCCAGGGGCCGAACGGACCGGGCGTGTCATCCCGCACGTTGAAGAACAGCAGGGCGATCAATGGCAGCACCATTTGTTTGATCGCGCCGCTCAGACCGAACACCCAGGACAGCGGATGTAGCCGAAGCGTCGGCTGAAACTCCCGGTCAGACGCCACTGCCGACACCTTCCGCGAGCAGCGCGTCGCGCAGAGCGATCGCGTCTTCGTGTCGCAAGCCGGGCAGCTCGATCCTGGTGTGCCGGCTCCCGGCCGTGTACAGCGTCAGCGTGCCGATGCCGTAACGACGTTCGAGCGGCCCTTGCGAGACGTCGGTGTGTTGTATTCGAACGCGCGGAAGCGCAATTCGCGAGCGCCACAGCACGCCGCTCTCAATTGCGATGCCGGTGCCATCGACGCCGAAACGCAAATATCGATACGCAAGTGGCGGCCACCACCCTATGAGAACGATGCCGCCCAGGAGCACGAGCGCCGGCGCGAGCGGCCATAGCGGCGGTATGGAGAAACTGAGCACAGTCGCGGGAATGATGACGATCAATGTCGCGATGGCCGCCTGCCATCGCCAGACGCCGATGATTCCCGAGTCGACGTGTGAAAGCTGCAACGGCGCCGTCCTGCTGGAGAGATGCGCCGATTCTAACCCGCCCCGCGGCTAAGCCCAGTTCTCCACGGTGAGCGCCTTGAAAGGTGCGAAGTCGCGCACGTTGGCGGTCACGAGGATCAGCTCGTTGATCTGTGCGATCGCTGCGATCTGACCGTCGATGAAGGGCATCGTCGCTCCCAGTTCCTGCAGGCGCACGCGCTCGATCGCGTGCAACTTCGCCGCCAGGTCATCGTAGGGCAGAATCGTGAACGTGTTGAGCACATCCGCCAGATAGTCTTGCAATGCCTCGCGACGCTTGCCCGGGGGCAGGCGTTTGCAGCCGAACTGCAATTCATGCCACACCGGAGCGGCGATCGCGCACTCATCCGCGATCGCCGTGAGCTTCCGCATGACCCCGGCCGAGGGCGTTTTCATCATGGGCTGCGACACCACGTTGGTGTCCAGCAGATAACGCAGCACGGCGCGGACTCAGAGATCGACTTTGCGGCCGGGGCTTCGGTCGCGCAGCCGGCGCGCGAAGTCCTGCTCCAGGCCGACTTCGGTGAGCGAATGTTTCTTCAGGAATTTCTGATACGCATCCTGAAAGCTGGGACGCTTGCTGCGCAAGCGTTGATATTCGTTGACTGAAATCATGACTGCGACTCCTTTACCTCTGCGAGTGAGTTGCACGACCGCGCCTGCCTCCACCTCGTCGATGAGGGTGGGCAAGTTGGCTCGGGCCTCGGCGATGGCGTAGCTTTTGTTCATTTTGTCCGTGTACACCTGGCTGTACACGGAATCAACCTGAATTTTCCCCCTAATCCGGCGGTCGCGCGCGAAGAAAGCGGGCGAAGCGCGGGACGCCACGGGCGGTGACATTGTGATAGCTGTAAGTGATCCAGCTGCCGATCGGTGGCGGATCGCGCCGTTGCTGGTCAGTGAAGCCGGTGCCGATCCGAAACTCAGTGCCGTCGGCGTTGCGCACGAGGAGCGCGCCGAGCAGGCCGGAATATTTCCCCTGACCGGGAAGATGCGCGACCACTCGAGCTTCGGCGTCCTGGTGCGGTTTCAGTTTCAACAGATCGTCGCTGCGCTCGGCGCGGTACAGCGAATCTTCTCTGTGGAGCATCAAACCTTCGCCACCCGCCGCAGTGACTGTTTCCAGCTGAGCGTGCAGCGAGGCGTCATCCGCGACGCGTGACTGTGTCACTTCACGCAGCCACTCTATGCGCAACGGCGATAATAAAGACCGCATTGTTTCCAACCGCGTGCTGAAGGTGCCTGCATGCGCCGGCAAATCGAACACCATGAAGCGGATGCTGCGCCAGGCGATGTCGTCCGGTTCGAGATCGCGCACCGTCGCGGTGACTTGTTCGAATCGTCCGCGGCCTGCCCACAGCTCGCCGTCCAGTGGCTCGGTGGGCCAGCCGCGAGTGAACCAATCTGGCGCATGAATGGGATTGCCGGCGCGAGTGATCAGGCGTTTACCGTCCCAATAGGCCCGCACGCCGTCGTATTTCTCGCTGACCCAGTATCGAGACACATCCACTTCGCTCTGCTCGTAGTCATTGGCAAGCAGCAGTGCCGGCGGAGCCGCCACGGCGGGCGTGGGCGTCCAGAAGATCCCGGCGACAATGACCGATTCGACAACGACCAGTGCGGTTGTCATGCGGGTGGCGGATTCGAGTGCGGCGTCCATGGGCAAATCAAACCATCGGGCAGCGTGCGAAAGGGGCGCCATTTCTGGCGGATTCCCCCAGAAATTACCGATATCGGACCGGCCGTAAGCTGCTATGGAGCCGTCGGACCGAAAAGCCCCGAGATTCGAGTTCCGCTGCTCGCCATCGGCGGTACTATCGGCGCTGGATGCCGGCGTCCGGCCGGCGCGGGAGGATGCATGAACCAGCAGCGCGATCTGGTGACGCCGGTCACCCCCATCGATCACAAGCTCGGCCCCGATCACGCGCCGGTAACAGTGGTCGAGTACGGTGATTTCGAATGTCCGACGTGCAAGCAGGCCGCGCCGTCATTGCAGCTGTTGTTGAGCCGTTTCCCGGACCAGGTGCGGCTCGTGTTCCGGCATTTCCCGCTGGAGGAAGTGCATCCGCATGCGTTGTGTGCCGCCGAGGCGTCGGAGGTGGCGGCCGCGCAAGGCAAGTTCTGGGAAATGCACGACCTGTTGTTCGCCAATCAGCTGCACTTGAAGCCAAACCAGCTGCGCGGCTACGCCGAGCAGCTGAACCTCGACATGGCGCGCTATGCCGGCGAGATGGACGATGAGATCTACCGGCAGCGGATTCGCGAGCACATCGACAGCGGTCGTCGCAGCGGCGTGCGCGGCACGCCGGGTATCTTCATCAATGGCGAGATCCACGACGTGTCCGCCGGCATGCAATCGCTGTTCGATAAAGTGGCAGCGTTGCTGAGCCGATAACCCACGGTGCTTCCATGCCAAACGAGCTGTACGAAAAGCGCGCGGAACAGATGTTCCCAAAGCTCACGAAGGCGCAGATCGCGCGCCTCGAGCCTCACGGCGTTCATCTGCCGACGACCGAAGGGCAGGTGTTGATCGAACCGGGCGATCACGAGCGCAAGATGATCATCGTGCTCGCCGGCAGCCTGAAGGTGACCATCCCCGGCGTGGATGAGCAATTCATCAGGCCGCTCGTGCCGGGGGATTTCGCCGGCGAGATGAGCACGCTGCGGGGTACGCCGGGCTTCGCTCGGGTCGAAGTGAGTGAAGCGGGCGAGGTGCTCGTGATCACTGACAGCGATCTGCGCGTCGTCGTCCAAACGGACGCCGAGCTCAGCGAGATCTTCATGCGCGCGTTCATTCTGCGTCGCATGGGATTGATCTCGGCGCCGAACAGCGAGATGACATTGATCGGTTCACGCTATTGCGGCCACACGTTGCTGTTGCGTGAGTTCCTGTCGCGTAACGCGCATCCGCATTTTTATCTCGATGCCGAGACGGATGAGGATGCGGCGGGATTGTTGGAGCGGGCCGGGCTGACGGTTGCCGATGTTCCCGCGGTGATCGGACGCGGCCGTGCTTTGCGCAAGGCGAGCTTGCGACAGCTGGCGGAATTTCTGGAGATCAACCCGGAAATCGATCCGAACACGGTGCATGATCTATTGGTCGTCGGCGCGGGCCCGGCGGGCTTGGCCGGGGCAGTGTATGCCGCCTCGGAAGGTCTGGATGTGCGAGTAATCGACAGCTTCGCTCCCGGCGGACAGGCGGGCACCAGCTCGCGTATCGAGAACTATCTGGGCTTTCCCACCGGCATTTCCGGCCAGGCGCTCGCCGGTCGCGCGCTGGTGCAGTCACAAAAGTTCGGTGCGCGCTTTCACGTCGCATGCGATGCCGTGACATTGCATTGTGATCGCTGGCCGTACCGAGTCGAAATGGCCGACGGCCGCGTCGCCCAAGCGCGCACGGTGCTGATCGCGACGGGCGCGCAGTATCGTAAGCCGGACCTGCCGAACCTGGATAAGTACGCTGGCGTGGGGGTGTACTACGCAGCCACGCATCTGGAAGGCAGGATGTGTCAGAACGAAGAGATCATCGTGGTTGGCGGCGGCAATTCGGCGGGCCAGGCCGCAGTGTTCCTTGCCGGCAGTTGTCGTCACGTACACATCATGGTTCGTTCGGACGGTCTGGCGGAAACCATGTCTCATTATCTGATCCGCCGCATCCAGGAATCGCCGAATATCACTTTGCATACTCGCACTCAGATCAGTGGCCTCGACGGCGCCGATGAGCTCGAGTCCGTGACCTGGACCGACGCTCGCACCGGCGAGCGGGAAACACGACCGATCCGACACGTGTTCCTGATGACCGGCGCCGCGCCGAACACCGATTGGCTGAAGGACTGCGTGAATCTCGACGAGAAGGGATTCGTGCGCACCGGTGCCGACTTGAGCAAGGAGGAGCTGACGGCCGCGCGCTGGCCGCTGCCGCGTGCGCCCTACATCACAGAGACCAGCTTGCCGGGCGTATTCGCGGTTGGCGATGTGCGTTCCGGCAGCGTCAAGCGCGTCGCTTCAGGCGTCGGCGAAGGCTCGATCTGCGTGCAGTTCGTGCATCGGGTGTTGAGAGAACTGCCGGCGCTGTTCGGATAACAGGCAGCTAGAACCAGTTGTAGTTGAAGCTGATGCTGATGCGCTCACCGGCGACCGGGTTCGCCGGCACCTCGTGTCGTAGCCAGCTTTCGAACAACACGACCTGGCCCGCTTCGGCCGGTACCACCGACCAGGCACGATTCGCCGGGCTCGCATCCGCGCGTCGGGGCGGGGCGGCCATGAACTTTTCCAGTCGCGGATCTTCGAACTTCAGGCCGGCGCAGCCCTTCGGGGTTTGCACGTAATAAGTGCCGCTGATGGTCGAAAGCGGATGCAGGTGCATGCTGTGCGCGACCTGCCGCGGCATGATGTTGACCCAGCAATCGGTCATCTCCAGCTCGCGACCGGTCAGATCGAGCTCGAGCGTTTTCACGAACGCGCTCACGTGCCGGCGCAAGTACTTCTCCAACTGAGCGAACGTCGGCGAGACCTGCTGCATGCGATGCGCGGAGTGATACGACGTGTAGCCGCCCGGATAGTTTTTTTTCGACCACTTCCGGCCCGCCTCATCATCCAGTTGCAACTGCAGGCACTCGCGCAACAGCCGCTTGTTGAGCTTGCGCCAGTCGCTCCGTTGCAGCGGAGCGGCGTAAATGTAAGTGGGAAACAGAGCTTGAATCGGCATGGACGGGAATTCTACCCGATGGGTACCATGCCAGCCCATGAAAGCTCTGATCGTTCCCGTCACGCCGTTTCAGCAGAACTGTTCCGTCATCTGGGACGAGCGCAGCAAGCGCGCGGCGGTGGTCGATCCGGGCGGCGATCTGGATCGGGTGCTCGCGGCAGTGGATCGCGAAGGTCTGCAGCTGGAGAAGATTCTGCTGACACACGGCCACCTGGATCATGCGGCAGGGACGGCGGAGCTGGCGAAGCTGCGCGGGCTGACCATCGAAGGGCCGCATCGGGACGATCAGTTCTGGATCGATCAACTGCCGCAGGCGACGCAGCGCTTCGGCTTTCCGCCGGCCACGCCGTTCCTACCGGATCGTTGGCTGGAGCAGGGCGATCAGGTCAGCGTCGGCGATGAAACGCTCGAGGTGCGGCACTGTCCCGGTCATACGCCCGGCCATGTGATTTTCTTTCATGCCAAGCAGAGATTCGCGTGGGTCGGCGATGTGATTTTCGCCGGCTCGATCGGCCGCTCCGATTTTCCGCGCGGCGACCATGAGACTTTGATCAAGTCCATCCGCGAGAATCTGTTTCCGCTCGGCGACGACGTGCGTTTCGTGCCCGGCCATGGGCCGCTGTCCACGTTCGGGCAGGAACGGCAGACCAATCCGTTCGTCGCCGATCGCCGCTTCGGTTGATGCCCGGCCGATTCCAGTCTCCGGGGCGGCGGGAGCGGGAAAGCCGTTCAATTCTCCGCTTGGAGAATTTTTTTCTGTATCCTTGCGCTTTCCGCCACCGACCAATGCGTTGAGTCAGGAGTCCGTGTGAAGCTAACCGTTCAAACCAAATACTGGAAGCTGCGCGAGCCGTTCGTCATTGCGCGCGGCACGTACACGACCAGCGATGTCATCATCGTCGAATTGCAGGATGGCCCCCATGTGGGCCGCGGCGAAGCGGCGGGCGTCGACTATCACGGCGAGACGCCGGACTCGATGGTGGCGCAGCTGGAGGCCGTTCGCAGCAAGGTCGAAGCGGGCATCACGCGGGCTGAATTGTTGAAGCTGCTGCCCATCGGTGGCGCGCGTAACGCGCTCGACGCGGCGCTGTGGGATCTGGAGGCGAAGCGCACGGGCCGCCGCGCCTGGGACCTGGCCGGTGTCGGCAACACTCGCGAGATCGCGAGCGCCATGACCATCGGCATTCGTTCCATCGAAGGTTACGAAACGGCCGCGCGCGGTCTGGCGCACTATCGTTGGATCAAAATCAAAGTAAACAACGACGATCCGCTCGCATGCATCGAGGCCGTGCGACGCGGAGCGCCGAATTCCCGACTGATCGTGGATGCCAACCAGGCCTGGGATGTGCCGACGCTGTATTCACTCGGGCCCAAGCTCGCGCAGTTGCGTGTCGACCTGCTGGAGCAACCGGTGAAGGTCGGCGGCGATGACGATCTGGTGTTGGGGCGCTCGCCCATTCCGGTGTGCGCGGATGAATCGATCGACACCATCGACGATCTGCCGCGCTTGAAGAGCCGTTACGAGTTCGTGAATATCAAGCTCGACAAGACGGGCGGTCTGACCGCCGCGCTCGAGCTGGCGCACGCGGCGCGTGCCGAAGGCATGCGTTTGATGGTGGGTTGCATGGTCACCGGCTCGGTCGGCATGGCCCCGGGCATGGTGCTCGCGCAGTTGTGTGAAGTGGTTGATCTCGACGGTCCGCTTTTGCAGGCCGAGGATTGGGCCAATCCGATTCAATACGATCGCACCGGAGTCATGTCCTGGCCGTCGCCGGCGTTGTGGGGCTGATTCAAAAGCAGGCAGCGGGCATCGTGCCGGGATCAGGGATGATCGCGAGGACGTCGCAATGCTAAGAAACATCATCCGCGCCGCGTTGGCGGCGGTTGTGTTGCAGTCGGTGAGTATCGGCGCGTCGGCGGCGGCGCCCGATACCATCTATTTCAATGCGAATGTGTGGACTGGCAATCCTCGGCAGCCCAAGGCCGAAGCGATTGCCATCGATGACGGCAGCATCGTCGCCGTCGGAGCCGGCGCTGACGTTCGCAAGCTCGGGGATGCCAAGACGCGGGCCGTCGATCTGAAGGGCGCGTTCGTGGTGCCGGGGTTCATCGACAATCACGTGCATTTCATCAACGGCGGTCTGGCGCTGGCGCAGGTGAATCTACGTGACGCCACCAGTCGCGGCGAATTCACAAAGCGAATCGCTCAGGCCGCGGCGCGGACGCCAAAAGGCCAGTGGATCACGGATGGCAATTGGGACCACGAGCTGTGGGGAGGCGAACTGCCCACGCGCGATTGGATCGACAAGGACACAGCGAACACGCCGGTGTTCATCTCCCGCCTCGACGGTCACATGGCGCTGGCGAATTCGCTGGTGCTGAAACTCGCGGGCATCGACGAGAAGACGCCCGATCCAGCGGGCGGCAGCATCGTTCGCGACCAGAACGGCCGGCCCACCGGCATCCTGAAAGACGGCGCGATGAATCTGGTGTTCAACGTGATTCCGCCCCCTTCGGATCGGGAGTTGGCAACGGGGTTGGAGCGCGCCATGGAACATGCGGTCGCGCGCGGCGTGACCCAGGTGCATGACATGGGCGGCATCGAAGACTGGCGCGTCATCGAGCTCTATCGACGTACCCGAGCGAGCGATAAGCTGCGCATACGCATCTATTCCTTCGCGCCCTTGGCGGACTGGCAGAAGGCGGCCGAATACAAGAAGCGTAACGGCACGGGCGATGCGTGGTTGCGTTGGGGTGGAATGAAAGGTTTCGTCGACGGCTCGCTCGGCTCGACGACTGCCTGGTTTCATAAACCGTACGACGACGCTCCCGACACCACCGGGTTGATGGTGACCGATACCGAGAAGCTGCGTGCTGCCATCGTCGCCGCGAACCAAGCCGATCTGCACGTGGCCGTGCATGCGATCGGCGACCGCGCCAATGACTGGTTGCTCGATGCGTTCGAAAGGATCGAGCAGGCCGGCCGGAAGAAAGATTGGCGCTTCCGCATCGAGCACGCTCAGCACCTGACGCCCGCCGCGATCAAGCGCTTCGGGCCGCTGGGCGTGGTGGCGTCCATGCAGCCGGCGCACGTCATCGACGACGGTCGTTGGGCGGAAAAGCGTATCGGCGCCGAACGTATCAAGGGCATGTACGCGTTTCGTTCCTTGATCGACTCGGGCGCGCATCTCACATTCGGTTCGGATTGGCCGGTGGCGTCGCTGGATCCTTTGATTGGCATCCATGCCGCCGTTACTCGACGCACCAATGACGGTGCGAATCCGAATGGCTGGCTGCCGCAGGAGAAGATCACGGTGGCCGAAGCGCTGCGCTCGTACACCGCCGAAAATGCATGGGCGGGGTTTCAGGAAGGAAAGGTCGGCGTGTTGAAGCAGGGCGCGCTGGCGGATTTCGCCGTACTCTCGAAAGATCTGTTCGCGATACCGCCGGCCGAAATCGACCAAGTGAAAGTGGTGCGTACCGTCGTCGGTGGGCGCGAAGTATACGTCGCGCGTTAGCTGAACGTCTCCAAGGCGCGCAAAGCATCCTCCAGCTTGCTCGTCCACACTTCCACGCCCTCGGGGTCCGAAATCAGATCGTTGCGGATCTCAATGAGCACGGCCGGATTGTTGAGCTGGTCGCCGTGCACCACCAGCGCGTAGTCGGCATCGGCACTCACGCCATAAGGAACGTTCGCACCGACGTTCAATAGCGGATCGCGGCTCAGTCGAGCGATGAGCGCCTGGCCCAACCCGGCGGACTTATCGAACAATACACCCGCGTGCCAGGAGCGTGGCTGACCGAGATAAACCGGTGTGAAGCTGTGAACCGCGACCAGCACGTTACGTCGGCCATCGGCCGCTCGCCGATCGAGATGAGCGCGAAGACGATCCTGGAACGGATGAAATATGAGCCGATGGCGGCGTTGCCGTTCGCGGTCATCCACCGAACGATTGCCGGTGATGTCGGTTGCCTCGGAGCGCATCGGAATGCTGTCGGCCACATGTAGCGGACGATTCAAATCGATCAGCAATCTCGAATAGCCGCCGAGGAATGCGGGCGCATCGATACGCTCCGATAGTGCGCGCGTGACATCTGCCGCGCCGATGTCCCAGGCGATGTGACGGGTCAGCTCGCGATCGTCCAGGCCAAGCTGGCGATATTCGGCGGGAATGTGATTCGAAGCGTGCTCGCAGATCAGCACGAATGGCGAGCGTCCGTTCTCGTTCAGCACCTCGACCGCATCCGGCCAATCGGATGCGCCAACTTTGGCCAGCATCATTACACCGTCGGTGACTCGCAAGCGCCAATCATCGCTCATCCCGCTCGGGTCGTCATCGCGGCATGGCCGGGCCCGCGTGTAACTTTTCGCGTCGGCCTGGTACCGACGCGGGGCCAGAGACTTCTTCAGGAACTCAGCGCCGTTCCAGTCGTTGCATTGGCACGAGCGAATGAATCGGCGAAACGAACAGGAGCGTTTCGAGGACCACGGATGACGGCCGTGCTCATCGGATCGAGCCTTCGACTACTACCGTTCACCCCGCTACTGGGAATAGTTTTCTCCCATTCGGGTTTGCGACCGCAAGGTCCGAAGCAGTGTAAGAGTCCGAAGGCACGATAACTGGCGATTGCTGAAGAGTCGTCAGTGACACGCGAGCGACCCCCCGCTGCAGGCGGTGGGTCGCTCGTTTTTATTTGCGCCCTCGGTGCGACTCCCGCGCTATGAATACGTATGCAGCCTGTCGAGATCGGGCGGGGGCTGCGGGTAATCTTTGCGCGTCCGAGAACCTGAGGGATGCGAGCCGATGTCAGTACCGCCGTGGTGGCGTGGCGCAGTGGTCTACGAGATCTACCCGCGCAGCTTCGTCGATAGCAACGGCGATGGCGTCGGCGACCTGCCAGGCATCCTGCAACGGCTGGAATATGTGGCGGAGCTCGGCGTCGACGCCATCTGGATCGCGCCGTTCTTTCGTTCGCCCATGGCCGATTTCGGTTATGACGTGGCCGACTATCGCGCCGTCGATCCGTTGTTCGGCACCATGGCCGACTTCGATCGACTGCTGGCGCAAGCTCATCAGCTGGGTTTGAAGGTGATGATCGATCAGGTGCTCAGTCACACTTCGATCGAGCACGAGTGGTTTCGCGAGAGCCGGCAGAGCCGCGACAATCCCAAAGCCGACTGGTATGTATGGGCCGATCCCAAGCCGGACGGCACGCCGCCCAACAACTGGTTGTCGATATTCGGCGGAGTCGCCTGGCGCTGGGAGCCGCGCCGTCGACAGTATTACCTGCACAACTTTCTATCTTCGCAGCCGGATCTGAATTTTCATCAGCCCGAGCTGCGCCGGGCCGTGCTCGAGAACGTGCGCTTCTGGCTGGACAAAGGTGTCGACGGTCTGCGGCTCGACGCCATCAATTTTTGTTTTCATGACCGGGCCCTGCGTGACAACCCGCCGAAGCCCGCCGATGGGCGTACGACGCGCGGCTTCAGTCCGGAGAATCCGTACGCTTATCAATATCATCGCTACGACAACACTCAGCCGGAGAATCTGCAATTTCTAACCGAGCTGCGTGCCCTGCTCGATGAGTATCCGCACGCCGCGACCCTGGCGGAGATTTCGTCCGAGGACTCCATCGCGACCACGGCGGAATACACGACCCGCGACCGGCTGCATATGGGCTACAGCTTCGAGCTGCTCTCGGAGGAATATTCCGCGCGGCACATCCGCTCGGTCGTTGAGGGGTTTGAAGCCAAGCTGACCGATGGCTGGCCATGCTGGGCGTTTTCGAATCACGACGTACGACGGGTCGTGACGCGATGGGGCGGCGAGCAGCCCTCGAAGTACTTCGCCAACCAACTCATCGCGCTGTTGTGCTCGTTACGCGGCTCGGTCTGTTTGTATCAAGGCGAAGAGCTGGGCTTGAGCGAAGCGCTCGTGCCGTTCGAGTCGTTGCGCGATCCGTACGGGATCGCCTTCTGGCCGAACTTCAAAGGCCGCGACGGTTGTCGCACGCCGATGCCGTGGAACGGCGGTGAGCATGCCGGCTTCAGCTCGGTGCGGCCGTGGTTGCCGGTGGCGGCGGAGCATCGAGCTTTGAACGTCGAGGCACAGCTCGCGGATCGGCATTCGGTGTTGAATTCCACTCGCGCTTTCCTGCAATGGCGACGTCGTCACGCCGCCCTGAAGTGGGGTGACATCAAGTTCGTTGACGTCCCCGAGCCATTGCTGGCTTTCACTCGGACCCACGGCGATTCGCGACTGTTCGCGGCTTTCAATCTGTCGTCGGAAACAATTCAAACGACCCTGAAGTTACCAGCACGCATCGAGCAGATCGAAAGCGTCGGTGTGCTGGCCGGTGGACTGCGGGATGGGCATCTCACGTTGCCGGGGCACGGCGTCGTGTTCGGTCGAGTTGGGGGATTGGGATGAGTCTAAGGGTCGTCACCGCGCTACTCATTGCGTTGTTATTTGTAGCGTCGCCAGCGGCGTTTGCCGCCGCGGTCGCATCGCAGACATCGCCAGGCGACGTATTGAAGGTCGAACTCTCTTTGGACAACGAGGGACACGCGCTCTATAGCGTGACCCGTCGCGGCCGTGCCGTCATCGAAGCCTCGCGGCTCGGCTTCCTGTTCACTGACGCGCCGAAATTCGAACGGAATCTCGCCGTCGCCGCGCAATCCACCGGGAGTCACGACGACACCTGGGAGCAGCCCTGGGGCGAACGCCGCTACGTGCGCAACCACTACAACGAACTGCGCGTGACGCTTCAAGAGAAGATCGCACCGGCGCGTAAGCTCGATGTCGTGTTTCGCGTGTACGACGACGGCCTCGGCTTTCGCTACGAATTTCCGCAGCAGTTCGCGACGACCGTCAACATTGGGGACGAGCTGACGGAGTTCGCAGTCGCCGAGCCCGCGACGGCGTGGTGGATTCCCGCCGGCGAATGGAATCGTTACGAGTATCTCTATAACAAGACGCCGCTCGCCGAAGTGGGCCAGGCGCACACGCCCATCACCGTGCGCACCGAGAGCGGATTGCACATTGCGTTTCATGAAGCGGCGCTGGTCGATTACTCCTCGATGTGGCTGCGCCGGGTCACCGGACAACGGCTGAAGAGCACGTTGTCGCCATCGTCCTCGAGCGCGAGAGTGTCGCGCGCAGCCCCCTTCAATACACCCTGGCGCACGATGCAGATCGCCGACAGCGCGCCGGGGCTGGTGATGTCGGATCTGATCCTGAATCTCAACGAGCCGAACCGGCTGGGCGATGTTTCGTGGGTCAAGCCGTTCAAGTACGTCGGTGTGTGGTGGGCCATGCACCTGGGCACGGAAACCTGGGCGTCGGGCCCGAAGCACGGCGCGACCACCGCGAACACCAAGCGCTACATAGATTTCGCCGCGAAGCATGGCTTTCGTGGCGTGCTGGTGGAAGGTTGGAACAAGGGTTGGGACGGCGATTGGTTCGCCAATGGCGCCGACTTCAGCTTCACCGAGGCCTATCCGGATTTCGATCTGGAAGCGGTCACTGCCTACGCCCGATCGAAAGGCGTGCATTTGATCGGTCACCACGAAACCTCCGGCAACATCGCGAACTACGAGCGGCAGCTGACCGCCGCCCTGGATCTGTACGCGCGTCTCGGCGTCGATAGCGTGAAGACCGGGTATGTCGCCGACGCAGGCGGCATTCAGGCGATCGGTCCCGATGGCAGGCCGCGCTTCGAATGGCACGATGGGCAGGTCATGTCCCGCCATCACTTGCGCGTGGTCACCGAAGCCGCGAAACGTCACATCGCGGTGAATCCACACGAGCCCATCAAAGACACGGGCTTGCGACGCACGTATCCGAATTGGATAGCACGCGAAGGCGCGCGTGGCATGGAGTACAACGCGTGGGGCGATCCACCGAATCCGCCCGAGCACGAGGCGAATCTGGTGTTCACTCGCATGCTCTCCGGTCCCATGGATTTCACGCCCGGCGTGCTCAGTCTGGTGGGCAAGAACGGCCAGCGCATCCAGTCCACGATCGCGAAGCAGTTGGCGAACTACGTGGTTATTTACAGCCCCATTCAGATGGCGGCCGATCTGCCCGAGAACTACGAGCGGCACCTGGCGCCGTTCCAGTTCATCAAGGATGTGGCCACGGACTGGAGCGACACGCGCGTGCTGAACGGCGAGGTCGGCGACTTCGTCACCATCGTGCGCAAGGATCGAAACAGCAATGACTGGTATCTCGGCGCGGTGACCGACGAGCAAGCCCGCTCGCTGCACGTGCCGCTGGATTTCCTCGATGAAGGGCGGCGCTACACGGCGCAGATCTATCGCGACGGCGACGACGCGGACTGGCAACTCGCACCTTTTTCAATCGTCATGGACAAGCGTGCGGTCAAGCGCGGCGACCGGCTCACCCTCCGGCTCGCATCCGGCGGCGGACAGGCGATCCGATTCGTCGCCAGCGGACGTTGACGGTCATCGACGTTCCAGCCCGCTCGTTGCCTCAACAACATTTTATGAATACGTATGCAAAGGATTGTGGCTGCGGCTGACACGGCCATAGGATCTTCGCGCCGATCTCAAGCAGGGGGATACGCGATCACATGAGCGTGCTCGCGGCCTGCGCTCTTAAGCGTCAGCAATGAGGGAATATTTCATGATCAGTTCACCCGTGCATCGGAGAAAGTTGTCGTGGCTGAGCGCCACGGCCGTTTCGTTTGCGTTGTTCGCGGCCGCGCCGATTGATGCGGCAACACCCATCACGCCGAAGGACGTGGTCTATCAAATCATCACCGATCGCTTCGCCGACGGTAACACAGCCAACAACACGCCGTCGGGCTTCGACAGCACGCTGTTCGACGATCCCGATCTGGACGGCCACGGTAACGGCGACGACCTCAAGCTGTATCAGGGCGGCGACTGGCAAGGCATCATCGACAAGATTCCCTATCTGAAGAACATGGGCGTCACCGCGGTGTGGATTTCGGCGCCTTATGAGAATCGCGACACCGAGATCCTGGATTACCAGAGCGGCGGCGGCATCGACCGCTGGACCAGCTTCCACGGCTACCACGTGCGCAATTATTTCGCGACCAACAAGCATTTCGGCCTGATGCAGGATTTCGTGGCGCTCAAGGACGCGCTGCATGCGCAGGGCATGAAGCTGATCATCGACTTCGTCAGCAACCACACCAGTCGCTGGGTGAATCCCACCAACGGCAACTCCGCCGAGGACGGGCGTCTGTACGAGCCGGACAAAAGCGGCGGCAACTATGTCTTCGACGTGAACGGCAATCCGATCGACTTCAATTCGGACGGCAAGCTCGAGAATCTGCTGGCCAATCCGCACAACGACGTGAATGGCTGGTTCCACGGTCTCGGCGACCGCGGCTCCGATTCGTCGCGCTTCGGTTTCCGTCACAAGGAGCTGGGCTCGCTGGCCGACTTCTCGCAGGAGAATGCGCAGGTGGTCGCGCATCTGGAGCAGGCAGCGAAGTTCTGGAAATCCAAGGGCATCGACGGCATGCGTCACGACGCGACGCTGCACATGAACCCGGCGTTCGTCAAAGGCTTCAAGGACGCCATCGACTCGGATACGGGCGGTCCGCTCACTCACTTCGGTGAATTCTTCATCGGGCGGCCCGATCCGAAGTACGACGAATACCGCACCTTCCCGGATCGCACCGGCGTCAACAATCTGGATTTCGAGTATTACCGCGCGGCCACCAATGCGTTCGGCAATTTCTCCGAGACCATGAGCGCGTTCGGCTCGATGATGACCCAGACCAGCGCTGACTACATCTACGAGAACCAGGCCGTCACGTTCTTGGACAACCACGATGTGACTCGCTTTCGTTACATCCAGCCGAACGACAAGCCGTACCACGCGGCGATCGCGACGCTGATGACGTCTCGCGGTACGCCGAACATCTACTACGGCACGGAGCAGTACCTCACGTCCGCGAACGGTAGCGACATCGCCGGTCGTGTGTTCATGCAGACGGAAGCGGCTTTCGACGACACGACGACGGCCTACCAGGTCGTGAAAACGTTGTCGGCCCTGCGACAGAGCAACGATGCGCTGGCCTATGGCGATACGGCGGTCTTGTACAGCACCAACGACGTGCTGGTGTTCAAGCGCCAGTTTTATGACAAGCAGGTGATCGTCGCGGTGAATCGTCAACCGAACGTGTCGGCCACCGTCCCGGCGCTGAACACGTCGCTGCCGACCGGAACGTACGCTGACGAGCTCGGCGGTCGCTTGTTCTGTACTTCGAACACGGTGACCAACGTGTCGGGCCAGAACAAGATCACGAGTTTCAGCCTGTCGGGCGGCGAGGTCTGCGTGTGGTCGTATAACCCCTCGCTCGGCACGACCATTCCTCGCATCGGCGATGTGGTCTCGACGATGGGGCGCTCGGGCAACACCGTTTACATCTACGGCACCGGCCTGGGCGGCACGATCACGGTGAAGTTCGATACGACCAACGCGACGGTCGTGTCCAACAGCGACACCAAGATCACCGCCACGGTGCCTGCTGTGACGCCCGGCATTCGGAACATCACGGTTGTGAAGAGCGGCAACACCAGCAACGCGTTCCGTTACGACGTGCTCTCCGACGACCAGGTGCAAGTGATCTTCAAGGTGAACGCCAGCACTCTGCCCGGCGAGAACGTGCACGTGGTAGGCAACGTACCCGAGCTGGGCAACTGGGATACCAACGCGGCGCCCGAAGCCATGATGAACCCGAACTATCCGGTGTGGTTCCTGCCGCTGAGCGTGCCCAAGAACACCACGCTGCAGTTCAAGTTCATCAAGAAGAACGGTCCCTCGGTGAGCTGGGAGGGTGGCAGCAACCGCAGCTTCACCTCCTCATCGAGCTCGACGGGGACGTCGGATACGCCGGTTTACACATGGCAGCCTTGAGGTAGCCGCTGTTTGTAGCAGCGCCGGCGGTCGAGGGCCCGCCGGCGCTGATTTCGATGCCGGACATTTTCATGAATACGTATGCATAGCGTTGTGGGTCGCGCGGTCGCGGTCCTACGATCTGAAGAACAATGACTAAGGTCCGATGGCGGACCGTGTGGAATGGGGGAGTGAACAAATGAGCAGAAAGGTTGCCTACGCGTTGCTCGCGGCGAGCTGCGGGATCGCGCCGGTACAGGCGCAGAATGTGGCGAGCGGCGAGCAGAGCATCGATGAGGTGGTCGTCACCGGCTATCGCGCCTCCATTCAGAATTCCATCGCGGAGAAGCGCGAGGCGGATCAGATCGTCGAAACGATTTCCGCGGAGGACATCGGCAAGTTGCCCGATAACAGCATCGCCGAGTCCATCAGTCGCGCGCCGGGCTTGACCACGCAGCGTCTGGACGGTCGCGCGCAGGTCATCAGCATCCGCGGTCTGGCGCCGGATTTCGCCACCACGCTGCTCAACGGTCGCGAACAAGTCACCACCGGCGACAATCGCAGCGCTGAGTACGATCAATATCCGGCCGAACTGCTCAGCGCGGTCAGCGTGTACAAGACGCCGCAAGCGAGCCTCATCGGCCAGGGCCTGTCGGGCACCGTCGATCTGCGCACGACGCGGCCACTCGCTTATGGCAAGCGGACGCTTGCGGGCAACGTGCGCGGCGAAACGCTCTCGCTCGGCAAGCTCAATGCAGGTTCCGAAGATACCGGCTATCGCGCCAGCGGCACTTATATCGATCAGTTCGCCAATGACAAAGTCGGTATCGCCATCGGCATCGCTCACATGATGTCGCCGACCCAGATCGAGAAGTTCAACACCTGGGGCTATCCAACCGTGGACGGCGTGCTCGGCCTCGGTGGCGTGAAGCCCTATGTCGTGTCCACAGAGCTGAAGCGCACGGGCGTGATGGCAACCATCGAGTTCCAGCCGACGGAGCACTTCAACACCGCGTTGGACGTGTACTACAGCAAGTTCAAGGACGATCAGCTGATGCGCGGTATCGAGCTGCCGCTGTTGTGGGGCGGAGCGACGCTGTTGCCGGGTTACACGGTCACCGATGGCATGGCCACCAGCGGCACGTTCACGAACGTCAAAGGCGTGATCCGTAACGATGCCAATCGCCGTGACGCCGATCTGTGGTCGGTGGGCTGGAACGGCAAGCTGGACGTTGGCGCCTGGGCGTTCAACGGCGATGTGAATTATTCCACGGTCGATCGGCGCGACATCATTCTGGAAACGTATTCGGGGACCGGGCGAGTGGGAGCGGGTGCGACCGATACCTTGAGTTACCACATCGACAAAGAAGGCGTGGCGCACTTCAACTCGAACCTCGATTACACCAACGCGAATCAGATCTTCCTGACCAGCCCGCAAGGCTGGGGCAACAATTCCGTCACCGGCGGACAGGACGGCTTCATCAACAGCCCCAACATCAAGGACGAGCTCACGGCGCTGCGCTTCAGCGTCAGTCGCGAGCTGGACAACGGTGTGCTCAAGGCGGTGGATGTGGGTGTCAACTACACCACTCGCGACAAGGACTACGACCCGGACCGATATTTCCTCGGTCTGGCCGCCAATGCCAGCGATCCTCAACACGATTTGAGTGTCGCGATTCCTTCGGGCTCGCTGCTGCGACCGACGCGTCTCGGCTACATCGGCATTCCGGGCATGGTGAGCTACGATCCGATGTCGCTGGCTTACAGCGGTATCTACAACCTGGTCTCGGCGGCCGATGCCGCTGTGTTCAGCCGCGAATGGTCGGTTGGCGAAGATGTCACGACCGGTTTCGCCATGCTGCGTATCGATTCCATGCTCGGCAACTCGGCGTTGACCGGCAATCTGGGCGTGCAGTTGGTGCGTACCGAACAGGATTCATCGGGCTTCGGTGCGTCCGGCGATCCGGCGCAACCGTTCCCGCTCGATGCATCACAAACCTACACCGAGACGCTGCCGAGCTTGAATCTTTCGTTGCGCATGGCCGATGACTTGATTCTGCGCTTCGGCGCCGCTCGTCAGCTCGCTCGGCCGCGCCTGGAGGACATGCGTGCGTCCATCAGCTTCACTTACGAGCCGGCGCGCGCCGGTATCACCGACATCGAGTTCTCGCCCTGGGGCGGCGAAGGCGGCAATGCCAAGCTGAAGCCCTGGATCGCGGACGCCGTCGATCTGTCCATCGAGAAATATTTCGGGCGCGAGGGTTATATCTCCGGCTCGCTGTACTACAAGGATTTGAAGTCCTACATCTACACCAAAGCCGCCGTGTATGACTTCAGCGCGTTCCCGGTCACCAGCGGACCGGAGCCGGCGTTACGACAGGGCATCGTGACCACTCCTCAGAATGGCGAGGGTGGCGAGATCTACGGTTACGAGCTCGCCGCGACCCTGCCGTTCGGCATGGCCCTGGAAGCGTTGGAGGGTTTCGGTCTGCAGGCCAGCTACTCGCTCACCAAGAGCAACATTCAGCCCGATCCCACCAACCCGAAGCGACCCATTCCGGGCCTGTCGGAGGACGTGATCAACGCGACGGTGTACTTCGAGCGCGCCGGATTCTCGACGCGCGTCAGTGCGCGCCATCGCTCGTCGTTCATCGCTGAAGTGCAGGGTGTGGGCGCCGAGCGCTTGCTCCGCATGGCGAAGGGCGAGACGCTGGTCGACGCGCAGATGAGCTATGAGTTCCAGGACGGCACGATGCGCGGGCTGACGTTGCTCTTGCAAGGGACCAATCTCACCGACGAGCCGTTCATCACGCACGAGTTGGCCGATTCGCGACAGGTGATCGATCATCAGATCTTCGGTCGCCGTTACCTGTTCGGCGCGAGCTACAAGTATTGATGTCGGGACGGCGGGCCGCTCGCGAGAGAAATTCCCCCTTCTTTGCGAGCGGCCCGCCTTCTGACACCATGTCCGCATGAGTGCAGAGGCTCGCCACATCACCATCGTCGGCGGCGGCACCGCCGGCTGGATGACAGCCGCTTCGCTCGCCCGCTTCCTGGACCGGCGTTACCGAGTCCGGCTGATCGAGTCCGACGAGATCGGCACGGTGGGCGTGGGCGAGGCGACCATCCCGCAGATCCAATTGTTCAACCAGGCATTGGGCCTGGACGAGAACGACTTCCTCCGCCAGACGCACGGCACATTCAAGCTCGGTATCCAGTTCGTCGACTGGCTGCGCCCCGGGCATCGATACATCCACGCGTTCGGTCAGATCGGGCGGCCGCTCGGCCTGCTGCCCTTTCATCAGTACTGGCTACGCTATCGTGCCAGCGGCGGCGAGCTCGACATCGAGGCGTTTTCGTTGAACGCGTCGGCGGCTCTGCAGAACAAATTCACGCGGCAGACGAAGCCGGCGAATGCCACCTTGCCGACGATGGCCTATGCATTTCACTTCGACGCATCGTTATATGCGAAGTACCTGCGCAAGTACGCGGAGCAACGCGGTGTGGCTCGTATCGAAGGCAAGATCGAGCACGTCGCACAGCGTAATGACGGTTCCATCGAGGCCGTCGTACTCGCGAACGGTGAGCGTGTCGGCGGGGACCTGTTCATCGACTGTTCCGGCTTTCGCGGCCTGCTGATCGAACAAACATTGAAGACCGGTTATGACGATTGGTCTCACTGGCTGCCGTGCGACCGCGCGATGGCGGTGCCATGCGCGAGGGCGGGTGAGTTCACGCCATACACTCGTTCCACGGCGCGTTCCGCCGGTTGGCAATGGCGCATTCCGTTACAGCATCGCACCGGCAATGGCTACGTTTATAGCAGCCGCTATCTCAGCGATGACGAAGCGGCAGCGACGCTGCTTGCCAATCTCGATGGCGAAGCCCTCGCCGACCCACGGCCGTTGCGGTTCGTGGCCGGCAAGCGCAAGAAGTTCTGGAATCGGAATTGCGTGGCCATCGGATTGGCGGGCGGTTTTCTGGAGCCGCTGGAATCCACCAGCATTCATCTGGTCCAAACCGCCATCGCACGCCTGTTGGCATTTCTGCCCGACGGTGAGCCGCAACGCGCGGACATCGATGAATTCAATCGGCAGTCCGCGTTCGAATACGAGCGCATCCGCGACTTTCTGGTGCTCCATTACAAAGCGGTGGAGCGCAACGACACGCCGTTCTGGGATGACTGCCGCTCGATGCCGATTCCCGAGGAATTGCAACATAAGTTGCAGCTGTTCGCGGCCGGCGGGCGCATCGTTCGAAATAACGATGAGTTGTTCACTGAAGTCGGCTGGCTGCAGGTGTTGCTCGGGCAGGGCGTGCGTCCGGCCAGCCATCATCCGTTGGCCGATCAGCTGTCGGCCGGCGAGTTGGCCGAGTTCATGAATATGATTCGCGCGGTGATCCAGCACGAGACCGGCACCATGCCCACGCACGCCGATTTCGTCGCCCGCCATTGCGCGTGACGGACACACGAAACTTTGGGGGAAGGGTGAAAGCGACGAAGTATCTGGCCGCCTTGCTCGGCCTGGCCTGCACCGCTGCGGCAAGCGCCGAGGATTTTCGCGCCCGACTGCCGCAGGACGAAGTCATCTACTTCCTGCTGCCGGACCGCTTCGAGAACGGCGATCCCAAAAACGATCGCGGCGGGCTGAAGGGCGATCGTCTCAAGACCGGCTTCGATCCGACACACAAAGGGTTCTATCACGGCGGCGATCTGCGCGGGCTGATTCAGCGGCTCGATTACATTCAAGCGCTCGGCGCCACCGCCATCTGGCTCGGCCCGATTTACAAAAACAAGCCCGTGCAGGGCGCGCCCGGCCAGGAGTCGGCCGGCTATCACGGCTACTGGATCACCGACTTCACGCGAGTCGACGATCACTTCGGCTCCCAGCAGGACATGAAGGACTTCGTCGAGAGTGCGCATGCGCGCGGCATGAAGGTCTATCTCGACATCATCACCAATCACACGGCCGATGTGATCTCGTATCGGCAGTGTCCGGGCAGCGAGTGCGCGTATCGCTCGCGCGCCGACTACCCGTATAGCAAGGCCGGCGGAACGGACGGTTCGTCGATCAACGACGGCTTCCAGGGCGAGAGCGTTCAGACCGAAAGCAACTTCGCGAAGCTGAAGCGCCCCGACTTCGCCTATGACGTGTTCGTCCCCGCCGCCGAGGCAAGAATCAAAGTGCCCGAGTGGCTCAACGATCCGATCTGGTATCACAACCGCGGCAACAGCCTGTTCCGGGGCGAAAGCAGCACGATGGGAGATTTCGTCGGTCTGGACGATCTGATGACGGAGAATCCACGCGTCGTGCAAGGATTCATCGATATCTACGGTCGCTGGATCGAGGAGTTCGGGGTCGACGGCTTTCGCATCGATACCGCGCGCCATGTGAATTCCGAGTTCTGGCAGGCGTTCGCTCCGGCGATGCTGAAGAAGGCGGCGGAGCGTGGCATTCCGAACTTCCATATCTTCGGCGAGGTGGCGACAGATTCCGTCGATATTCCCGCGCTGACGCGCGCGACGCGTGTCGACAAGCTGCCTACCGTGCTGGACTTCGCCTTCCGTGCCGCTGTTGTCGAAGTGCTGACCCAGAAGACCGGGTCGGACAAGCTGGCGGCGATGTTCAATGGCGATGCGCTCTACGAAGGCGGCGAGGCGACGGCCATGCAACTGCCGACGTTCGTCAGCAATCACGATTGGGGGCGCTTCGGATTCTATGCGCGCAAGAATCTGTCGGGTGTGAGCGATGCCGAAGTCCTGCAACGAATGCTGTTGGCGCACGCGATGATGTTCACGCTGCGCGGTGTGCCGGTGATCTATTCGGGGGATGAACAGGGCTTCGCCGGCGACGGCATCGATCAAGACGCTCGCGAGGACATGTTCCCGAGTCGGGTCGCGAGCTACAACGACAACGTTCTGCTCGGCACCAAGGCAACGACCGCGGTCAGCAACTTCGATCGCGGTCATCCTTTGTATGCCGCGATTGCCGAGCTCTCGGCCCTGCGAAAGGAACATGCCGCGTTACGCCGCGGAAAGCAGATCATCCGCAACTACGTCGAGAAGCCCGGCCTGTTCGCCGTATCGCGCATCGATCCGCAGACGGGGCACGAGATTCTGGTCGCGTTCAACACGTCGACCGAGCCGCTGCAAGCCAACGTGGAAGTCGATACCCGCACTCGCACCTTCAGTGCTCTGAAAGGAACCTGCGCGCCGCGCCCGACAGCACCAGGCAGCTACCAAGTATCGCTGGGGCCCTTGAGCTTTGCAGTGTGCGCGGCGCAGGATGAGACATGAGCCGCATGAAGAAGCCCGCGTTGCCCTACTGGAACCTCTGGAACATGTGTTTCGGATTCCTGGGGATTCAATTCGGCTTCGCGCTCCAGAACGCCAATGTGAGCCGGATTTTTCAAACGCTCGGCGCCGATCTGGAACAGATTCCGATGTTGTGGGTGGCGGCGCCGCTGACCGGGCTGATCGTGCAGCCCATCGTCGGTTATTACTCCGATCGCACCTGGACGCGGCTCGGACGTCGTCGGCCCTATTTCTTTTTCGGCGCCGTGGCCGCGACCTTGGCGTTGTTGTTCATGCCGAACTCTCCGACGCTGTGGATCGCGGCGGGTCTGTTGTGGCTGCTGGATGCATCCATCAATGTTTCCATGGAGCCGTTTCGCGCTTACGTCGGCGACCAGCTGCCGCCGCCGCAACGGCCGGCGGGCTACGCCATGCAGAGTTTCTTCATCGGCGTCAGCTCGGTGATCGCGAGCTTGTTGCCGTGGATTTTGACCAAGCTGGGGGTCGCGAACACCGCCGGGGCGGCCGAGATTCCGGACACCGTGAAATATTCCTTCTACTTCGGCGGCCTCATGATGCTCGGCGCGGTGAGCTGGACGGTCTTCAGCACTCGCGAGTATCCGCCCGATCAACTCAAGAATTTCGATGACGCCGGAGCCGTGCGCGAGCGGCCGCTCGATGTCGCGAGATCGCGTCGTGACGGTGCGGTCTGGCTCAGCCTCGGGGTGGTCGGCTTGCTCGCCATCCATATGTTGCAATGGGATCGGCAACTCTACCTGCTTGCCGGTGGCATCGCCGTTTATGGGCTGGCCTTGGTCGTGCTCAGCGCTTCACGATCGAGCACCATGTTTACTGCCATCATGTCGGACGTGCACCAGATGCCCGAGGCCATGCGGCGGCTCGCGGTCGTGCAATTCTTCTCCTGGTTCGCGCTGTTCGCGATGTGGATCTACACCACCGCCGCCGTCACACAAATGCATTTCGGCACGAGTGACGTGCAATCGGCCGCATACAACGAAGGAGCGAACTGGGTCGGCGTGCTGTTCGCTGCGTACAACGGCTTCGCGGCGCTGGCCGCCATCGTGATTCCATTCATGGTGCGGCGCTGGGGATTGCGCGTGAGTCACCTGATCAATGTGTGGTTGGGGGCCGCGGGGCTCGTGTCATTCGTGGCGATTCGCGATCCGCAATGGTTGCTGGTCGCGATGGTCGGTGTCGGTTTTGCGTGGGCGTCGATCCTGTCGCTGCCTTATGCCTTGCTCTCCGACAATCTGCCCGCCGAGAAAATGGGCGTGTACATGGGCATCTTCAATTTTTTCATCGTGATTCCACAGCTGCTGGCGGCCAGCGTGTTGGGCTTTCTGCTGCGGACCTTCATGGGCGGGGCGCCGGTGTATGCCCTGGTGGTGGGCGGCGCGAGTTTGTTTCTGGCGGGCCTCGCGGTGCTGCGAGTACAGGAGCCGGTGCGAGCGGCAGCGCCCCTCGCACCGGCTTCGATCGTCAATTCACAATAGCTCGAATCAACCGAAGGTGAACTTGCCCTTCATCACCGACCAGTGGCCGGGGAAGGAACAGAAGAACGTGTAATCGCCGCCCTTCTTCAGCTTCGAGGTCGGGAAGGTGACGCTGGTGGTCTCGCCCGCGCCGATCACCTTGGTGTGCGCGATGACGCGCGGATCGTCCTTCGGCACATAGTTGTTCTGCAAACCGGCCGACATGCCGGCATTGGCGACCGCCTGGAACACCGACGTTTCGGTCAACACCCAGTTGTGGCCCATGGCGCTGGCGGGCAATTTGCCCGGGTGCGAAAGGGTCAACTTCACTTCGGTGCAGTCGGCGCCGACGGCCAGCGACGTCTTGTTGTACTGCATGGCGTCGTTACCTTCGATGGTCAGCTCGCAGGTCTTGGCGGCGTGAGTGAGCGGAGCGAAGACGCTGAGCGCGCCGAGCAGAACGGTGGAGGCGAGAATTTTTGAGATTGTCATCGGATTACCTGCTGTGCGGTTGAAGTCGCGAGCGGATTGTCCGGCGTGGACGGCCGGCTTTCAAGCGCCGTGCGCCGCGACTTCCCGAGAACCGTTCGTGGAACAACCCGGGCACTAAAACGTCCCTATGGGATGAATTCAGAACGCGCTTCCCGGCTGCCCGCCCAATGACAAATCTGCGGATTTTGCATGGTGCCGGCTGGGTCGGGCTATGCGTGTTCTGGACCGCCACCGCGCTCGCCGACCGGGTCACTGTCACGATCAACGGCCTCGATGAACAAATGCTCGAATCGGCGCGCGCCAATCTCGAGCTCAAGCAATATGAGGAACGGGATGTCTCGGCCGCGCAGGCGCGCCGGCTGTTCGATCGAGGCAAAGATCAAATCGTGCGCTCGCTGGAGCCTTTCGGCTATTACAACCTCACCGTCGAGAGCCGGCTGGAACGGCCCGAGCCCGGTAGATTTCACGCGATTTTCGATGTGAAGGTGGGCGAGCCGGTCATCGTTCAGGCCTCGCGTATCGAGCTCGCGCCCGAAGCTCTGCAGCTGGAGCCGGTGAAACAAGCGGTGCAGAGGTTCGTGCCCAGGTACGGCGAACGGCTGGATCACGCCGCGTACGAGCGCAGTAAGGACCAGATCTCCAAGGCACTCGCCAACGACGGCTTTCTCAGCGCGCAACTGGTGCGCCATAAAGTGTCAGTCGTTCGCAGTGCCAACACCGCGGACATCGATCTGGCGTGGGATGTGGGGCCGCGCTACCGAATGGGCGCGCTGCGCTTTTCCAAGGCACAGTTCCCCGATGCGTTCCTGCAGAAATTCAAGTTGTGGAAGGACGGCGAATATTACTCGGCCGAAAAGATGCTGGCCTTGCAACAGTCGCTGGTCGACGCGGACTACTTCACGTCCGTGGGCGTCGCGCCCGATCTGGAGCACGCCGCCAACGGCGAAGTGCCGATCGACGTGATGCTGGTCCCGGCCAAGCGTACGTTGTACACGGCGAATATCTATTTCAGCACCGACTCCGGTCCCGGTGCCAGGCTCGGCGTGCAGCGCCGCTGGGTCAACGATCGCGGTCACCGGCTCGGCAGCGAGATCGAATACTCATCGCGCCTGGAACAGATCGGCGTCACTTATCAGATTCCGCAGCCCGGTCCGCGTCCGCGCAACTACAACTTCGCCGTCGGCTATCGCGACGAGACTACCGACACGAGCCAGTCGCGCATGTTCCGGCTCTCGGGGACGCAGGTCACCAATCGTTGGAAGGGCTACACACGCACGATGGGATTGCAGTACCTGAACGGCACGTTCGAGATCGCCGACGAGCGAGGCAAGACCAGTTTGCTCTATGCCGACGGGCTGCTCACGCGCAAGCAGGGCAACGATATTTATTTCCCGACCGCCGGATACTCGGTGTTGTACGGCCTGCGCTTCGGCTTCGAACAGTTGTTGTCGGACACCTCGTTCGCGCAGATTCGCGCCGAAGGCAAATGGTTGCGCAAAGTCGGTAACAAAGGTCGCGTGATCCTCCGCTCCGCGCTCGGCGCCATGGTCGTGGACAATTTCGACGCCTTGCCGCCGGAGCTGCGTTTCTTCGCGGGCGGCGATCGCTCGATCCGTGGCTTCGACTATCAGGCGATCGGCGAGACCAATGCGTCCGGCGGCGTGATCGGTGGCGAATATCTGGTCGCGGGCAGCACCGAGTACGAGCATTACTTCCTGAACAACTGGGGGGCGGCAGTGTTCGTCGATGCCGGCGACGCGTTCAAATCGAGTTTCGACATCAATGTCGGCGCGGGCATCGGCTTGCGCTGGAAGTCACCTATCGGGATGGTCCGTGTCGATGTGGCACGGCCGGTCGTCACGCAGCTGCAGGGCTCCTGGCGACTTCACTTGATCATCGGGCCGGATCTGTGAGCGGCGTGCTGAAGAAAACGCTCGCGTGGACCGGCAGCGTCATCGCGCTGCTGATCCTTCTCGTGATCGGCGCGGCGCTGTGGGTCATCAACACGCAGTCCGGCACGCGCTTCGCCGCTGCACGCGTGACGGCACTCATGGGTGAGAAGCTCACAATCACCTCCATCGACGGCTCGCTCGCCGGCCCGCTGCGGCTCACGAATCTGCGCTATCACGATCCGACTGCCGGCATCGACGCGTCGGTCGCGCAGCTCGAGCTCGACCTGGTGTGGCGGGATCTCTGGCACAGACTGGTGCATGTCGGCCGTTTGGACGTGAGTGGGATCGATCTGCTCATGCAGGAACCGACCGAACCGCGGCCGCCGAAAGAGCCGTCCGGGCCGTTCAGCCTTAAGCCTCCGATCGACCTCGCAGTCGATTCGTTGCTCGCGCGCGATGTGAAAGTCCGCAAGCCCGAAGCAACGCTCGTCGAAGTTACGCGCGCGGTGTTCGCCGGACGCTGGACCGAAGAAGCGCTGGCCGTGCAAACATTGAACGTACAGTCGCCGCAGGGGTTTGTGACGTTCAACGGCCGCGTCGCGCAGAGCAAGGCATATGTCGGCGAAGGTAGAGGTCGGTTCCAGTGGACGGCGGGTGAGCAGAAATTCGCCGGAACGCTGCTCGTCTCTGCAAATGAGTCGGACGCTGTCGTCAGCTCCAACTTGTCGTTGCCGCTGGGCGCCACCCTGCACGCGAAGATGGCGCAGGCGGGCGATCATCACTGGCAGGTTCAGTTGGAAGTGCCGCGCTTCGATCCTCGTGATCGGCTGATGCCGGGTTCGAGCCTCCATAGTCTCGCGGCGTCTTTGCACGGTGACGGCACGTTGGATCAGGGTGTCGTCGCCGGGCGCGTCGTCGTCAACGATGAGCCTGTGGAGTTGGATTCCGTTCGCTTCACTCGCAGCGAGGAGCGGCTGACGCTGGAGAGCTTGCTGAAGATCGGCTCGACGGCCGGTGAGTTGCGAGCCAACGCCGATATTCAGTTCTCGGAAGAGTCGTGGACCAGCAACATCAACGCGCGCTGGCAGGACGTCGTGGTGCCGTCCGCTTGGGTCGGGCAAGAGCTGTATACGCGGGGCGAGCTCGATTTCGATGGCAATCCGCAACTGTACAACGCGAAGGGGCGGCTCGCGATCGGTCCGCGACAACAGCAGGCCGACATCGCTCTACAGGCGCGAGGCACGCCCGAGCTGGTCGAGTTACAGCAGTTCGACATCATCCAACGCAAAGGACGGCTCGCGGCCACCGGCAAAGTGGATCTGAAGCCGCAACTGGCATGGACCGTCGATGCTCGTGGAGAGAATTTCGATCCCGGCGCGTTCGCGGTCGAGTGGCCGGGCAGCCTGCGGTTTCAATTGGTCACGCGGGGCAAGATGACGGAACAAGGGCCCGACGCGACCTTGAAGCTGACCGAATTGCGCGGTCAGCTGCGCAGTCGACAGATCTCCGGCGACGCGGACCTGACGCTCACTGCTCCTTACTTGCCTGCGGGCACGCTCACGCTGAGTTCCGGCAAGAGCAGCTTGCGAGTGCAGGCCGC
The DNA here is from genome assembly GCA_023391815.1 of Pseudomonadota bacterium. Taxonomy (GTDB): domain Bacteria; phylum Pseudomonadota; class Gammaproteobacteria; order Steroidobacterales; family Steroidobacteraceae; genus Steroidobacter. The sequence goes on from JAEWAF010000021.1 coordinate 30,703, forward strand.
CAAGGGCGAGCAGATCGATGCCAGCATCGCGGTCGACGTGGCATCGTTGAACGACTGGCTGCCAAGTTCCGGCGGTCAGCTGGCGGCGAACTTTCATGTGCTCGGCAAGTGGCCCGAGATATCCATCAAGGGCAATGCGCATGGCAACGACTTGCACATGAACGAGATGCGTCTGCAGGAAGTCACGCTCGACGCGGATGTGAACAAGCCGCTCGCTCCGGAAGGCTCGATGAATTTGCGGATGACGGGTTTGTCGGCCGCGGGATTCGAACTCGAAACAGTGCAGGCGAATGCGTCCGGCAACCCGGCGGCGCATCGGGCGGAGGTGAACACGACCGGTACGCCGCTCGCCTTTTCGGTCGCGGTGGAAGGCGGTCGCAAGGACGATGGCTGGTCGGGTGCCGTACAGCGACTGGTGTTCGATGTGAAGGATGCGGCGCGCCTGAGCTTGCGTGAGCCGGCCAACATCGTTGTGAAGACGCAGGATCGAGCGATGGCGGTCGACGTCTCGCGCGCGTGCTTCGTTGAACGGGATATCGAGTTGTGCGTGCAAGGCGGCATGCAGCCGGATGGCTCCATGCACGGCAACTATTCGCTCGCCAACGTGCCGCTGGCGCTGGCGAACTCGATGTCGAACGACGATCTGCCGTTGCGGTTCAAAGGAATGGTCCAGGGCCAGGGCGATATTCGTCGCGATGCTGACGGTAATTTATATGGGAATGCCTCGTTGAGCTCGCCCGAGGGAGGCATGTCGCGGGTTCTGGCGTTCGACGACCATTCGGAGCCGGCGGAAGAGGAAACATTGCTGACCTATCGGGATTTCAAGCTCGAAGCGAACCTGTCGGGGTCGAATGCCCGCGCTTCGATCAGCGCCGGGCTGCAGGAGAACGGATCGCTGCACGGCGAGGGCGAAGTGAGCGGGCTCAATCAAGCGAGCACGCCGATCAATGCGCGCGTGAATGCGGGCTTGCCGGATCTCGCGCCGTTCGCTGTATTCGCGCCACAACTCGCGAATGTTCGTGGGCATATGGATGCGCGTGGCAGCGTCACAGGGACGCTGCAAGCGCCTGCGATTGCAGGCGAAGTCAGCGCGGCCGACCTTGCAGCGGATGTTCCAACCGTGGGATTGCGCTTGAAAAACGGCCGCCTCGACGTGCGGCCGAAGTCGGCAACGGAGTTTCAGCTGTCTGGCGGCATCGAATCGGGAGAGGGCGCACTGAAATTCGCAGGCACGGCATCGACGAGCGGTGCCGTCAACATGCAGGTCAGTGGCAATCGTTTCCTCGCCGCCGACATCCCGGGCGCGAAGGTGCTCATCACCCCTGACCTCGAACTCGTACGCAACGAGGAGCGCACGACGCTCTCGGGCAAGGTCATCATTCCTTCGGCGGATGTGAATTTACAGAAGCTGCCGCGGCGAGAGGCCAAGGCGCAGGCGGCGTCGCCGGATGTGGTGGTGATAGACGACGAAACGCAGGAGCAGGCGCCGACCAAGGCGCTCCCGTTGTACGCGAACATCACCGTGGTCGTGGGTGGACAGCAGGGAAGATTGGGCTTGAAAGAAGAAGCGGTGAATCTCACCGGCTTCGGTCTGGTCGCCCAGGTGAACGGTCAGCTCGATGTGCGAGAGCGCCCGGGGGCGGAGACGGTGGCGTCGGGCGATGTGAATGTCACCGGCACCTATAAAGCGTACGGACAGGATTTGACGATTCAGCAAGGTCAGCTGCTGTATGCATCGACGCCCCTTGCGAATCCGAGGCTGCGGATCGAGGCGACCAGAACCGTCAATGAGGTGACGGCGGGGTTGCGAATTCAAGGCAGCGCGCAAAGCCCGGAGCTCACGGTGTTTTCCGATCCGCCGATGGCGCAGTCGAACGCGCTTTCGTACCTTGTCGCGGGCAAGCCGCTCGAGGATGTCGGGACGAGCTCTGGAGAAAGCGATGCCGTGCAGGCGGCGACGAGATCGTTGGGCGCGGCGGCGGGTGGTTTGCTCGCGAAGAATTTAGGTCGACGGCTGGGCGCGGATGAAGTGTCCATCAAGGATGAGGCGGTGCTCGGGGGCGCGGCGCTCACGGTTGGCCAATATCTGTCGCCGAGGGTGTATCTGAGTTATGGCATCGGACTGTTCGAGCCGGGCGAGGTCATCACTGTGCGATACAAGCTGTCCAGGGACATGTCGGTGCAGGCTCAGCGCGGGCCGGAAGATACTCGGGCCGGTATCGAGTTTCGGAAGCAAAGATAGCGTTGCGAAGAATGACGCTCGGGTCCTCGCCCGCTCGGTAGCGGGCCCGCCGTGATGGAATCGTGACGGCGGCCCGTCGGAGTCTTATGATGCTGCTAACGCTATCATCGCGGCCGGCTCGGGGATCGAATGAAGAGCGAATCGGACAACGACAACGACGCGGTCGCCAAGACCATCGCCGACCGGACGTATCAGCATATTCGCCGGGATATCATTTCCGGCGCGTTGCCGCCCGGAAGCAAGCTCGCCATGGAACTGTTGACCAAGCGCTACGAGGTGGGCTTGAGCCCGCTGCGCGAGGCGCTGGTGAAGTTGACCGGCGACGCTCTGGCGGTGGCCGAGGGCCAGCGCGGTTTCTGGGTCTCGCAGATTTCGCTCGACGAGCTGCGGGACACGATGAACACGTGTCTGTTGATCGAAACCCAAGCGTTGTCGCTGGCCATCGAAAAAGGCGGGCCCGAGTGGGAACGCGCCGTCAGGCAGGCGTACCAGGAGCTGTCCTCGCTCGAAGAGAATCTGAAGGACGGCGATACGGCCGCGCTCACGCGTTGGGAGAGTGCCGACCGGCGTTTTCACGCGGCGCTCGTCTCGGGCTGCGGCTCGAAATGGCTGATCCATCTGCGCCGCATCTTGCATCATCACTCGGAGCGCTATCGCATGATCGCACTCGTTGAGGCCAGCATCGAACGCGAAGTGCACGATGAGCACGAATCCCTTGTTGAAGCGGTGCTCGGTCGCAAGACTGTGCGCGCCTGCCGGTTGATCGAGCTTCATCTGCAACGAACCACCGAAGCAGTGCGCGCTGCTCTTGAGCGTCGCGACGACGAAGGCAAAAAGCGCGGGGCCTCCGGCCGTCGACCCGGCAAGCCGCGAGCCAGCTGATTCGAGCGGTGAATCGGTCACCGACCCACGACACCGCGCCGGAAACTTGCCGGCCAGCTCGGCGCGCGTGTGTCGTCAGTCGATCGAGGATGCCGTTGCGATAGCAATTCACATAGTGTTGGCTGTGCCATGACACAGAACTTCGACGCCATCGTCATCGGAGCGGGGCAAGCCGGGCCGTCGCTGACGGGGCGCTTGACGCGGGCGGGAAGGAAGGTCGCGCTCATCGAGCGCAAATTGTTCGGCGGCACTTGCGTCAACACCGGTTGCATGCCGACCAAGACGATGGTCGCCAGCGCTTACGCTGCTCACCTCGCGAGACGAGCCGCCGATTACGGCGTCATCACGAACGCGCCCATCGGCATCGATATGAAGCGCGTGCAGGCGCGCGCGGCCGAAGTCACACTCAACGCGCGTACGGGTCTGGAGAGCTGGTTGAAGTCGATGGCCGGCTGCACGGTGATCGAAGGCCATGCGCAATTCGAGTCCGCGAACACCATTCGCGTCGGCGAGCAACTGCTCACCGCGCCGAATGTTTTCATCAACGTCGGCGGTCGCGCGAACGTGCCGAACATGCCGGGCGTGAACACCGTGCCGTTCTTCACGAACACCACCGTCCTGCAGGTGGACTTCGTGCCAAAACACCTGGTTGTGGTCGGCGGAAGTTATATCGGACTCGAATTCGCGCAGATGTTCCGACGCTTCGGCTCGGAGGTGACCATCGTCGAGATGGGCCCGCGACTGATCGGCCGTGAAGACGAAGATGTCTCGCAGGCGATTGCATCCATTCTGGAAAACGAAGGTGTCACGGTGCGCACTCATGCGGAGTGCATCGGCCTGGCGTCACATGCCGAAGGTGTCGAAGTGCACGTGAGCTGCAAAGAAGGAGCGCCGACGGTCGTCGGCAGTCATGTGCTGCTCGCCGTCGGGCGCGTGCCGAACACTCACGATCTCGGTCTCGACCGCGCGGGCATCGAGGCCGACGCGCGGGGATACATTAAGGTCGACGATCACTTGCAAACGAGCGTTCAGGGCGTATTCGCGCTCGGCGACTGCAACGGGCGCGCCGCGTTTACGCACACGTCGTATAACGACTACGAGATCGTGGCGGCGAATCTGCTCGACGGCGAGGATCGCCGCCTCAGCCAGCGCATTCCGGGCTACGCGCTGTACATCGATCCGCCGCTCGGCCGCGTGGGCATGACGGAAGGACAAGCCCGCGCCAGCGGCAGAAAGTTGTTGATCGGCACGCGCCCCATGACCAAGGTGGGTCGGGCCGTCGAGAAGGGCGAGACGCAAGGCTTTATGAAAGTCATCGCCGACGCCCGGTCCAAGCGCATCCTGGGCGCCTCGATTCTCGGCGTCGGTGGCGACGAGGCCATTCACGGCATCATCGATATCATGAATGCCGATGTGCCCTACACGACGCTGCAATGGGCGGTGCCGATTCATCCCACCGTCTCGGAATTGATTCCCACCGTGCTGGGCGAAATGCAGCCCGCGACGTAACCGGCGCCGGGAGGTGTGCTGAGCGCACCGACCGCGTCATTGATGGCATCGCCCCGGGCATTTCTCCCTGTGCTTCAATGCCGGCAGTGTTAAATGCCCGGAGCTGCATCCCGATGCGAACGTTGCGTCAATCCCTGACGGCCCTGCTGCTGGCCGCCGTCACCGCTGTCCCTTGCTCGGTCCGCGCAGGCTCGCAGGACTCGTTGCAGCCGGTGCTCAACGCCGGCGACAAGAAGCTCGCGTTCGACTGGCCCATGGTCAAGATCGGCACCGGTGAATACGCAGAAGGCCCGACCGGTGTCACCGTGTTCCGCTTCGCGCGTCGCGTGTTGGGTGCAGTGGACGTTCGCGGTGGCGGGCCCGGCACAGTGAACACGGACTATCTGCGCCTCGGCTATAACGTTCCCGAAATTGATACCGTCGTGTTCTCGGGCGGCTCGTGGTATGGCCTGGAGTCGACCACAGCGGCAGCGACGGCGTTGAAGGACGACGGCGAGCGCAGCGGCAACTGGGACAACATTTCGTTGTCGGTGGGCGCGATCATTTATGACTTCGGCGATCGTCGCTTGAACGAGATCTACCCGGACAAGCGGCTGGCGCAGGAAGCGCTGCGTGCCGCGCAGCCGGGTGTGTTTCCACTCGGTGCGCAAGGTGCGGGGCGCTCGGCGCGCACCGGTCAGTTCTTCGGCTGCAATGTGCACTCCGGTCAGGGCGGCGCGTTTCGCCAGGTCGGTCCGGTGAAGATCGCCGCGTTCACGGTCGTGAATGCATTTGGCGTGGTGACCGATCGCGACGGGAAGGTGGTTGCGTGCAATCCCGGCGCGAACTGGCCGCAACCGCTGCGTCCCACCGATCTGCTCGCGGGTATGCCCGACAGCCGCAAGCCCGGCTGGCAGCCGCCGAAAGAAGCTGGGCGCAACACTACGGTCAGCCTGGTGATCGTGAATCAGACGTTGGAGCCGGCGTTGTTACAGCGAATCGCGGTCCAGGTTCACACATCGATGGCGCGCGGACTGCAACCGTTCGCGACCGAGTACGACGGCGACGTGCTTTACGCAGTCTCGACCGGAGAGGTGGATGACAAGACGCCCGGCGCGCTTACGTCCGTGGATCTCGGCGTCATTGCTGGCGAAGTGATGTGGGATGCGATCCTCGCGTCGGTGCCCGAGCAGCCCAAGGCGTTTCAGCCGAACAAGCGACTCAAAGTCGCCGCTGCGGATCTGCAGAAGTACGCGGGCGATTATAAGTTCAGCGATCTGGTCACGGTGCGCGTCTCGAACGACGGTGGTCGGCTCATGGCGCAGGCTACGGGGGCGCGTGACGCGTTCGCGATCAAGAAGCAAGCAGCAGTGGAGCTGCTCCCCGTCGCGCAAGGTGACTTCACGGTGCCCGGCCGTTATCCGCTCAACGTGCGGTTCGCGGACGGCAAGTTGATTTTGAATCCGGGCCACTGGGAGCAGATTGGTACCAAGTGACTCACGCGCACCAGGGCCGACTCCCTGGTGATCGCAGCTCACCGATGCGGTCGGCATTGGCAACTGTGCGCGTTGGTGGGCGGCGATATAACAGCGCCACCGCTGTTATTCAGGAATCTCCACCTTGCATCGCGACGCCGAAGTCCGCAGCCGACGTGCGGATGAACCTCAGGTCGCCGCCAGCCAGGCCCGCGATGCCTATGCGGGCAAGCTGCTCCCCAACGCTCAGCTGCGCTTGTTTCGCGATACGCAGTGGGAGTTCGCGACGCGCACGATCGCCCGAGGCGGCGCGGTTCATGAGCTGCGGCGCGCCGACATTCAACTGCAGGACATGGTCGTTCACTCCAGAGGCGTGGAGTACGACCTGCCCGATTACATTTCTCGCAATCGCATCGCCGGCTTGTTGTTGCTGAAGCGGGGTCGGATCGCGTTCGAGCACTACGATCTGGGTATCGACGTCGATACGCGCTGGATCTCCATGTCGATGGCGAAGTCGGTTAGCACCACGCTGATCGGCGCCGCGATTCACGACAAGCTCATTGGCGGTGTCGACGAGCAACTGACTCGCTATCTGCCCGAGCTGCGTGGCACCAGCTACGACGGCGTGTCGATTCGTCATCTGCTGCAGATGACTTCCGGCGTGCATTGGGACGACACCCACACCGATGCAAAGTCCGAGCGTCGTCGCATGCTCGAGTTGCAGATCGCACAACAACCGGGCGCGATCATGAAGTTTCTGGCCGGCCAGCCGCGAGTGGCCGCGCCGGGCTCCGTTTGGAATTACAGCACCGGCGAGACGCATGTCGTCGGCGCACTCGTGCGCGCCGCCACTGGCCTGTGGTGCGCGGATTACCTCTCACAAAAGATCTGGTCCAAGGTCGGCATGCAGGCGGACGCCACGTGGTGGCTCGAAGCGCCGGGCGGCCTGGAAGTCGCGGGCAGCGGCATCAACGCGACCTTGCGCGATTACGCGCGATTTGGTCTGTTCATGGCCAACGATGGCGTGATCGGCAACGAGCGTGTGTTGCCGGAAGGCTGGATCGCCGAAGCGACTCAGCCGCGTCAGGTGGGCAGCACACGGGTCGACTACGGCTACATGTGGTGGCCGGTCGCGCGACCCGATGGCTCATTCGCCGACGGCGCGTTCAGCGCTCGGGGCATCTTCGGGCAATACATCTACATCAACCCGCGCGAGCAGGTGATCGTGGCCGTATTGAGCGCCCGCTCCAAGCCGAAAGGCGCGGAAGCGATTCCCGACAACGATTTTTTCAACAGCGCGGTGGCCGCGCTGAAGTAGCGAACCAAAAAAACACAACGGCTTTACCCCGGGGATCAAAGGTTTGGGAGGCAACATGGCAACGCGACTGAAATACATCACGGCACTGGCGGTGGTTGGCGCCACCACGTCCGTCAACACAATGGCGCAGGAGCTGGTCGTCGAAGAGGTGATCGTGACCGCGCAGAAGCGCGAGCAGCGCCTGGTGGACGTGCCGGTGTCGATCACTGCGCTCGGCGGCGAAGAAATCGCGCAGAAAGGCCTGACGAACATCCAGGACATCGCGTTCGCGGTGCCCGGCATGGCGTTGCGCGAAGACGGTCCGGGCAGCTATCAGATCTTCATGCGCGGCTTGAGCAATCAATACGGCAGCGACGCACTGGTCGGCGTGTACCTGGACGAAGCGCCGCTGTCGCTGACCGGCGTCGATCAGCTCGATGCGCGCCCGGTCGACCTGGAGCGCGTCGAAGTGCTCAAGGGTCCGCAAGGCACGTTGTACGGCCAGGGCTCGGTCGCCGGCGCGATCCGATACATCACCAAGTCGCCGGACCTCAGTGCCTTCGGCGGCTCGATCGAAGCGCAGGAAAGTTTCATCAGCGGCGGCGATTCGCGTGAAGTGATCACCGGCGTGTTGAACGCGCCCATCGTCACCGACAAGTTCGGTATTCGTATCGCGGCCCACGCCGAAGAGGGCGGTGGCTGGCAGGATCAGCCGGAGGCCGGCATCAAGGACGGCAACAATCAGGATCTGCGCATCGTGCGCACCAAGATGTTGTGGACACCGACCGAAGCGCTGTCGGTGCAGGGCATGGTCATGATCCATCGCAACGAGAGCGAGCTTGGCCTCGGTTACGAGGAGCCGGATCGCACTGTCACCGTCGCTGTCGACCGCTCGCGTCGCCTGGTGCCGAAGAAATTCGAGTACGACCTGTACAACCTCGACGTGAAGTACGACCTCGGCCCGGCCGAGTTGCTCAGCTCCACGACCTACATCGATCACGATCATCGCTATCCGTTCTCGTATATCGGCGGCCCCCAGACCGTGTACGGCGGCGCGCTGGAAGGGACCGACGATCGTCACACCCGCGCGCACCAGTTCACGCAGGAGCTCCGTCTGAGCTCGGCGGGCGACAACTTCTTCAACTACACGTTCGGCGGCTTTTACCGCTCGATGAGCACGTCGCTGACCTCGTACTACGACACGTTGTTCGCGGGCGAATACTTCGGCGGCCTGGAATACTACGATCGCGATACGTACGAGTCGTATGCCTTGTTCGGCGATCTTTCCTTCCGCTTCGGTCGTTGGGAGCTCGGCGCGGGCGTGCGCTACTTCGAGGACGACCAGAAATCCTGGGACGGCTTGACCGAGGAGACGGATTCGTTCGATTCGGTCGACCCGCGTGCTTACGCGTCGTTCAAGGTCACCGACGACGTCAACGTCTACGCGAGCGTCGGCAAAGGCTTCCGCAGCGGCGGCTTCAACCGCGGCCCGGCACCGAACTACGAGCCGGAAACCCTGATCAGCTACGAGCTGGGCAGCAAGGGTGTGCTGGGCGGCGGTGTGTTCGCGTACGAAATCGCCGCGTTCTACAGCGACTACAAGGACATGTTGCGTCGTGGCCTGGTGTTCGATTCGGTGAGTGGCGAGACCGCGCAGCTCACCAGCAACATCGGCAAGACCGAGGTGAAAGGCGTCGAAGTCGGTCTGACGTTCCGTCCGATCGAGCGGCTGACGCTCAACACGACCGCGACCTACCTGGACAGTGAGGTCACCGAGGTGAAGGCGCTCGGCGCGACCAACAATCCGGGCGACCCGGTCGACTACGTGCCGGAGCTCAGCTACACGCTGGGCGCGAACTACGACTTCGAATGGAGCGCGAGCATGCCGGGCTTCTTCCGCGTCGACTACAGCTATCGCGACAAGGTCAGCTATGTCGATCTGAGCAGCTTCCCGCTGGAGAACACGCCGCAGTACTCGGACGACATCTCGCTGCTCTCGGCGCGTCTCGGCATGAAGCTCGGCCAGGCCAGCATCGAGCTGTTCGGCACCAATCTCACCAACGAGAACAAGTGGATCGATCCGTATCACGACTGGACCAACGCCAATCGCACGCGTCCTCGTGAGCTGGGCGTGAAGCTCGGCTACTCGTTCTGAAAGTCAGCTGCCCGGGGCGGCCGGCCCGGGGGCGGTATGTG
>JAEWAF010000040.1 GCA_023391815.1 Pseudomonadota bacterium
ACGCAGACCACCGCCCCCTCTGAAGCAACGTCGACGCAAACCACCGACCCCGGTTACAAAACCCTAAACTTCACAACCAACGTCAACATCAACGTCAACGACAGCAAAGGAGAAACCCATGCCCCGCTACGCCGACGGATTCGTCATCGTCGTTCCGAAGAAAAACCTGAAAGCTTACGAGACCATTTCCAAGAAGGCCGGCAAGGTCTGGAAGGAATACGGTGCGCTCGAGTACCGCGAGTGTGTCGGCGACGATCTCAAATCGAAGTTCGGGACGCCTTTCCCCAAGCTGTGCAACACCAAGCCCGGCGAAGTCATCATCTTCTCCTGGATCGTCTACAAGTCGAAGGCTCATCGCGACAAGGTCAATGCGAAAGTGATGAAGGACCCTCGTCTGCAGCCGGAGGTGACCGGTGAGATGCCATTCGAGATGAAGCGCATGAGTTACGGCGGCTTCAGCGTGATCGTCGATCTTTGACTCAGCTGCGAAAGCGGCGCCGGAGCGGCGATGAGCAAGATTCGGGAGCTGCCGGCCCGATCCTGCAAGAGAGGCGGGATCAGGCGAGGGGAAAACGAATCATACAAACGTCGGTCCGGCGAGCTCCGCGGCTGCCGCCGGGGTGGCGGGCAAGCCGCGGAGTCGGGTGTGAGGAGCGCATGATCGGCGCTCCTGTCACTTCAGCTGCGTCACAGTCACGCTGTAACCAACGTGCTCCATCGACTTGACACCAAAGGCACCGAAGGCGAGCGACACGGTGACGATGGCGACAGACATCAACATGCAAACGGCGCGCTGAGTGGTCTGGCTGGCTTTGCTGACGGCGTACATACATTTCTCCTGTTTGGTTGCTTACTGAAGCCGCGTTATTGCGGTGTTCGTAGCTTCTGACGCGAGCACTTCTCATAGGGTTGCAACGGCAGACGCGAAAAATGCGAGCTGCCGGCGAACCACGTCTGGTTACCGGTGAAAGCGGTGAAACAGGGGAGAAGCGCTGCGCCTCGCGCCCTTATTCGGACGCGACGGCGGCGGGGACCAGTACAGTTGAGAAGAGATGCGGGCCTTACACGGCGGATTCAGTAAAGGCCTTAGGGAGTGTGATGCAGTTCACGGCGTCAGGCGGCGCCATGAACGAGAGAGTTATTTGCCGGCGCGAGCCATCTTCGTACCGACGCCGCCTTCGATCCAGCGACGCACGCGACGGGCGTCGGCGACACGGGTGAGCTTGCCGAACGAGTTGAGCAGCACGATCACGGTGGGGCGATCCTGAATGGTCGCCCGCATGACCAGGCACTGACCCGCGTCCTGGGTGAAGCCGGTCTTCTGGACCGAGATATCCCAGTCGTCCTTGGACGTGAGCGAATTGGTGTTGCGGAATTCGAGCAACTGACGACCCACCGGCACGGTCAGGTGCTCGCTGGTCGAATACTCTTCGATCAACCGTTCATGAGAGGCCGCCATGACGAGCTTGACCAGGTCCGAGGCGGTGGCGACGTTGTCGGCCGACAGACCGGTAGGATCGACGAAGCGCGAGCTCTTCATGCCCAGCTCCCGCGCCTTGGCGTTCATGGCCTTGATGCAGGCCGGAAGTCCGCCTGTGTAAGCACGACACACCGCCTGGGCCGCGCGATTTTCCGACGACATCAGTGCCAGATGAAGCAGCTCGCCGCGGGTGAGCTTGGTGCCGACCAACAGGCGGGAGGCGGAAGCCTTGGTCTTGTCGCGGTCGACCTGCTGGATGCTCAGCATCTCATCCAGCGGCTGCTTGCCCTCGAGCACCACCAGCGCGGTCATCAGCTTGGTGATGGATGCGATCGGCATCACTTTTTGCGGTTGCTTGGAATACAGCACCGTCGCATCGCCTTCGTCCATGACCAGCACGGACGCGGATTTGGTCTGCAGCTTGCCGGAGGGCAGCGGCTGGGACCAGGAGAGCGGGGCGAGGAGCAGGGTGGAAGCGGCGAACAGCCAGGTGCGGAAGCGGAAAGTGGTTCGCATCGCTGTGGATCGTGCCTTTAGTTCATGTTGATTCGATGACGGCAAAGGTAACTCATTTGCACCGCTTGCGAATGTGAGTTTTTCCCTGGTTAGCTCGTTGGTTGCGAGCGGCAAAACGCTCGCGGACCGGTACAATCGCGCCCCCCATGTCCACATCCACTCCCGAGCAGGAAATCGGCCCCGTGAGCGGCGCCGAGTCCGCGGCCGCGCAGGCCAACCTTTCGTTCTGGCAGGTCGTGCGCCTGTCGTTGAAAGGTCAGCACCTCGATTACACGGCCGTGCCGTTGAATCGTGCCGTGCTGCTGCTCGCCGTACCCATGGTCCTGGAAATGATCATGGAGTCGCTGTTTGCCGTCGTCGACGTGTTCTGGGTGTCGCGACTCGGCTCCGATGCGATCGCGGTGGTCGGGCTCACCGAATCGGTGATGACCATCATCTATGCGGTCGCGATCGGCATTTCCTTCGCCGCCACCGCGATTGTGGCGAGGCGCATCGGTGAGAAGGATGCGGAGCGAGCCTCGCAGGCCGCGGGCCAGATCATCCTGCTTGGCGCCACATTCTCGGCGGCCATCGGCTTGGTGCTCAGCTATTTCGCGCCGGACATCATGCGATTGATGGGCGCCAGCGAGAGCGTGGTGACGCTGGGCAGCGACTTCGCTCGCGTGATGCTCGGCTGCAATGTGACTGTGTTCATGATCTTCCTGATCAACGCCATCTTTCGCGGGGCCGGCGACGCGGTGCTGGCCATGCGCACGCTGTGGCTCGCGAACGCTTTGAACATTGTGCTCGGTCCATTTTTCATTTTCGGCTGGGGACCGTTTCCGGAGCTGGGCGTGACCGGCGCGGCGGTGGCGACCAACATCGGGCGCGGCATCGGCGTGCTGTATCAATTGTGGCACCTGGCGGGATTTCACAGCCGCGTGCGGGTTCGGCTGCGGCATCTGAAGCCTGCCTGGGCGGATTTGCAGGCCATCCTGAGCACCGCCGGCACGGGCATCGCCCAATTGCTGATCAGCACCACCAGCTGGGTCGGTCTGTTCAAGATCCTGGCGGCATTCGGTAGCGCGGCGTTGGCCGGCTACACGATTGCAATGCGAATCGTGATGTTCGCGTTGATGCCCGCCTGGGGGCTGGCGAACGCGGGTGCGACACTCGTCGGACAGAACCTCGGCGCCGGTAAACCCGAGCGCGCCGAGCAGGCCATCTGGATCGCGACTCGCTTCAATGTGATGTTTCTCGGCATCGTCGGCCTGATATTCGTGCTTGGATCGGGTCCGCTGGTTCGGCTGTTTACCGACGATCCGCCGGTGCTCGAGCAGGGCATCCGCGCTCTGTGGATCGTGAGTCTGGCGTTTCCCTTGTATGCAGCCGGCATGTGCCTGGAAGCGGCATTCAACGGCGCCGGCGACACCTGGACGCCGACCCGGCTGAATTTCTTCTGTTTCTGGCTTGGACAGATTCCACTGGCATGGCTGCTGGCGGACTTCTTCGAGCTGGGGCCGTTGGGTGTATTCATTGCGGTACCCGTCGGCTTTTCCGTGCTGGCGCTATGGAGCCTGGCGTTGTTCAGGCGCGGGCGGTGGAAACAGCAGCAGGTGTGATGGGGACGGCGGTCGCAGAAAGAATTTCGTCCGCCTTGTAACCTTTTGGGATTTCGCCCCGTCCAAAGAGGAACTGCGCTCCCAAGCCCGGGTGCTTAGGGGTGCAACTGAAGGTCGAGATCGGTGTTCTAACCCTGACCTCGCGCCGACTGAAGGACCCCGGTCGTGGAATCAGCAATGAAAAGCAGTGCAAATCAGTCTTCCATGCGTTACGAAGCCGGTGCGGCGGTGACGCCGTTTCCGACGCGTCCCGCGGAATCCCGGCCGGCCGCTCCGGTTCATGAAGTAGCGCCCGCGGTTACTGAGGGAGCGGCTGATGATCATCACGGCGGTTCGTTCACCCGGATCAATCCCATGAAGGCGCTGATTGCCGCCGCCGTCATCGCGGCCCTGGGCGTCGGAGCATGGGTTGCTACACGCAATCCGTCCACGCCGGCGATTGCGGCGCCCGCACCCAGTGTCGCACCGGTCGAGCTCGCGGCGGTGGATATCACGACCGTCGAATCACGTGTCATTTCTCGCGCGCTGCCCTTGTCCGGCAACATCGCGCCGTTCGTGCAGGCCACCTTGAAATCGAAGGTCGGCGGTGAAGTCGAGCAGTTGAAACTGCGCGAGGGTCAGGATGTGCGTGAAGGCGATGTGATCGCCCGCGTCGACACTCGCAATCTGCAAGCTCAATACGATCGTGAAGCGGCGGCGGTGGAGAAGGCGCGCGCCGATCTGGATCTCGCCCGTCTGAACCGCGACAAGAATCGTCAGCTGCTGGAACAGAAGTTCATCTCGCAGAACACGTTCGAGCAAACCGAGAGCGCGTACGCCGGCAGCGTCGCGAGCTTCAAGCTCGCCGAAGCACAGGCCCGCGTTGCCAAGATCAATCTCGACGATGCCCTGATTCGCGCACCGTTCTCCGGGACGATCGCGAAACGGCTGGTGCAGCCGGGCGAGAAGGTGTCGCCCGATTCCGCCATCGTGACACTGGTCGATCTGAAGCAGATGGTTCTGGAAGCGGCCGTGCCGTCGGCGGAGATTCCGTCGGTGCGTGTCGGTCAGAAGGTCCGTTTCCGCGTCGGTGGTTTCGGCGATCGCGTGTTCGAAGGCGAAGTGCAGCGGATCAATCCGGTCACGGCCGACAACTCGCGCGCCATCACTATTTATATCGCCGTGCCCAATCCGGACAGCGCGCTCAAGGGCGGCATGTTCGCGCAAGGCCAGCTGATGCTGAGCTCGATGCAGCCGGTGCTCTCGGTCTCGCAGCGCGCGATTCGCGATGACGCCGGTGTCTCTTATGTTTACGTTCTGCGCGACGAGAAGATCGTTCGCACGCCGGTGAAGGTCGGTCCGCGGACCGAAGGTGAAGCGTTCGTTGAAGTCCGCGACGGTCTCAGTGCCGGCGATCGAGTCATCGTTGCCGACATCGGCGATGACAAAGCCGGTGCGGTGGCTCGCGTGCGCGCCACCGAAACGACGGCCGCCAAGACTGAAATCGCCAGCAACTAAGCGGCCGGCCGGCGCACATGTGGATCACACGCACCAGTATCAATCAGCCCGTCTTCGCGACCATGGTCATGCTGGCCCTGGTCGTGCTCGGCCTGTATTCGTACCGCCTGCTGCCGGTCGAGCAGATGCCCGAGATCAATGTGCCGCAGGCATTCGTCACGGTGTCCTATCCGGGCGCGTCGCCCGAAGCCATCGAGAACGACGTCGTCAAGCCGCTCGAGAACGTCATCAACAGCGTCGAGGGCGTCAAGAACATCTACAGCACGGCGCGCGAGGGTAACGCGTTCCTGATGATCGACTTCCGGATGGAGGTCGACAGTGTCGCGGCCACTCAGGAAGTGCGCGACAAAGTCGCTCAGATCCGCTCGGGGCTGCCGCGTGAGGTTCGCGAGCCCACTATTTCACGAGCCACCAACGACAGCTCCACCCAGCCCGTCGTCAGTCTGGTTGTCTATTCCACCAAGCGCAGCCTGCGCGAGGTCTCCACGATCGTCGATCAGCAGATCGTCAAACGGCTGCAGAATTCCTACGGTGTCGGCAACGTGTCGACCGGCGGCGCCGTGGAGCGCCAGGTGCAGATCTTCCTGCGGCCGGAACAGTTGCAGAGTTTTCGCGTCGGCGTCGATCAGGTGATCGCAGCGGTGCGGGCCGCCAACCAGGATCTGCCCGCCGGCATGATCTCGCGCGGTTCGACCGAACAGCTGGTCCGCGTCGAAGGCAAGATGAAGAATCCGCGCGACTTCGAGCGCATCATCGTGGCGAACCAGGGCGGCGCTCCGGTGTACTTGCATCAGGTCGCCGACATCGTCGACGGCGAGGCCGAAGAGCAATCCATCTCTCGCATGAACGGCCAGCGATCGGTGTCGCTGGACGTATATAAGGTTCAGGCGGCCAACATGGTCGAGGTCGGCAAAGGCGTCGACGAAGCGGTCGCCGATCTGAAGTCGCGACTGCCCTCGGACATCGTGATACGCACGATGTGGTCCGACGCCAAGTTCATCGAAGGCTCGCTCGATCGGGTGAAGGAAACCATCATCGAGGGCGCGCTGCTCACGATTCTGATCGTGTTCCTGTTCCTGCACTCGTGGCGCTCCACCGTCATCACGGGTCTGACGTTGCCCATCTCGGTGATCGCGAGCTTCACGGCGCTGCATGCGTTCGGCTTCTCGCTCAACTTCATGACCTTGATGGCGCTGTCGTTGTGTATCGGTCTGCTGATCGACGATGCCATCGTGGTGCGCGAGAACATCGTGCGTCATGCGGACATGGGCAAGAGCCATCGCACGGCCGCGCTCGACGGCACCAGCGAAATCGGCCTGGCAGTGATGGCGACGACGTTCGCGATTCTCGCCGTGTTCATCCCGGTGGCATTCATGAGCGGTATCATCGGCAAGTTCTTCCTGCCGTTCGGTATCACGGTCGCCGTCGCGGTGCTGGTGTCGCTGTTCGTGAGCTTCACGCTCGACCCGATGCTGTCCTCGGTCTGGCCGGATCCGAGCGAAGGTCGGTTCCGTCGCGTGCCTTGGCTGGGCAAAGTGATGGAACGCGTCGAAGCGGTCATCGACTATGCGCACCGTGTTTACGACAGGTTGCTGCGTTGGGCGCTGAGCGGTCGTCGTTACGGCATCACTCGCCGCGCCAGCATCAGCCCGCGCGCGTTACTGCTTGTGATTGCCGGACTCTCTTTCTTCGGCAGCTTTGCGATCGTGCCGCTGGTGGGCACCGAGTTCGTGCCGCAGCAGGACGAGGGCATCATGTTCATGCGCATGAACACGCCGATCGGCTCGAGCCTCGAATATACGGATGCGAAGATTCGCGACGCCGAAGATGCCATTCGCGAGATCGATGGCGTCGACAGCATTCTCACGACCGTCGGCACCGATGAAGGTCGTAACTATGCCCGCGTGCGCATCCTGCTGAAGGACAAGTTGCTGTTCAAACGTCCGCCGCAGAAGCAGATCGAAGAGCAGATCCGCAAGCGTCTGTCGAACATGGCCGGGTTGAGCTTGACGGTGCAGGGTCAGAACCAGCCGGTCGTGATCTCCATTCTCGGTCCCGAGAATGCCAAGCTGACCGAGCTGTCGCAGGAGCTGATCGCGCGCCTGTCGAAGATTCCCGGCATCGCCGACCTCGAGAGCAGCGAGCGCGGCGCGAATCCGACCATTGCCGTGCGGATCAAGAACGAGCTCGCCAGCGACCTCGGTTTGACCACCGCGAGCATCGGCAACGCGCTGCGTCCGTTGATCGCGGGCGATCAGATCAGCACCTGGCTCGGGCCCGACGGTCAGGACTACGATGTGATCGTGCAATTGCCCAAGCAGCGACGCGAGATCGTGTCGGATCTGGGCGATCTGTATGTGAGCAGCACGCGCACCGATGCAAACGGCAATCCGATGCTGGTGCCGATCCGGCAGATCGCCGACTTCGTCGAAACCACCAGCCCACAACAGATCAAGCGACTCAACCTGCAACGTCGCATCACCATTTACGGTAACGCGCAGGGTCGGCCGTCGGGCGACGTCGGCACCGATGCCGAGAAGATCGTGAAGGCCATGCAGCTGCCGCCGGGCTATCGCTTCGATGTGAGCGGCGCGCAGCGGGAAATGAATGAAACATCGGCCGCCGCCGGCGCCGCGCTCGGCCTTGCGGTCATCTTCATCTACCTGGTGCTGGCGTCGCAGTTCGGCAGCTTCCTGCAGCCGGTGGCGATCATGGCCTCACTGCCGTTGTCGCTGATCGGTGTGTTGCTCGCCCTGGCGATGACCGGCACGACGCTGAACATCTTCTCCATCATCGGCTTCATCATGCTGATGGGCCTGGTGACCAAGAACGCGATTCTGCTGGTGGACTTCACCAACCAGGCGATCCGCGATGGACGCAGCGTGCGCGAGGCGATCTTCGAAGCGGGGCAAGTGCGTCTGCGCCCGATCCTGATGACGACGCTCGCGATGATCTTCGGCATGTTGCCAATGGCCATCGGCGTCGGTGCGGGTGGCGAGCTGCTCGCGCCGATGGGTCGCGCGGTCATCGGCGGCGTGATCACGTCGACGCTGCTGACACTGCTGATCGTGCCGGTGCTCTATACCTACATTTACGGCTTCACTCAGCGGGTCAAAGCGTACTGGCGCCGTGGTCAGCATCACGAAGCCAGTGCTCAAGTGGCCGGGCCTGAGCAGTCGGTGCTCGTCGATCAAACCGCCGACCCATCCGGCACTCCTCGGACGACCTGACACATCAGCGGTTGAGCTGAGCAAAATGGTGTGTCATTTTACGACGCACCTGTTGTCGCGGAGTCGCGCGTGTCCTCCGATCCTGCTCAAGCGCTCGCCGAGCGTTCCGCCGAGGCGATGTACGCCAACGATCGTGCCTCGCAAGGCCTGGGCATTCGGCTCGTCGAAGTGCGGCCGGGCTACGCCAAGCTCGCGATGTCGGTGCGCGAGGACATGCTGAATGGCCACTCGTCATGTCACGGCGGCTTCATTTTTTCCCTCGCGGACAGCGCCTTCGCATTCTCATGCAATTCACACGGCGGCACCGTCGTGGCCGCTGCGGCATCGATCGATTTCCTCGCGCCCGCGCAGGGCGGCGACGAGCTGACGGCGGTCGCCGTCGAGCGTTGGCGGTCCAAGCGCAACGGTGTATATGAAGTGACCGTCGCCAATCAGCGCGGCGAGACGATCGCGTTGTTCCGCGGCCGCTCGCATCAGATTCGCGAGCCATAGTCTGCAAGCACACTCTCGAATGCAGCCTTGCACGAGGAGAGCATGTCGCCCGATAAAGAAACATACGACGCCATCGAGCGCGCCAGTGTCGATGAGCTCAGAGCGCTGCAGCTACAGCGCTTGAAGTGGTCACTGCGGCACGCTTACGACCACGTGTCTCATTACAAGAAGGCGTTCGACGCTGCCGGCGCGCATCCGGACGATTTGCGCACGCTCGACGATCTGAGTCGCTTCCCGTTTCTGGTGAAACAGGACTTTCGCGATCGATATCCGTTCGGTCTGCTGGCGGTGCCTCGCGAGCGGGCGGTTCGTTTGCATGCTTCGAGCGGCACCACCGGTAAACCGACGGTCGTCGCATACACTCGCAACGACATCGAAAACTGGACCAGCTTGATGGCGAGATCGATTTTCGCCGCCGGCGGCCGCCCCGGCGATCTCGTGCATATCGCTTACGGTTATGGCTTGTTCACCGGTGGCCTCGGCGCTCACTACGGCGCCGAAAAATTGGGCTGCACGGTAGTACCGATGTCGGGCGGACAAACTGAAAAGCAGGTACAGCTGATTCGCGATCTCGAGCCTCGCATCATCATGGTGACGCCGTCGTATCTGCTCGCGATCGCGGAGGAATTCGTGCGTCAGGGAGTCGATCCCGCTTCGTGCTCGCTCCGCATCGCCATTTGCGGCGCCGAGCCGTGGACCAATGCCATGCGGGCGGAAATCGAATCTCGTCTGAACCTCGACGCTGTCGATATCTATGGATTGTCGGAAGTGATGGGGCCGGGCGTCGCGATGGAATGTGTTTCGACCAAGGACGGGCCGGTGCTGTGGGAAGATCATTTCTATCCCGAGATCATCGATCCCGAGACCGGGCGCGTGTTGCCCGAGGGTGAAGAGGGCGAGCTCGTGCTGACTTCGCTGACCAAGGAAGCGCTGCCGGTGATTCGTTATCGCACGCGCGATCGCACCCGGCTCTTGGCACCGACCGCGCGGACGATGCGACGCATGGATCGAATCTCAGGTCGCACCGACGATATGCTGATCATCCGCGGCGTGAACGTGTTTCCAAGCCAGATCGAAGCACTGATTCTGCAGCAGGGCGCGCTGGCGCCTCACTATCATCTGGAAATATTGCGCGACGGCCACCTCGATTCGCTCACCGTCAACGTCGAGCTGCAAGCGGGCGTCGAAGACCATCAAGCTCGGCGCGACGGTCTCGCCGGCGAATTGGTCCAATCGATCAAGTCATATATCGGCGTCTCCACCACGGTGAGAGTGCATTCGCCTGGCGCGCTCGAGCGCTCGATGGGCAAGGCGAAACGGGTCAGCGACCGGCGTCGGCCAGCATAAAGCACCGGTCTTTCCGGCCGACCAAGCGCGAAAATCCCATCGTCTCAATACGTTGGGCGGGTTTCCCTTTGTACGTATAGGCGCTCGATCGAAGCTGCTTGTACAAGACCATGACACCGGTGTCACGAAGCGCGCGTACGTTGCCACCGGTGTCAATCTCACAGCAAGGGAATCGGGCCGATGCGTGCCTTGGACGGGTCACGCAGCCGTGTTCTTGTGCCTCGCTCACGGCCCGCAGCGTCGCCCGGTCGAAGTCGAGTCGTCGCAATCATAGGAAATATCCAACGGACAGGAGATAACTATGTTTCGCAAATTATGTGTAGGGGGATTGTTGCTGGCCGTGGCTGCCTCCGCATGGAGCGCCACGAATCGGCCCGAAGGCTACGTGACCATCTGCAAGATCAACGAGACGTGCTCTGTGAGCGGCAGCACCAACGTGGCTTTCGGCGCCTCCGGCCAGTTTGTATATAAAGTTCTGAACGGCAGCTTCTCTTGTACGGTCGCGACCTTCGGGTCCGATCCCATCCCGGAAAAACAAGTGAAGGAATGTTCGGTGCCCGCGGGTGGCGGGACCACGCCGCCGCCGACCGGATCGAGCATCAGCCTCAGCGCCTCCGCCGGCAATGGAACAGTGTCGCTGAGCTGGTCGTACGCGAGCGGTTCGGGAGCGACGCAGGAAATCTATCGCGACCTCGATGCCGATCCGAACGGTCGGGTGCGTATCGCCAGCGTGAGCGCCAGCACGCGCAGCTACACCGATACCGGGTTGACCAATGGCACGACGTACTATTACACGATCAAGAACACGGCCAGCGGAGTGGTAACAAACTCCAATGTCGCATCGGCCACGCCCTCCGGTGGCACGACACCGCCGCCGACCGGTTCGATCACCGGCTCATCGTGCTCGACCGGCGGTGCGCAGACGACCGTGCATGAAACGATTCGTGTGACCAGCGGTACGTATGATGGAGGATGCCAACGTTTCAACGCGGGTTCGGAGCTGGGCGACGGCGGTCAGTCGGAAGGCCAGGATCCGGTGTTCCGTGTCGAGAACGGCGCGACGTTACGCAATGTGGTCATCGGCACCAACGGCGCCGATGGTATACACACGTACAACGGCGCGAACCTGGATAATATCTACTGGATGAACGTGGGCGAGGACGCGATGACGATCAAGTCCTCGGGCACGACCACGGTGAGCAACATCGAAGGCTACGATGCCGACGACAAGTTCTTCCAGATCAATGCCGCATCGACGCTGAACGTGACCAACTGCATCATTCATCGCGCGGGCAAGGCGCTGCGCCAGAATGGCGGCACGACGTTCAAGATCGCCGTCAGCTTCAATCGCTGCGACATCAATACGATGAAGGAGGGCGTGTTCCGGACCGATAGCTCCAGCAGTACGGCAAGTCTGACCAACAGTCGGCTGCACGATGCAGGCTCGGTGTGCATCGGGTCGTGGGCGAGCTGCACTCAATCCGGTAACACCAGTTACTGATCGGACTCGAGGAATGGACGGTTGGCCGGGAGCAGTGGCTCCCGGTCAATCTGTGGCGAACAAGGAAAGTATGTTCGGATCCAAGGAAAGAAACATTCTATGGAGCGTCGTCGTCGCGGCGGGTATCGCAACCGTCGCGGTCGCCGTCGTGAAGCATCGCCCCTCAGACGAGAAGGCGGTTCCCGCTGAAGCCGCCGCGAGTCGGCCGCAGCCGCTGGTTTCGCCACTGGTACCGGAACAGTCACGCGCGCTCGCGGCAACGGACGATACATTCGACACCGAATTGCTCGCGCAGGTCGAGCACAAGTATCGATTCCTGATCGCGGATATCGACGAAGAGCATGTCGACGAACTGCGGCGACGGCTGCTGGAGCGCGAATCGGAAATAGATACGCGGACCCGCGATCGCATCGATGCGGGCATCGGCAGCATCCTGCCGGCGCAGAGCTTTGCCTACTATCAATCGCTGAAGGATTCCGATCTCGAGCAACATCACCTGGCCGAGTACATCGGCGGTATCAGCAACGTCGCGCCGCTGAGCGAGCAGCAGGAGCGCATCGTGCTGGATGCGAAGTTGCGTCAGAAGCAGCGTTATGCCGCGGTCATGCGAGACGCGGGCCTGGATCGAGAAAGCCTGTCGAATGAGGAGCGGGCCTACGCTCATGCGAGAGCGGCGGAAGCGCTGAAGCAGTACATGGACGATTTCCTGGCGGATGTGGCGCCGTCACTGACGAAGGAGCAGTACACCCAGCTCAAGAATTACGAGACGACCGAGTTCGCGCGCGAGCTGAGTCGGTTGCAACAACGGATCAATGCAAAGTAGTTGGCGTGCGCGAGAGCCGCACGATGCGCTCACCGACCAGAATGAGATCGCCATTGCGTGGATTGAAGACAGCGCCACGAAAGTGACGCCGCGTGTGGCTGGAAATCCGTTCCCACGACTGACCCGCATCGGCCGAGCGCAGCAGCGTTCCTTGCTGGCCGACGATCACGAGGGCTCCGCTGCCGGGCTCGATCAATCCTTTGCGCAATTCCACGTCGGTGTCAGTTTTGATGGCACGCCAGGACTCACCGTCGTCGGTGGACCGGACGATGCTGCCGTGCTCGCCAAATGCCACGAGCGTGTCGGTTTTCGGGTCCCGAAGCATGCGTCGAAGCGACCGATCCGTGCCGGAGGGAATGCGATGCCATTTCAGTCCCGCATCGGTGGAGCGTAGCAGCGTGCCTTTGGCTCCGAGTAGAAACATCGTGTCCGAATGTTCGTCGGTGTAGCTGCCGAACAAGTCTTGATCCGTGCCAGTTTCGATGGGCGACCATCGTTGTCCGCCGTCGGTGCTTCGTGCGGCGACTCCATGCTGGCCGGCGGCGATCATCACGGATCTGTTCGCGGCTACCGCACCGTGCCAGAGCTCGCGCTGTGTCGTGAACTTCGATCGTTCCCACGTCTTTCCCGCGTCCTGCGACGAATAGATCGACCCGCGTGCCTCGATGACCGCCAGCGATCTCTGTCGCGGGTCGCTCAGAATCCACGGAAACGCTTCTTCCTTTTCCAACGGCGTCCAATGCGCGATCTGCCATTTGTTCCCGCCGTCGTCCGAGCGAATGATCGTGCCCGGCGCGCCAGCGGCAATCAGCGTGCTGCCGGAGGGGTCGAGGACCAGCGAGCGCAGATTCGGTGGCGTGTTCGGGTTGGGATAGGTGATATCGACGATCTCCCAACGCTGGCCACTGTCATTCGAACGCAGGATGCTGCCGAGCTCGCCACTCGCGACGACCGCATCGCTGGCCGGCAGAGTGAGGACTTCGCGCATGTTCAAGCTGAGCTCTGCCGAAACGCGCCGCCAGCTCTTGCCCGAATCCGATGAAGTCACGATATAGCCACCCTCGCCGAACCCGACAAAGCGTCCGTCGTCGAGCTGAGCCAGCGATTCGATGCCGGTATCGAATCCGATCGCGAGCTTCTGCCAGCGGCGCCCGCCGTCGGTGGATCGAGCCGCCAGGCCGTGATGGCCCACGGCAATCAACGACTGGCTCGGGGCGTCGTAGCGAATCGCGCTTACGAAGCGCTTCTGGCCGTCGATCTGCAGCTCGATCTTTTCCCATGCGTCGTCGCCGCGCTGGCGAAGAAACAAATCGCCCGTATGGCTCGCGAGCAACGCCGTGTGCGATTGAGGATCGATCGCAACATCGGTGAAATAAAAATTGCCGCCCATGCCGAGCAAGTGCCAGTGCTCGCCTCGATCGTTCGAAATCAGAACGCGGCCCAACGCACTCGTCGCGATCAACTCGTTCTCCAGCGAGTAAATCGCGGTCACCGGAGTCACCGGGTCTTGCATCTTCACGCGGGTGACACGCCAGCTCAGACCGGCGTCCGTCGAACGTCCGATCAAGCCGGACTCGCCGCCGAGCAAAATAGCGCCGGTGGCAGGTTCCACGAACAGAGTTTCGAGCGTGAGATTCAGTTCATTCGGCAATGATGTCCAGGTCTTGCCACTGTCGGTCGAGCGCAGAATCGTGCCTCGAGAACCGACCGCGAGCCACGCACCACTGGGCGCATGGTGAATCACTGCGCGCAGATCGAAGTCCGACACCGCGAGTGAGACCGCTTGCCATCGACGACCTGCGTCTTCGGAGCGAAGGATCGTGCCGCGCTCGCCCACAGCGATCAAAACTTTCCCCGATGCATCTGAGGCGATGCGCGTGAGATCCGCGTCGACTGGCGTGACCGCGTAGTTCCAGGAATTCGTATCCGTTGTATAGAGAACCGAGCCATCGGTCCCCCAGATGAGCAGGGTCCGCGACTTTGGCTCGTACAGCGATCCGGTCAGCTTAGGATTGATAACGCGCGCCGAGTAGCTGATAGGACCGTCCCGTTCGGCGTGGGACGCGATTGTCGTGCAGCCCATGGAAATGAACAGCAAGGCGCGGGCGCAAGCGAGCAGTTCCTTTGATCTCATGCGGAGCCCTCCGATCCGCATGCTGCCCCTTGCAGGGCTGCAGTGGCAAGCAGGCTCAGTTCGAGCGCTGGAATCTCAGACGAACATGAACGCGCTCGCCGGTCGATCCATCGCCACGCGGTTCGTATTTCCACTGTTCGACAGCGGCCAATGCCGCATGGTTGAAGATCCGGCCGCGACTGCTTGCCTCGACGCGAGGGTCGACCACATCGCCGGTTGCGGATACCTGTAAGCTCACGTCGACCCAGCCTTCAATGCCACGCATCAGCGCGTCTTGCGGGTATCGAGGCTCGACCATCCGAATGAGCTTGGGCTCGCTGGGAGGTGCCGGCGGCGTGGGCTGATCCTCTGGCAGCGATGGCACAGGTGTTTGCGATGACGCCGATGCGTGATCGGCTGCGAGCGCCGCTGTTAGGGCCGTCACGTCAGCGACTTTCGGCAATGGAGACGCCGGCAGCACAGTTTCCGGGCTCACCTCGCCAACAGTTGCAGTCGATATCGGTGCTTCGAGCTTCGCCGCAGCCCTCGAAACAGGTCGCGCAACGGCCTCGATGATGTCTGGACTTTTCGTCACCGGCGGCGCTTCTATCGCTTCAATGTTGGGCTTGGCAGCCTGCGCCGCCGCTGCAGTGAGCGCTCGCTTCAGCGCCGCGCGCCATTGCGCATCCAGTATGGCGAGACCGTTGTGGTCCGGCCGCACACGTCGTGCTTTCTCGATCGCGACGCTCGCTTCGGCGAGCCGATGCTGAGTCAGCAGCACGCGTGCATTGGTTAGATGACGATCCGCAATGGCGTCGATGCCGGCGATTGCGTCCTGGTTGTCGGGATCGATGGCGAGAACGGTACTGTAGTAGTGAAAGGCGCTGCGCTCCGGCGGATCCGAGTAACGTCCGTCGGCCATCGCGGTCCGCGCATCGTTGAGATTTCGAACGATCACGTCTCGCGGATCGATGCCGGGAAGTCGCTGGTCCATCACCCACCAGACCGCGAAGCCCACCGACGCGATAGCGATCGCGAAGGCGACCCACGGAGTACGACCGCCGCGGTTCTTGCGACTTATCTCCGGATCGGCAACCCGCTTGGGCTTGCGCGCCGAAGCGGTGGCGAGCGGGACGTTCACGACCACCGGGCTGTCGGATTCGAATTGTTTGTTCCGCCGGCGTGGGGCGGTGTGCTGAAAAGGCGCGGTGATTTCGTTTTGGCCGGACGCCAGTTCCAGTTGTACTCGCGCAGGATCGGTGCGCATGCGCTGCTCCCCAGGGGTGCGAACCCTGCTGCGCGACGGCGCCCGGCGGGTTCGATCTGCACGCGAACCTAATCCAATCCCACTGGGGTGTCAGTGGTCGGAAGGCCCAATGTACGACGCCTTCGAGGTGAAGGCCGCGAGTGTTGGCGTTTTCGACTCGGTAAAAGGGGGCTAGCGTCGGTCGCCGACCGCAGCCTGAAGCTGTGGAAAGAATTCGGCGAAGTCGGCCTCGAAGCCGGCGCGCTGTGCGATCAAGTCGGCCACGCCTTGTTCCAGCGCGAATTCCCGGCGCCAGCGCGAAGAGAGATAAGCCGACAAGCGGCGCAGCGAACGCTCCACGCCTTCGATGCGTCGATACGAGCCGAGCAGATCGTGACGAATGATGCGATCGAGCGTGACGCGGGCCGATGACGGCAGCTCGATCTTGCTGGACTCGATATCGGCGTAGAACTTCGCGGTGAAGGCGTCGAGCACGATCGGCGAGTAGCGGTCCCAACTCGTCGCCAGCAAATGATCGTAGAAAACATCGACGAGCACGCCGCTGAAGCGACGGGACCCGGCGCTGACTCGCGAGCGGCTGCGCTTCACCAGCGGATGCGAATCGGTGAACGCGTCGATCTCCTTATGCTTGCGCACGCCCCGCTGGAAGCTGGCGCTCATCCGCCGCAACTCTTCTCCCCTGACGATGTCGGCCAGCAGATTGCCGAGGCGAAATTCCACGTCGGGCTCGGACAGAAACACGTGCGCCAGCCAATTCAAGGTGAGTCCCTGCAAGTCGATTGCGGCAATTTAGCTTAGAGACGCAACTGCGTCGAGGCGGATGTCGCTCACGCCAGACACGGCAATCCGCGACATTTCTGCATCCGCGTAGCAGCCCAACCCGAATAAACGTGCAGCTTCAACCGTGAGCTGAACCATCACGGACCGGTCGTGCGCGCCTGGGTGCGTCGCACGTGCGATGCAAACCACAAGGGATCTCCCATGAGAGTGATGAAGTTGGGCTCGGTCGCAGTCCTGATCTGCGCGTCCTTGCTGACCGCCTGCAGCGATAACGGCAATGACGAACGCCGTCGGCCGAGCATCTCCGCGCCGGATTCGCCGCTTACGTCAGCTGCCGTGGGCGTTCCCTACAGCGCGACATTCGTTTCTTCGGGCGCCTCGGTCATGTGGAGTGTGGCATCGGGCACATTGCCCCCGGGGCTCACGCTGAACTCGATGACGGGTGCGTACACCGGAACACCGACGGCGGTCGGTTCGTACTCGTTCACGATCGCCGCCAGCAACAACTTCGGCATGGACAGCCGCGCGTATTCGCAGGTTGTCACATCGCCGCCGCTCGACAGCAATGCGCTGTTGTCGAACAACATGCTGGCCGCGTTTCCCTCGGTCGCGGCGTCAGGCTTCGATACTCCCGTCGCGATTACCGGCCTGAATACGGGCGACACGCTGGTCAGTATCGATCGGCGGCCACAGAACGGCTTTCTGTATGGCCTCGGTTACAACGCCACCGCCGGCACCGTTCAGCTTTACAACATCTCCTCGCAGACGGCGGTTGCGACGCCGATCGGCGCGGTAGGCAGCTTCGTTGCCGCTGATGGCGCGACGCCGGTGCGGATCGGCGCCGATGCGAGCACAACCTTCGGCATGGACTTCAATCCGACCGTCGATCGGGTGCGCGTCGTGAACAGTGCCGGTCAGAACTTCCGTATGAATCCGAACAACGGCGCGCTGGTCGATTTCGACGCGACGACTCCGGGCGTGCAAATGGACGGGGCCATCAACGGCCCGACCATGTCGGTGCAGGAAACGGCCTATACGAACAGCGTGCCCAATGCCACGGTGACCACGCAGTACACAGTCGATCAAACCATCGACGCGCTCTGTATTCAGAATCCGCCGAACAATGGCACGCAGACGATGTGCATGCCGCTCTCGGTGCCGGTCGAGACAGTGCACGGCTTCGACATTCCGTCGTCGGTAGCGGTGACCGCGTCAAATTCGGTCGCCACTGGCTTGGGCACGGCAGTCGTGCGCGCCTCGGGCCGTACCATGGACGACCTGGTCAATATCAATCTGTCGACGGGCGGTGTGACGACGCTCGGCTCGGTCGGGACCCTGACCACTGTCGGCATCGCGCTTCAGACATCGGCAGCGACGCCGCCGTTGTTCGCTCTCTCCGCCGACGGCACGCAACTGTTTCGTCTCCTGAGCACCTCGCTGGCCACGCCGGCCACCGTGACTATCGCCGGCATCACTGCCGGAGAAACCTTGGTCGGCATCGATTACCGGCCGCAAACGGGCCAGCTGTTTTCATTCGGTGTGAATGCGACGGCGGATAACGGCACTGTCTACATCATCGATCCGCAAACCGGTGCGGCGAGCGTCGTGGGCACAGCCGGCATGGTTGCGTTCGTGACGACCGCGGGCGTAGCTGTCGATCTGCCGCCGGTGAGCGCCGGGTATGGGTTCGATTTCAATCCCACGGTGGATCGCATTCGAGTGGTGACCGGCACGGGCCTGAACTTCCGGATCAATCCGAACAACGGCGCGCCGGTCGACAACAACGCGAACGCGGCCGATGGGATCAATCCGGACGGTTCGATCAACGGTCAGCCGGCAGGCTCGACGGGCGTGACCGCGGCCGCTTATACCAACAGCTTCGGCCAATCGCTCACGGGCGGTGTCACGACCCAGTATGTGATCGATCCGGTGAGCAACTCGCTGTTCATTCAGAACCCGCCGAACAACGGCACGCTGACCGCGGCACAGACCATCACGTTGAATGGCGCGACGCTGGATTTCACCGAAGCGAATGGCTTCGACATTCCCGCGAGCGTGCGCGTTACGACTTCCTCATCGCCGGCGACGGGCTCGGGTTTCGCGGCGCTGACGGTGGGCAACGCCACTCGGTTGTATTCGATCGATCTGAGTAATGGCCGCGCCACGGATCTGGGCGCGTTGCCGACCGGTGTGAGCGGCCTGACCGTGGGCCAGACGACGGTCAAGTAAACGCTCACCGGAGCGTTCATGGTATCGAGTGTTTCGTCGTGGCTGCTGCGTCGGCCAGGGGACGGCGGTGGAATCACCGCCGTCCCATCCTAGTTAGTTGTTCGAGCCGTTGGTGACAGGGGCGTCCTTACCGGCGCGATCATGATCATACTTGCCGAAGCCACGGCCGGGACCCGGGCCGCGCTCGTGCAGAGCATCGAATTTCTTCAACTGCGTCTCGTTCAGCACCACGCTCAGCTTGGTGTGCAGTTCCTGCCTGGCCTGGTCGCGCTTGGCTTTCATCTCGTCCCGGGTCGGACGAGTGCCGGAAGCACGCGCGGCCTGAAATTCGGCGCGCATCTGCTCGTGCTGTTCTTTCAGAATCTTTTCGACTTCAGTCTTCTGATACGCGTCCAGATCCAGCAGCAGCGCCAGCCGGTCCATGTCCGGGCCCGGCGCGACGCGCGCCGGCGGAGGAGTCGCCGGGGTCGGATCGGCGGCGAATGCCACGCCGCTGGCAAGCCAGGCAAGCGCAAGCAGGGTGACTTTGGTTTTCATTACTGTCTCTCCGTTGGGGTGAACCTTCAGAACACGCTTGCAGAATACGGGCGCGGAACGGCGCGCGCGGTAATCAATAGTTACCAACTGTGAAGGGCGGAAACCAGTGTGGGATCAGCGAGTTGTCGCTTCCCGAGGCAACACCAGCCGCGCTTCGAGACCACCGCTCTGGCGATTGTGGAGAGATAGTGAACCGCCATGTGCCTGGGCGATGTCGCGCGCGATGCTCAAGCCCAGGCCGGTGCCGCCGGTGTCCCGGTTGCGCGAATGCTCGAGTCGAAAGAAAGGCTCGAATACTTTTTCCAACATGTCTTCGGGAATGCCGGGCCCGTCATCGAGAACGCGCACGATGAGTTGCGGGCCGTCTTCGATCTCGATCGTCGCGCGCACGCCGTGACGAATCGCGTTCTGCACCAGATTGCCGAGACAGCGTTTCAACGCGAGCGGCTTGGCGACGTACGGCGCGCGAGCTGTGCCGACGATCGTGATGTCACCGCCGAGCTCCACATATTGTCGTTGCAGTTCCAGCGCGAGCGCATTGATGTCGACGGGCACGGCCGCTTCGTCATCGTTCAGGCCGCGAAACACGCCGAGCGCGCCGCGGATCATGTTCGACATCTCATCCAGATCTTCGACCAGGCGCTGCCGCAGCTGATCGTCGTCGATCGATTCGACGCGCAGTCGCAATCGAGTCAGAGGCGTGCGCAAGTCATGGGACATTGCCGCCAGCACTTGGGTGCGACTATCGAGATAACGTCGCAACCGCTCCTGCATGGAGTTGAACGCTCGCGTGGCACGACGGATTTCGCGTGCGCCGGTTTCCTTCAACGGCATCGCCGTTGCGCCACGACCCACTGCGTCGGCCGCGCGAGCGAGATCGCCGAGAGGTCGGGTGATCGTGCGCGCGACTGCATAAAGCACGGCACCCAACGCCAGCGCGAGAACACTCAGTTCGAAGAAAATCTGCCGGGGCAAGCGAGGGCCAAGACGAGGTGCGATGGTCCGAAACACGGCTTTATCGCCGTCCGGTAATGTCACGGTGACGTCGAACACTCGATCACGACGCGGCATCGCATTCGGTGGCGGCGGACCGGCCGAGGGCTCGTTCGGACGGAACATGAACAACGGAATGACTTCAGAGCGGCGGGCCCGCGGCGGCCCGGTCGAAACCTTGTACTCCGAGCCGAGCTGACGTTGCAGATGAGCGGCGAACTGACGTTCCAGCGCAACCTGTTCCGCGTCTTGCATTCGGCGCGGAGGCGGACGAACGTCGTCGGGTGAGAGTCGTTGCTCTCGCAGTTTCAGCCGGGCGTCGTCGCGCGCGTCCTGCGGCAGTCCCGCCAGATACTGGCTCGTTTCGGCGATGGTGCTCGCCGAACTGCCGGCGCCGCTGTCGAGCAGCGCAAGCTCGCGACGCTCACGCAGGATCAACAACACGAACACGATCAGCATGGCGCCGATCACGGCCACCGTCGCCATGAACAGGCGACCAAACAACGTGTCCGGGACCAGCGCGCGAGCCATTATTCCTGCTCGACGGGTACGCCCATCACATAGCCTTCGCCGTAAATCGTCTTGATGATCTTGGGCGAGCGCGCGTCATCGCGCAGTACCTGACGCAAGCGGCTGATGCGCACATCGACGCTGCGGTCGAAGGGATCGATGTCACGACCACGCAGCAGTTCCATCAGCTGCGAGCGTGACAACACTTTGGTGGGATGCGCCAGCAAAATGGAGAGCAGACGGAACTCGGCGCCGCTGAGCGCGTGCTGGGAGCCGTCGGCATGAGTGAGGGAACGAGCGGTGACGTCGAGTTTCCAGTCGCCGAAGCGATAGATATTCACCGTGCTCTGCGCGGGATCGCGCGGCATGTGCGCGGTCCGCCGCAGGATGGCTTTGATTCTTCCCACCAACTCGCGCGGGCTGAATGGCTTCGACAAATAATCGTCGGCGCCGACTTCCAGGCCCACGACCCGATCGATCTCTTCGCCGAGCGCGGTGAGCATGAGAATGGGAATTTGCGAGTGGGCACGCAGCTCGCGCGTGAGCTTCAGACCGTCTTCGCCGGGCAGCATCAGGTCGAGCACGATCAGATCGACATGCGATTGTTCGAGCGCGCGGCGCATGGCCTTGCCATCGCCGACCGCGGTGGTGCGATAACCGTTCTTCTGCAGGTAATCGCCCAACAGCGTGCGGATTTCACGATCGTCGTCGACGATCAGGATATGGCGAGAATCGGTCATGGCATCACATCGAGGGGCCCGATCGCATCATGACTCAACGGCCGCGGCAGGCGCCCGCGAAGATTGTAACTAAGTGTTGCCTGGACGAGCGCGGCAACAATTTTTTACGCGGGATACGGGCATCCTGCCCGGCCCGCGTGCCGAGTCGCCTGAGTGGCGGGTACATCCATGTACCTTGGCTGTATTCCTAGGCGTGGCCGACGTTACGGAGCTCGTCGATGGTGTTGTCCTGGGCGGCGGCCTTGCCGTCGTAGGGCATCACTCGATCGCGGCCGGCGGCCTTGGCCCGATACAGCGCCGCGTCGGCGTGCGCCAGCAGCTGACGCAGTTCATACCCGGACACTTCGGTCGACGTGACGCCGAAGCTGCCGGAAACCTGGCAGCGCTCGCCTTGATAAGTGGGGTCGATAGCGTTCAAGGCCACGCGCAGTCGTTCGGCGCGTTGCTTCGCGTCCTCCAGGCCGCAGCCCGGCAGCACGATGCCGAATTCTTCGCCGCCGACCCGTCCGAAAATATCGCTGACGCGCAGATGACTCTGGCAGGCGATCACCGCCTGGCGCAGCACATGATCGCCGGCGGCATGGCCGAAGCGATCGTTGATGGATTTGAAATGATCCAGGTCGCACAGGACCACGCTGGCCTGCTGTTGCGATTTCCGCGCGGTTTCGAGTACCGCTTCGGCAAGCTGGATGAAACGCGGCCGGTTGGCGATGCCGGTCAGGCTGTCCACTTGTGACAACTTCATGAAATGCAGTTGCGAGCGCTTGGTGCGATAGGCCCACAGCGCGATGAACACCACGACCAGCATCAACAGCGCGATATACAGGCGGCTGGTTTCGGCGGCCTTGCCGTCGAGCTGCCGCTGCAGCTGGAGCAGCTTGTTTTCCTGGTTGAGCGCTTCGAGCTGCGACTTGGTCGACAAGGTGTTCGACTTGACCCGTTCGTAGGCGAGCTGGCGCGCGGTCACGTCGTCGAGATAAGCCTTGTCGGCCGCGGCGGACTTTTTCAGATAGACGATGGCGTTGGCGATGTCGCCCTGCTTCTCCGCTTCTTCGTAGAGCACGCGATACGCACCGATCAGCGGCGGCGTGAATTGATCTTTGACGGCGTGTTCGACGGCGCGCGCTGCCATACGTTGCGCGTTCACACCGGCGCCGCGTTGTTGATAAGCCCGCGCCATCAACGATTCCCACTCGGAAATGCCGCGCGGATAGCGCGATTGCTCGACCTCACCGTAATGTCGCTCGAGCAGGCCGATGGCCTCGTCGATGCGATGCTCACGCAGGAACAGGTGAGCCTGGGTGGTGCGAATCGCATTCGCCGCCAGCGATTCGCCCTGTTGCAAGCAGGCGTTGATGGCCGCCGGGATCGACGGATCGTCCGCCTTGATCCGCTTGCTCTTACACATGGCATCGAGACGGATCTGCTCGCCTCGGCACACACCGCGGCCACGCGCGTTTTCCTTCACGACTTGCTGGGCGTAATGGATGCCCAGGTCGTACTCGCCCACGAGCGTATAAAGATCGGCGGCGACGGACATGCCCTGCAGCCGGGCGTCTTTGTCGGTCACCTCGGGCAATCGGTTCAACAGCTTGTTGAGTTGCAGAAACGCGCCTTCGTATTGCGTGGACAAAAGGCGCACGTTGGTCGCCGTCGAGCCGGCGCGGAATTGCAGCGTCGGATCGCTCGCGCTGTCGACCAGGGCTTCCAGCAAGGGAATGGCTTTGGCGTATTCGCCGGAATAGGCGTAGCGCCAGCCCTGCAGGTACTGCAGGTGTTCACGCTGCTGAGCCGACAGATCGCCGAACTGCGCCTGCAGTTGATCGATCAGTCGGGTGAATTCAACCGGATCGACGGTCTTGGCCGCGTCCGCCCGCTGCAACATGGCGGCAACATCTTCGGCATCGGCCGCCAGCAACGGCGCGGCGGAGGACAGGCACAAAGCAGCGATTCCGCCCAACAGCCAGTGCCGGGCGGAATCGTTACGGACAGGGGGTTGCTCAGCTCGCGCGCAGGACACGGGCCGACAGATCGATACGTTTGTCATCCTTGGGCTGCTCTTCTTCGGGCTCTTCGTCCTGGGGCGCGTGGACGAGGCAGCAGACATTGTGGCTGGCACCCAGCAGCTCCTCGAGCTGACGGGGGCGCTGCTGCACGATGGCGGCCCGCACGGCTGGCTCGATGCCTTCCCGTGCCAGCTCCTGTGCCAGCTGTTCGACGGTCAGTGACTGCAACCGCGAGCTCTGGCCCATTCTTTCCAACAGATCCACGACATTGGACACGATGCGCTCCTCCTCTCCCCGATTGTTGTTGGGTTCGACCGCTGCTCATCAGCAGCTAAGAGTTGTAACAAGCCTAGGACACTGGCCGGCGACCGGCTCTCGAACGCTCCACAGAAACATCAACGGTCCTGCGACTTAACAGAATTATGCCTGTTTCGAAGCCGGCTGACGGGATAAGAATGCTCCGGAGGCGGACTGCCAAAGGCTGGGGAGCGGGGAAGTGAGCGCGGTCCTACCGCGCGTTCCGGAACGCGGACGGTGGCGACCACGACCCGCGATGAACCGACCAGGCATTTCCCTGCCCATCCTCTTGCCCGTTCCTTTGACAAGCTCCGTCCCGCCCGGCGGCGCGGACACGGCGAACAAAGCCTACGCTAAGCACAGCCCGCTGCACAGCTACGTGGTCGGTCGCGAATTGCACCCACAATTCGTCCACCGGCAACTGCGCGAACACTTGGTGAATCAGTCCGGTAAAGCCTTCCTTGGAATAACCTTTGGCGCGGGCCGCTTGGATGAACATCACACCGGCTTGCACGCTCCTTTCGGCCGGATCGAGGTTCTGCAGGCTACAGATGCCGACGTCGGTCCGCGATGCCTTTTCCACGACGGTTAAAAACAGCCGCTCGATCGGCGGGCGCTGCATACCGGCGAGCGCGCTCCGAAAACTTTTCGCCGCACGTTCGGCGGAGAGCGGCGTGCCGATGAAGCGCATGGTCTCGGCATCCGTATACAGATGCTCATAGAGTGGCGCGTCGGCCGGGACGATGGGTCGCATGCTCAGCCGGGGCGTCTCGACTGGAAACACGTGCACGGCGGCGCTGCTCAGCCTTGCGTGGCCAATCCGAGATTGCGGTCGAGCGCGGACAGACGCTCGCGGGTGTGATGATCCGGCTGCAGCGGTTGTGCCGGCGGGATCACCAATGTGAAGTGCATGTCCGCTTCGGTCGTTGGCAGTTCGGACAACGGC
Organism: Pseudomonadota bacterium; assembly: GCA_023391815.1. Classification (GTDB taxonomy): domain Bacteria; phylum Pseudomonadota; class Gammaproteobacteria; order Steroidobacterales; family Steroidobacteraceae; genus Steroidobacter. Next base: position 24,906 of record JAEWAF010000040.1, read on the forward strand.
ACGCGAACGATCTTCGGGCTGAAAGTGGGCAGCGTCGCGGCCTGATACAGAATCACTTCGTGGTCCAGCGGATAGTCGCGGCTCAACACATCGACCAGCACCTGCCGATAGGCGGCGCCGGTGGAGAAACGAGTCAACGACTGATCGCCGGACAGCCCGACCTGCCACAGAATCAGATAAGCGGCGGTATCCAGTCGTCGCCGGTTGAACATGAACTGGCTGGCTTCGTAATGCTGGCAACCATATCGGCCGGGATCGAAGCCCAGATCGGCATACATACAATCGGCCGCCGAGACGCCCGGCTCCATGTGCGCGCTGTAACCTTCGCTGCGCGCGATCTCGATGGCTTTGTGCGTGGGCCACGCGAATACGCCTGGATGGCCGTAGAAGGCGGCACACACGCGCTTGCCGGCGCGGACTACGGCCAGGATCGTGTCCACCATCTCGCGGTAGGTGTCCATTCGAGACTTGCCTTCGCGATACAACGACTGAAGGCTGCGCACGTCGGCGTTCATGCGCGCGATCCACATCTCGATGATGCCGTCGGACAGGCCGGTGAACACCACGTCGGCGTTTTGGATGTGATCGCGCGCCAGCGGAGTGAGGTGCGCTCCGAGGGTCATCCCGATCCCGACGCACACCAAACTTCCCGCTGGTTTCATGATGCTCCGCTCGGTCGGTTTATCTGGCGTCGGGCTGGGCTTCCGGCCGGGCCGCGTCGAAGGCAGGCAACGATTGCAGGTGCGTGCTGATCGCAACCAGGGTCGGGAACGGCGTGAGATCGCAGTTGAAGCGCCGGGCGTTGTACATCTGCGGCACCAGACACACGTCGGCCAACGACAGACTGTCGCCGAAACAATAGCGGCGAGCGCCGGAATGTTTGGCGACTTGCAGTTCGAGTCCACGGAAACCTTCGCTGATCCAGTGCCGGTACCACGTGTTCACGCCGTCGTCGTCTTGCGCGAGATTCTGACGCAGATAGTTCAGCACGCGCAGGTTGTTCAGCGGATGAATGTCACAAGCGATCGCGAGCGCCATCGAGCGCACCTGGGCGCGCGCCAGCGGATCGGCCGGCAACAGCGGCGGGTGCGGGTGAACCTCGTTGAGATATTCAATGATGGCGAGCGACTGTGAGATCGTCGTGTCATCGACTTCAAGCGCCGGAATCAAACCCTGCGGATTGACGGCCAGATAATCGGCCGCGCGATGTTCGTTCTTGACCAGCGCCTTGACGACGCTCCGGGAAGCCACGCCCTTGAGGTTGAGCGCGATCCGCACCCGGAACGCGGCCGAGCTGCGAAAGTAGTTGTAGAACTTCATATCACAGTCACTTTGACCGTGGCGAGGCCGTCGACGCCGCCTTCCAGCACGTCGTCGGGCTTGATCGCCGCGACGCCCGCCGGGGTGCCCGTGAAGATCAGATCGCCGGCCGCGAGCTCGAACAGCGTCGACAGCTCGGCGATGATTTCCGGCACGTTCCAGATCATGTCGGCGATCGCGCCTTGCTGGCGCAGTGTGTCGTTGACCTTGAGCCAGATCCTGCTGTCGTCGAGCTTCACATCGCTGGCCGGCGTGATCGCGCCGATCGGCGCCGAGCGATCGAAGCCTTTCGCCGTGTCCCACGGACGGCCTTTGTCTTTCGCCTCCGCCTGCAAGTCCCGACGGGTCAGATCGATGCCGACGGCATAACCGAAGACATGCGACAGCGCTTGCGAGATCCCGATATTCGCGCCGCCGGTGCCGATCGCGACCACCAGTTCGATCTCATGGTGCAGATCGGAGGTGCGCGACGGAAACGGGATTTGCGCGCCGCTGGCGACGACGGCATCGGCGGGCTTGCTGAAGAAAAACGGGGCTTCGCGCTGCGGATCTTTGCCCATCTCACGCGCGTGCGCCGCGTAATTGCGGCCGACGCAATAGATCCGGTGCACGGGAAAGCGCTCGGTGCGCCCGAGGATGGCGACAGCGGGTGACGCCGGCGGCGGGAAAACGAAGGACATGGCTCGCGACCGAAGAGTTGCGGGCCGCTAGGATACTCCGACGATCATTTGCTCCACCACCCAGCGCTTGAGCAGGCCGGCGGCCTGTGCGGGCACGGCATCGGCGTCATGCCACTGGAACAGCGCGTCGCAGAGCATTTCGAACGAGCCTCCGCTGCGCATGAGTTCCAGCGCCGCGCTTTCGTCCGGCGACAGCGAACGGTACTGAGTCTTGAGTTGCTCGCGCCAGATCAGCCAGCTCCGCGGCTCGTCCAAGGCGACTGGTTCGGGTGCCGGATCGTCCGCGGACAGTGCCTTGAACAACAGCGGCGCGTTGGTGCGCATGGTCAGCACTTGCACCGTCGGATGAAACTGAAACGTCAGCGCCGCCCATTGCTCGGGCGCGACGGCAGCCAACGCGTCGATGCCGATGGGCTCAGCATCGGCACCATCGAAGGTGGCGGCGATGGCCCATTCCCACGTGGCCAGTTCCGCGAGCCATGGCTGATGTGGAAACGATTTCGTGAGCAGCTCGGGCATGCGATCGCCGAACCAGCGGATCGACGGATAACTCGACGGACACAGATCGATGTACTCCCGCGCCACCTCGGCGAACGGCTCCTTGCCGAGCAGCTGTTGCAGACGGGGCAAGGTGCTCGCGAGCGCGTCGGTCAATCGCAGGCGATACGCTTCGGAATAAATTCCCAGGCGCAACGCCGCTGGCACGCTCGCCGAGCCTTCGACCGCAGCGACGATGCGCTCGTGGCCATGCATGACATGACTCTGGAAATCCCGCTGCAGTTCGGCCAGCGCTGTCGTGTCGGGTTGAGCGCTCATGCCGCGGACTTCGATTTCTGCGCCGATGACGTGATGTCGCGCGCACGATCCAGCTCCGCGAGCAGTACCTCCAGCTCGGGGATATTGTCGTCGCGCTCGATCATGGTCGAGAGCGGCCCGAAACGTTCGACGGCCGCATGAAACAACGCCCAAACCTCCTCGCACACCGCCTCGTCATGCGTGTCGATGAGATAGTTGCCCATGTTGCGATGGCCGGCGAGATGGAACTGCTGGACGCGCTCCACCGGGATGCCGCGCAGATACGCCATCGGATCGAAACCATGATTCACGCTGCTGACATACACATTGTTAACATCCAGCAGCAGATGACAGTCGGCCCGCTCGGCGACTTCGCGCAGGAATTCCCATTCCGTCAGGTCCGAGCTGGTGAAGCTCACATAGCTCGACACGTTCTCCAGGACCAGTCGACGGCCGAGTCGTTCCTGAACCGCGCCGATGCGCGACACGACATGCTTCAGCGCCGCTTCAGTGAACGGCATCGGCATCAGGTCGTGCAGGTTCACGCCGTCGACACCGGTCCAGCACAGATGATCCGACACCCACGCGGGCTCGACGCGGTCGGCGAGCGCTTTCACTTCGCGCAGATAGGTTTCATTCAGCGGGTCGGTACCGCCGATGGACAGCGATACTCCATGCAGCGCGATCGGATATTCGGCGCGCAGCCGTTCCAGATAGTGCAGCGGCTTGCCGCCGGGGAGCAGATAGTTCTCGGTCAGCGCTTCGAGCCAGCTGACACTGCCTTTGCGCTCGCCGAGCAGGGCGTCGTAGTGCGTCGGGCGGACGCCCAGCCCGAAGCCTAGCGAAGAATGAGGGGACGATTTGGACACTGAACACTCACGAAACGATCAGGAAACGGCGCGGCCGCCGACGGAAGACCGCGCCGCCCTGACCCTATCAGACCGGGCCGGACGCTGAATTATTTCTTCAGCTTGGCCTTGGCGGCGTCGCACTCGGCCTTGCTCAGCATCAGGAAGCCCTGACCTTTGCAGGCGTTCTTGCCGGCGCAGGCATTGGCCGCCGTGCCACAGGCGCTAGTGCCCTTGCACGCGTTCACGCCTTCGCATTTCACCTTGGCTTCATCCGCCGCGTTCGCGGCTGTCAGCGGCGCGCTGCTGAACATCACCGCAGCCGCCGTGGCCAGAGCGAGCGTAGCCCGGCGAAAGTCGCGCCTTGTGACGGGCGTCAAAGGGCCTCGGCCACTTTCGATCATGGAATCAGCCGGTTTTTTGCCGTGGGTCATCGATGCCATCCCTCGTGGAAGTGCGCTTCGAAGGCGAAGCGCTGGAGTATACGCAGTGGGCCGGGAATCGGATTCACGCGGCGGGCCGTCACGAAGCGGCAAAAGATAAGGGCGGGTGATCGCTCACCCGCCCTTGTTTCCACCACGCGGACCCCAAGGGTCGATCGACCAAGGCTCGATCAACCGCCCTTGCGGATCTCCAGCGCGTCCTTGACGCTCTTCACCCCGTCGGTGTCGCGGGCCAGTTGCAGCGCCCGGGTTCGAGCCTGGTCGGTCTCGACGAAGCCGCTCAGCTGCACCGTGCCCTTGAAGGTCTCGACGTTGATCTGATGCGCCTTGGTCACCGGATCCTCGATCAGCTTGGCCTTCACCTTGGCCGTGACGACACCGTCGTCGATGGCCTGGCCGGTCGATTGCTGCGTCGGGGTCGACGAGCAGGCGACGACGGTGGAGGCCATGATCGCGGCCAACAACAAAGCCGCCGTGTTTTGCCGTGCCATATTCCCTCGCTTCCTGAACTCAAGTTCTGGGTCGTTCCACTCTAGCCGTTAACCCGCGCCGTCGCGACGAGCTTCAGCCGCGCGCTTGGCGTTTTCCAGATCCGCATCGGCGCGAGACTTGCAGTCTTCCTGAGCGTTGCCCTGCAGAGCCTCGCACTTCTCGACAGCGATTTTATGGGTGGCTTCGGCGCGCGCCACCGCGACTTTGTAGTCGCCCTTGGCGGCGGTCTCGCTGGCGTCACGGGCCTGATCGGCCACATCGTTCGGATCGTGATCGGCCTGCGCATCGGCCACGTCCTTCTGCGCATCCGCCATCTTCTCCTGAGCATCGGCCTGCGCGTCGGCGACATCCCTCTGCGCTTCAGCCCGCGCGTTGCTCACATCGTGCTGAACTTCGGAAGGCGATTCGGCCTTGTTGCAGCCCGCCAGCGCCAGGCCGGCCGCGGCGAGAATCAAATAAACATTTGCTTTGGTCATCTTGCATGCCCTCGTCTGTGACCTCTCGGTCTGTTGACTAAGTAACCACTCGCTGCCGGCTGAAATCCTCCTGCGGGACGGCCGGTTCCTGTCGGCCCGGCCGCCGGGAAGCTCGTGGAATTCGCGTCGATAACGTGCCGATGGATTGCAAGGTTCCTCGCACAAGGGTGGCCCGAGGCATTGCGGACGTTTCTACACGCGTGCATCCGGGCAGCGTGCAATTGTGAGCATGGGCACGGTCCGGGTCCGTGGGCCACCGCTGACCAAGGAACCAAGAAATGTTCACAGTCGTTGCTGGTCACAGCGGTCATTGCACAGGAGTTCATGGGCGACGTCACTCACAACGGGCACTCGCCAAATCCATCGTTGAACACACCGCCCGCCGCAAGCGGCGGCGTGCCGCTCCACGTGCGTCTGGTGATCGTCATCTCGATCGCGCTGCTGGTGGTGAACGCCACTTTGCTGATCGTCAACACCGCGGCGACCATGGATTCGCACGCTCAATATGCGCGCTCGTACGAGATCAAGCGCTCGCTCAGCACGTTTCAATCGGTCATCACGGCGGCGGAATCGGGCCAGCGCGGTTATCTGCTCACCGGCCAGACCGGTTATCTCGAGCCTTATTACGTGGCGATGCGCAGCTGGCGCAGCGAGCTGGAAAAGCTGCGCACTTTGACTGCGGACAACGCCGCCCGGCAAAAAGATATTGCCGATCTGGAGAACCTCACCGCCGCCGCCATCAGCCGTCTGAAGGCGACGATCAGTCGCAGTCCGCAGCCGGGGCCGAACGGCACGGCCGACGTTGCAGGTACTGAGCGTGCGACCACTACGATGGATCGAGTGCGAGGCATCGTCGATCGAATGATGGCGGAAGAAGACGCACGCATCGAGGCGTTGCGTCGTGAAGTGTTGCGCGATCTGCTGGTCGCCGGCGGGCTCGCGTTGCTGACCACCGTCGTGACTGTCGCGGTGCTGATTGGCCTGAACAAACTACTCCGCAAGTATGTGCGCGATCGCGAGACTGCCGAGAACGCGATGCTCGAGGCCAACCAGGTGCTGAACGAGCAGGTCGAGCAACGCACCTCGGAGCTGACCGAGCTTTCTCAACATCTGATTCGCGTTTCCGAGGAAGAGAAGGCCAGGCTCGCGCGGGAGCTGCACGACACGCTCGGCAGCAATCTCACTGCGATCAACATGGACTTGAACTGGATTCAACGCCGGCTGCCCGAAGGCGCGCGCGAGGTGAAGGACCGTCTGCAGCGGGCTCTGAAGATGCTGAGCGAAACGGTGGAGCTCAAGCACGAGGTCATCGAAGGGCTGCGGCCCAGCCACCTGGACAATCTCGGCCTCGCGTTCGCCATGCGCTCGCACTGTCGCGAGTTCACGCGTCGCACCGGCATTCCGTGCGAGGTGGATGTGCAGGAGGACTTCGACGACCTGGACCCGGCCTGGTCGATCGCGTTCTATCGGATCGCCCAGGAGTCGCTGACCAACATCGCCAAACACGCGCAGGCCACCAAGGTGCGCGTCATCCTCGCGCGCGAGGACGGGGGGATCCGGTTACGAATCATCGACGACGGCGTCGGAGTCGCGGAGGAATCGCTGAGCAAGCCCAAGTCGCATGGCGTCGTGGGCATGCGGGAACGAATGCGTCAGATGGGAGGTCGCTTCCAGATCCGGAAGCCGGACGAGGGCACCGGCACCATTGTCGAGGCCTTCATTCCAGCCACCAATGCGACCGCGATGTCGGCGTGAAGCTCCGGCTGGCGCCCCAAAGCAGTGCCGCATCGGGGGCGGGGTCAATACGTAGGAAACGTCTGACGGTACGAACTTCACTTTGTTGGGAACTTTTCCTTCCCCTGATGCCGTTGTGATCCATCGGGCCACTGAGTGTAAAGCTGACCGTCAGGAGCGAGCGCATGGAGAATCATGTCGAGAGGGCAACCAACAACGATCATCGCGGCAACTATGCGGGCGATGAACAAGACTCGGGCGACGAGACGATGGTCGGCGGCGAGCGCAACTTAGCGCCGGCGCCTGTGGCATTACGCATCCCGGTCGGCACCAATCTGGCCGACGTGGAGCGCTGGATGATTTTCGCGACGCTGCAGAAATGCGGTGGAAACAAGACCCGCGCGGCGGCGTTGCTGGGGGTGAGTCTCAAGACTCTCTACAACCGCCTCAACGCTTATCGTGCGCAAGGGCTGGCCATGGATTATGGCTTGAACGACGGTCAGGACGTGGCCATCACCACCCTGCAGGGGGGCGACCTCCGTGAAGCAATGACCGAGGTACCACAGCGATGTTGAACCCAACCGAACTAGGCTCTCGGGAAAACGAGGCCAGGGACGCGTTTCAGGCCATACATACGCCGATCCGCGTGTTGATCGTCGACGACCACGCCATCCTCCGCGCCGGAGTGCGCGAGATGCTGGCGGAAGAGCAGGACCTGCAGGTCGTCGCCGAAGCCGGCTCCGCCGAGGACGCGCTTCAACAGTTACGTAACGGCCTGCAGGTCGATGTCGTGGTGCTCGACATCACCCTGCCGGGCCAGAGCGGCATCGATCTGTTGAAGCAGCTGAAGCGCGATCAGCCGGAGCTGGCGATCCTGGTGCTGAGCATGCACCCGGAACGCAGCTTCGCGGTGCGCTTGATGCGCGCCGGCGCCAACGGCTACGTGCCCAAGATGATCGTGCCGGAAGAGCTGGTGAAGGCCGTGCGAGCGGTCGGCACGGGGCGCCGCTACATCACCCCGCTGGTGGCCGAATTGTTGGCCTCCGAGTGCGCGGCCGATGAAGAGGGCCCGATGCACAACCGGCTGTCCGAGCGCGAGCTGCAGGTGTTCACGCGAATTGCGCGTGGCGTCTCGCCAGCCGTCATGGCCAACGAGCTCGGCCTGAGCGTGAAGACCGTCAGCACGTATCGGGCGCGCATTCTGGAAAAGATGGGAATGCGCAGTAACGCCGAGATCGCGGCCTACGCCGTCCGCAACCAACTGGTGGAATGAGACAGTTGGACCATGGCTGCCGGATCCGAGCTGACGATCTATATCGTCGAGGATTCACCGGCGGTCATGGAGCGGCTGGTGGAAGCCGTGGGTGACATTCCGAATGCCAAGGTGGTTGGCAGCGCCGACGCGGTCGCTGCCGCTATCGAAGGCATGCGGCTGTCGCAGCCCCGCGTACTGATCCTGGACATCCAGCTACGCGGTGGCAGCGGCTTTCAGGTCTTGAAACAGTTACGCGCCAGCGCCAGCCGGCCCGAAGCAGTCATCGTGGTCACGAATCATCCTTCGGATGATTACCGGATCGCGAGCCGGGAGTGCGGCGCCGATCATTTCTTCGACAAGGCTTCGGAGTTTCACAAAGTCAGGGAGGTACTGCTCCAGATCGACGCAGCCTGAGTCCGATCGGGTTGGAATATCCGTAATGTCCGCAAAAAATTTGCGGTCGCGTCACGGAACATACTCAGGATCCCGGGCGTCTGGTCGTGCGTTGAAGCAGCGTTGCTCGAATCGGAGCTGCCGTTTTCTGCGGTTCGATTCGACGCAGGATTGAATTTGGACCCTGCGCAACTCGTTACATGGACCTCCCCAGGACGATGGGGGCACCCGCTGAGAACCCATCGGACACCATGCTGACGGCTGCGCACTTCATAGGCCGCGCCTCCAACGAAGCGCGGCCTTCTTTTATTCGGACGAGCGATCGGGCTCCTGCCACGACGCTCGTGCTCCGAGGCAAAAAACGCGGTTTTTGCCGGGAGCCGCCGCCGGTGGCGGCGGGGTACATCCATGTATCCGGTGTCTCTCTGAAGCTAGCGTTGTCTCTGTAGCTAGCTTTTTCGTGTTCAACGCTGGGAGTCAGCGCTCGCGATCTTCGTGGCTGATGTTACGGCTCCACTCGGCTCGGCTGCGCGAGGGATCGTATTCGACGGCCGTTTCCGAATGAGTGCTGCGACATTCGTCCTGCCAACGCACGACGACGTAGCGGCCGGTGCGCAATTGCCACACATCGCCGCGCAAATCCACGTCGCTGTCTTTGAGTCGTACCGGATCGCCGATGCGCAGGCTGCTGCGCAGGGCTTCGCTCATTTCGCTGCTCATGATGTCTCCTTACTCACCGCTATCGGCACGAGCAGTGCAGTAGGTTAGGGGCATCGATATTGATGTTCGACTAGGGGAAAGCAGTAACCCCCTGGTTTATGTGGGGATTGAGCATCGCGTCACGCGGCCGGCGGGCGGTGCGTGTGAGCGAAGTCACAGATCGCGAGCCCTTGGGTTTTAACAAAACTCGTTGTCGCGCCGGTCGTGCGCTATCAGCGGGAGTCGGTCCACCAGCCCATGAATTCCTCGAAGCTGATCGAACCGTCGCCATCGGCGTCGGTGAGCTCGAATGCCAGCAGGCATTCATCTTCGGACAGATCCTGATCCAGGGAGCGTAACAGGGCGCTGAATTCCTGGTTGACGATCCAGCCGTCGCCGTTGGCGTCGCAGACGTCGAAGCTTTGTTTCAGCTCGGCCAGATCGCCCGCATCGACGGCGACGTCTTTGATCTGATCCAGATCCGCCATGGCGCATTCATCCTTAAGTTGCGTGCTCGTGCGGGGCGAATCTTACTTCACTGTGTAAAATTTCTCCGCAAAGAAATCGCCATTCACCCAGCGGGGTGCGGCCGGCGCGTTCGCCACGTTCAGCGCGATCCGTAAATCGATGCGGGCCAGATCGGCGGCGGTCGGATAGTCCATCGGTAACGTCAGATCGTCGCTGGGCTGGTGATAGTGCGTCGTCAGGTACTGCCGGCGCAGTTCATCCAGATCGATGCTCGGGTTTCTGGGTTGATAGCCCGCGCCGAGCACCAGCGCGGGGATGCCGCGACGGATGAACGAGAACTGATCGCTCCGAATGAATTTGACCTGCTCGGGCGAGGCATCGGCACTGAGTCGATAGCCCTGCGCGGCCACGGCCTGGCGCGCCACTGTTCCCAACGTTGAATGCTGTGCGCCGAGCGCGACGACGTCGAACACCGGCGTAAACGTCAGTGGCATGTCCACGTTGATGTTCGCGATGAGCTTCTTTTCCTGCGCCTGAGCCTGGCGCACGAAAAAGTCGGAGCCGAGCAGACCTTTTTCCTCGGCGGTGACGGCGGCGAATATCACCGAGCGTCGTGGTTTCACATTCGAGGCATACAGCGCGCGCGCGATCTCCAGCATGATTCCGACACCAACGGCGTTGTCGTGCGCGCCGTTGTAGACGGCGTCGCCGTTCACTGCCGTGCCGCGACCGAGATGATCGAGATGCGCGGTAATCACCACATACTCGTTCTTGAGCTGCGGGTCCGAGCCGGGCAGCACGCCGATGACATTCGAGCTTTCGGTCTTACGCAGACCCGTGGTCGCCGACAAAGTCATCATGCCGGGCAATTCGAAGCCTTGCGGCGTGCCTTCTTCGGATGCGGCCAGCGCCTCGGGGAAGCCGCTTTGCGCGGTCTCGAACAGTTGCGCGGCGGCGTCGTGATTGAAACGGAAACGTAACTTCAAGGCCGGGAAGGCGTTCTGCGGCTGGCCGGTTTCGTCGAGCCAGCGCATCTGAGGAATCCAGCTCATGGCGACGCGACGTTCCCACGGCGTGCGCTTGGTATCCGCCGTTGAATCGATCGTGATGACGCCGACGGCGCCGCGCTCCACCAGCGTGGCGAGCTTGCGCTCTTCCCACGAGTAGTACGCGCGTTTTTCGTTCGAGAACTTCGCCGGCGCGCCGCTGAAGATGACGGCGATGCGGCCCTTCACGTCGATGTTCTCGAAGTCGTTGTAGTCGAGCTCGGGCGCATAGATGCCGAAGCCCGCGAACATCATTGGCGCGCTGAGCGTGGAGCTCGCGGAGGAGAAATCGGCACTCGGCAGGTAGTGAGTGCCGTATTCGAATGTGTATGTATCGTCCCCGCGCACCAGCTCGGCGGACGAGCCGGGCAATACCGGCGTCGCTTCCAGCAGCGGCACCTTCTGGGTATAGCTCTTGTCCTCACCGGCCGGCTGCAGGCCGGCCTGACGGAACTGCGAGGTTACGTACGCCGCGGCGATGTCGTAGCCGCGCGAAGCGGTGGCGCGCCCTTCCAGCAGATCGGCTGCAAGAAATTCCACGTGACTGCGGATGGCGTCGGGCTGGACCTCGCTCCACGGGCCGCGGTCGGCCGCTTGCAGCGGCCCGACGGCGAGCAAAAACAGCAGGAATCCAGGCAATCCGCGCATGATGTCTCGTGAAGCTGGGCGACGGGCGCAACAGTATCACTGACGCGAGTGTTTCGCTGGCGCGGCCGGTTTTGGAGAGGTCGCTGCCGTCCTAGGCTCTACTGGATCGCGACGCTGCCGGGGTCCCGCGATCGAGCGGAGCGGAGTTGTGGGGCGCCGTCGCGTGCCGCGCCAGTTCATTCGGTATTCAGTGGTTGGCACTTAGCTTCGAGCTTAGGCATTCTTCTGGGCGGTATCGCTATGAACCGCACGCAAGTTTTCAAATCGAGCGCCGTTCGGTCGGCACGACGCCGGGATCCGGTCATGGCCGAAGACCGTGCCCGCTCCGTTGCGACTCGAGCCGCGTCTTCAGCGCTCTGGTTGGCGATGATCGGAGCGAGCCTCACTCTGCAGGGGTGCGCTGTGCCGCAGCCCTATGTGTCGCCGACGCCCACGACCTCGACTCTCCGCCCGCCGGTCGCGCCAGCGACTACTGTGGGCAATGAGGTGGCGATTCGTGCGATCTCGTTGTTAGGCTCGCCGTACCAATGGGGCGGGAATGGACCGACCTCGTTCGATTGCAGCGGGCTGGTGCGCTTTATCCACGATCAGCTGGGAATATCCACGCCGCGAACCGCGGCCGAACAGTACTCCGCCGCGACACCGGTCCCGCTGAACGAGCTCGAGCCCGGCGATCTACTGTTCTTTCGAATCAAAGGCCGCATCTCGCACGTGGCGATTTACACCGGCGAGGGCCGCTTCGTGCACGCCCCACAGACCGGCCGGCCGGTCGAGCTGCGAACGCTCGACGACGACTTCTACCGCCCGCGCCTCGCCGGCGCGGGCCGATTGTTCTAACGCCGCGAACAAATAGATGCCCACTGGCCCACCGCGCTCAGACCGCGCGGGAGGGGCGACTGTTCTAAAGCGACCAGATAAACAGCTTCAATGACCGTTGCGGGCGAGGCCGCCGCGCCTGGGTGGCGCGGCGTTGTGGAGACGCGGCCGAACTACTCAGCTTTCTTTTTCTTCTTTTTAGCCGGCGCTTTCTCGGCGGCGGCTTGTTGAGCAGCGGCGAGCTCCGCGGCCGGGCGGTTCATTCGCTCGCGAACCAGGCTCTCGACCACGCTCGGATCGGCGAGCGTGGAGATATCGCCCAACTGGTCGTGCTCGTTCGCCGCGATCTTGCGCAGGATTCGACGCATGATCTTGCCCGAGCGGGTCTTCGGCAGCCCCGGCGCCCATTGCAGCAGATCGGGTGTCGCGATCGGGCTGATCTCCTTACGCACCCAGTCGCGCAGCTCGGTGCGCAATGCCTCGCTGGGCTGAGCGTCGGCGACCAAAGTCACATACACATAAATGCCCTGACCCTTGATGTCGTGCGGATATCCCACGGCCGCCGCTTCGGCGACCTTGGGATGCGCGACCAACGCGCTCTCGATCTCCGCCGTGCCGAGTCGATGGCCGGCGACATTCAACACGTCGTCGACGCGGCCGGTGATCCAGTAATAACCATCCTCATCGCGCCGCGCACCGTCACCGGTGAAGTAGCGCCCCGGGAAGGTTTTGAAATAGGTGTCGATGAAGCGCTGATGATCGCCGAACACCGTGCGCATCTGTCCGGGCCAGCTGTCGGTGATGATGAGATTGCCTTCGCACGCGCCTTCGAGCGTGTTGCCCTCGTTGTCGACGATGGCCGGCTTCACGCCGAAGAACGGCAGCGTCGCCGAGCCCGGCTTCTGATCGATCGCGCCCGGCAAAGGGGAAATCAACGTGCCGCCGGTTTCCGTTTGCCACCAGGTATCGACAATGGGGCAACGACCGTCACCGACCACGCGGTGATACCACTCCCACGCCTCCGGATTGATCGGCTCGCCCACCGTGCCGAGCAGGCGGATCGAGCTGCGCGACCATTCCTTCACCGGCTCTTCACCTTCACGCATGAGCGCGCGAATCGCAGTCGGCGCGGTATAGAACAATGTGACTTTATGCTTGTCGACGGACTGCCAGAAACGGCCGCTGTCCGGGTAATTCGGCACGCCTTCGAACATCACCGTCGTCGCGCCGTTCGCCAGCGGCCCGTACACCACGTAGGTGTGACCGGTGACCCAACCCACGTCGGCGGTACACCAGAAGATATCGTCCTCGCGCAGATCGAACACCAGCTCGTGCGTCATCGCTGCGTACACCAGATAACCGCCGCTGGTGTGCAGAACGCCCTTGGGCTTGCCGGTCGAGCCCGAGGTATAAAGAATGAACAGCGGATCTTCCGCATCCATCACTTCGGGCGAGCATTCCTTGGGCTGCGGATTGACGACATCGTCGAACCATTGATCGCGGGCCTGATACATCGGGACACGAATACCGGTGCGTCTCACGACCAGCACATGCTTGACGCAGTCCGTGTTCGGCATCGTCAAGGCGAGATCGACATTCGTCTTGAGCGGCACCCGCTTGCCGCCGCGGATGCCTTCATCCGCCGTGATTACAACAGTCGACCCGCAGTCGGCGATGCGACCCGCAAGCGAGTCGGCCGAGAAGCCACCGAAGACCACCGAATGAATCGCACCGATGCGCGCGCAGGCCAGCATCGCGACCGCCGCTTCGGGAATCATCGGCAGATAGATCGTGACCCGATCGCCTTTCTTGACACCGAGCGCCCGGAGCGCATTCGCGCACTGACAGACGCGCTCGTACAACTGACGATAAGTGATGCGCTCGGACAGCTTGGGGTCGTCGCCTTCCCAGATGATCGCGGTCTTGTCGCCGCGCTTGATGAGATGACGGTCGAGACAGTTGGCCGCGACGTTGAGCTTGCCGTCGTAGTACCAGCGAATCCGGAAGTCGTGCTCGTCGAAGCTGGTGTCCTTCACCTTCGCGAACGGCTGGATCCAGTCGAGGCGGCGCCCGATGCGCGCCCAGAAACTGTTCGGATCGCGCACCGATTCCTGATACAAGCGCTGATAGTCGGCCAGCCGCAGGTGTGCGAGCGCGGCGAAGTCCTCGGGAACTTTATATATTTTCTGGCTCATGTGAACCGCCGGCTTCAGTGGCGTGGTGGCAGATTGGCTAATGCGGCGCGGACTTTGTCGGCGTGCCGGGCGAGCAGGTCCTTATCGGCCCAGTCCCGGTTGTGACCGCGGATTTCCTTGCCGTTGTAACAAGGCAGGATGTGGAAATGAATATGGAACACGGTCTGACCCGCCGCCGGCTCGTTGAATTGAATGATGCGCATGCCGTCGGGCTTGAACGCCTGCTGCACGCCGCGCGCGACGTGCTGAGTCGCCTTGATCAGATCGGCGAGCGCGTCCGGTGCGATGTCGAAGAGATTGCGCGCTTCGACTTTCGGAATCACCAGCGTGTGGCCGTCCGACTGCGGCATGGCGTCCATGAAGGACAATGCCGTCGCGTCCTCGTAGACCTTGAACGACGGAATCTCGCCGCGCAGGATTTTTGCGAACACATTGTTTGTATCGTACATCGCGCCTCCTAAATGCCGGCTTTGGCGAGCGCGTCGATGAGCTGACGCACGGCGGTGCCGACGGCCGGATGCTCGGCTTCGAAGCTCACCGCGAGCTGTTCGAGCCGGTCGGTGAGCGGGTGATCTTCGTTGTCGAGCGATGCCGCGCCCAGCAGACGCGTCAGATCGCTGAGCAGGAGCATGAGCGATTCGCGCGTGCGGGCGTCGATCGCGTTGCGGTCGAGCTGCTCGAGCCTGGCGTGCAGGGCGAGGATATGTTGCTGGATATCTTGATTCACTGACTCTCTCCGTTGCGCGTTCCGCTCGATGTTAGCGCGGCGCCATCATGTCTCTTTTGGTATATCCGGCCGGAATCTCGAACAGCGATGCCGCGAGCGTCTCGGAGCCGATGTTGCTCAGACTGGTCTCGTTTTGCGGCTTGCCGCCGACGAAGTGCCGGCTGACGACCGGAATGCCGCCGAGCGCCTCGAAGTTCTGGATCTGTTTCTGCGCCATCTGTTTCAGCCACGGCGCGTCCATGCTGGTCATCATATCGTTCACCAGCGCCGACATCTTCCTGGCGGACGCCATCAGCTCCGCCGAGCCTTTCAATGCGTTGGCCGGCACCACGCACAGCTCGTCGGTGAGCACGCCGGCTTCGCGCACTTCGACATAAGTACAGCCATAGCCGTTGACCTTGTCATTACGTGAGGTGCGCTTGATTTCCGGTGCCGGCTGGCCTTCGCCGCTGGGGATCTTGGCGCCGAGCATCTTCTCCAGCTGCGCGCGCTGCTCCGGTGTCATGGTTTTCATGCGCTCCTGGAGCATCTGCAACGCCGGGTTGAGCTGCTCGGCCATGCGCTTCATCGAGGCGCGATCCATGGCGATGTAACTCTTGTCCTTGTGGTTGATCGCATAGATCGTTTCGTCCCGGAAGATCAAGGTCGACTCGTTCGGCTGCGATTCAACGCGCATCATGCCGTCCTGAGCCCACGTGTTGATGGTGCTGGCGCGGCCGCCGGACAAATCGCGGCTGATGGTCTCGAGCTTGGTCCCGGCGTGCGCGGCGGTGGCCGTCAGCAGGAGCAACGGCAGTGTGCGGACGAGCATGGAGGTCCCTCCTGACATGAGCCGATTCTACCCGCTCGAGGCCGGTTCAGCGCGGCCGGGGCTTGGCGCGAGCGGTCGCCTGGGCGGTAAGGGGATCGTCCGGCCAATAATGCTTGGGATAGCGGCCCTTGAGCTCCTTTTTTACGTCCAGATAACCGCGGGCCCAGAAGCTCACCAGGTCGCGCGTGACCTGCACCGGACGGTGGGCGGGCGAGAGCAGCTGGAGCGTGAGTGGTACGCGGCCTTCCGCGACCGTCGGTGTTTCATGCATGCCGAACACCTCTTGCAGCCGAACGGCGACAGTCGGTGATTCTTCGGTGTAATCGATGGGAATGCGCGAGCCGCTCGGCACGGCCAGATGTGTGGGCGCGAACGATTCGAGTCGTTGCTGCGCGTTCCAGTCGAGCAGGGACAGGAGGATGTCGTGCAACTCCAGACGCGCCAGATGATCGCGTCGGCTCATGTCGTTGAGCCACGGGGCCAGCCATTCATCGAGATGTTCCATCAGTGCCGCATCGCTCACGTCCGGCCAGGGGACCGGGGCGCGCTCGTCGAATCGTTTCGCGAATATCAACCGCGTCTGGAGCGCGCGGGCAGGTTTGGTCCACGGCAGAGCGCCGAGCCCGAGCTCACGAACGCCTGCCAGCATGGCCTCCAGCATCCGGGTTGGATCGGGCCTGTCGATTCGACGTTCGTATAATTTCAACGCGCCGAGCCATCGTTCATCCTGAGCCACCACGCTTTGTTCGCGTGAGTCCCACTCGAAGCGCTCGCGATGCTCGATCTGCCGGCTGAAGTCGGCTTCGAGCAGCTCGCGGGTGAGCGGGGCCGCGAGCCGGATCATCGCCTCACGATCGCCGGCATCGAGATCGGCGACCACGAGAAACTCGGCCCGAGCCAGGCTTTGCGCCGGCGGCAACTGCGCGCCGCGCCCGCTCGATAACAAATATCGTCCGCCGGCCCCGCGCGACTGAGCGATACGGTCGGGATAAGCCAGCGCGAGCAGGCGGCCGACGTCGTAGTCGCCGAGCTTCGTGTTGTCATGGCGCGGTTGTTCGAGCTGGCGTGCAAGCAGATCGATACTTCGCAGCGCTCGTTGTTTCGCGCCTTGATCGATGGACACATTGACGGGAAGGCTGCGCTCGCCGCGCAACGCTTCGACACGGAAGCGCAGGTCGACGTTTCTATCCTGACCTTGCGTACGCAGTAGATCGCGCTCGCCGAGCGCGGCCGCGATTTGCAACGCCGTGGTCTGTAATCCCAACTCCGCGCCTCTCACGATCATGTGCGCGAGTCGAGGATGCGTTGCCATTCTTGCCAGCGCGCGACCATGTTCCGTCACGCGACCATCGGCGGAGATGGCTTCGAGCGAACGGAGCAAATCGCGAGCCTGCGCAAATGTCGCCGAGGGAGGCGGATCGAGCCAACGTAACGCGGATGGATCGGCGATTCCCCAGTTCGCCAGCTCCAACGCCAACGGCGCCAGATCCGCGCCGACGATTTCCGGTGATGTTTGCGCCGGTAGCGCTGCATGTTCGACTTCGCTCCAGAGTCGATAACACACGCCCGCCTGAATTCGGCCCGCGCGACCCCGGCGCTGATCGGCCGAGGCGCGAGAAATGCTGCCGAGCTCGAGCCGCCCCATGCCGGTCGCGGGATCGAAACGCGAGCGCCGTTCCTGGCCACTGTCGACCACGATGCGAACGCCTTCGATGGTGAGACTGGTTTCGGCGATGTTGGTCGCGAGCACGATCTTGCGCTCGCCGCCCCGACTGGGCTGGATGGCGGCGTCTTGTTCTTGCGGCGACAACTCGCCGAACAGTGGCAACACTCTCACGCCCGCTGGCAGCGATGTTTCTTCCAGAAACCGCTGCGCGCGACGAATCTCTCCCTGGCCCGGAAGAAACGCGAGCACATCGCCGGGCTCGGCATCGATGGCGCGCACGATGGTTCGAGCGACGATCTGCGCCATATCTTCGTACTGGGGGCGAGAGCCCCGGACATCGAGACGTTCGCGATAATGCGTCGTCACTGGAAATGCGCGACCCTCGGCGGTAACGACCGGCGCATCGCCAAGCAACTTTGCGACGGCTGCGCCGTCGAGCGTTGCGGACATGACCAGCAGACGCAGATCCTCGCGCACCGTCTCCTGAGCATCGAGGCACAGCGCGAGGCCGAGATCGGCATTCAGGCTGCGCTCGTGGAACTCATCGAAAATCACCAGCGCGACGCCTTCCAGCGTCGGGTCGCGTTGCAGCCAGCGCGTCAGAATGCCTTCGGTTACGACTTCGATGCGCGTGTCCTTGCTCACCTTGGTTTCGAGCCGCGTACGAAAGCCGACCGTGCGACCCACCGGCTCGCCCAACGTCTGCGCCATGCGAGTGGCGACAGCGCGGGCCGCGAGCCGTCGTGGCTCGAGCATCACGATGCGAGCGTCAGCGCGCCAGGGCTCATTCAGCAAGGCGAGCGGCACACCGGTCGATTTACCGGCGCCGGGCGGGGCCTGCAGGACCACGTTGCGATGTTCGAGCAACGCGTGCCGCAGGGCGGGCAGCGCTTGTTCGATGGGCAGAAGACTGGCTGGACGGTTCACGCCGGCATTTTATCGAAAGCCTGGTCCGACCTGCGAAATCCGCACGCCTCGGGCCGCGCGGTTCCTTTCGGCGTCGGCCTGTGACTACACTCAGCGCCTCTAACAATCAGGGAGGAAGCATGATGTTCGCACGTCGTTTCTTCTGTTCGTTGCTGCTCGCGTTCGTCGTAGGCGTCGTCGGAGCCGCGGATCTCGGCACCGCCCGACCCGAAGCCGTCGGCATGTCGTCGCAGCGACTCAATCGACTGACAACGCAGATGAAAGCGCTCGCCGACCGCGGTGACGTGTCGGGCGTCGTGACCATGGTCGCGAGGAAAGGCAAGGTCGTGCATCTGGAAGCGGCCGGCAAGCGCGAGCTGGAGACCGGCACGCCCATGCGCAAGGACTCGATCTTTCGCATCTATTCCATGACCAAGCCTGTCACCGGCGTCGCCATGATGATCCTGTTCGAGCAGGGCAAGTGGCAGCTGAACGACCCCGTATCCAAATACATTCCGGAATTCGCCGATCTGAAGGTCGCGAAAGTCGATGCCGCCAGCGGCGCGGTCACGACCGTGCCCAGCAATCATCCGATGACCATGCGCGAGCTGATGTCACATTCGGGCGGTCTCACCTATGGCTTCTTCGGCGGCACCGCGGTCGACAAGCATTACGTCGAGAACAACGTATTCGATCAGACTCAGCCCATGCGGACTTTCATCGAGCGCCTGGCCAAGGCGCCGCTGTTGTTCCAGCCCGGCGAGCGCTGGCATTACAGCGTCTCGGTGGATGTGCAGGGCTACCTGGTCGAGAAACTGTCGGGCCAGACGTTTCCTGAGTTCCTGCAGCAGCACGTGTTCGGACCGTTGCAGATGGTGGACACGGCGTTTTACGTACCGGCCGCGAAGATGAGTCGCTTGGTCGAGTTCTATTACCGCGGCAAGGACGGCAAGAGCGTCAAGCATCCGAATGTCGCCGATTATTCCAAGCCGCCGGTGTTTGCTTCCGGCGGCGGCGGCCTGGTGTCGACTGCCAGCGACTACATGCGCTTCTGCCAGATGTTGCTCAATGGCGGCACGCTGGATGGTCAGCGCATCCTGTCGCCGCTCAGTGTGAAGCTCATGCGTACCAACATGCTTCCCGACTCGGCGCGCACCATGGGGCCGGGCACCGGCTTCGGTCTGGATTTCGCGGTGGTCGAAGATCCGGCGGCTGCCGGCGGTTATGGCGGCGAAGGCACTTATTTCTGGGGCGGTTACGCGGGCACGTGGTTCTGGATCGATCCGGTCTATCAGCTGATCGTGGTCGGCATGATCCAGCAGCGCGGCGATGACGTGCCCGATCTGCGCGCGTTGTCTCGATCGCTCACCTACCAGGCGATCGTCGAAGAGTAGCCCCGCACCAGGCTTAACCGGGAGCAGGCACTTCCGGGCGGAATTTCGCTCGGAAGCTGTCACTATATTGCCTCCCTCGGCAGCTCGCGTCCGCCTTCAACGTTCCTGACAACTTCGTAAGGTGCTGGTCATGTTTCGGTGCCGGCGATTGGGCTATGGTCCGCCATGGGCGCGTGCTCATGCGGTTGATCGGGCAAGCGCCGACACAGTTGACGGGTCGGGTGCCGTCGAGCGGAGGGTCGTGTTCTTTTGCGCCATAGCGATGCCATGAAAGTTCTGATCGTGGAAGACGAGCCCAAGACGGCCGATTATCTCGAGCGAGGTCTGCGTGAGCAGGGCTACGTCGTGGACGTCGCGCGCGATGGGCTCGACGGTAAACACATGGCGCTCGAATACGAGTACGACGTGATCGTGCTCGACGTGATGTTGCCGGGCACGGACGGCTTCTCCGTGCTGCATGCGTTACGCGAGCAGCGCCAGACACCGGTGATCATGTTGACAGCGCGCGATCGCGTCGATGATCGCGTTCGGGGCTTGCGCGAAGGAGCGGACGACTATCTGGTCAAACCGTTCTCGTTCCTGGAGCTCGTCGCGCGCTTGCAGGCGTTGACTCGTCGCAGTCGCGGCCAGGAAGCCATGCAGCTGCGCATCGCGGATCTGCAAATCGATCTGTTGGCTCGCAAGGCCTGGCGCAACGGCCAGCGCCTGGACCTCACCGCGAAAGAGTTTGCTTTGCTCGCCGCGCTCGCGCGTCGCAAAGGCGAGATTCTTTCCAAGACCACCATCGCCGAGCTGGTGTGGGATGTGAATTTCGATAGCGACACCAACGTCGTCGAAGTGGCGGTGAAACGGCTGCGCAGTAAGCTCGACGATCCGTTCAAGCCGACGTTGCTGCACACGGTGCGTGGCATGGGCTACGTGCTGGAAGTGCGCGACGACCAGAGCGAGGACGCATGAAGCTGTCCATCAGCAAGCGCCTCGCCGCGATGTTCGCGGTCGCCAGCTTCGTCATGCTGGCGGTGCTGAGCATCGCCATGCATGGGTTGTTGAAGCGCGAGCTGGAGCGCCATCAGGGCAATGAGCTGCACGCGCGTTGGACCATGTACAAGCCTCTCATCATGCGCAACGACGACGTGGTGCATTGGGAATATGTGCGCACGAAATTCGACAATTCCATTTCCGAGAACAATCGCGTCAGCCTTTGGGTTCAGAGCGACGATCCGCGCTTCACCTATGGCGCGCCGTTGACCGACGCGCAGCGGCAGGCTTTGGGCACGCATGGCTTCGGGCAGGTCACGCTGCCCGGGCACGAGGCGCCGCTGAAGACTTATTCGGCGGAGGTCGAAGCGCACGGCGAGCGTCCGCCGGTGCTGTTGACGGTGGGCATCGATTCGACGCCGTTCGTCGAAACGCTGCGCGCATTCACGGTCGGTCTGATCGCATTGACGGTCGTGGGCGCGTTGGGCGCGGCAGGGCTTGGGTATTACATCGCGGGCGTTGGCTTGCGACCGGTGGAGCGGCTGTCGCGCGAAGCGCAGGCGTTGTCGCCGGGTTATCTGTCGCGGCGCTTGCAGACCGATACGCTGGCGCCGGAACTTTCCGAGCTCGCCGACTCTTTCAACGGCGCGTTGTCGCGGCTCGAAACGGCATATCAACAGCTCGAGGCCTTCAACGCGGACGTGGCGCATGAATTGCGCACGCCGCTGGGCAACTTGATCGGCCAAACGCAGGTTACGTTGTCGCGCGAGCGCAGTGTCACGGAACTAAAAGAAGCTTTGCACTCTAACCTTGAGGATCTCGAACGGCTGCGTGGCATCGTCAACGACATGCTGTTCCTGGCTCGCGCGGATCGCGGTGAACGCGCGCCGAACCGGGTCGAGGTGTCGATCGCGCAGGAAGTGTCGCACGCCGTCGAGTATCTGGAGTTCATCTTCGAGGAAGCTGGCGTCCGTGTGCGTATCGAAGGCGATGCGCACGCCAGTATCGAGACTTCTCTGTTTCGGCGCGCTGTAACCAATCTGTTACAGAACGCCGTCCAGCACGCCCCGCGCGGTGCCGAGATTGTCGTGTTCGTTTTGCAGCAGCCCGGCGCGATTCGGGTCTCTGTACAGAACACCGGCCCCGGTATCGCGCGGGAGCACCTTTCGAGGTTGTTCGACCGCTTCTATCGCGTCGACAGCTCCCGCAGCGGCAGCCGTGAGAATCACGGCCTCGGCCTCGCTATCGTTCGCGCGGTCGCCGCCATGCACGGTGGCACCGTCTTCGCGGAGAGCGAGGACGGTGCCACGACGATCGGTTTCACCGTCGCCTCGGCGTGACGCTCATTCCAACGTAAACCACTGCACTTCGACGCGCCGGTTCAACTCGCTGTCCGGACCGGCCGGTTCTTCCCAGCCGCGACCGACGGCCTCGATACGTGAAGGATCGATGTCTTTGTGACGTGCGCGCAGCGCTTCGCTGACGGCGAGCGCGCGTTGGCGGGACAGCTCCATGGCTTTCAGCGCCATGCTCTTCACCAACTGATCGCCGCCCTGATCGCGGAACTCGCTCACGCGAGCGTTATCGACGTGGCCGCGCAAGAGCACCGTGGAGCCCGGGCTCACCTGCAGGAAACGCTTGATGGTGTCGAGATATTCCTGGTTCCTGACTTCGGTGTTATCGAGCTTCGCGGAGTTCGCTTCGAAGAAGAATCGGATGTCCTTGCTCAGCAGCGGGTCGCCTTCGAGCGAAGCTTGCGTGCTGCTGCGGATCGGCGCGATCGCGATGGACTGGTCGGCGAACAGACCCTTCTTCGCCAGCGCGTCCAGCGCGGTCACATCGGCGAAGCGCGACGCGTCGGTGGGATTGCGAATTACGCTGCCGTACGCCAGCACCGACGATTGGAAGATCCCGCCGAACGAACCGGCGGAATCGATCGTGCCGGAGAAGAAGGCGCGGTTCTCGGGGAGGTTCGAGAGATGCACTCGTGACAATTGATCGCGAGCGTCCGCTTCGGTCCAGCCGAAGGCTTTGGCCACGATGCCGACGTTAGCAGCGGGCTGATCGCGCAGGCGGCGGTTGCCTTCGAGAATGCCATGCACGAGGCCGCGCACCATGTCCGGATGCGCGCGAGCGAAGCCGCCGTTGACGGCGAGCACGTCGGCGATCACCAGCAGGTTGCGATTTGAGACGAGCACTTTCGCGGCACCGTTCGAGCCTTTCACGACTTCGTCGGTGAACGGCGTCCAGCCGACACAGCCATTCAAACGCTGCGAGCCGGTCAGCTCGTGCTCGTAGGCTTTGCAGGCGATGGAGGCGTCATCGTAGAACACCAGGCCGAGCTCGCTGGAGGAGGGCTTCGAGTCCAGGTCACGCAGCAGGGCGACGGGCAGGCCGGCTTCCTGAGCTAGGTAGCGAATGAAGAATTCGCTCTCGTTGAATTGCGAGGCGGCGAGCACTTTGCCCGCCAGCTGATTGACGGAGGCCACGCCGCGATCGACGACGACCATGTCGGCACCTCGTGAGTAGCCGATCTGCAAAGGAACGACGGCGTCGAATTGCCGGCCCAGCACGGCGAGCGCGTCCGTCGTCGTGGCAGTGGCGGCCAGGCGGCCGTTGTTGAGGGCGGACCAGGTTTCGCTTTCGCTCTTGGTGATCTTGACCTTGAAGCCGTATTCCTTGGCGAAGATCGAGTCGGGATTCGGCTCCATGCCGCCGTTCGCGACGATCAGGCCGCCGTAGCCGGCGTACTCGCTGATATCGATTTGCAGCAGGTTGTCCTTGGGGACGTAGGTCGCCGCCGCTTCCAGCGAGGGCGTGCCGGTCACGGGTTCGATCGGTGTGGGCGCGTCGCCATCGCTGCTGTCGGCTTTGCCGTTGCTTTGAGAGGTTGGCGTGCCGGAACTGCTCGCGGCATCACCGTCGCTGCCTTTCTTGCCGAGCCACAAATAAACGCCCAGGCCGATGATGCCGACCAGTAACAACAGCGTGACGATGTTGCCGGCCGCGGAGCCGCGCTGGATCAGCCTTGATTTCAGGTTGCTCATGTTAGGAGAGTCCTTGCTGTGAGCTGTGCTTGGTCTGTTGCGTGTTCAAGAGAAGAGGCCTCGGTGGTTCGCGAAGGCTGGTAGGTCCTAGGTCCTTCCGGCACCGCGCTCGCCCGTCGCGCATTGCGCTCCTGGGCGCACGTCCCTGATGTGCGCTGCTGCGAAAACACGTCCCTGTATTTCGAAGCTGCCGGAAGAACCTAGGACCCACCATCCTTCGCCGACAGCGCGCCCGTAACTTTTTGGCGAGTTCTTGCCGAGAGCGTGGCTCTAACTTGCCAGGACGTTGTTGCCGAGATCGTCGCTGTAACTTTGCGGCCGGCGTGGTCGATGCCTCGGTTCTGCTCCTTCCTTGCAAAACGTTCCGGCTCATTGCGCCACCCGTTCGCGACGGCGTTTGGTCGTGCTCGCGCGCGGTTGAAGCAAATCTTCCGGCGGCGGTTCATCGGTGAGGCCTTCCAAACCGGCGAACAACTCACGCTGATCTCGAAGCCAGCGATTCGCTTCGTTCAGGGACGCGGACAGCGCGTCGAGCGACGACGCGACGCTGTGTTCGTCGGTTGCGAGCAGCGCCTGTTCGCGCACGAGCGAAACCTGCTGCCGCAATCGTTCCAGTTCCGCCTCGACCAGCTCGCGTCGACGCTGAGCATCCGAATGGCCGGCGCGCCGGGAGCGAAGTACTGCGAGTTGTTGTTCCAAGCTCCGCTTCAGCTCTTCGCCAATGGAATCCTCGGACAGCCGATCGATCACCCGACGCTCCTGTTCTTCGAGCGCACGTTTCTCACGATCGGCTGAATTGATCACCTGGAGAATCGACGCACGCGCCGCGAGCAACTTGAGATGGAGCCACGCCATCTGCCGAACATCGCTCTTCTGCATTTCCGTCGCGCCGGTGCGCGACAGCAGATCGACGATCTCTCTCGCCTGCGCCTCGATCGATTCCTGGCGCCGGCGAGCGTCTTCGTCGAGGTGGTAGCTGAGCGCGTTGTAACGCGCGACCCAATCTTCCCCTTTGCCGTCCGCATCGACGATGGCTCGGAAGCGCTCGTTACGAGACAACGCCCAGAGGTACAACCCTTCCAATCCCGCGCCGATCAACCAAAGGCCGGGATTCACGAACGCCCCCAGCAAGGCGAACGCGGCGAGGCCGAACCAGTTCGGCGGCAGGGGCATGCCGAAAGGGCGCGCGTTGAAGGCCGCGGCAAGGTAAGAGCGGGAGCTGCTCATGGCGCAGCGTTGGGCTCGGCGTACTTCTGGAACGCCGGCGGCACGAAGGCGAGATCGGTGGCTTCTCGAATCGAGATGCGCATCTGGAATTCCAGCACGTCGGCGGGCACCGGATTCTGATAACCGACCAGGCACGCATCCAGCGCAGCGCGCGGCTCCAGACTTTCCGTGCGAACCCGACGATAAGCTTTCACGACGAGCGCCTCGGCCGCACCCGGCGTCAACAACAGCGGCATGCGCGATTGCAGCGCGGTGAGATCGGCATCGTTCAATTGCAGGCCGTAACGTTTCGCCAAAGCGCCGATCAGTGCGGCACTTTCCTCATGCGTGCTGGTCGGCAGCAGCGGCACTTTCACATCGACGCGGCCGGGGCGTTTCAAGTCGACCTCGATCAAGTCGGGCCGCGACGACGCCAGAATCCACAGCACGCGACCCCGATTCGACGAATCGGACATCTCTTGCGCGATCATCGAATACAGGCGGCCCGACAGGCCGCTATCGCCGCTGCCCGAGTCGCGCCGGCCGAGGGTCTGGTCGGCTTCGTCGATGAACACCATGCAGCGGCCGAGGGCGCGAATCAGGCGAAAGATCTTTTCCAGGTTGCCTTCACTGGAGCCCACCCAGCGGTCGCGGAAGTTCTTGAGCTTCACGACCGGCACGCCAGCCTCGCCGGCGAGGCATTCGACCAGAAACGTTTTGCCGGTGCCGACCGGCCCGCACAGCAGATAGCCCATGGGCAGCGCCTTGAGATCGCCGGTCTGCCACAGCTTGATGTCCTGTCGCAGCCAGCGTTTCAGCGCTTGCTGTCCGTGATAAGCATCGAGCGTGCGAGACGATTCGATGAATTCCACCAGGCCGGCGGAGTCGCGCTCCACCAGTTCTTTTTTGATGCGAGTGAGATCGGCGCCGGTCAGCGCTTGCCCGGAGTGATCGCGGACCTTCACCAGGCTTTCCAGCGCGGAAATCGTGACGCCCACGAGCGCGGCACCGATCTGGGCGAGATTCGCGTCCGCCGGAAATGCTTTCGGCTCGTGAGTGCGCAGCAGCGTCAACGCGCGTTCGATCTCGGCCGAATCCGGCAGCGGCACACGAATACGCGACGCATGCGTGCTGAAGGCGACCAGCGGCTCGACGTCGTTGAGATTGTCGGCAATCAGAATGCTCGTGAACGGCAGGTCCGCGAACGGCGCTTCGGAAGACCACTCGCGGAGCACGCTGGTGAGACTGCCATGCTCGAAACCGGCGCCATCGGCCGGCACGATGTGATCGACACCGCGCAGAATCACCGCGACGTTTTCTTTCACTTCGCGACCGAGCGCGCGAAGGTTCCCGAGATAACGAAGATAGCGGCTGATGTATTGAAGCGCGGGCTGCGGCTCGCGCGGCAAGGACTTCAGTTCCGAGCCGCCCCATTTTTCCACCAGCTCGCCACCGCGCTCGATGGTGAGCCCATTGCCGAGGTCGTACGAGAGCACGACCTGAAAGCTCGACAGCAGATGATTCTCCAGATACCCGACGAGCCCGACCAGCTGCGAGCCGACGGCAATCCGGTCATGCACGTTGCCGTACAGAATGAATTGCCCGTGCGCGCCGCTTTCGTATGCGAGCGCGAGCTCGTTCGCCCAAGCCGGTGCGCCATGCGGTGCTGGCATCGGTTACGACTCTGACGTCGTACCCATGGTGCGCGCAGCCGGCGCGGCGGGCGTGTTGCCTTCGATGGAAATGCCCTCGCGCGCGGCGAAGTCGGCCAGCGCCTGATCGGCGAGCGCATTCATTTCGGCTTCCTGCACTTCGACTCCGCTCATGTCGATCGAGTCCTTGGCGACGCGGGCGCGGCCGGCGGCCTTGGTGCGCTCTTCCTCGACCATCTCGTGCAGCCGATTGAGCGTGTCGCCCGAGCCGCCGATGCTGGTGATCATGCCCGAGGCCATCTCGTGGATCTCGGCCATGGCCTGGTTCATGCGCATGTCGTTGATGGCGCCCTTCAAGCTTTCGATCTTGGCGCGCGCGGTCTGCACGGCCACGTCACGAGCCTTGATCAGATTCTTGTAGGTGCCTTCGGCCTGTTCGAGCTGCTTGCGGTTCTCTTCCAGCTGCGACTCGATGGTTTGCAGGCGCAGGGCGTACTGGCCGGCGGCCGACTTGTTACCGGCGCGCAGATGCGCGGCGGTCTTGGCGCGCAGATCTTTCTGTTCCGCTTCGAGCTTGCGCACCTGGCCCATGATTCGTTCGCACAGGCCGGCGTGCGTCGCCAGGCCCTGATTGAAGTTCGCGATCTGCTTGCGGAGGTTCTCCTGCTCGAGCTCCAGCAGAGCTTCGGGATTGCGCTTTTCGAGCCCGGAGATGAAGAGGGAGAAGAAGCCTTTGATGAGGTTCCCAAGCCGGCTGAACATGCACCCTCCAAGGTTTCGGGCCGTGGCCCACGCCGTAAAAATTGCGCAAAGCCTAGCGAAATTCGCCGGTGGCGAGTAGACATCGAGGGTCGGCGGCCGCCGGCCGCCGGTGAGCGGCCCGCCGGCACCGGTGAGGTCCGCGCGAATGCTACACTCGGCGCCATGACCACCCCGATCTCGCCGCCCCCGGCTCCGAAGCGTCTTAGTGAGGTCCTGGAGCTCGAACAGCTCGACACCAATCTGTTCCGCAGCCAGGTCAACCAGATCAACGTCAATCGCACCCTGTTCGGCGGGCAGATTCTCGGTCAGGGTCTCAAGGCAGCCCAACACACGGTGGCGCCCGACCGGGTCTGTCACTCGCTGCACGGTTATTTTCTGCTGGCCGGCGCCAGCGACATTCCGGTCATCTACGACGTCGAATTGACGCGCGATGGCGGCAGCTTCTCGACCCGCCGTGTCGTGGCCCGGCAGCGTTCGCGGCCGATTTTCCACATGGAGCTGTCCTTCCATCGTCAGGAGGAAGGTCTACAGCACGAAGTGGCGGTCAGCGGCGACGTGCCCGATCCGGAAGATCTGATGGACGTGCGCCAGCTGGTGGACAAGTTCGGCGATCGATTGCCGAAAGGGGCGGTGGCGCTGCTTTCGCAACAGAGCATCATCGAGCTCAAGCCGGTGAATCCTGAGATGTTCATGCTCCGCAAGCAGTCGTTGCAGCGGGCTCAATACTGGATTCGTTCGGCGTCGCCGCTGCCGGACGATCCGCTCACGCAGCTGGCCGGGCTGGCGTATCTATCGGATTATTTCCTGGTCTCGACCGCGTTGTTGAAACATCCCGCACAGATGCAGAACAAGGATGTGATGATGGCGAGCCTCGATCACGCGATGTGGTTCCACAGTCCGCCGCGAGCGGATGAGTGGATTCTGGTCGAGGCGGTGAGTCCGTTCGCGGGCAGCGCGCGCGGTTTGACCCGAGCGGAGATGTTCAGCCGCGACCGGAAACTGGTTGCGTCGGTCGCGCAGGAAGGATTGATTCGCCTGCTGGACAAGCCCGCGCGGTGATCAATCGCTGCTGAGCGTCGCGGCTCGCAGCTTCTCCACGTCTTTCTTACCGAGCAGTTTGGCCTGACCCGGCTTGAGATCGCCCGCACGCAGCGGGCCGATGGCGACACGTTCCAGCTCGCGCACTTTCAACCCGACGCGTGCGAGCATGCGACGGATCTCGCGGTTCTGACCTTCGCGCAAAGTCACACTGAGCATCGTGCGATCGCCGCGCGCACGGTCGACGAAACGCTTGATGATGCGCACGGATTCCATCGAGGCTTTCTTCGTCGTCTTCGAGCCGTCGCCCGCCGGATTCACCAGGTACATCCCGGCGCGCAGCCTTTGCAGCTGCTCGTCGGTGGCGAGCCCGGACGTGAGCACGCGATATTCCTTGGCGATGCCGAATTTCGGATGCGTGAGCTGATAGGCGAGATCGCCGTCGTTCGTGATCAGCAGCAGCCCGGTCGAATCGCCGTCCAGGCGGCCGACGGGAAACAATCGTTCCTCACGCCTTAACGACTGAGGCACCAGATCCAGTACGTTGCGTCGACCTTCGGGATCGCTGGTGGTCGTGATCACGCCCTTGGGCTTGTTGATCAGGACATAGATGAAGGACCGCGCTTTGGGCGCGCCTTTCGAAGTATCCGCACTCTCTTCGGGCACCGGCAGCTCGATGACCTCGCCGTCGAGTTGGACCTCGTCGTTGGCCGGGTCGACGAAGCAGGGCAGCGTGTCGACGATCCGCCCGTTCACGCTCACGCGGCCGGCGGTGATCATCTCCTCGCAATCGCGCCGCGCGCCCAGGCCGGCGTCGGCCATGGCTTTTTGCAGTCTCACTCCCTTGGGAGCGCTGTCGGAAAGTCGCGACTTGGGCATGACAGGGCTTTATATGGTCGAATCCGGCCGCGAAGCTTACACGGATTCCCGCGGCGGGCTGTCGGGTATGCACGCAAAAGCTACCTGCAGCGGAACTTCCCGGCCACGCGTCGGTTAAACTCCGATGCGCTTCGGGAGGATGGATGGTTCAAGAGCATTTCGACGTCGTCGTGGTCGGCTCCGGGTTCGGGTCTTTGTTTTTTGTCGAGGGTTACCTGAGCAAGCGACCGGCGGCGAAGATCCTGGTGCTCGAGCGCGGCACCTTCAATTCGCACGCGTGGCAGCTCGAACAGGGCAAGAACTCGCCGATTCTGCCCGCCTCCACGTTTCGCACCGACGAGGCGAAGAAGGTCTGGAACTTCACCATCGGCGTCGGCGGCGGCACCAATTGCTGGTATGCGCAGACCCCGCGCTTCCATCCCAGCGATTTCCGGATGCACAGCAAGTACGGAGTGGCGCAAGACTGGCCGCTCGATTACGACGAGCTGGAGCCCTATTACCTGGCAGCTGAAACCAAGATGTCGGTGGCGGGCGCGCCGGAGATGGGTGAGATCCTGCCGCGCTCGGCGCCGTTTCCACAGCCGCCACACAAGCAGACCGCGGTCGACGTGATCATGCGCAAGGCTCAGCCGCAGTTCCATGTTCCGATCGCCACCGCGCGCGCCAGTGTCGCCGATGCCGGCCGGCCGCCGTGCTGTGCCTCGGCTCGGTGCAACCTGTGTCCGATCAATGCGAAGTTCACCTTCGAGAACGGCTTCACGAACCTGCGCGAGCTGCCGAATGTGGAGATCCGCACCGAGTGCGAGGTGACGCACTTCGATCATTCCGGAGGCACCGTCAGCGCCGCTCTATACAAGCAGGGCGGAGTGGAGCATCGAGTCACCGGCGATCTGTTCGTGCTGGGCGCGAACGCGATCCATAGCCCCGCGATCCTGTTGCGCTCGGGGATCGATCATCCATTGACCGGCGTCGGCATTCACGAGCAAGTGGGCTACTCGTTGGAAGTGCTGCTCGATGGGCTGGACAGCCTCGATGGCGGCACGATCACGACCGCCTTGAACTATTCGCTGTACGATGGCCCGTTCCGCAAGGATTACGCCGGCGCGCTGATCTATTTCGACAATCGCTGGCCGCACGGTTTGCGCAAGGAATATGGACGCTGGCGACAGCTCTCGCCGCTGGTCGTCGTGGTCGAGGATCTCCCGCAGGATTCCAATCGCGTCGTGCTCGAGAAGGACGGCATGCCGAAGGTGCTGCACGCGGATATCTCCGATTACGCCAAGCGGGGCATTCAAGAGTCGCTGACCAATATCGAGAAGGTGCTGGCACCGCTACCGGTCGAACGGATCGACTTCAAGGGCATGCGCGACACCGAATCTCACATCCAGGGCTCGCTGCGGATGGGCGCGGATCGCGCTTCGTCCGTGGTCGATGCGAAGCAGATCCATCACGATGTGCGCAATCTGGTGGTCGTGGGCTCGGCAGTGTTCCCGTCCGGACCGAATGCCAATCCCAGCTTGAGCGTGGCCGCGTTGTCCCTGCGCAGCGCCGCCTTGATCGCGTGATGACATGTCGATGAATCAGATCAGCAAATTCTCCGCCGGCCGACGCAAGCTGCTCATCGCCGGTGCCGGCGGCGTCGCGGCCTTGGGGATCTTTGGCGCCGCCTCGTGGGGCCCCCTCACCAGCTATCGCGCCTCCTGGATCGAGCGCGTCGTGCGGGAGAACCTGCCGGGAATCGATCTGGATGCCGCCTCGTTGCAAACGTTCATCAAGGACATGCTGGCGAGCGAACGCATGCAGCGCAGGGAAGTGAAGGTCACCGTGTTCGCCGATCGCTTCGTTCCCTGGCTGCCAGCGCACATCGCCAAGGCGCGCAACGGCCTGGAAGGACTGGAGCGCTATGTGCTGACCGAATATCTCATCGGCAGCAACTTCTTCCGCGTGCCCGACCCGAAGCGGGAGATGATCGTTTACAGCGGGATGATCGTGGCGTGTCGGAATCCGTTCACGTACGCCAATCCAGCCTCCAGCGAGGCTTGACGCTCAAGCGCGCTGCTTTTTCGCGAATTCGTGATTGAGCAGGGCGCGGAGTCGAACGGCTTTCAACGGCTTGTGCATCATCGTCAGGCCAGCGGCGCTGACCTTGCGTAATTGCTCCGTCGCCGTGTCGCCGGAGATCAGCACTGCGGGAATGCCGTCGCCCAACGTCGCGCGCAGCTCACGAATCGCGTCGATGCCATTGCGATCGCCGCGCAGGCGCAGGTCCGCGATGATGAAGTCGGGCACGCGGCCATTGATGCTGGCCAGCGCTTGCTCCGCATCCATGGCGGTGATGCATTTGCAGCCCCAGCTTTCCAACAGGCTCTGCATGCCGAGGCGCACCGACTCTTCATCGTCGATGACCATGATGAGCTTGCCGCCGATCAGGTTCGGCACCTTCTGTTCGATGGTCGCCGCGCCCGAGTGGATCTTGTTCGGATCGGCGAGCGGCACTTCGATGCTGAAACGCGACCCGCGCCCCATCGTCGAGCGCACGTTCAGCGGATGCTCGAGCAGATTGACGATACGACGCACGGTCGCAAGGCCCAATCCCAAACCGCGCGAACGATCGCGCGACGGATTGTTGAGCTGATAGAACTCCTCGAAGATGCGCTCGTGCTGCTCGGGCGGGATGCCGATGCCCGAGTCCCACACTTCGATACTCACGCCGTTGCGACGCTTGCGGCACGCAACGATCACGCCGCCTCGCTCGGTGTAGCGAAGTGCATTCGAGACCAGATTGGACAGCACGCGAAACAGCAGCGTCGGGTCGGTGTACAGCACGCCTCGCGAACGACGCACCACCAGCTTGAGTCCTTTTTCTTCCGCCTGCTTCGTGAACGTACTGCGCAGACGATCGAGCACCAGGTTCGCCGGCACGATTTCCTTCTTGACCTCGACCTGACCGGCGTCGAGCTTGGAAATATCCAGCAGGTTGTCGAACAACTGCTCCAGCGATTCGGTCGCCTGCAGGATCTGATCGATCATCCGGCGACCTTGCTCGTCGACCTTGCCGTTACGCAGCGCCGTTGCGAACAAGCCGAGCGAATGCAGCGGCTGACGCAGGTCGTGATTCGCGGCCGCGAAGAACAAAGATTTGGAACGGCTGGCGGACTCGGCGCGGGCACGAGCCTGATCGGCGAGCGCATATTGCTGCTGTAACTGACCGACGAGCTGCTCGTTCTCGTAGCGCAAACGGATCTGCGCCACGATCACGCGCGCCTGGCGGTCGCCGAACAACAGCAGATAACCCAGCACTGCAAACCACATCACGCCAAGCGCGGCGTTTCCGTAACCGCCGAGCATGATGTAACGAAGCGCCAGCAAGCCGAACACCGGTGCGGTGAACGCATGCAACGCCGGGGGAAAATGAGCATGAGTAATGACACCGATCGTGGCGCGAGCCGCCAGACAAGCCGCGATCAGCGCCAGCGTGAGCGACTGATCCGAATCGACCAGCACAAAGGCCGACGAGCCCCAGACAAGGCCGGCGATGCCCGATGCCGCCGCGAAACGCCAGCCCCAGGCGACCGACGCGGTGGCGCGATCGTCGGAGTTTCGGTAGCGCGCCGTCAGCACCAGGCTGCCGAACTGCACCAGCAGCGTCGCGACCGACCAGCTGACGATTCGAGTGTGCGAGGTGTGCGGCCAGGTGATGATCGCAATCATCGCGACCATGAGCAATGCGGAGCCGGAGACGGCTAACGCGTTCCCATACAACATTTCGACGCGCTGTTGCTCAACGCGTCGCAACAGTGCGGCGTCCATGGGGAGGCGGGTGGGTTAGAAGATGAACTTAGCGCGCGTTGGCGTAAGCAGCAGGCGCGGACGGCAGGAAGCCTCGCTTCTGCGCGACCAGCACCGCTTGGGTACGATTGCGAACGTTGAGCGCTTCGAACACCGCGCTCACATGCGCCTTCACGGTGCGCTCGGCGACATCCAGAGCACGCGCGATTTCCTTGTTGGAGAAACCGCGACCCAACATGCTGATCACTTCGAGCTGACGCAGGGTGAGGCCGTTCGGCTGCCCGGTGGCGGCGGCGAGGTTGGTCGTCTCGGGGACGAACACTTCACCGGCCAGAACCTTGCGGATCGAGGCGATCATCTCGTCGGCGGTGAACGATTTGGGAATGAAACCGGAGGCGCCGGCGGCAACGGCGCGGGCCGCGACGGCCTGCTGGTCGTCGCCGGAAATCATGATGCAGGCGGTAGTCGGGAAACGCTCGCCGATGATCTTCAGCGCGTTGAAACCGTCATCGCCCTTGAGGTGAATGTCCAGCAGCACCAGGCCGATATCACCGTCCGTCTGCAGGGACTGCAGCGCCTCGGGCACCGAGGACACGCTCAACACACCGGCGTCCAGGTCGCTCTGCTCGAGCACCGCATGGAAACCGGCACGAAACAACGGATGGTCATCGACGATGAGGATTTTCATGACACTGCTCCCCGAAACCAGGCAATCCCGACAATGGACACGGCTCGTGCGGCGGTCCATCGCCGGGACCTGGGTTATGTAGCCCCCCGATCCATCCCGCAGCATCGTACGTGCGGCCCCGGCCAAGGTTCAATGCCCATTGGTGCAGGGCGAGGAGCCATCCGTGAGTTGCAGCCAGCTTAGAACGAGTTTTGCGACGGAGCTCTCGCCGCCCCGGACCGACGCGATGACCGGATAGGCTTTCGCCAGCCGTTGCCGAGCCTCGACCGAGGACCTGTCGAGCTGATACAGCGCCCGGCCGAGTACTGCCCCGGTGATTGCGTATTCGACACTGCGCTCGCCGAACTCCGCCTCCCAGACCGGCAAGGCGGCTCTCGCCAGCTTTTCGGCCTCGGCGGGCTCGCCGGTCTCGACCAGCGATCGGGCGAGCCACGCCCGGGCCTCGGCAATGAAGGCATGGTTGGCCGGAAGCCTGCCTTCCTTGACGTTGTGCTCGTAAATGGCGAGCGCGGCCTGGAACGACTCGGCCGCGGCGGAGAAATCTTTCAGTTCGTAGGTGACGCGGCCGATGCGGGCGTGATCGTTGCCGACATAGGGATGGTTCCGATCGCGCACTTTGATGTTCAGATCGAGCGCTTCCAGCAGAACGTCCCTGGCGCCCTTCAGGTCGCCCATCGAGCGCAGCACCGAGCCGAGATTGGCGAGCACATCGACCAGATCGGGATGACAGGGCTGTTGGACGTCTTCGCGGATGATACGAACGGCGGTGGTCATATCGTCCCTGGCTTCCTGCAGCTTGCCCACGCCGGCTTTGACCGTGGCGAAGTTGAGCAAGTGAAGCGCGTATTTCAAATGTCGGTCGCCCACCTGACGGCGGTCGAGGTCGAGAATCTTGGTATAGATGTCGGTGGCGCGCTCGTAGTTGCCTCGAGTTTGTTGGACCCGGCCCGACACATCGAGCAGCCTGGTGACATTCGGGTCGGTGCACTCCAGATGCAACGATTCGAGAATGTTCAGACCGCTCAGCGCCGACTGCTCGGCTGCCGCGAATTGCCCGAGCTGCAATTGAGTGACCGCGAGCTCATTCAGATTGAGCGCGACTGGATAACTGTTGCCACCGAAGACGCGGCTGTCGATGGCGAGCGACTTGCGGACTTCAGTTTCGGCGGCGGCGAAGTCGCCTGATTGGCGTAGCGCGCAGGCGTGGCTGTTGAGCGATCGCGCTGTCTCCGGATGATCCTCGCCAAAGAAGCCGCGCCGGATCTCGAGCCCGCGCTCGATGAGCTTTTTGCCATCATCGACCCGTCCCTGATGTAACAGAGCGAGGCCGAGAGCATCGAGGATGGCGCCGGAGCGTTCGGGCTCCTCTCCCAGGTCGACTCGCAACGTTCCTTTCGGGGTCTCGGGCAGGCTGGTCGAGTCGTCCGCGATCAAAATGAACATCGAGAGTCTCCTTTCACTCGGGCGCTCAAGAGAGGTCGCATGCTACGCACGCGCTTCGCGACTGTGCCATCGCTCTTATGTCACGGTTTGTTACTTCTGTTTCAATCGGGCGAAAAAGTCACGCGCGGCTTCGGGCCGGCGTTGCTCGTCATAAAGATCTTCGATCCAGCCGCGCACTTCCCGCGCATATTCGACATCGGCCGGGACTTTCGAGCCGGCGAGGATCGGGTAGCTCGCGGTCAGCGCTTGCTCCGCGTCCTCGGTGCGTCCCTGTTTCGCCCATACGCGGCCGCGAATGGCGACGGCCAGCGCGTGGCCGGGACTGTCTTCACCATACGAAGCGGCCCAGGCTTCGATGGCTCGATCGAGCGTCGTTTCCGCTTCCTTGAAGCGCTGTAGCTCGAGCAGCGTCCGCCCGAGGCGAGTCAGAGTGGTCGTGATATAGCCGTGCCCGGGCGGCAACGTCTTGTGATAAATCCCCAGCGCTTCCCGGAGATAGCGCTCGGCACTCGCGTAATCGTGTTTGCGTAACGCGACGCGCCCGAGACTTTCAAGGTCGTGCCCGACGTAGGCGTGATCGGGGCGGATCTCACGATCGCGTGCCAGTAAGGTCTGGAAAATCTGCTGTGCCTCGTCCAGCTGACCTTCCTTCATCAGGTAACGGCCGTAGTTGCTCATCGCGTCGATGGTCTCGTGATGCTTGGGGCCGAGCACACGATCGAACAGCGCGATGGCCTGTCGATATAACGGTCCCGCGGCTTGCAGGTCCCCCTTGCCTTGCAGGGCCGAGGCCAGGTTTTGCAGATGGCGGGCGTAGACGGGATGGTCTTCCTGCCGCGCCTGGCGGTCGATCGCGAGCGCCTCGCGCGTGAGTCGTTCCGCGGTTTCGAAATCTTTGCGATCCATGGCGATCACCGCCAGGTTATCGAGCGGGTCCGCGACCAGTTCATGAGTCTTGCCGAGCCGGGCGATGCGAATGTCGAGGCAGCGTTGGAACAACTGCTCGGCGGCTGCGAGGTTGTTCTGGCGATGTTCGATGAAGCCGAGCTGACACAGCGTGAGCGCGGTCTGCAGGCTGTCGGCCCCCGTATGTTTCTCCGCCAATGCGAGGCTGGCGCGCGCCAGTTGCTCCGCCTTCGGCAGATCGCCGCGCTCGCCATAGACGCGATTGAGGCTGTACAGGCTGCGCCCGACATCGAGGCTGTCGTCACCGAACGTAGCGCGGCGAATCGACAGGGCCTGCTCGATCAACGGCTGCGCTTGATTCAATTGGCCGAGCCCGAGGTACACGGTGCCGATCGTATCCATCAAAGTCGCTTGCAGTTCCGGCTGGTCGCGCAATTTGTCGGCAATACGCTGCGCGCCGGCGTCGAGAATTTCCTTGGCCGTGACTTTGTCGCCACGCGCGCGAGCGGGATCGGCGCGTGTGAAAGATTCGACCAGAAATTCCGAGACCGCTTCGGCGCGCGCCCGTTCAGCTTCGGCGATGGTGCGTTCTCTGGTCGCGACGTCACGTTCGCGCTCGACGCGCTTGGATTGGATCTGCGTGGTAATGGAAAAGCCGATCAGCATGGCCAGAAACGCGGCGGCCAGCCCGAGTGCCGCGCCGTGACGTTTGACGAATTTGCTGGAGCGGTAGCGCCATGAGTCGGGACGCGCGATCACCGGCAGTCCGCGCTGCAGGCGATCGATGTCGGCGTTGAGCTGTTCCACCGACGGATAGCGACGCTCCGGCTCCTTGCGCATCGCCATTGCAACGATGTTGTCCAGATCGCCGCGCAGTTGACGCTGCAGTCGAGCCGGTGTGGTGCCGCGCTGAGCGGCGACTTGCGCCACCGCGCTGGGGCTCGTTTCGCAAGCGATACCGATGGCTTCGCTGGGCGAGGGCGGATCGTCCTCGCAAATCGTTCTTTCCAGCTCGGCCATGCGAATGCCCCGCAGGACGAACGGTTTGAAACCGCACAGCAGTTCGTGGAGCAGCACGCCCAATACATAGATATCGCTGGCGGTCGTGATCGGATCGCCGCGGACCTGTTCCGGGCTGGCGTGGCCTGGCGTCATCACCCGGATATCGGCCTGAGTCACCGCCAGGGTGTGCATCATGTGGCCGGTGTCGTCGAGCCACTTGGCGATACCGAAATCGAGCAGCTTGGGCGTGCCTTCGGCGGTCACCAGGATGTTCGAGGGCTTCAGGTCCCGATGCACGATCAGATTCTGATGGGCGCGGTGCACCGCCGAGCACACCGCCTGAAACAATTTCAGGCGGGCTTCGATGCTCAGGCTGCGACGATCGCAATAGATATCGATGGGCTCGCCATCGATATATTCCATGACGATGTAGGGCGTGCCGTCGTCGGTGGTGCCGCCGTCGAACAGGCGGGCGATGTTTGGATGCTCGAGCGTGGCCAGGATCTGGCGTTCCAGGCGCAGGCGCTGCTGAGATTCGCGGGATAACAATCCCCGGCGCACCAGCTTGATGGCAACCTGCTGATTGAATTGCGCATCGGCGCGTTCGGCCAGGAACACCTCGCCCATGCCGCCTTCGCCCAGGCTGCGCACCAGACGGTAGGCGCCGATTCGTTCGCCAGCGAGCGTGCGCCGCTCTTCGAACACGCCTTCCGGCTCGGCCTCGGAGCCGGCGCTCTCGAACCAGTTCTGTCGGGAGTGCGGGCGCGAATGTAGCTCGGCGACCGCGCTTTCATATAACTGCGCATCGCTCGCGCAAGCCTGGCGGATAAACCGCAGCCGATCTTCCTCGGGCAGCTGCCGGGCTTCGTCCACGATGGCGGCGATGGACTTGGGATCCACAGTCATGTCGGTTGCGGCGCGCCTCGTGAACTTTGGTAGCCTTGTCGGGCTGACGGCGGCTGGTGCACACTCGGTCGCACGTCCTGATCGCCGGGAGCCACCATGTATCACACACTGATGTCCGTCACGATGTCCTTTGTGCCAGCGGGGCGGCGTGGCGCGAAGTCTGCGCCCCGGTGCGGAAGTTGTCACCGTCCAGTGGAGATGTGATCGCCTGCCAGCTCGGCGATGCTACGCCCGGCGCGTACGCATGGATACATCCGGGGGCGTGCAGGAGCATGGTTCAGCTTGTAAGCTCCCGCTCAAAGGAGCGAGCCAACCATGCAGGATCTTTCCCGTCGTCATTTCGTGAAAGGTGCGGCGGCCGCCGCACTCGCGGCGCCCTTCATCACTGCCGCCGCCACCCGAGAGAAGACCGGTCCCGGTAAGAAACTGGGTGTCGCCTTGTGCGGGCTGGGCAGGCTCAGCACCGATCAGATCGCGCCGGCCCTGCAAAAAACTCGGCACTGCCGACTCGCCGGCATCGTCACCGGCAGCAGCGGCAAAGCGGATGAGTGGCGCAAAAAATATAACCTGCCGGCGCATAGCGTTTACACATACGACACCATGCACCGCATGGCCGATAACGACGACATCGATATCGTGTACGTCGTCACGCCCAACGCGCTTCATTTGGAACATACGGTCGCGGCGGCCAAAGCCGGCAAGCATGTATTCTGCGAGAAGCCGTTGGAGATATCGGTGGATCGCTGCAAACAGATGATCGATGCCTGCAAAGCGGCGGATCGCATGCTCGGGACCGCGTACCGCTGCAGGTTCGAGCCGCACCACATCGAGTGCATTCGCATCGCGCGTGAGCAGGAGCTCGGGCCGGTGCGCATCATCGAGGCCGGCTTCAGCATCGATGTGGGTGCGGCCGATCAATGGCGAGTGAAACGTGCGCTGTCGGGCGGCGGTGCCTTGATGGACGTTGGTATCTACGCCTTGCAGGCGACGCGCTATCTCACGGGCGAAGAACCGGTGCTGGTCACGGCGACCGAAACCAAGACCGACCCGGTGAAGTTCAAGGAAGTCGACGAGACCGTCACCTGGACGGCGCAATTCCCGGGCGGGGCGATCGCGTACTGCACGGCCAGTTTCAAAGTCCACGGTATCAAGAACTTTCGCGCGACCTGCGATCGGGGCTGGTTCGAACTGGACCCCGCCTATTACTACGGCGGTATCAAGGGCGTGCGCAGCGACGGCAAGCCGCTGTCGTTTCCTCAGGTCGATATGTTCGCGGCCGAGATCGACGACTTCGCCCGTTGCGTCCTCGAGAAGCGGCCGACGAGCGTGCCCGGAGAAGAAGGCATGCAGGATGTGAAGATCCTGTCGGCGATCTACGAGTCGATCCGCACCGGCCGGGCAGTGCGGATTTGAAGATCAGTCGGCCGCAACGTGCGCCGCACCTCCGGTGTGCGGCCGGCGAGCGAGCCAGACCAGACCGATCATGGCCAGGGTCAGCCACGACGAGATCCAGAAATAATCCAGCGACGACAGCAGATACGCCTGGTTCACCATTTGTTTGTTGAGCGCCGCGAGCGCGGCGCTATCCGACATACCTAGCGAGTGCAGATGTGCCAACGCCTGCTGCATGGGCGCGTCGTAGGCGCTCGAGCTGTTGGCCAGATGCGCCTGATGGAACGCCTCGCGACGATCCCAGAAGGTCGTCGTAATCGAGGTGGCGAAGCTTGCCGCGATGGTTCGCAGGAAGATCGCCAGACCCGAGGCAGCCGGCACGCGCTGCGGCTCGATGCCGTCGAGCATGATGGTGAGAATGGCGACGAAGAACGTGCCCATCGCCAGGCCCTGGATCAGCTGTGGAATCACGAAGTCGATCACCGCCGCGTCGGCCGTCAGTTGCGCCCGCATGTAGTAAGAAGCAGCGAAAGCCACGAACGCCATCGAGGTCAACCAGCGAGCGTCGTATCTCGCGAGGAACCGTGCCGCCAGCGGCGAGATGACGACCGCGATCAGGCCGCCAGGTGCGGCCAGCAATCCTGCCCACGTCGCCGTGTAGCCGAGCTGCGTCTGCATCCACAACGGCAGCAACACGATGTTGCCGAAGAACACCGCATAGCCCAGGCACATTGGAATCAGCGCGAACGTGAAGTTGCGATGCTTGAACAGCGACAGATCGACGATGGGATGTTTCTCGGTCAGCTCCCAGATCAGCCAGGCAGCGAACGCGATGATGGACACGATGGTGAGCGTGACGATGAACGGCGACGAGAACCAATCCTCATCCTTGCCCTTGTCCAGCATGATCTGCAGCGCGCCGACCCAGACCACCAGCAGCGACAGGCCGATCGTATCGACGGGCAGCTTGCGCGTCGGCGTTTCGCGCTTACGCAAATGGAACCAGGACACGGCGACAGTGAACAAGCCGACCGGGATGTTGATATAAAAAATCCATGGCCACGTCGCGTTGTCCGAGATCCAGCCGCCGAGCATCGGACCCATGATGGGCGCGACCAGCGTGGTCATCGACCATAACGCGAGTGCCAGACCTTTCTTCGCCGGCGGGAACAACAGCAGCAGGAGCGCCTGTGAGCCCGGCACCATCGGGCCGGACACCGCACCCTGCAGGACGCGGAAGAACACCAGCGATTCCAGATTCCAAGCCACGCCGCAGAGGAACGACGCGACAGTGAACGCTAGGACCGCGGCGACGAATGTGCGCACGATGCCGAAGCGCTGCATGAGCCAGCCCGTCAGCGGCACGCTGATGCCGTTGGCAACCGCGAACGAAGTGATGACCCACGTGCCTTGATCCGCCGACGCGCCGAGATTACCGGCGATGGTCGGAATGGAAACATTGGCGATGGTCGTGTCGAGCACCTGCATGAAGGTGCCGAGCGCCAGCGCGAGCGAGGTCAGCGCGAGTGCGCCGCCCTTCATGGGCGCGGGCCCGGAGGCATTCGCAGTGTCTGTGCTCACTGGATGTTCCTTACAGAGGGCGCCTGCCGGTTACCGGCTGACCTGTCGCGTGTCGGTGGACCCAATCGACGCGACGGTCGCACCACGCGTATTGCCACGAGCGCTGCTGGCGACGGCACCGTCCGAGCTCGCGTTCTGATGGATGATCTCGGCAATGCGCTGCTCGATACCCGTATCCTCAGCGACGCTCTTCTGCACCGGTTGCGGCGTGCTGCGGACCTGCGTGGCGACCAGCGGGCCCGATGTATCACGCACTTCGATCTTCGCGTGCATGGACAGGCCGACGCGCAGCGGGTTCTGCTTCAACTGTTCCGGATCGATCGTGATCCGCACCGGGACTCGTTGCACGATCTTGATCCAGTTGCCCGATGCGTTCTGTGCGGGCAACAGCGCGAACGCGCTGCCACTACCGGCAGCGAGACCCGCGACCGTGCCTTTGTATTCGACATCCTTGCCGTAAATATCGGCGTGGATGCTGACGGGCTGACCGACGCGCACGTTCTTCAACTGGCTTTCCTTGAAATTCGCGTCGACCCAGACATCTTCGAGCGGCACGACGGCGAGCAACGGGGCGCCGGCGCTCACGTGCTGACCGAGCTGAACACCGCGCTTGGCGACCGTGCCGGACACGGGCGAGCGAATCGTCGTGCGACGGACGGAAAGGGACGCGTCACGCAGCTTGGCGGCAGCAGCCAGCACGTTCGGGTGATCTTCGATGGTCGTGCCTTCGATCTGCGCGAGCGTGGCATCGAGCTGGCGTTGCGCGGCCTGCAGCGCTGCACGAGTCTGAGCGATCGTGTCCTGAGCGTGCGCGAGCTCTTCGCCCGACACCGCGCCGTCGGAAACCAATGCTTGCCGACGCGCATAGTCGCTCTCTGATTTCTTCAGAGCCGTCTGACGCTCGGCGATTTGAGCGCGCAGTTGTTCGGCTTGCGCGTGCAGCGCGCGCACCTGTCGAACCGTGCGTGCCAATTCCGCCTCTGCGGCGGACACGGCGATGTTTGCATCGGCTGGATCGATCTCGACCAGCACCTGGCCACGTTCGACGGACTGCGTGTCGTCCACGAGCACGCCGAGCACCGCGCCCGGCACTTCGCTGGTGATTTGCACGATGTCGCTGGCGACATAGGCGTCGTCGGTGCTTTCGTAATAGCGACCGACCGTCAACCAGTAGGTCA
The DNA here is from genome assembly GCA_023391815.1 of Pseudomonadota bacterium. GTDB lineage: Bacteria > Pseudomonadota > Gammaproteobacteria > Steroidobacterales > Steroidobacteraceae > Steroidobacter. Next base: position 67,165 of record JAEWAF010000040.1, read on the forward strand.
CGTAACCGAGACCGGCGAGCAGTACGACGGCGGCGAGGATCAGCAGACCCCGCCGGCGGGCGCCGTTGCCTTTGGGGGCGGGAGCAGTGGTTTCGCTCATGGGAATTCCGTTTGAAAGTAACGATCAGCTGGCGGCGGTGAAGTTGCCGCCGACGGCCAGCAGCAGCGACACGCGAGCGAGCGCTTGTTGATGAAGGATGTCGACGAACGTGGTGCGCGCATTCAGCACCTGGGTTTCGGTCGTCAACACGGACAGATAATTCGCGAGGCCCGCTTCGTAGCGCTTCTGCGCCAGTCGATAAGCCTCTTCGGCGGAGCCGAGCGTGGCGCGAGCTTGCTGTAACTGCTGCGCGCTGTAGTTGACCTGGCTCAACTGATCGGCCACCTGCTGGACCGCGGAGATCACCGCGCCGTTGTACGAGCTGACTGCCTCGTCCTGCATGGCCGTCGCCGCGTTGAATTGCGATTTCAGGCGATGCGATTCGAACAGCGGCAGGCTGATCGCGGGGCCAACCCCGTAGGTGCGGTTCTGCGCCTTGAACAAATTGTCGAGCCCGATCGCCTGGAAGCCGGCAAACGCGCTGAGATTCACATTCGGATAAAACGCCGCGCGAGCAGCGACTCGTTCCGAGGTCGCCGCTTCAACTCTCGCGCGAGCGGCGAGAATGTCAGGGCGACGACCGAGCAAATCGGCTGGCAGGTCGGTTGGAATCGAGAGCGCGGCTTCGAGATTCAGCGTCGGTTTGCCGATGCGCTCATAAGCGTCGGCGCCTTCGCCGATCAGCGCAGCCAGGCGGTGCACGGCCACTTCGCGCGCAGCTTCGGCTTGCAAGCGAGCAAGCTCGGCCTGCGGCACGGCCGACTCGGCTTCACGCAACTCGACGTTTGTATCAAGCCCGGCCTGGATACGCTTTCTCGTGATGTCGAGGATTCGCTTTCTCTGTTCCAACGACTGTTGCGCGATGTCCGCGAGCGCGATCGCGCGATTCAAATCGAGATAGGTTTGTGACAACGCCACGGTCGTCGCAAGCTGCGCCGCCGCCGAGTCGAGTCGGGCGGCTTCCACGGTCGCTTTGGCCGAATCGATGAGCGCAGCCTGCTTGCCCCAGAAATCCAGATCCCAGGACAGATTCACCAGCAACTGACCGGACCAGAACGTGCCGCCACCGAACGGCGGCGGATAGATGTATTGCTCGGGCCAGCGGGTGCGCTGTTCAGCGCCGTTCAACGACACGCCCGGCGTGCGCTGGGCGACCGCCAATTCAACTTGCGATTGAGCCGCACGCAGACGAGCCAATGTTTGCTGCAGGTTCGGATTGCGCTCGAGCGCCGTCGTGACGAGCTGATCGAATTGCGGATCGCCGTACTGTTCCCACCAACGCGAGGCGACGACCGGCGCGGCGGTCGCGCCGAGGCCGACGCTCTCATCGGCAATGGATTGCACCTGCGGCTCGGTCTTCGGCGGCGTCACGCATCCGCTCAGCGCCGTGGCAATGCCCAGCACGAGCGCGCTTGCGCGAGAAGCTGCGCTGATCTTCATGACACTTTCTCCTTGTCCGCCGTCGCCGCGGAGTAGGGCACCAGCTCTTCCAGCCGGCCGATCAGACGTCTCAACATCGATTGCAACATCTTCACTTCATCGCGCGTGAAGCCGTCCAACGCGGTATTCAGCGCATTGCATGCAATGGGAACCAGACTCTCGAGGACCTTGGCGCCCGCCTCGGTGAGCGACAGCTCGACCACACGTCGATCGTCGGCGCTCCGGCGCCGTTCGATGAGCTTGCGTGCTTCGAGCTGGTCGACGAGACGGGTCATCGCGCCGCTGTCGTGATGCAAGTCCCGACACATATCCGCGGTCGTGACGGCGAGCCCGTCGCGCAGATACATGAGCACCACCCACTGTTGCAGGGTGAATCCCTGCTGCTCGAACAACACCTCGATGCGTTCCTGCATCAGGCGCTGCGAGCGCTTGACCAGGTAGCCGATGCTGTCGCGGAGGTGGAAGGACTCGGGACGGTAATGCGATTTGGGCATTGATTGCCTCGGCAATAACTGCCTAGGCAGGCATTATAGGAGGCCCGCGCGACCTCACAAGGCGGGAATTTCGTGCTTTCAGGAACTAGTCAGCGGAATCCCGGGCACGAAAAGGCGGGGCTGAGGGGGCGCCCACGCTCATCGGCGGCCGGCCCAGCCAGCGCGCGGGTAACGACAGTGCGCTCACCAGTGACATAACCAACGAGGCGGCATGAGGGATCGCCTGAATCAGCAGCACCCCGACCCAGAGTGAGACGTCCGGTGCTTTCAACTCTTCAGGAATACCCACGACCAGTCCGGGAGCGATGGTGTATTGCCCGGTGAGGCCCGCGGCCGCGAGCATCAGTACCACCAGCCAGATTGTTTCGGCGCGCGCGGCGGCGATGCCTTCGATCAGCGCGTGCGGTTGTTTGTCTTTGGGCGTCCGGTAGAAAGGTTCCCGACGAGTCAGCAAGCCTTTGACCACAGCGACACTGACCACATGTGACAAAGCCAGGCCCGCCAGCGCGGCCGCCAGTGTCTGACGAACGTTTGCGCCCACGCGTGATGAGTAGAGATGGGCGAGCTTGGCGAGCTTGAACGCAAACAGCGCGAGGGGCAGCACCGAGAACATCATCAGCGGCGGATCGAAACGGTGCGGAGCGAAGATCATCGCGGCCGACCAGGCCACGGCGAACACATTGAAGATCAGATTCAGCCCATCCATCAACCAGGGCAGCCAGCCGGCGATGAAGTGATATCGCTGACCTTTGGTGAGCCGCTGATCGGCACTCAACAGCACGTCCGCGTGTGCGCGCAGGATTTGCACGGCGCCGTACGCCCAGCGGAATCGTTGTTTCTTGTAGTCGGTGAATGTCTCGGGCATGAGCCCGCGCCCATACGTCACCGGCAGGTACTGCGCTTCATAACCGTGCTCGAACAACCGCAGCCCCAGCTCAGCGTCCTCGGTGATGCACCACTCTGCCCAGCCATTGACGGCCTTCAGCGCCGAGTGTCGAACCAACGTCATCGTGCCATGTTGAATGATGGCGTTGCGCTCGTTGCGCACGACCATGCCGATGTGAAAGAAGCCGCGATACTCGGCGTAGCACATCGCCTTGAATGCGTTCTCTTCGGCGTCACGGTAATCCTGCGGCGATTGCATGATCGCGAGCTTCTCGTCGGTGAACGCGGGCACCAGCGTGCGCAGCCAGTGCGGCTCCACTTTGTAGTCGCTATCGATCACAGCGATGACGTGAGCATCGGCCGCTGTACGCTCGAGCGCGAAGTTCAACGCGCCGGCCTTGAAGCCCTGCAATGGCGAGACATGGAAGAACTTGAAGCGCTCGCCGAGCTGACGGCAGTGTTGCTCCACCGGTTGCCACACGGCGGGGTCGGGCGTGTTGTTGTCGATGACCAGAACTTCGAAGTCGGGATAGTCCAGCCGGGCCAGCGCGTCGAGCGTTTCGATCAGCATTTCCGGCGGCTCGTTATAGGCCGGCACGTGGATCGAAACTTTCGGCAGCACCGGCGTACCGAACGAGGCCGGATCGAACGGTCGTTTGCGTGTTTTGCCCCACCGCGCCTCGGCCCATTCCAACGCTTCCGTCAGTAGAACCGCGATCACACCGAGCATCCCCAGAATCAACAGAGTGCCGATCAATACGCTGGCAACGGTGAGATAACGTCGCGAATAGTCATAAATGATCCAGACCATGGTCGTGGCCACGCCGTACACGACGACCGCCAACAGACTGCGGCCGCGTGTACCGAGTGCGAGGCTGTGAACGTAGAGCATGCCGAGAATCAGTGTCGAAATCGCGACTGAGACCGCGGCGAGCGTTTGCCACTGTGGAATGCGCACGATCGGCTCGACGAACGCGAACTTCGGCTGGCGACGCACGTCGTAAATGCCCCAATACGCGCCGACCCCGCCTTCATAGCGCGTCTTCCACGGCTGATCGAACGCTTCCATCAGGTAGTAGATGTAGCCCTCGTGCTTCGCGCGTTCGAGGAATCGCCGCAAAAACATTGCCTCATTGCTGGTCGAAGCGACCGCGCCTTCACGCGTGCGGCCATCGGAGGGCCAGCCGACTTCGGCGATCACGAGCGGCTTGCCCGGATACGCGCGCTGCAGTTGGTCCATGTTCGAGACGAGATAGTCGATGGCGCGATCGACCGGGATGCCTTCCCAGTAAGGCAGCAGGTGCACAGCGAGATAATCGACGTGCTCGACCAGCTCGGGATGTTTCAACCAGACGTGCCATGGCTCCGCGGTGCTGACCGGCTGCTTCACTGCCTGGCGCACGCGATCGAGCTGCTCGGTCAATTGCGCGACGGTGAGGTCGCCGCGCAGGATGGCTTCATTGCCGATGATGAGGCGGATCACATTCGGATGCCGGTTCGCCAGCTCGATGGCGGCGGCCACTTCCCGATCGTTGGTGGCGAGCGTGCGGTCGAGCCAGGCCCCGAGCGTGACCTTCAAATCGTAACGAGCCGCGAGCTCGGGAATCTTGCCCAGACTCTTGAGCGTGGAATACGAGCGCACGGCGGTAACGTTGCCCGCCAGCAATCGCAGATCGCTATCGATCTGTTGCTCGCTCGGCAGCACTTGCACGACCGGATCCTGTCCCGCCTGAAACGGCGAGAACGCCATGCCCTGGACGCGCGCCGGCCAGGGCGGCTCGGCGGTCGGCCGGTTCACGTACGCCCACAGGCCGAACGTGAGCGCGGCGAACGCAGCGGCGACCAGAAAGGCCGACCACTTCATGGTGACTCGATTGCGGGCGTGGGGGCGAATAGCGTGATTGAGGGCAACGTTCAGGCAACGAACCTGCGACATGTTAACTTAGCCGCCGCGAGCCACGGCCGAAGTCGGCCGCTCGCATCCCAAGGAGTTTTCAGGCTATGCATTGGCACAAGGGTAAGTCGTTATTCTCACGGCAGTTTTCCCCGCGCAATCGGATGCGAGCGGCGCTTGGATTGACGCTGTTGGCGGCCGCCGCCACCGCTTCCGCGCAGCAGCCGCCGCGAGACTATTCGAAGTGGGAGTTCACCCCGTTCTACGGATACATGGGCGGCGGCTCGTTCGAGGACACCACCACCAATACCGATCGCGATCTGGACGAGGACAACAGCTTCGGCCTGATCATCGATGCGGCCGCGGATGAATGGCGTCATTATGAGCTGATGTACGTCAAACAGAGCACCACGATCGAGGGCACCGTGCCGATGGATATCGACGCGGAGTATCTGCAGATCGGCGGCACGGTCAGCTACGAAGATGCCGAGACGGTGATTCCCTATTTCGGCATGACCCTGGGCGCGTCGCGTTTGAGCCCCAGCGGGCCCGGGCTGAATGACGAGACCAATTTCGCGCTCTCGGCAGGCGGCGGATTCAAGGTGCCGCTCAGCAGGCATTTCGCCGTGCGTTTCGATGCTCGCGCATTCCTTACACTCCTCAACACCAACGGCAATGTTTTCTGCGTGTCCAGCAACGGCAGCGGCACCTGCGCGATTCGCGCCAAGTCCGACACGTTCGTGCAGTACCAAGCGGCACTCGGCGTCACCTACGGGTTTTGATCGCGAGGGCACATCGCTCGCGATGCTCCACGTCGAGAACATCAGCAAGTCCTTTGCAGGAACGCCGCCGCGACGAGTGCTCGGCGGCGTTTCGTTACAGCTCGCGCCGGGCGAGTACGTCGCCATCATGGGCGAATCGGGCACCGGCAAATCCACCCTGCTCAACCTGATCGCCGGGCTCGATACGCCCGATGCCGGACGAATCTCGCTCGACGGTCAGGACATCGGCGCGCTCGATGACGATGCCCGCACGCGGTTGCGCCGGGCGCGCATGGGCTTCGTGTTTCAGGCGTTTCATCTGTTGCCGCACTTGAGCGTCGAGAGAAACGTCGCGCTGCCATTGGCGCTCAATGGTCGACAGGGGCGAGAAGCAGCCGATCGCGTGCATGAGCTTTTGGACGCCGTCGGTATGTTGGAACGGGCCAACGCGTCGCCGTCGCAACTGTCTGGCGGCGAGATGCAACGTGTCGCAGTCGCTCGCGCGCTCGCGCATCGGCCGGCTCTGGTGCTGGCGGATGAACCCACCGGCAATCTCGATGCGGACTCCGCCGCTGAAGTGCTCGAGCTGCTGGCTGCACAACTCAAGCGTGACAACGCCGCCGGCATTCTGGTCACGCATTCCGAGCTGGCGGCGGCGACGACGGATCGCATCCTGCAACTTTCCAGGGAAGGATTGGTCCCGCGACCGTGATTGCGCCGCTGCTCATCGAGGCCGCGATCACCGGGCCGATGCGGCGCTCGCCTGGACGTACCTTACTCGCGGTGCTCGCCATCGCATTGGGCGTGGCGCTCGGGCTCGCCATTTATTTGATCAATCGCTCCGCGGCCGATGAGATTTCGCTGGCGGCGCGCAGCTTGTACGGGCTCGCCGATCTCGCCATCGAGGGCGGCGCGGACGGATTCGATGAGAATTTATATCCGCGGGTGGCTCGCGTTCCGGGCGTCGCGGTGGCGAGTCCGGTGGTGGAGGTCGAAGCGAGGATCGTGGGGCTGCGTCGACCGCTGTCGTTGTTGGGCGTCGATGGCTTTCGTTCGCGCTTGTTACAGCCGGCGTTTGCAGCGGCCATCGCCAGCAGCGGTTCTGATAGCGACAGGTCCGGCGACGATGAACAAAGCTCCGATGGGTTCGACGATCGCTCGATCTTGTTGAGTGCGAGTGCGGCTCGTGACTTGCATCTCGATCGCGGCGATGTCGTCGAATTCCAGGTCGGCGTGAAGCGCGTGCGCTTGCGCGTCTCCGGCGTATTGCCGCCGGCGGCGCTGCAGGACTTCGGCGGGGTCGTCGATATCGCGACGGCTCAATGGGTGTTCGAGCGGCTCGGCAAGTTGTCGCGTATCAATCTGCGTCTCGCGACGGGATCGAGTCCGGAACAAGTGAAGTCCGCGCTCGAAGACATACTGCCGCCTTCCGTGCGCGTCACGACGCCGGGTCAAGCAACGGACGATGCCCTCCGGTTATCGCGCGCCTATCGATCGAATCTCACGGCGCTGGCATTGGTGGCGTTGTTCACCGGCGGCTTCTTCGTTTACTCGACACAATCGCTGGCCGCGCTTCGTCGTCGTCGCGAATTCGCGGTGATGCATGCGATTGGCGTGACTCGAACCGAGCAGCTCATGTTGATGCTCTCCGGGAGCGTGCTGGTGGGGGTGCTTGGCGCGGCACTTGGCATCGTGCTTGGCGTGATGATCGCGCGAATCGGATTGAGCGCGCTCGGTGCCGATCTGGGGGCTGGCTATTTTCGCGGGCTCGCGCCGGGCTTGAGGGTTCATATCGCTGAAGTCGTCGTGTTTTCGCTGCTCGGTATCGGTGTGGCAGTGGCGGGGGCGTTGCGGCCCGCGCTCGATGCGGCTGGCGTTCCGACGGCCAGTGCGTTGAAGGCCGGCGATGTCACCAGCGGTGAAATCCGCTCACATGGCTGGACGGTGTCGGTGCTGTTGGTGCTGGCTGCGCTGACCGTGAGTCTGCCGCCAATCGCGGGGCTGCCACTGCCGGGGTTCGTCGCAATTGCACTGTTCCTCATCGGCTGTGTCGTCGCGATGCCCGCAGTCGTGCGGTTCGTGCTACGACATGCGCCGCGCTCGCGTCGTCTTCCGTACGAGATCGCGATCGCGCAGATCGCCGGAACGGCGCGCTACGCGACGCTGAGCGTTTCTTCCATCATCGTGAGTTTCAGCTTGATGGCCTCGATGGCCATCATGGTCACGTCGTTTCGTGACTCGCTCGATCAGTGGACGCAGAAAGTCCTGCCGGCGGATTTGTATGTGCGCGTCGGGTATGTGGGGCAGTCGTCTTATCTGGATGAGTCGTTAGCGCAGTCGATGGGGCGTGTGCCGGGCGTAGAGCACGTGGAGTACAACCGGTTCGCTCGCGTACAGCTGTCCGCCGATCGCCCGGCATTGACGTTGATCGCGCGCTCCATGAATCGCGATCATCCCGAGAAGACGTTGTGGATGATGAGCACGGCGAGCAATCGGATTCCGAGCGGTGCCGTGCCGGTGTGGATCAGCGAGGCGGCGTCCGATTTGTTCGCGATCAAGTCGGGCGATGAGATCAGGTTCGATCTCGCGGGTAAAACCGTTACGGCGTCCGTGCGAGGTGTGTGGCGCGACTATGAGCATCAGAATGGCGCCCTCGTGATGGGACGCGATGAATACATCGCTTTGACCGGCGACCGCGCGGTCAACACGGTCTGGTTCTGGCTCGATCGCGGGGCCGACCTCAGCAAGGTCGGCAATGCCATTCGCGATCTGATGCCGCCGGGCACGGATTACGACATGCGCACGCCGGGTGAGTTGCGCAAGTTGTCGCTCGCGGCGTTCGATCGCACGTTTGCGATCACTTACCTGCTGGAACTGGTCGCGGTGACGATCGGTTTGTTCGGCATCGCCGCCGGCATCAGCGCTCAAGTGTTGGCCCGGCGCAGCGAGTTTGGCGCGCTCAGACATCTTGGCTTCACACGCGGCCAGGTGGCGACGATGCTGGCGATCGAGGGGTCGGTGCTCGGCGCGCTGGGCGTGATCGTCGGGCTGATCGCGGGCACGGTCATCAGTTTGATTCTGATCTACGTCGTGAATCGCCAGTCGTTTCATTGGAGCATGGATTTGAGCGCGCCGATCGGATTGCTCTTCGGTTTGAGCATCGCGTTGATCGGCGCCGCTGCGTTGATCGCGGTGGTGAGCGGGCGGCAAGCCATGGGCGGCGAAGTCGTGCGTGCGGTCAGGGAGGATTGGTGATGCGCTGGGTCGTCACGCAGATCGCGTCTCTCGCGCGCACGTGCACCTCCTTGTTAGTTGCGACTCTCGTGGCTGCCGGCGCACGCGCCGACGTGGTTTCTCCAGCCGTCGTGCCGGGCTATCAGCTCGAGTTCCCGCGCGACGAGGGCAGCCATCCTGAATTTAAAACCGAGTGGTGGTACGTGACGGGCTGGCTCGAAGGCGCCGGCGGCGCGCCGATGGGATTCCAGCTGACGTTCTTTCGTTCCCGCACCGGGATCGACGACGACAATCCTTCGCGCTTCGCTCTACGCCAGGTGCTGTTCGCTCATCTCGCGATCAGCGATCCGAAGCGCGGCACATTGTTACATCACGAAAAGTCCGCGCGCTCCGGATTCGGTCTCGCTGCCGCGGAGGAAGGGGCGCTCGACGTTTACATGGACGACTGGCAACTGCGACGAGACGGCGATTCATACATTGCCGTCGCCAAGGCCAACGACTTGCAACTGGACTTGAAGTTGCAGCCGAAAGCGCCGCCCTTGCTTCAGGGCGACCGGGGTTTCAGTCAGAAAGGCCCGAATCCAAACTCCGCCAGCTATTACTACAGCCTGCCGCAACTTGACGTCACCGGACGGCTTGCCATCCAGGGCCAGGAGCAATCGGTACGCGGCCTTGCTTGGTTCGATCACGAATGGTCCGGCGCCATCGTCGATGAGCGCGCGCAGGGCTGGGATTGGGTCGGGCTCAATCTCGATGACGGTGGCGCGCTCATGATGTTTCAAATGCGGGACGTTGCAGGCGGCAAACTCTGGGCCGCCGCCAAGTCGCGCGCTGCCGGTCCCAACGAAGGTGTTTCATATAAACCCGAGGCCGTGGAATGGAAGGCTGTGCGCTACTGGCGCTCGCCGCGCTCGGGTGTTCAGTATCCCGTCGAGTGGCAGGTGACGGTCGGCGATCGCGTCATTGCCTTGAAGCCGCTGATGGACGATCAGGAGAACGACGCTAGCGGCAGCACCGGCACGATCTATTGGGAAGGCGCTGTCCGCGCGTTCGAGGCTGGCAAGCCCATTGGTCGCGGTTATCTGGAAATGACCGGATATGCGAAGAAGATGCGGCTGTAGTTGTCACCATCGCTCTGAATGCGGCGCCGAGCACCGATGGCATCATCACATTGAACCGATGATCTTGCTGATCGGGGCGGCGACTCGTTGCCGCCCCGATTGATGCTTATTTCACCAACGCGCGGCGAGCGACGATGACGCCGTCTTCATCGGCGTATAGCCATTCGCCGGGACGGAAGGTCACGCCGCCGAAGCGAACGGCGATGTCGCGCTGACCTTCGCCGCGCTTGTCCGTCTTCATGGGGTGAGTGCCCAGCGCTTTGACGCCGATGGGCATGTCGGCGAGCGCGGCGGAATCGCGGACGCAACCGTAGACGACGATGCCGGCCCAACCATTGTCGACTGCTTTCTGAGCGAGCATGTCGCCGACCACGGCGCGACGCATGGAGCCGCCGGCGTCGACGACCAGCACGCGACCGTTGCCGGCTTCAGCAGTCAGTTCGCGCACCAGCGAGTTGTCTTCGAAGCATTTGATGGTGGCGATCCGGCCGCCGAACTGAAGCTGTCCGCCGAAGTCGCCGAACAGCGGCTCGCAGATGTCCAACTCGTCGCTGAATTGATCGCAAAGATCGGCGGTTCTGATATCCACGGCTCGGCCTCGTCAGGAATGGGACGCGGCAGTTTGCCGCAGACCCGAGGGCCGGCGCGAGTGGGTAGGCACTGCGCACCCCTTGATAGCGGTGCCGGCGTTCGGCCGTCGATTGGCGGCCGGTCGCTCAGGATGCGTGATATCCGCGCTACTTCTTCTTGCCCAACAGGCGCGACAGCAGCGAATTGCTCTGCGGCAGCTTGCGCACGCCGCTTTCGGACAACTCGACTTCGCGCGCCTCTTCCATCAGCTCCTCGGCCAGGCTCTTCTTGAGCTGTTTGTGCTTGCCGGTGCTGCCGGCGCGGGTCGGCTCGGAACGCTTGGTGGCGGGGGCGGCCGACTTGGCCGCGGCTCGACTGTCCAGCGCTTTGTGAACGCCGGTGGAGTTCAGCTTGAACGCACCCGTGGCGTTCGGTTTGAAGGCGCCGGTTGCGTTGGGCTTGAACGCGCCTGTGGCGCCGGGCTTGAACGTGCCGGTCGCAGAGCTCAGCGAGCCCGTCGCGTTCGGGCGGAAAGCGCCCGTTGCGTTGGGACGGAATGCACCGGTGGCCGACGTATCGACTTCCATCGTGACGGTCGGCACGACTGGCGCGCGATTGGCGCGCGCGTTGTTGAACTCGACGACGTTGTTCTTCGGCTCGTCCGGCTCGGCACGACGCGGCTGAGGCGCATCCTTGAAGCGCGCCTGCTCGGCGACGCTGATGCGCAGAACGGACGGGGAGGCGAAAAACGTCTTGAGATAGCCGGAGACCGCTTCGGCCGACACGGCTTCCTTGAAGAAGCCGAGGCGCAGCGAGTGGACGATCTTGCCGCTGCCCGCCGTGGCGACGGAATACAAACGATAGGCCTCGAAGATATCGAGGTGCGGCATGGTGTCCAGATTCACCGGCTGCTCGGACGCGGCGAGTTGAATCGCAAACCACTTCTCCTGCGCGTTGTCGTTCAGCTCTTCGCTGGTGAGCGCACGAATAGTCTGCGTGCTGTCGAGATTCGGGTGGGCATTCGACGAGTCGCGAACCAGCGGCGGCGGCACTTGCTTCGCAATCGGCGCGGCGGGCTTTGCAACGGGAGCGGCGGGCTTCGCGGGTGCTTCGATCTTCTTCGCGACGGGCGGCGCCGCAGGCTTCGCGGCGGTGGGCGTCGGCGCAGCGGCCACTTTGTTTGTTAGAGCGGGCGCCGCAGCCGCTTTGTTTGTTACAGCGGGCGCGGCGGACTTGGCCGGCGGCTCGTCGTAAAGGTCCAGCTCGAAGGCATCGACTTCCTCGATGTTGACGCCCTTGCCGACGTGATACGGCTCGTTCGATCCGTTCGACTTCTGCGCAGCGGCCGGTGTCGGTGCAGGATCGGAGAACGTCAGCGCAGGCACGCGCACGCTCGCGGCGGTGTCCAGCTTCGGCGGCACGACCACAGGTGCGGGCGGAGTGACGACTTTGCTTGCAGCGGACGCAGGCGGCGTCGGTGTGGTCTTGATCTTCAGCTTGCTGGTATCGAGCGCGGCGAACTTGCCGCTCAACAAACCAACGGCCAGCGGCTCCTTCGCCGGCGCGGAGGCGGCGGCAACGGGAGCAACGGGTGCGGGAGCGGGTTCATCGTTCCAGCTCATCTCGTCGAGGCCGAGGGCTTCGGTGAGCGCTTTGATCTTCGGCAACGAGGCGGACGTGACCGCGGCCTTGGTCTCTTCGTCCGGCTCCCAAGTCATTTCGACGACTTCGTCCTTCGGCGCTTTGGCGGCGGGCTTCGCCGGTTGCGCGGCTTTCGCGGCCACCTGTGCGGGAGGTGCGGCCTTCGGAGCGGCAGCCGCAGCGACGGGCGCAGCCGCAGCTTTCGGAGCCTGCGCCGGCGCGGCGGGAGCCGGCGGCGGCGTGTTGACTACAGCAACAGTCGGACGCGGCGCAGGTGCTGGCGCCGAAGCGGGCAAGTAGCCGCGAGCGAAACGACGATCTTCATCGCTCAGGCTGGTGGTGAAGGCGGTTGGATATTGTTGACGAACGACGGTGAGGACGCGTTCAGCATGCGCTTCGTTCGTGAAGAAGCCGAGGCGCAGGCGATGCCGCGTGCGTCCATCCTCGACGCGGGCGACTTGATAAAGCTTGTAGTTCTCGAGGCCGGGAATGTTTCGACCGGTCGTCGACACCGGCGCGATCGACGCGCACAGGTTGATGACGAACAGCTGCGTGCCGCTCCCTGCGTTCTGGGAGACGAGCGGCGGCTGTGAGCTGTCCGGCTCGACATAGACCTTGCTGGTGTTGTCTTCCACGTTTCTTCCCCGACCCGTTGCGCCGCTGATCGCAGTGGACGCGCTTCAGAACCATCGGTCCGGGATCATTTCGGCGGGGAAGTGAGCGCGCGGATGCGCATCGCGCTCGTTCACGGCGGCTTCGCTGTTTTCTTGTGTGGCGAAACCGTGCCGCATTATGTCGCGGCCCCGTGGCAACCCCGCTGTCTTAGGAAATGAATCCGTTAGACCGGAAGCTTTGCGTCCTCGCCTTTCGGCGAGTTTGCCCAGTAAATCTAGCAATCGTCTTGGAACGATTCGATCATCGACACCGACAAGGCATAAGTCAAGCGGTAGGGTCGCTTTCAGCAGACAAGGGGATTGGCGACAAGTGAGCTGCTGCAATCACCTTGAGGTTATGTCTCATTTAGAAATCGACGAAGGTACAAATCAGACGGCCATGCGCGTCCAGGCTTCCTTGCTGGCGCTCGCCGGCTCGCCCGCCATGATGCGTGGGGCGAGCTGAGAAACGATATGAACCTGCGCGGCGTCGGACAGGCCGAGTGCGCGCAGCGCGCCTTCCAGTCCTTCGATCAGCTGGCGACGCTCGTTCTCCGTCGGGCAACTATCGCGGGCCAGCGCGGCGAGCTCGTCGCCGACGCTCTCCAGGGTTTCCGCGATCGAGGGCGCGAACTCGCTCAGGTCGCCACGCAGCCGCGCGGCGAAACGAAACGAGTTGTATGCGCACACGTACGCGCGATGTCTGAGCTTTAAATTCTTCAACATTCCCACCGCATCGGTCTCCCGGACGAGGTCACGGGCGAAAGTGTGAAGGGCGACACGAATCGGGCGGTGTGCGCTGGATCGCAAAACGCCCCTGCATCCCGGCGTTGTATTTACGCCGCATTACGGATCAAGCACGTACACCCAAACTATTTTTTGCTGCGAAAATTTCACGCGCGCGCCGTTGACAATGAGCCACAGTCGTGATGCTGGGCGGGTGGCTAAAGATTCGCCACGCGAACAACGGGCGCGAGCGTGCGGCCGCGCTACTTACGCCCGGCCCACATTGCGATCGGTGGGTGAATGGAAATATTCGCTTTCTTCGGCGAACTGGCGCATCAGCTTGCGCAGCTCTTCGATCCGGCCCTCGGCGGTGCTGATCGGCTGGCACTCCTCGCACTCGGGATCCGAACAGGGTTGCCGCGAGTACAACCAGTATTGGACGGCGCCCGCCAGCAGGCCGTCGGCAATGTCCCAGATGTCGGCCTTGTCATCCGTGTCGGCGATTCGGTTGCCCAGATCGACGGCCTTGCCGAAGGCTTCGCTGAAGGGGTTGTCGGTTTCCTGCATGGAACGTCACTTGAGGCGCCAGCCGCCCGTTGCTCTCATTGAAGATGGCCCCATTGTAACGGCGTTGTGCCCCCTGACGAAGACTGTCACGCCTTGAAGATGCGGGCGCCGGCTGGTCTACTGTCATAAAGCACCCGGCATCACTCCCACCCGCCGCAAGCGGGCGAATTCATTAGAGGTTTCACATGGCCGAAGATCGCAATCAGGACCCCCAGATGGACGTCGAGGGGCTCTACCAGGAGGACAATTTCACCGATCGGCGGGTCGGTGCGATTCGTCGTCTGTCCCCGGTGCGCGCCGACGGCTCCGCCGATCCCGCCCGGCCGGTGCTGTTTCTGGGCCAGGCCGAGATCATGACCAACATGGGCCCGGTGCCGATCAGCTTCGAGATCGAGGCGCAGACGCTGGCGGACGCCGTCGTCGGCTTCGCGCCGGCCGCCCAGGCCGCCATCGAGCGCACCGTTCAGCAGATCCAGGAGATGCGCCGTCAACAGGCTTCGCAGCTGGTCGTTCCGCAGGGCCCGGTCCCCGGCATCACCGGCGGCCGCGGCGGCGGCAAGATTCAGATGCCTTGACGATCGATTCGATGATGGGGCCAGCGCCCCATCATCGTGCGTGAGGTCCGTCCTCCGGGCCTCGCGTTGGTGCGTCCCGCCTCCTGTTGCTCACGAATTACGCATCGCCAGCGCCCTGCTCCGCTGGCACGCTTTTCGCTCCTCCGCCCGACATCGAGCTCGCGCCGTGGCACTGCTGCCGCTGGCTACAACAGAGGTCTGGATGTCGGCGACCCCGTACGATGAAATGCATGCCAGCGACGGCGACGTGCGCGAGCACTACAAGACGTTTGCTTCCTGGCTTGCTCGCATGCCCAGCGAGCGCGTTGCTCACAAACGCGCCGAGGCGGACACGTTGTTTCATCGTGTCGGCATCACGTTCACCGTGTACGGCGAAGAGGCGGGCACCGAGCGGCTGATTCCCTTCGATATCGTTCCTCGCATCATCCCGGCCCACGAATGGAAACATCTCGCCGCCGGTCTGAAACAGCGCGTGCGCGCGCTGAACGCGTTCACCAACGACATCTATCACTCGCAGGAGATCCTGCAGGCGGGGCGGATTCCCGCCGAGCAGGTGCTGTGCAACGGTCAGTATCGGCCGGAGATGCAAGGCATCGACGTGCCGGGCTCGATCTACGCGCACATCGCGGGCATCGATGTCGTGCGCGCCGGGGCCGGTGAGTTCTACGTTCTCGAAGACAACCTGCGCGTGCCGTCGGGTGTGTCATACATGCTCGAAGACCGGCGCATGATGATGCGATTGTTCCCGGAGCTGTTCGCGGTGCATTCGGTGGCGCCGGTCGAGCACTATCCGGATTTATTGCTGGAGAACCTGCGCAGCGTCGCGCCGTCGGGCGTGAACGATCCGACGGTCGTGTTACTGACGCCGGGTGCTTACAACAGCGCGTATTTCGAGCATGCGTTTCTCGCGCAGCAGATGGGTATCGAGCTGGTCGAGGGACAGGATCTGTTCGTCGACGACGAGTTCGTCTACATGCGCACCACCCGCGGTCCGCAGCGGGTCGATGTGATCTATCGGCGCATCGACGATGACTTCCTCGATCCGCTGGTGTTTCGGCCGGATTCGATGCTGGGCATTCCTGGATTGCTCGCGGCGTATCGGGCCGGGCGCGTGACGATTGCCAATGCGATCGGTACCGGGGTGGCGGACGACAAGTCCATTTATCCGTATGTGCCGGAGATGGTGCGTTTCTATCTCGGCGAGGAGCCGTTGCTGTCGAATGTGCCGACGTTTGTGTTACGGCGAAAAGAGGATCTGGAGTACACGCTCGCGCATCTCTCGGAGCTGGTCGTCAAAGAGGTTCACGGCGCGGGAGGATATGGAATGTTGATCGGCCCCGCGGCGAGCAGGGATGAGATCGCTTCCTTCCGGCAGCGAATCCTGCGCTCGCCGGAAAGATACATCGCGCAGCCGACGCTCGCGTTGTCCGCGTGCCCGACGTTCGTCGATGCGGGCATCGCGCCGAGGCACATCGATTTGCGGCCCTTTGTGTTGTCGGGCAGGGACGTGACCCTGGTGCCCGGCGGGCTGACGCGGGTGGCGCTGAGAGAAGGGTCGCTGGTGGTGAATTCGTCGCAGGGTGGCGGCACGAAAGATACGTGGGTGCTGGAGCGATGAAATGCTGAGCCGCACCGCCGACCACCTCTACTGGATGGCGCGCTACACCGAGCGCGCCGAAAACCTCGCTCGCATGCTCGACGTCAACTCTCGCATGTCGCTGCTCCCGCAGGGCGCGGAAGTGGTCGAGCAGGGCTGGGTCGCGACCCTCACCATCATCGGCTTGATGGATGCCTTCCGTCAGCGCTACGACACAGTCAGCTCATCGAACGTCATCGCCTTCATGGTCTTCGATCGCGACAACCCGCTGAGCATCTACAGCTGCCTGCGCGCCGCGCGTGAAAATGCGCGTGCGGTCCGAGGCACGCTGACATCGGAAATCTGGGAAACATTGAACGCGACCTGGCTGGAAATGCGCCTGACCACGCTGCGTGCCGCAACCGAAGCGGAAGTGGGCAATTTCTTCGAGTGGGTGAAGTATCGCTCGCACGTCGCGCGCGGCGTGATTCAAGGCACGATGTTGCAGGATGAAGCCTGGCACTTCACCTGGCTCGGCACTAACCTAGAACGCGCCGACAGCACCGCTCGCATTCTCGATGTGAAGTATCACTTGCTGCTTCCTCGCGGCGAGCAGGCGGGTGGCGCGGCGGATTACTATCAGTGGAGTGCGCTGCTTCACTCAGTGTCGGCCTTCGAAATCTATCGCCGCGTGTATCGCGACCTGATCACGCCTCGGCGCGTCGCTGAACTGCTGATTCTGCGCGACGACATGCCGCGCTCGCTGCGCCGATGCATGTCTCAAGTCCACATGCATTTGCAATCGGTGCGGAACGCGCAGTCCTCGGAAACGGAGCGGCGCGCCGGAGAATTGCAGGCGTCGCTGCATTTCGGGCGTATCGAAAGCGTATTCGAGATCGGCCTGCACGAATATCTGGTGCGATTCCTCGGCCGGGTGCGCGATCTGGGCGATCGCGTCTCGAGGGACTTCCTGGTGTCGGCCACCGATTGAGGAGCGAACGCATGCAACTGCATATCCGACACGAAACGTTGTATCGCTACGGCGAGCCGGTGAAACGCAGCGTCCAGAACCTGCGCCTGACGCCTCGTCGCGATCCCATGCAACGCGCGCTCAGCTGGAATATGACCGCGCCAGGGCGGCATCGCTCGCAAGTGGACGCTTACGGGAACATCGTGCATCTGCTGACGATGGATGAGCCGCATCGGGAGATTCGCATCGTGGTGAACGGCATCGTCGAGACCGAAGATCAGTCCAGCGCCTCTCTACCCGATGAGGGCAGGATTTCGCCGCTGGCGTTTCTCGCCGAAACGCCGTTGACCCGCCCCGACGAAGCCATCGCTGAGTTCGCGCGCCCGCATCTGCACGCGGGCGGCGAGTTGCACCTGAAGTTGCTGGCGCTGGCGGAGGCGGTGTGTGAAGAAGTGCGCTATGAAAAAGGCGCCACCGACGTCCACGAATCCGCATCCCGAGCTTTCGCGCGAGGTGCGGGTGTCTGCCAGGATCATTCGCACATCTACATAGCCTGCTGTCGCAGCGCCGGGATTCCAGCACGCTATGTCAGCGGTTACTTTTACGCAGGCCCGGGCGGCGAGATCGCCAGCCACGCGTGGGTGGATGTGTGGGTGGGCCGCGAACGAGGCTGGATGTCGATCGATGTGACCCATCGCACGCCGACCGACGGGCGTCATTGCCGCCTGGCCGTAGGTCGCGATTACCTCGACGCCTGCCCCGTGAGAGGCGTGCGCCGCGGCGGCGGGACGGAAGAGATGCAGGTTGCGGTCAGGATCGCGACAGCCGCCCAGCAGTGATCGGTTTATAGTTCGAGTGTCGAGGGCAGTGGCGCCCCAGTGAGCGCGGTTGTAGCTATGACGTATTGCGTAGGCATGCTGCTGGATGCCGGGTTGGTATTCCTTTCCGACTCGCGCACCAACGCGGGCGTGGATCAGATCAGCACGTTCCGCAAAGTGACGGTTTTCGAGCGACCGGGCGAGCGCGTCATGGTGCTGCTCACGGCCGGCAATCTGGCCATCACCCAGGCGGTCGTGAATGTTCTGCACGAGCATCAGAACGAGGCGGGCATCAAGGGCATCTGGAGCTCGAACAACATGTTCGAGGCCGTGCTCGCGGTCGGCGAGGCCATGCGCGAGATTCACAAGCGCGACGCCGCCGCGCTCCGGGATCATCACATCGAGTTCAATGCTTCCTTGATTTTCGGTGGGCAGATCGGCACCGAACCGCCGCGACTGTTTTGCGTCTACGCGGCCGGCAACTTCATCGAGGCGACGCCGGACACGCCGTATTTCCAGATCGGCGAATCGAAATACGGCAAGCCGATTCTGGATCGGGTCGTCTCGCGCAGTACGAGCCTGGCGCAGGGCGCGAAGTGCGCGCTGATTTCGATGGACTCGACCATCCGGTCGAACCTGTCGGTCGGCGTGCCGCTGGATCTATTGTCGATCAAGCGCGACGAGTTGAAGGTGCACAGCCACGTCAACATCGACGAGGACCATGCGTACTTCCGAATGATTCGCACGCGCTGGAGCGAGAGTCTGCGGCATGCGTTTCACGAGATCCCGGATCCGGAATGGATGCGGCGGAGCTGAGCGCTCAGCGTTTCTCGATCGACTGCACGTAGAACAATTCACAGGCGCCATTGCCGGTGTCGGTGCGAGTGAGCGAGCTGCTCCAGGTGAAATTGTTCGGTCCCAGTACGCTCACGAGCTGACCGCGCAAATGCACGATGTTGCCGGGCTTCACGCGCTTCAGGCGATCTTCGAGAGCGCCATCCGCCGGAATCAGATGCATGTTGGAAGCGTTGAGCATCGCCGTCCCGATATCGATCGCCTGCTCGTCGGGATAGATGGTGAAGAAGCGCGCGCCCTGATTGATTCGGAAATGCGAGAGCACGGCGCTGTCGGACATCGGGCCCCAGCCGAGCGCGAAGTCGATCGGCGACAGGCGAGCCCCGCCGTCCATGCTGTATTTCTCGACCGAGAGCACGCGCGCTTCGAGCTCGAAATCCGCCAGGGGCGTCAGCTGATACTCGCCGTGCGCAAACGGCGGCCGTTGTACCAGCCGTTGAAAGGGCTCATCGGGCGCCAGTACGCCTGGCGGATGATCGATGGCACGCCCTTGCACCAGCGCGGCAACACCCGCGCCGACGGCAGCCAATGCCACCACGACTCGCCAATGAGAAAACATGACGCGCAGGGTACTGGGCCACTGCCCGCCCTCGAAGTGCGCGCATCACATCGGATTTAACAAACATTGGTGTGGGCCCACGCACGGGTCACTGTGCGTCGACCTTCACCCACACGGCCAGCTCGTTGCCGCCGGTGCTGTAACTACGGCTGAGAATGCCGCTGCCGGTGCTGCTGGAGGACTCGCTGACGCCGCCGAGTTGCATCCAGGAGCCCAGCCGGCCGATGACTTGCGTGTTCAACGATTGCGATTCGATGCCGTTGCCGCCGACCCGCTCGTCCTGCTGTGAGATCTCCAGGATGACCTGATCGCCGTTGATGCGAGGCGTGACCATGAAGCCGCGTTGCAGAGTGCGCTGTTCGATGGCGCCGGCGACGAACGGTCGCTTGCCACCGCCGACTGCGACGGCCGTCACAATGGGCACGGTGGTGCCGGTGGCGATGAACGCCGAGTTTCCTTCGAGCACCTGCACGCTCGAGACGCTCGAGTTGTTGGTCTGCAGATTGCGCTCGCCGGCCCGCACGGTACCCGACACGCCGCCCCGAGTGCTCACGCTGCCCGACGCCGATGCCTGCTCCTGTTGAATGTCCTGCGCCGTGCTCCGGCGCACAGAAACCAACATCTGTCGCTGTTGTTTGTCCAACTGCGCGACCGCCGAGCGCAGCTGCGCGAGATTGCCGTTGCTGGTGCGAACGAACAGCTTGTAGTCCTGCCCGGTCAGCGCACCGCCCTGTTCCAGCAAGGGCTGCAGCACTGGAATGAGATCTTCGGCACGGCGGTACTTCAAATCGATGACGGTCAGCGACTGCGCCCAGGCCGCGGCCGCCATCAGGCAGGCGCTGATGCCGAGCCAGGACCATCGCTGCAAGCGCCGGAATAGTGTGTTCATGAAGCCTCGTGGAAGCGCTAAGTCCCTGTATTGCGTGAGTAACCGACCGACTCAGGCGAACTCTTAAGTAGCCGCCGCGCAGCCGCTGCCGCCAATTCGCCTCAAGCCCGCGCCGATTATGCCGAATCAGTGGCTGTGCGGCCGTTGAACCGCGTGCTGATCGTTCCGCTGGAAAATCAATGAACCTGATCCTCGGCATCGTGGTGGTGTTCGGCTGTGTGCTGGGCGGCTTTGCCGTGCACGGCGGGCAGTTGGGCGCGCTGTGGCAGCCCTCCGAGCTGTTGATCATCGGCGGCGCCGCGACCGGCGCACTGATCATCGCCAATCCGTTCAGCGTCACCAAGAAGATCGCGGCCGGCATTCCGGCGCTGCTGAAGGGCACGCCGTATAAGAAAGATCACTATCTCGCGTTGTTCTCGGTGATGTACGAGCTGCTGTCGATCGCGCGCAAGGAAGGCATGATGGGCCTGGAGCGGGTCATCGAAGATCCGGCCAAGAGCGAGCTGTTCAAGAAACGTCCGCTGATCCTCGACGATCATCACGCGGTCGAGTTTATTCAGGATTACCTGCGCCTGATCATTAGCGGCGACATGGACCAGCATCAGCTCGAAGCGCTGATGGATCTGGAAATCGAGACGCATCACCACGGCGGCGAGGAGCCGGCGCAGGCGCTCAATAAAGTTTCCGATGCGATGCCCGGCTTCGGCATCGTGGCCGCTGTGCTCGGCATCGTGAACACCATGGGTGCGCTCGGCGGTCCGCCGGAAGAAATCGGTATCAAAGTCGCGGCGGCGCTGGTCGGTACCTTCCTCGGCATTCTGCTCGCGTACGGTTTGCTCGGGCCGATGAGCACGGCGATGGAACGTCGCGCGCGCGACGAGACCAATTTCTACACCACCATCAAGACCTGCATCATGGGATTCCTGCAGGGCCACCCGCCGCAGGTCGCGATCGAGTTCGGTCGCAAGTCGACGCCGGCGGAACTGCGTCCGAGCTTCAAGGATCTCGAAGCCCAGCTGCGCGGCAAGAAAGCCTGATCGCTTTAGCGGACCGCACCCATGGCCAGGAGTAAGGACGGCGAAGCACTCGCGCCGATCATCATCAAGAAGGTCAGGAAGGGCGGCCATGGTCATCATGGCGGCTCCTGGAAAGTGGCCTTCGCCGACTTCGCCACGGCGATGATGGCGTTCTTCCTGCTGATGTGGCTGATGGGCTCGACCACCCAGGAGCAGAAGGGCGCGATCTCGGAATATTTCAACAATCCTTCGGCGGTGCCGGGCAGCAGCACGGTGGCTTCGCCCACTTCGATGCAAGGTCCCGGTGGCGCGAGCACCAGCATGATTCAAATGGGCGGCGGCATGGAGCTGCACACTTCCAGCGACAATGCGGAGGCACCGGAGGCGCAGATCGATGACGACGAGGCGGAGAAGCGCGCCGAGCAGATCGACCAGGAGCGGTTGAATGCGCTGATGAAGGAGCTGAAGGAAGCGATCGACGCGCGCGAGGCGCTGGCGAAGTTCAAGGATCAGATCCTGCTGGACATCACGCCCGAAGGCGTGCGCATTCAGATCGTCGATCACGATCGGCGCTCGATGTTTCCGCTCGGCAGCGCGAAGTTGGAAGATTACAGCTCCAAGATCCTTTACGAGCTGGCGAACATCATCAACAACGTGCCGAACCGGATCAGCATCAGCGGTCACACGGATATCAAACCTTACGTCGCCAATAACTACAGCAACTGGGAGTTGTCCGCGGATCGCGCCAACGCGGCCCGTCGCGCGTTGATTGCCGGTGGGTTGCCGCTGGAGAAGGTGGGGCGCGTGGTGGGGCTCGCTTCCAGTGTGTTGTTGGATAGCGCGGTGCCTGATAGTCCGGTCAATCGACGCATCAGCATCATCGTGATGAATCGGCGCACCGAAGAAGCGATCATGCATGAGAACGGCACGCTGCTCAGCGTTCAACCTCCTGGCGCCACGGAGCCTGGATCTGCTCCTGTCGCTGGCGCTGCTCCTGCCGGTGACGGGGCTGTCGTTCCTGCCGCTGCTAACGGCGCTGGCGCGCCTGTTACGGCCGCTGTCGCGCCGATTTCCGGATAGTTCAAGAGAAGAGACGTCGGTGGCTCGCGTCTGTCCGAAGGGTGTCCAGCCGGGTTCATCCGATGACTCACTCGCATTGATAGCTCACTTGTGCCGGTGGGCTCACTTCTATCGATAGCTCACTCGTTACAGCGGCGCTCTAACCTGGGTCATCTCTTTCGACTGCCGAACTCCGATCGGCGGTAATTTCAAAATTCAGGGTGGCATCGGAGCCGTCACGACGTAAAGTCAGAGCAACACAATCCCCATTCGAGTTGAGAGGTCACACGCATGGAGATCGAGAGCTCGGGCGCCACATTCCGCGCAGAGGCGGGCGCCGGGGAAACTTCGCGAATGCGGTTTTGCAAACCCCGGCCACCGGGGTATGCTGACCTCATGAATCCCTACCTGCGCAAATTACCTCTGGAAGAGCGCCTCCGCTTGGTTGAGGATCTGTGGGACAGCATTGCAGTGGATCAAGGTGCGCTTCCGCTGACTTCACATCAGCAGGCCGAGATTGATCGTCGGCTGGATGCTTATGAAGTCGATGGTGAGCGCGGTTGCCTTGCAGCGGATGTCATTGCGGATATTCGCAAAACTTTGTGAGTTTCACGGTCCGACTCCGGCGAGCCGCCGAGGAGGATCTGGCTGTTGCGACTTCTTGGTACGAGCAGCAGCGCGACGGCTTGGGAAATGAGTTCCTCGATCAGGCCATGGCGGTCTTCAATGCAATCGCTGAGCGACCGCAGCTGTATCCCGTAGTGCACAGAAACACTCGCCGCGCTCTGATGGCGCGGTTCCCATTCGCAATTTACTTTCGAGTCGAGCCTGACGATATCGTCGTCCTGGCCGTCATGCACGCGAGCCGGCATCCCCTTCGCTGGCAACGTCGTCCGTGAGTTGTTTGCGCACCGGAAGCACACACCGCACCAGCAACCCGGGGCGATTATCGAGCAGTTCGATCGTCGCCCGATGCAAACGCATGACCGCGGCGACGAGGCTGAGGCCGAGGCCGCTGCCGACCTGGTCGCGGTCGCGTTCAAGGCGGACGAAAGGTTGCAGGATGCGGGCGCGGTCGGCTTCGGGGATGCCGGGGCCGTTGTCGGCGACCGTCAGGGTGAGGGAGTCGCCGAGGACGTGGACGCTGGCTTCGACCTTGCCGCCTTCGGGCACGTATTTGATCGCGTTTTCCAGCAGATTGACGACGGCCTGAGCGAGTAGCTGACGATTGCCATGGATCGAGGCGGTCGCGTCGCCGCGATAGTCGAGACTGATGTTTCTATTGCCGGCTTCGGGTTGATACAACTCGACCAGTTCGCGAGCCAGCGCGGCAACATCGACGTCTTCGGTGGGAACGTCACGACCGCGGCCGTCGGTTTGAGCGATTTGCAGCAGCGTGCCGAGCGTTCGTTGCACGCGATCCAGCTCGGCGAGCGTGGCATCCATCGTCTCGCGAACATTGTCGGCGAGCCCCTCGTGTTGCAGGGATTCTTCGATACGCACGCGAGCGCGATACAGCGGCGCGCGCAAATCGTGGGCGGCGCTATCGAACGTGGTACGCAGCGTTTCGGTCTGTTGCTCGATCGTTTCTAGCATTCGATTCACAGCCGTGGCGAGCGCGTCGAACTCATCGTGCGCGGGCTCGACCGGCAAGCGTTGTGACAAATTGCCGGCCATGATGGATTCGCAGGTCGCCGCGACGGCGCGCACGCGGCGGCGAATGCGCCGGCTGTAGCTCAAACCGAACAGCGTGGCGAGCAACACGCTTGCGCCGACGCCCCAGAACATCGCCGTTCGCAAACGAGACGCGAGGCGGCTGCGATCCAGAATGTCGGTGCCGACGAGCAGCCAGCGGTTGCCGGGCAAGCGAATGATCTGCGCGCGCACCGGATGCGCGACCGAGCCGCCGGCATCGCTGGCGTCGATCTCGAATTCCACCCAATCGTTGTAGCGACTGACCACTTGCGGCCAGCGAGCGAGGTTGCCGGCGATGGGAAAGCCGTTGCTCTCGACCAGAAGATACACCGCGCCGGATCGCCCCCAACCGTCAGCGCGCCGATGCAGAGTCGCGACGAGTTGCAGCAGGCCGCCGCGCGAATAGTCATCGACCAGATTGTTGACCTCGGAATTGATCACGGCATCGACTTCGTTGTCGAGCACGCGCGCGGTCAGGAAATAAACGGCGGTCAGCACCAGCGTGACGCCGACAGCGAAGATCACGATGAACAGCGTGGCCAGCCGCGACGTGGACAGTCGCATGCGCGGTCGCGGGCGCGTGGTCGGCCCGACGGCATCCGGACGGCCGGAGTCGGTCATGCGGTCGCTGCTCTGAAGGAGAGTTGAAGTGGCGGCCATTGTACGACGTCTCCCGTCGCCGCCCGCCACAACACAGAAACCGTTATTCCTTCAACACGTAGCCGGCGCCGCGCACGGTGTGGATCAGCGGCCGGGAGAAGCCTTTGTCGACGGCGTTGCGCAGGCGGCTCATGTGCACGTCAGTGATATTGGTCTGCGGATCGAAGTGCAGGTTCCATACGCCTTCGAGCAGCATGGTGCGCGTGACCACCTGGCCGGGCCGGCGCATCAGGAACTCCAGCAGCTGGAATTCCTTGGTGGTGAGGTCGATGTTCTGCCCGGCGCGCGTCACTTTGCGCGCCAGCAGGTCCAGCTCCAGGTCGGCGACCTTGAGCCGGCTCGATTCCGCCAGCGCCGTGCCACGACGGCTCAACGCTTCGATGCGCGCGAGCAGTTCGGCGAAAGCGAATGGTTTGGTGAGGTAGTCGTCGCCGCCGGCTTTCAAGCCGTGCACGCGGTCGTCGACCGTGCCGAGCGCGGACAGGATCAGCACTGGAGTGCGATCGTTGCGTTCGCGCAGGGTGGTGATGATGGCCAGCCCGTCGACGTGCGGCAGCTGCCGGTCGGCGATGATGACGTCGTAATGACGTTGGGTGGCTTTTTCCAGGCCGTCACGTCCGTCCGGACTGTGATCGACGCTATATCCGATCTCCCGCAGGCTTTTGATCAGATATTCGGCAGCCTGCAGATCGTCTTCGATGAGCAGTAGTTTCATGCGGTGCGTGAACGTTGAGCCGACCGGCGATGGCAAGGGAGATTGCCGAGGAACACGAGGGGAAGTGTCCGCCATCGCCGGTCGCTTTTAAACTCGGGATCGGGCGTCCATGCCACGACCCTCATGACGAGTCGGCAAAAGGCGTGACCTTTGCCGCTCGTCCGATACCTGCGGTGTCGGGGTACATCCTGTACCCGTCCAGAAGCGCAGGCTTGTCATCAACCCGTCCGCACCGGGACGAAGATCTGGGCGTTGTCTCGTTCGATCAGCAACGCGACGACCTTGCCCTTGGATTTACGCGCGGCGGTCTTGAGCTCTTCCACCGACTTCACCGGCTTGCCGTTGACGCCGAGGATGATGTCGCCCCGCTGCACGCCGGCGGCGGCCGCCGGACCATCCGAGTTCTCGACCACCAGGTCGCCTTGAGTGTCGACCTGCGCCTTTTCCTGCTTCTGCAATGGGCGCACGACCAGGCCGAGCTTCGCGGTCTCGTCGGCATTGGTGTCGTCACGATTGGCGACCTTGGTGCCCTTCTCCACGATCTCGACCGGCTTCGCGCTCAGGTGCTTGATGCTGCCGTCACGCCACACCTCGAGATTGACGGTGCTGCCGGGCTTCTTGCCCGCGATCAGACCCGGCACTTGCGAGGACTGATCGATGTCGGTGCCGTCGACCTTGAGGATCACGTCGCCGGCCTTCAGACCGGCCTTCGCGCCCGGACCGTCTTCTTCGACCATGCCGATCAGCGCGCCCTTGGGGCGATCCAGACCGAACGATTCGGCCAGCTGCGCATTCACGTCCTGAATCGAAACGCCGATGCGGCTGCGGGTGACCTTACCGGTCGACACCAGCTGCTGCTGCACATTGCTCGCGACATCGATCGGAATGGCGAACGACAGACCCATGTAACCGCCGTTGCGGCTATAGATCTGCGAGTTGATGCCGACCACTTCGCCTTGCATGTTGAACAGCGGGCCGCCGGAGTTGCCGGGGTTCACCGCGACGTCGGTTTGAATGAACGGCGCGTAATTGCTGCCGGGCATGGAGCGCGAGGTCGCGCTGACGATGCCGGCCGTGACGCTGTTCTCGAAGCCGAACGGCGAACCGATGGCGATCACCCACTCACCGGGACGGAGCTTGGAGGGATCGCCGATCTTCACGGTCGGCAGATTCTTGGCGTCGATCTTCAACACCGCGACGTCGGTCGCTTCGTCGTAGCCCACCACCTTGGCGGTGTACTCGCGACGATCGGTGGTCTTCACCGTGACTTCGCTGGCATCGGCGACCACGTGCGCGTTGGTCAGAATGTAACCATCCGAGCTGACGATGAAGCCCGAGCCTTCACCGCGCGCCGGCGGCTGATTGCCCCTAGGCATGGGTTGACCGAAGCGGCGGAAGAATTCGGAGAACGGATCGTTGGGCGACATGCCGTTCGGCAGGTCGTTGTTGACCGGCTGGGATTTTTCGACCACGGCGACGTTCACCACGGCCGGGCCATAGCGATCGACCAGCGCAGCGAAATCGGGCAGGGCGGCAGTGCGCGGCGACGCCGTTGCGACGGCGGGCGCGGGATTTGCGGCTGCGTTTTGGGCCGGGTTGTTATCGGCGAAGCTGCCGGAGCAGCCGGCCAGCGCGATACCCAGCAGCGTGGTTGCCGAGACCACGGTCGCGCGAGCTCGATTGAAGGGGGCTCGATTCTGTCTGACAAGCATGGATGCTCCTCCTGACTCGGGTTTCCAATGCAATGCCAGTAAGACGCCCCGTCGCCGGCAAAGTTTGCAGGGAATTTGCTCTATTACGAGGACTTAATGCTACTGCGTAGTTCTTCCAACGCTTGCCGTAGGGCGGCGACCTGCGTTTCGAGCGCATCCACGCGTGCCATCAACGAGCTCCGGGAGTCGGCTGTCGGCGCACCCGGCTGGAGTTCAGTTGCGCCCTCGGCCTCGGTCGGCGTCACTGGGATCTGGTCTTCGCCACTGAATAGATGGGCGTAGCGGGAGTCGCGACGGCCCGGCTCGCGCGGCAGCTGTTTGACAAAAGGCCCGTCCGGCCGGGTGGCAAGATCTTCGAGCGCCGCTTCGACTTCAGCACCGTCGCGCAGCTCGGCCATGCGCGGCACGCGAGACCGCAACTCGCCCGGCGTCTGCGGTCCTCGCAGCAGCAGCTCGCAAATGATCGCGGTCTGCACCGGGGTGAACTCGAACGAGCCGAAGCCGGTGTTACAGAAGCGGTGCTGATACTTCTGCACCCGGCTGCCGAACCCCGATTTCTCCAGTACCAGGTGCTTCTTCACCAAGCCATCGACACTCTCCTGCACGGTGCGCTCGTCCAGGCTCAGCACCGGATCGCGATTGCTCTTCTGATTGCAGGCGTTGGTCAACGCATTCAACGACAGCGGATATTGATCGGGCGTGGTCAGCGACTTCTCGATCAGGCTGCCGATCAGCCGGGCTTCCAGGGCGGACAAATACGTGTTCATGACTGTCTCGTGCCTGCCGTGCGCTTATGCAGTTTGGTTTGGGGAATATAAAGGATTGCCTGAATCAACGGCTTGCCCTTGATTCGTGCCTTCTTAGACCGGACTGTAACCGCGTACAATTACCGCCCACACCTCTCGCCCCGGCTGCCTAGCCTCAACTACCTTGCGCAATCTGTCCCTACCGCTTGCCACCACGGAGCCGGATGTCGCTGTCGCGGGCCCGGCCGCCCGTCTGCGCGAAATCCCTTACAACTACACCTCGTTCTCGGATCGCGAGATCGTGATCCGCCTGTTGGGCGAGTCGTTGTGGACCATTCTGGATGAGCTGCGCGGCGAGCGTCGCACTGGCCGATCGGCGCGCATGTTGTACGAAGTGCTCGGCGACATCTGGGTCGTGCAGCGTAATCCCTATCTGCAGGACGACCTGGTCGACAATCCCAAGCGCCGTCGCCTGCTGATCGAAGCCCTGCATCACCGGCTCAACGAGATCGAGCGTCGTCGCGACATCTCCGACCCGGATCGCGATCGCAAGGTCGGCGAGCTGTTGCAGGCGGCGCGGCGCGCGGTGGAATCGTTCGCCAGCGACTTCGATCGTCTGGTACAGCTTCGCAAGCGGGCGCGGCGTCTGCTCGAACGTCACACGCGTGACGACAATATTCGCTTCGATGCGTTCGCGCGCGTTTCGCATGTGACGGACGCGACCGACTGGCGTATCGAGTATCCGTTCCTCGTGCTGTCGCCCGACACCGAGGCGGAGATTCCCGCGCTGGTGCGCGACTGTATCGAGCTCGGCCTCACGATCATTCCACGCGGCGGCGGCACGGGTTACACCGGTGGCGCCATTCCGCTCACGCCGCTCTCGGCTGTCATCAACACCGAGAAGCTCGAACAACTCGATCCCATCGACCTCATCGATATTCCCGGCGCGAGCACGCCCGAGAAGGTGCCGACGATTTTCAGCGGCGCCGGCGTCGTCACTCGACGCGTATCCGACGCGGCCGAGCGTGCGGGCCTGGTGTTTGCTGTCGATCCGACGTCCGCGGACGCGTCCTGCATCGGAGGCAACGTCGCGATGAATGCGGGCGGCAAAAAAGCGGTGCTCTGGGGCACGGCCGTCGACAATCTCATCTGGTGGCGGATGGTCGATCCCGATGGCAACTGGCTCGAAGTCACGCGCCTCGATCACAACCGCGGCAAGATTCACGACATCGAGCTCGCCAAGTTCGAATTGGTCTGGAAGGACGGCCGTGAGAGCCCGCAGCGTGCGCGCGTGTTGCGCACGGCGCGCGTCGACATCGAAGGCCGCAAGTTCCGAAAGGAAGGACTGGGCAAGGACGTCACCGACAAATTCCTGGGCGGCTTGCCGGGCGTGCAGAAGGAAGGTTGCGACGGCGTGATCACGTCGGCGCGTTGGATTCTGCATCGCATGCCGAAGCACACGCGCACTGTGTGTCTGGAGTTCTTCGGTCACGCACGTCACGCGATCCCGTCCATCGTCGAGATCAAAACATTTCTCGACAACGAAGCGCGCACGACGGGTGTGCAGCTGGCGGGTCTGGAACATCTCGACGAGCGTTATCTGCGCGCGGTCGGTTACGCGACCAAATCCAAGCGCGGCGCCTTGCCGAAGATGGTGCTGCTCGGTGACATCGTCGGTGACAACGAAGATGCGGTGGCGCGTGCGACTTCAGAAGTCGTTCGTATCTCCAACAGCCGCGCCGGCGAAGGCTTCGTGGCCGTCAATCCCGAAGCGCGCAAGAAATTCTGGCTGGACCGCTCGCGCACGGCCGCGATCGCCAAACACACCAACGCCTTCAAGATCAACGAAGACGTGGTGATTCCGCTGGAGCGGATGGGCGACTACACCGATGCCATCGAGCGCATCAACATCGAGCTGTCGTTCGCCAACAAGATCAAGATGCTCCGCGAGCTGCGGGACTTCTTCGAGACCGAGCTGCCGCTGGGCAAGGTCGACGATCCCGATCTGGCCAGCGTGTCGCGCGCCGAGTTGCTCGGCGATCGGCAGATCCAGGCTCAGCAGGTGATCGCGGATACGCTGGCGCGCTGGACCTATCTCGCCGAACATTTGGATACGCCACTGAGCGAAGCGTTGCCGCAGCTGGCGACGCTGGGCTTCGCGCCCCTGCGCGGCGATTTCGAGCGACGCGTCGAGCGCGAGCCGAACGTTCGTGTTTTCGATCTGGTGCAGGATCGATCCCTTCGCACGTCCTGGAAGACCGAAGTGCGCGCGCATCTGCGTCGTCTGTTCGTCGGTGGCGCGTGTCTGCCCATCCTCGAAGCGGTGGAGACGATTCACAAGCGCGTGCTGCGCGGTCGCGTCTGGGTCGCGCTCCATATGCATGCCGGCGACGGCAACGTGCATACCAACATCCCGGTTAACTCGGACGACTACGAGATGCTCCAGACGGCGAATCGCGCTGTCGAACGCATCATGCAGATCGCTCGCAGCTTGAACGGGGTGATCTCGGGTGAGCACGGCATCGGTATCACCAAGCTCGAGTTCCTGAGCGACGCGGAGACCGAGGAGTTCCGTCGTTACAAGGATCGCGTCGATCCGGACGGGCGCTTCAACAAAGGCAAGCTGATGCCGGGCGGCGATCTGCGCAACGCGTACACGCCCAGCTTCAACCTGATGGGACACGAGTCCCTGATCATGCAGCAGTCCGACATCAACTCGATCTCGGATGCGATCAAGGATTGCTTGCGATGTGGCAAGTGCAAGCCGGTGTGCGCGACCCACGTGCCCCGCGCGAACTTGCTGTACTCGCCGCGTAACAAGATCCTCGCGACCTCGCTGCTGATCGAAGCGTTCCTCTACGAAGAGCAGACGCGTCGTGGCGTGTCGCTGCGTCACTGGGATGAGTTCTCGGACGTGGCCGATCACTGTACGGTCTGCCACAAGTGCGAGAAGCCGTGCCCGGTGAACATCGACTTCGGCGACGTGTCGATGGCGATGCGCGATCTGCTGCGCCGGATGGGCAAGAAGCGCTTCAATCCGGGAACCGCGGCGTCGATGTTCTTTTTGAACGCGACCAATCCGCAGACCATCAAGGTCGCGCGCACGGCGATGCTCGAGTGGGGCTTCAAGGCCCAGCGCATGGCGAATCGTGCGTTGAAGGTTGTCGCCAACGCTCAGACGGCGCGTCCGCCTGCGACGACCGGCAAGCCGCCGGTGCGAGAGCAGGTCGTGCACTTCGTCAACAAGAAGATGCCCGGCGGCCTGCCGAAGAAGACGGCGCGCGCGCTGTTGGATATCGAAGATCGGCACTACGTCCCCATCATCCGCGATCCTTCCCGCACGACGACCGATTCGGAAGCGGTGTTCTACTTCCCCGGCTGCGGCTCGGAACGTTTGTTCTCGCAGGTGGGCCTGGCGACGCAGGCCATGCTCTGGAACGTCGGCGTGCAGACGGTGCTGCCGCCCGGCTATGTCTGCTGTGGCTACCCGCAGCGGGGCGCGGGGCAGTTCGACAAAGCGGAGAAGATGATCACGGACAACCGTGTGCTGTTTCATCGGGTCGCGAATACGCTGAACTACCTCGACATCAAGACGGTGGTGGTCAGCTGCGGCACGTGTTTCGATCAGCTGCAAGGTTACAAATTCGACGAGATCTTCCCGGGTTGCCGGATCGTCGACATTCACGAGTTCCTGATGGAGCGCAACGTGAAGCTCGAAGGCGTGACGGGCGTGAGATACATGTATCACGATCCTTGCCACACCCCGATCAAGAGCTACGACCCGCTGAAGGTCGTGAACACGCTGATCAACGATCAGGTGAACGGCAAGGTCGAGAAGAACGACCGCTGCTGCGGCGAGTCGGGCACCTTCGCGGTCACGCGCCCCGACGTGGCGACGCAGGTTCGGTTCCGCAAGGAAATCGAGATGAAGAAGGGGGCGGAGAAGTTGCGGGCCGACGGGTTCAAAGGTGACGTGAAGATTTTGACGTCGTGCCCGTCGTGCATGCAGGGCTTGAAGCGTTACAACGACGATGCGGATATCGATGCCGATTACATCGTGGTTGAAATCGCGAAGCACGTGCTTGGTGCGAACTGGTTGCCTGAGTATGTGCAGAAAGCGAACGCTGGCGGGATTGAGCGCGTTCTCGTTTGATTAGACGTCGCGGCTGTTCGGGACGGGGCTGTCGCCTAAGAGAAGAGGCGTCGGCTCTCGCACGGCGCCGAGGTGGGTACCTCCTCCCGGCACCGCGCTCGCCCGTCGCGCATTGCGCTCCTAGGCGCACGTCCATGATGTGCGCTGATTTCGAGGACACGTCCCTGTACCTCGAATCAGCCGGGAGGAGGTACCCCACCACGGCGCCGTGCCGACACGTGAGCTGTATTCGGAGAGGTCATTCACGCTCGGCGTGAGCTGCATCCGGAGAGGTCATCCACGCTCGGAGGTGAGCTGCATTCGGAGAGGTCATTCACGATCGGCGTGAGCTGCATTCGGAGAGGTCATCCACGCTCGGCGTGAGCTGCATTCGGAGAGGTCATTCACGCTCGGCGTGAGCTGTATTCGGAGAGGCCATTCACGTTCGGATGTGAGCCGCATTCGCAGAGGTCCATCCACGCTCAGCGTGTGCGGCATTCGTCGAGATCAAGCACGCCCAAACGCGTGCTTCATTCGTGAGTTCACACCGGCACATCTGCTCAATCGTTTTGGCTGAGACGAGCATCTGCAGTCGAACTGCCGCCAACGGCGACTGGCCATCAGCCAGTCGCCACTTTCAAATCACCGCAGACGCCGAATAGACCAAGCTGCAACCGACGTCTCCAGCACGCCGCCGAGGTGGGGTACCTC
>JAEWAF010000046.1 GCA_023391815.1 Pseudomonadota bacterium
CCCCCCCGCCCACCACACGCGAGCCCCCCCCCCCCCCCCCCCCCCCCCCCCCCCCGAGCCCGGTTCAACGTTTTATCTGGAACTGACTTACTGACGATCTGCCCGCGTTAAAAATTCGCTCACAACGATGCACCCGCAAGGGGGAGGAAGTTGATGTCCACAGATGTCGCGCTTTGGCTCGCGATCGGCGCCGGTGTTCTGGCCGTGCTGTATGGCGTAATTTCGGTCGGATGGATCAACAAGCAGCCCGCGGGCAGTGAGCGAATGCAGGAGATAGCGGCGGCGATTCAAGCCGGCGCGAAGGCCTACCTCAATCGTCAGTACTCCACCATCGCCATCGTTGGCGTCGTTCTGTTGATCGTGCTCGGCCTGGCGCTCGACTGGGCCACCGCCGGCGGTTTCGCGGTCGGCGCCGTGCTCTCGGGTCTGGCCGGTTACATCGGCATGAACGTGTCGGTGCGCGCCAACGTGCGGACCGCGCAGGCTGCCAGCGTCGGCTTGAATCCCGCCCTGCAAGTCGCCTTCCGGGGCGGCGCCATCACCGGCATGCTGGTGGTCGGCCTCGGCATGATCGGCGTGGCCGGCTACTTCACGATCATGCGCAAGATGATCGGCGATGAGCACGCCCTGCACTCGCTGGTCGGCCTCGCCTTCGGCGGCTCGCTGATCTCCATCTTCGCGCGTCTCGGCGGTGGCATCTTCACCAAGGGTGCGGACGTCGGCGCCGACCTGGTCGGCAAGGTCGAAGCCGGCATTCCCGAAGACGATCCGCGCAATCCCGCGGTGATCGCCGACAACGTCGGTGACAACGTCGGCGACTGCGCCGGCATGGCGGC
Source organism: Pseudomonadota bacterium (assembly GCA_023391815.1). Classification (GTDB taxonomy): domain Bacteria; phylum Pseudomonadota; class Gammaproteobacteria; order Steroidobacterales; family Steroidobacteraceae; genus Steroidobacter. The sequence goes on from JAEWAF010000046.1 coordinate 837, forward strand.
CGACTTGTTCGAAACGTACGCCGTGACCGTGGTCGCCACGATGGTGCTCGGTGGCCTGATGTTCACGGCCGCCGACGGCGGTCTCGACATTCGTTACATCATCTATCCGCTGGTGCTGGGCGCCGTGTCCATCGTCGCCTCCATCATCGGTTCGTACTTCGTGAAGGCGCGCGAAGGCGGCAAGATCATGAACGCGCTGTATCGAGGCACGGCCGTGTCCGGCGTGCTGGCGCTGATCGCGTTTTTCTTCGTGACCAAGATGATCATGGGTCCCGATCTCGCCGGCCGCTTGTTCGGATGCGCGGTCATCGGTCTCGTGCTCACGGCTGCTCTGATCGTGATCACCGAGTACTACACCGCCACCGAGTTCGAGCCAGTGCGCTATGTCGCCGCTGCCTCGCAGACAGGTCACGGCACCAACGTCATCGCGGGTCTCGCGGTGTCGATGAAGTCGACAGCGCTGCCGGTGCTTGCCGTGGTCGCGGCGATCTGGGGCGCGTATCACATCGCCGATCTGTATGGCATCGCCATCGCCGCCACCTCGATGTTGTCCATGGCGGGCATGATCGTCGCGCTCGATGCCTACGGTCCGATCACCGACAACGGCGGCGGCATCGCCGAGATGTCGGGTCTGCCGAAGGATGTTCGTAAGATCACCGACGCGCTCGATGCGGTCGGCAACACGACCAAGGCCGTGACCAAGGGTTACGCGATCGGCTCCGCCGGCCTCGCCGCGCTGGTGCTGTTCGCGGACTACACCCATAACCTCGACGCCGCGGGCAAGTTGCAGGCGTTCTCGCTGTCCGACCCGGCCGTGATCATCGGCTTGTTCATCGGCGGTCTCGTGCCCTATCTGTTCGGCGCCATGGCAATGGAAGCCGTCGGCCGCGCCGCGGGCTCGGTGGTGGTAGAAGTGCGCCGCCAGTTCCAGGAAATCAAAGGCATCATGGAAGGCACGGGCAAGCCCGACTATTCCAGGGCCGTGGACATGCTGACGCGCGCCGCGATCAAAGAAATGATCGTGCCCTCGCTATTGCCGATCCTGGTACCGGTGATCGTCGCCTTCGGCATGAACTTCCTTATGGGCCCGGGCGCGGGCATTCGCGCGCTGGGCGGCCTGCTGATCGGCACGATCGTCACGGGCCTGTTCGTCGCCATCTCCATGTGCACGGGCGGTGGCGCATGGGATAACGCGAAGAAGTACATCGAAGAAGGTAACTTCGGCGGTAAGGGTTCGGACACGCACAAGGCTGCCGTGACGGGTGACACGGTGGGCGATCCGTACAAGGACACGGCGGGCCCGGCCATCAACCCGCTGATCAAGATCATCAATATCGTGGCGCTGCTGCTAGTGCCGCTTCTTTGATAACGCCGCAACAGCGGTATTGAAAACGGCGCAGCTAACGCTGCGCCGTTTTCGTTTGAGGAGCCGCGACACGAGCCCGGCGAGTCGGCAAACTGTGCCGCATGGATGACACCAGCAAGCCTGCTCGTCCTTTGCCCGCGGTAGCACGCTACCTGCTACTCGCGTTCGCGGTGCTGTCGTTCGCGCTCGGCGTCATCGGCATCTTCGTTCCGGGCCTGCCGACCACGGTCTTCATTCTGATGGCGGGTTGGGCCGCCGCGCGCAGCTCGCCGCGATTTCACAATTGGCTGGAGAGCCATCCCCTCTTCGGTCCGATGCTGCGGGATTGGCGAAAACACGGCGCAGTGAGTCGTCGCGCGAAGATCACGGCCACATTGATGATGGCTGCCTGTGCGGTGATCTTGTTTCTTACGAGCTCGCGGATGTGGGTCGCGGAGCTCATCACTGGCGTGATGGCGCTCGTATTGATGTGGCTCTGGCTGCGACCGGAGCCGCCGCCAAAGTCACCTTAGCCGATGCTCCGCGCCGGCACGACGCGCGCCAGCGGTTGCGGCCGGCCGAGATAGAAGCCCTGCAGGAAATCGACGCCCATCTTCTTTGCCGCGTCGAGCGCGCCGGCATCTTCGACCTGCTCCGCGATCACCTGGAAGTTCAGCGTGCGCGCGAGCTTGATCATGGCGGCGACCATCGCCTGATTCACCGAATCCACCGCCAGGTTGCGAATGAACGTGCCGTCGATCTTCAGGTAATCCAGCGACAGGTTCTTCAGATTGCCGAACGAGGACAGGCCACGACCGAAATCGTCCAGCGCGAACTGACACCCCATGCCATGCAACACGCCGATGAACCGCTGCGCATGTTCGATGTTCGTGATGACTGAGTTCTCGGTCACTTCGAAGCACAGCTGATTCGGCGAGACACCGGTGCGATCGAGCACATCGACCACGAACTCCAGGAACTGCGGATCACCGAGCGTCTGACCGGAAAGATTGATCGCGAGGCTGCGGCTCGAGGGCAAGCGAATGCCGCCGCGACCCAGCGCAGTGAGCGCCGTCTGCACCACCCAGCGATCGACATCCGCCATCAGGCGATAACGTTCCGCCGCGCGCAGGAACTCGGCCGGCGAGATACCGCCGGGCACGCTCTCATCCTGGAGACGCAACAGCACTTCGAGCGCCGGGCCCGTCTCGGTCGCCGCGGACGCGATGATGGGTTGTGCCATCAGCTCGAAACGATTGTCCTTGAGCGCCGACTGCAACCGTTGCAGCCACTGGATCTCGCCGCGATGACGCGCGACCGCCTCGTCACGCGCCGAGTAAACATGGACGTGATTGCCCTGCTTCTTCGCCACGTAGCACGCCGAGTCCGCCGCGCTCATCACTTCATCCGGCGCGCCGCTCTCGCGTGAGATCTCGATCAGGCCAACGCTGATGCCGATGTTGAAGATCTTGTCCTTCCACACGAACCGGTAGTCGCTGATCTTGCGAACCACGTCGTCGGCGATCTGACGCGCCTTGTCGAGCGGACAGCCCACCAGCAACAGACCGAACTCGTCGCCGCCGAGGCGACCGACCGTGTCGGAGTCGCGTACCGTTTCTTTGATCAGCGCCGCGACCTCGCGGAGCATGCCGTCGCCGGCCATGTGACCGCAGGTGTCGTTCACGGCCTTGAAGCGATCCAGATCGAGGTAGCACAGCACGTGCTTGGCTTCGTTGGTGTGCGCCGTCTGCAGCGACTCTTCCAACCGACGCTCGAACTCGCGGCGGTTCACCAGGCCGGTGAGGGCGTCATGGCTCGCCTGATACGACATCTGCTTGGTGATACCGCGCAGCTCGCTCACGTCGCGCACGACCACGACGGTGCCGACCAGATCGCCCTTCTGTCCTTTCAACGGCGTGACGGTCAGCTCTACCGAGCGCTCTTCATTACCATTGCGCGAGATCATCAGGCCGCGGCGGCCCGCCGTGACTTTCGATTGGGTGGCCAGGCAGTGACGCACCGGGTCGCCGAGCGAGCGGCGATCGCCCTCGTCCAGCAATTGAATGATGTCGGTGATGCTTTTGCCGAGCGCGTCCACCGCGCTCACGCCGATGAGCTGCTCGCCGGCTTGATTGACGTAGTCGATACGGCCGCTGACATCGGTGGTGATGATGCCTTCGCCAAGCGAGTCGAGCGTCTCCCACGCGGTCGGCCGCCCACTGCGCGCGGGCGTCGATGCCGGCATGGAACGCGGGCCCATCTCGACCAGCGTCAGCAACAGCGCGGGACCGCCCTGATAATCGATGCGCACGGCGCTCAACTCGACGCGCGCGGTAGCGCCCTGATTGTCCGGGTGCAGTTCGATCTCCAACCGATCGAGCCCGGGCTCGCCCGACAACGAGCGACGCAGATGCTCGATCACCAGCTCGGTGTAATCGGGATGTAAGAGATCGGCAATCTTCTTGCCCGTGAGGTGCTCGGCGGCGAGCGCGCCGGTGAGCGCGGCAAAGCGCTCGTTGGCGAACACGATGTGCTCGCGATGGACCGCGACGGCTTCCTGCAGCCCGGCCAGCAGACCGACCAGCGAGCGCTCGCGCTCACCGATCATCAGATCCTTCATCGCCATCTGCTCGAGCAGACGGTTGGCACTCTCGGCGAACTCGGACGCGGGGCCGCTGACGCGGATGCGCTCGGCGAATTTACCCGAGCGAACGATGCCCTCCAGTTGTCCGGCGGCACGAGTCAGGGCCGCGCTCCGGCGCTCCCGCCAGAGGATGAAACCCAGCAGTAGCAACACCGCGACGGCGAGAGAAATGGTCAAAGTCCCCAACAGGGCACTCACATTGAAACGCTCTTTTGCTTCGATCCCCTAGTTGCCGCGGCAGGCCCCCGGCACCCGGAAATCTGGAGCGGCGCTGCTCAAAGATGCGCGCAAGCACCTGGATCTCCGGGCAAGGAGCATAACGAACGGCTGAACATCTGCCGGGGGGATTGACCATATTGTATGCGGCGAGCGAGGAAATATTGGCCTGAATGGCGCCCCGAGCGGAAATTCAGGGTTCCCTGCAACCGACGGCGCGGCCCGCCGGAGCTGTCCGGGCTTTAACTTGTACCGCGGAATCAAAGCCCGTACCCTTGCCGCCGCCAGCCTATCCGGTCTGATTTGTCTACGAATATTGCCTATGAATATCGAGTCCGCCCGCGCACAGATGATCGAACAGCAGGTGCACGCCTGGGACGTGTTCGATGAGCGGATCCTGAGCACCATGCGCATGGTCCGGCGCGAACAGTTCGCCCCGACGCCGTTCAGCACTGTCGCTTTCGCCGACGCTTCGATTCCCCTGCCCGGCGGCCAGTCGATGCTGCCGGCCAAGATCCACGGCCGGATCCTGCAGGCCCTGCTGCCCAATCCGGCCGATGTCGCGCTGGAGATCGGCACCGGCAGCGGTTACCTGAGCGCCTGCCTGGGCCGGTTGGCCGCCCGCGTGCGCAGCCTGGAAATTCTGCCGGAACTGGCCGAGTTCGCCCGGCGTAACCTGTTCGACGTCGCGGTCAACAACGTCGCCGTGGAAATCGCTGACGGCATGCAGCTCACGGAGCAGTCCACCTACGACGTGATCGCCGTGACGGGGTCGCTACCGCTGTATGACGAGCGCTTCCAGCAGGCGCTGCGAATCGGCGGCCGCTTGTTCATCGTGGTCGGTCAGGCGCCGGTGATGGAAGCTTGGAAAGTCACACGCATCGGCGAGCGCGAGTGGGTGCGCGAGAGCTTGTTCGAAACCGTGATCGCGCCGCTGATCAACGCGCCGCGCCCGTCGGAATTCGTGTTCTGATCGGCCACATCACATCGATGATCGCATCATGAGCACTCCCCAACAGATTCCCGAGATCACCCCCGCCGAATTCGTCGCCCGCCGCCAGCGGGGCGACGAGCTGACATTGCTCGACGTGCGCGAGGCGTGGGAGCTCGGCGTGGCCAGCGTGCCGGCCGATCAGCAGGTCGTGCACATTCCGATGGGCGAAGTGGCCGAGCGTATTGGCGAGCTCGACCAGCGCAAGGAAGTCGCCGTGTTGTGTCGTTCAGGTCGTCGCAGCCTGGAAGTCGCCAAGTATCTGCAACAGAACGGGTTCCGCGCGGTCAACGTAACCGGCGGCATACTCGCGTGGTCGCGCGACCTGGATGCAACCATTCCGACGTATTGAGCGTCTCAAGCGGCGTCACTGACCGCGGGCCATTGCACTTCATGGACTTCAGGGACGGTGGCTCGGTGGGCGGGTCTGTGGCATGAATGGTTAAGCTCGTCCGAGCCACGCGGCCTCGACATTATTTCATTCGCCAGCGTGTCATCATCCGGCGAATACACGGGATTGGAACGAAACAAGATGAAAGTACGCGCTCCGCTCATCGTCGCCGCTTGCAGTCTGATTCTTGCGTCGGCCGCCGCCGATGCCGCCGATCTGGTCACCGTGTATCAACGCGCCTTGCAGAACGATCCGCAGATCCGCGAAGCGGACGCCAATCGTCTCGCCAGTCGCGAATCCAAGCCGCAGGCGTTGGCCGCGTTGCTGCCGCAGATCGACGTTAGCGGCTCGTATTCCAAGATCGACCAGGACAGCGGCCGCACCCAGTTCACCCGTGTCGATCCGAGCAATCCGTTGAGCGAGCTGGTGCCCGTCAATGTCACCAGCACCTCCGATCTCACCGCCAAACAATATGACCTGACCTTGCGCCAGAGCCTGTTCCGTTGGGATCAATGGATGACACTCAAGCGCGCCGACGCGCAAGTCGCGCAGGCCGAAGCGGACTATCAGTTCGCCCAGCAGGATCTGATTCAGCGAACCTCGGTGCGTTATTTCGACGTGCTGGCCGCGCAGGACACGGTCGATGCCGCCGAAGCCGCCTTGGAAGCGTTCTCTCGTCAGCTCGAGCAAGCCAACAAGCGTTTCGAAGTCGGCTTGATCGCCATCACCGACGTTCAGGAAGCGCGCGCCGCGCACGACCAGGCGGCTGCCGCCGTGATCGCGGCGAAACGTTCGTTGTCGACGGCTCGTGAGCTGCTGCGTGAATTGACGGGCGAATCGTTCGACACGTTGGCGACGCCGGTGGACGACATGCCGCTGAAGTCGCCCGAGCCCGCCAACGAAGAAGAATGGGTGACCCGCGCGTTGGATCAGAATCTCGCGATCATCTCCGCGCGACTGGCGACCGACATCGCCAAACAGGACGTACGCGTAGCGCGCGCCGGTCACTTGCCGGCGATCGATCTGGTCGCGAGTCGCGGCGATCAGGACTTCACCGGCGATCAGGTCGGTCGTGGCGACGGCAGCGTGTCGCGCGCGCCGGCCGATCAAACTCAGACCACCGACTCGATCGGCATTCAGGTCACCATTCCGATCTACTCCGGCGGCTACACTTCCTCTCGCGTGCGACAGCAGGTGTATCTGCATCGTGCCGCTCGCGAGCGCCTGGAGCGGGCCAATCGCGAAACCGAGCGGGCCGCACGCGATGCCTATCTCGGCGTGCTCAGCGAAATGTCACGCGTCCGCGCGCTTCGTCAGGCGCTGGAGTCCAGCCGCACGGCGCTGCAGGCCACTGAAGCGGGCTTCGAAGTAGGAACCCGCACCACCGTCGACGTGCTCGATGCGCGTCGTAGGTTGTTCCAGGCGCAGACCGACTATGCGCGCAGTCGCTACGACTACATCCTGAACGTACTCCAGCTGCAATTCTCCACCGGCACGCTCGACCGCACCGATCTGGAAGAGATCAACTCCTTCCTTAAAGAACGCACCATCACGCGTTGATCAAGCGCGGCGCCTGTCGGCGCCGCCCTCACCCATCCTGCCGCGCGCCGGAACTCAGCCGGCCTCGGAGCGTTTGCCGTTGTATTGAGCCCAGGGACCTGGCGCCGAAGGACCGGAATTCGACGGAGGCTCCCATGAGCGTCGCTACTCATTCCCCGCGGGGTCGTGATGATCTCGGAACGTTCGGTCCCGAGCCGCAACCCTTGTCACTTTTGATCAACGGCGAAGTGCGGACTGCGCTCGCCGATCCGGCCACCACGCTGGTGGAATTCCTGCGCGATGCGCTCGGCCTCACCGGCACCAAGATCGGCTGCGATCGTGGCGCCTGCTCGGCGTGCACGGTGTGGATCGATGGCGAGGTCGCGGCCAGTTGCATGACACTCGCGTTCGACGTGCGCGAACGAAGTATCACGACCATCGAAGGCTTGAGCCGTGATGGCGAACTGCATCCCGTGCAACGGGCATTCATCGAGCACGACGCGCTCCAGTGCGGGTTCTGCACTCCCGGCATGGTGATGAGCTGCGCTCAGCTCGTGAATCGGAATCCCGACTGTACGCTCGAAGATGTGAAGACCGCCATTTCCGGTCACCTCTGCCGTTGCGGAACGTATCCAAACATCTTCAAAGCCACGCTGGCCGCCGCGGCAACGACTCGCAGAGGCAAAGCGAAGTGAGCGGCGCGGAGTCTTTCGAAGAGCGGACGCTATCCGCCGGCATCGTCGGCGACGCGCTCAACCAGGTCACCCGCAAAGTCCCGAGCGGCGAACCGCCCGCATGGCCGACGAACGCCGAGCTGAACGTCGTCGGCAAAGACGTGCCGCGCATGGATGCGTTGGACAAAGTCACCGGCCGCGCTCGCTACACGTTCGACGTGCAACTTCCAGGAATGTTGTACGCAAGAACACTCAACAGCCCGGTACCGCACGCACGCATCAAGTCGATCGATACGTCGCGAGCTGAAAAGTATCCGGGCGTGCGTGCCGTACATGTGCTCGAACGGTTGTTGATGGCTGCGGAACTGAGCGACCCGGGCGACGAAGCGAAGGAGCCGTATCCTATCGTGCGATTCACGGGACAACCGATCGCGGCGGTCGCAGCTCTCTCGGCGCGAGCTGCGGAAGCCGCGCTCGCGTTGATTCAAGTTGAATATGAGCCGCTGCCTCACGTGACCGAGCTTGAAGACGCGATGCAGCCGAGCTCACCCGCCGTATTTCCCGGACCTACGGAACAACAGGCGACTGCTGGCGGCGGGGGCGCAGCCAAAGGCCTGCCGCAGGATGGCAACCTGCGCGGCCCGAACAAAGGCGGCTCCCGAGGCGAGATCGACCGTGGCTTCGAGGATGCGGATGTCATCATCGAGGGCGAGTACCGCACCCAGGTTCAGACGCACACGCCGTTGGAGCCGCATGGCATCGTCGCTGACTGGCGCGACGATGAACTGACCCTCTACGCATCGACACAGCACATTCTGAGCGTACGCGACGAAGCGGCGCAGATCTTCCATCTTCCCAAAGAGAACATCCGCGCGATCAGCGATTACACCGGCGGCGGTTTCGGTGCGAAGTACGGCATCGGCAATTACGGCACGCTCGCGATCCATCTTTCTCGCAAAGCTGGCGCACCTGTTCGCCTGGTGTTGGACCGACGTGAGGAGCATGTCTCGGTCGGCAATCGTCCCGCCAGCCTGCAACGTTTGAAGATCGGCGCAAAACGCGACGGCTCGCTGACGGCCATCGAGCTGCACAGCTTCGGCGGTGGCGGCGTCGCCGCGGGCGCGGGCGTCGGTTCGTGCCATCACAGTATGTATCCGTGCCCGAACGTGAGCATCGAACACTACGATGTGTTCACAAACACGGGACCGTGCGCCGCGTTTCGCGGCCCCGGTCAGACGCAAGGAATCTTCGCGTTCGAGCAGGCGATCGACGCGCTTGCCGACCGCCTGAACCTCGATCCCATCGCCCTGCGAGACAAAATCGATACACGTGACGCCGATGATGTCCGTGCCCGCGCGGCCGAACGTCGCATCGGTGCGGAGAAGATCGATTGGTCCCGTCGCCGCGCTCCCGGCAGCGATGCAGGACCGGTCAAGCGCGGCATCGGCATGGCTCAATCGATGTGGCCGTACATCGTCAACAGCTACACGACTTGTGAGATACGCGTTGTCGGAGACGGCACCGTCGAAGCATTCTGCGGCACCCAGGATATCGGCACGGGCACGCGCACTGTGTTTGCGCAAGTCGTCGCTGAAGAATTGGGTTTGCGCGCGGAAGAGATCAAGGTTCATGTCGGCGACTCGCGCTTTCCACCGGGGCCGCCTTCCGGCGGCAGCCGCGTCACGAGCTCGTTGACACCTGCTGCGCGTAACGCCGCTCATGCCGCGGCTCGCGATATCGCGGCGCGCGTCGCTCCGCTGCTGAATGTGAAGGCCGACGAACTTGTCTTCCGCAACGGGCGTATCGAACGTCGCGGCGATTCGAAAACCTCGCTCGGTTTCGCCGAAGCTTTGCGACGGGCCGGTGTCGAGACGCTCGTGCATCGAGCCGATCGCCGCGACGACTACGAAGGTTATGCGCGCAAAGCTGGCGAACTGCGCATCAGCCCGCACGCGATTGGCGGGGTGCAATTCGCCGAGGTTTGCGTCGATACGCAGACCGGGGTGGTCAAGGTCGAGCGCGTGGTCGCTGTTCACGATTGCGGGCGGCCGATCAATCCCAAGCTCGTCGAGAGTCAAATCCTGGGCGGCGTGGTTCAAGGGGTGAGCTATGCGCTCTATGAAGACCGCCGCCTCGATCGAACCACCGGCGTGCAACTCAACGCCAATATCGATCAATACAAAATCGTCGGCTCACGCGAGACACCGCAGATCGAGGTGCACTTGATCGAACTGCTCGGCGGTCAATCGTCCACCGACGCCCGAGGTGTCGCCGAGCCCGCGAACGTCGCAACGGCCGCCGCCATCGCCAATGCGTTCTTCAATGCCACGGGCAAGCGCATTTATACGTTGCCCATGACCCCTGCGAATGTGCTCGCAGCGCTACGCTCGGAGTGATCATGCGAAGCTTCGAGTGGGTGGATGCGAACACGGTCGACGAAGCAGCGGCGCTGCTGGCCGAGACATCGCCGGATCGCCCGGTGGTCGCGAAGGCCGGCGGCATGGATCTGCTCGATCTGATGAAGGAAGGCATCGTTCAGCCGGCACGCGTCGTCAATCTCAAATCGATCCGCTCGCTCGGCGATGTGAGACTCGATACCTTGGGCATGCAACTGGGGTCGCTAGGGACTTTGGCCCAGATCGAACGCCACGCCGGCCTTCGATCTCACTATCGAGCGTTGGCGGAAGCGGCATTTCACGCGGCCACGCCCCAGGTGAGAAATGCGGCGACCATTGGCGGCAACTTACTGCAACGGCCGCGCTGCTGGTATTTCCGGAATCAGCATTTTCATTCGTTGGCCGAGGCCGACCATAGCGAGTCGCAGTATCACGCGATCTTCGACAATCAGCAGACCGTGATGGTCCACGCGTCCACGCTCGCCACACCGCTGGTTGCATACGATGCGAGCGTGCATCTCACGCATGGCAAGGGCTCGGCGCGAGCGGTGGCGTTGAAGGACTTTCTCTTGCCACCGTCGATGACACGTGACCGCGACACTGTGATCGAGGACGGTGAGATTCTGCTTCACGTCAGTGTCCCGCCGATCCAGCCGAACACACGGTGTGCATATCACAAGCAGACGGAGCGAGACAGTTACGATTGGCCGATCTGCGATGTGGCCGTGGTGCTGCAAATGGATGGAGATGTGGTGGCCGACGCGAAGATCGTTCTAGGCTGGGTCGCGCCCACGCCGCGTCGAGCCGTCGAGAGTGAGGCCCTATTGATCGGCCGCCGCCTCGACGAACACTCCGCCCGCGAGGCCGCCACCGCCGCCGTACGCGGCGCCACTCCGCTGGCCAAGAACGCCTACAAAGTTCCTATCCTCGAAACCGTAATCCGGCGGACGCTTCTCGCCGCTCGCTAGGCACCGTTAGCCGCGATGCCCGAGCAGCCGAGCCGGTAGAAACAGCAGCGCTTTGATAAAAGCGAACAACGCCTCGAAGACGACGGCCACCGCCCGAAACGGCAGCGAGAGCAGCCAAAGCAGCGGCAAGAGGAAAATCGCAACCAGCGCCAGCGGCCAGGCAACCACGAACAGCACGCACCAGACGAGCACAACCAGCACGAAAGACATTGCCCTCTCCTACAACGCTCCACCGCGCCAGCCCAACACCGGCGCTCTCGTTGCTTGAGACGTGACACCGACGCGGAAGGTTGCAACGGTGGCTGAGAGAGGTCGACGAGCCGGAGGCGCGGGTGGGCTGCGGCGGCGTTGTTGGTTGGGCCGGCGTTGCTCTCGGAGCGCTCGGTGGGCTGCGGCGTCGGGAGTGTCCTAGCGCTTCCCGGCACCGCGCTCCCCT
>JAEWAF010000048.1 GCA_023391815.1 Pseudomonadota bacterium
GCCTAGGAGCGCAATGCGCGACGGGCGAGCGCGGTGCCGGGACGAGGTACCACCCCCTAGCCTGCGCAAGCCACCGACGCGTCTCGGTCAATGCGCGTCATGACCACCGCTGGCCTGCGCGAACGACCGACGTGGATCGCGGTGGCCACCGCATCCGCTGCATCAGTCGACTCAGCAAGTCCGCGCGTACCACGCGTACTCGAGTGGGCTGACGTGCGATTCGAATGCTTGCAGTTCGCCGCGGCGGGTGGTGACGAACAGGCGGTGGAATTTTTCGCCGAGGTAGTCGCGTAGCACGTTGCTCGCTTCGAACTTCAGCGCGGCCTCGGGCCAGGTGATGGGCAGGGTGGTGACGGCATCGCGATAGGCGTTGCCGGCCACCGGGGCGCCTGGGTCGAGGCTGCGCTGTAAACCGTAGTGAATGCCCGCGAGCACGGCGGCCGTGAGCAAATAAGGATTCGCGTCCGCGCCGGCAACACGATGCTCGATACGCCGATTCTCCGGCGTGCTCGCCGGAATCCGCAGAGCCACGCCGCGATTGTTCACCGCCCAGCTCGGATTGAGCGGCACGTACGACTCGGATCGATAGCGTCGATATGAATTCGCCGTCGGCGCGAAGATCAACATGGCGTCCGCCATCGTCGCCGCCAGTCCGCCGATCGCATGTTTCAACTGCGCACTGCCCGTGGCATCGTCGGACGCAAAAATATTCCGACCCTCCCGATCGAGCATGCTCACGTGAATGTGAGCGCCGCTGCCCGCGTGATCCATGTACGGCTTCGGCATGAACGTCGCTTCCATGCCGTGCCGAGCCGCCACGCCTCGCACCAGTCGCTTGAATCGAATCGCTTGGTCGCAGGCAAGCAATGCATCGGAGCTGTGATGCAGATTCACTTCGAACTGGCCGGGCCCGTATTCCGCCAGCGCCGTGCCGGACGGAATCTGCTGAACCTCGCAAGCAGTCGAGATTTCCGCGAGCACCGCGGAGTACTCATTCAAGTCCACCATCGAGTTGATCTGCGTTTGATATTCGCGCCGCCCTGTCTGCGGCAGGCGAGGCGGTTGCGCGCGCCCGTCGACCGTTCGTTCCGTGTCGAGCAGATAAAACTCCAACTCGATTGCGACCACGGGCGTAAGCCCAAGTGCGCTGAATCGCTTCAACACATCGGCCAGTACGTGGCGCGGGTCCCCATAAAAAGGAGAACCGTCGTGATCGATCATCGCGACCTGCACCTGCGCGATGCCTTCGCCGTCGCGCCAGGGTACCGGGACCAGCGTGCCCTCGATGGGCAGGCAGCGGCGATCGGCATCGCCTTCGTCGAACCCGAGTCCGGTTTCCTGAATGGTGCCGCCGAGGACGTCGAGCGCGAACATCGAGCCGGGCAGCAGGAAGCTACCGTTGTACATTCCCGGCAACTCATCGAGCGTCACGCGCTTGCCGCGCGGAATTCCAGACAGATCCGCGAGTAGCACGTCGACGAAGCGCGTATGCGGGTATCGCTGCCGAAAGGAGGTCAGCTGCACAGCGGGGTCAGTGACCGCCATAGGGGTTTCCCTGTTTAAGATTTGGGGGCGGCGGGCGAGCTACCGACGCCCCCGCGCGGCAGCGAGGATAGCGACTGCCACGGATCGCCGGCAAGGGGCCGGCCAGCAATGTAGCGCTTGTAAGCCATTGAAGATACGAAAGTTCGCACCCATCATCCATTGCCGGACGGGCGGCCCGGCCCCGATTGTGGTTAAATGATGCCTCGCGACCTGGCCGTCGATCCGGCCGGTTGTTAAAGATCTTAAACGTGTCAACTCGTAGGCCCCTTATCGGAATTCCGGCGGACCGGCGTCTGCTGGGCCACCATTACTTCCACTGCGTCGGCGAGAAATACATCGCCGCGGTGGCGGAAGGCGCTCAAGCGGTGCCGGTCCTGATTCCTTCGCTGGGCGACGGATTGGAAGCGCGTGAGCTGCTCGCGGACTTCGATGGAATCCTGCTGACCGGCAGCCCTTCGAATGTCGAGCCGCAGCGCTACAACGGTCCGGCCAGCGATCCGGGCACATTGCACGACGCGTATCGGGACGCGACGACGCTGCCGATGATTCCGCGAGTGATCGAAGCGGGCTTGCCGTTGCTGGCGATCTGCCGCGGTTTCCAGGAAATGAATGTCGCGTTCGGCGGCACGCTCTGGCAGAAGCTGCATGAAGTGCAGGGCTTCCAGAATCATCGCGAGGACACGACAGCGCCGCTCGATGAGCAGTACGGCCCGGCGCACGAGATCGAGCTGACACCGAACGGGTTGCTCGCGCGCCTGTCGGGCGAGCAGCGCCTGAAAGTGAATTCATTGCACTCCCAGGGAGTGCAGACCTTGGGCAAGGGCCTCGTGGTGGAGGCGCGTGCCCCGGACGGAGTGATCGAAGCGTTTCGGGCGGCGGATGCGCCGTCGCTCGCGCTCGGGTTGCAGTGGCATCCCGAGTGGAAGTTCAAGGACAACCCTTTTTCGCGCGCGCTGTTCGCCGCCTTTGGCGATGCCGCGCGCGAGCGTGCCCGCCGACGTGCGGCAAGGTAACTACATATGAGCGCCATTCAACAATTCTTCAAAGAACACGGCATTTCAGAGTGCGAAGCAGTCATTCCCGACATGGCCGGCGTGCCGCGCGGGAAAGTGATGCCGGCGGCGAAATTCGCCGAGGAAGAAGGGATGCGACTGCCCGAGAGCATCTTCTTGCAGACTGTGACCGGCGATTATCCGGATGAAGAGCGCGCCATCAGCCCGTCGGAAATCGACGTGGTGATGAAGGCCGATCCCAGCACCGTTCGCGTGGTGCCGTGGGCGGCCGAGCCGACCGCGCAAGTGATTCATGACAGCTTCTATTCCGACGGCCGTCCGGTGACGATGGCGCCGCGCTATGTGTTACAGCACGTGCTCGAGCTGTATGCCCAGCACGGCTGGGATCCGGTGGTCGCGCCCGAGCTCGAGTTCTATTTGGTCGAGCCGAACACCGACTCCGACTATCCGTTGAAGCCGCCGATCGGCCGCTCGGGCCGCCCGGAAGTGGGGCGTCAATCGTATTCGATCGCGGCGGTCAACGAGTTCGATCCATTGTTCGATGACATGTATGCGTTCTGCGAAGCGCAGGACATCGAGATCGACACGCTGATTCACGAAGACGGCGCTGCGCAGATGGAGATCAATCTGCTGCACGGAAATGCGATGTCGCTCGCCGACCAGGTGTTCCTGTTCAAGCGCACCGCGCGTGAAGCCGCGCTCCGTCACAAGATGTACGCGACGTTCATGGCCAAGCCGATGGCACGCGAGCCGGGCAGCGCCATGCACATCCACCAGAGCATCATCGATCGTCGCACCGGTAATAATGTGTTCAGCGATGCCGAAGGCCGTCCTTCGCCGCTGTTCTTCTCGCATATCGCCGGTCTGCAGAAGTATCTGCCGGCTGCGATGTCGTTGTTCGCGCCGAACGTGAATTCCTATCGGCGCATCACGCGGCACTATTCCGCACCGATCAATACGCAATGGGGTTACGACAACCGCACCGCCGGACTACGTGTGCCGGTTGCGAATCCCAAGAACCGTCGTGTCGAGAACCGGATCGCCGGCGCCGACGCGAATCCTTACCTGGCCATCGCAGCTTCGCTGGCGTGCGGCTATCTCGGCATGGTCGAAGGACTCAAGCCGAGCGAGCCCATCACCGGCAGCGCGTATGACTTGCCGTTCTCTCTCCCCCGCAACATCGAAGATTCACTGCGGCTGCTGCGTGACTGCCGGCCGCTGATCGACATCCTCGGCGAGCGTTTCGTCATCGCCTACGCGGCGGTGAAAGAGAACGAATACGAAACCTTTTTACAGGTCATCAGCTCGTGGGAACGCGAGCACCTGTTATTGAACGTGTAACCGCCACCTATGACTTACTTTCGTCGTTTTCGTTGAGAGCAGTACCGATCCGAAATCATGGCGTCTTCCATTCCCGATCGCACCACCCGCGAGTGGCAGGCGCTCGACGCCGCGCATTACATCCATCCCTTCACGGACCATGCGGCGCTGAGCAAGAAGGGCACGCGGGTGATCGCCCGCGCCGAGGGTGTGTATTTATATGAGTCCGACGGCCGTCGCATTCTCGACGGCATGTCCGGGCTGTGGTGCGTGAACCTGGGCTACGGCCGGCGCGAGCTGGCCGACGCCGCTTACCGGCAGATGCAGGAGCTGCCGTACTACAACAGTTTCTTCCAGGTCGCCCATCCGCCGGCGATCGAGCTGGCGCGGCTGCTGTCCGAAGTGACTCCGCCGCAGTTCAAGCATGTGTTCTTCACCGGTTCAGGCTCGGAAGCGAACGACACGGTCGTGCGCACCGTGCGTCATTACTGGAACGTGCTCGGCCAGCCCGAGCGCACCGTGATCATCAGTCGTCACAATGCGTATCACGGCAGCACCATGGCCGGCGCCAGCCTGGGCGGCATGAAGCCGATGCACGAGCAGGGCGGCTTGCCCATTCCCGGCATCGTGCACATTCGTCAGCCGTACTGGTTCGGTGAAGGCGGCGAGCTGTCGCCCGAAGAGTTCGGTCTGGTCGCGGCTCGCGCGCTCGAAGAGAAGATCCTGCAGATCGGGCCGGAAAAAGTCGCCGCGTTCATCGGCGAGCCCATTCAAGGCGCGGGCGGCGTCATCATCCCGCCGTCGACCTATTGGCCCGAGATCCAGCGCATCGTCGACAAGTACGGCATTCTGCTGGTCGCCGACGAGGTCATCTGCGGCTTCGGTCGCACCGGCCGCTGGTTCGGCTCGGAATATTTCGGCATTCGCCCGGATCTGATGCCGATCGCCAAGGGGCTGTCGTCCGGGTACTTGCCCATTGGCGGTGTCATGGTCGGCGATCGGGTCGCCGAGGTGATGACCGAGAAGGCCGGCGAGTTCAATCACGGCTTCACTTATTCAGGGCATCCCGTCGCGTGCGCGGTTGCCTGCGCCACCATCAATATTCTGCGTGATGAGCGCATCGTCGAGCGGGTCCGCGACGACGTGGGCCCGTACCTGCAACGGCGCTGGCAGGAGCTCGCGAGCCATCCGCTCGTCGGCGAAGCGCGCATGGTTGGATTGATCGGCGCGCTCGAGCTCGTGAAAGACCAGGCCAAACGCCAGGCTTTCCCCGACCCCGGTGAAGTCGGGCTGATGTGCCGGGATCTGTGTATCGCGAACGGCCTGGTGATGAGAGCGGTGCGCGACACGATGATCATTGCACCACCGTTGGTCATCACACATGCGCAAGTCGACGAGCTGGTCGAAAAAGCGCGCCTCGCTTTGGATCAAACCCGGGACGAGTTGCGACGCCAAGGCAGAATCTGACCGCCAGCATCGCGGCCGTCGATGGCCCGCGGATTCGACCAGGGTAGGTTGTGGCTCACGCCCGCTTTCTGCGATACCCTCCCGCGCAGCACCGAGCCCCTGCGGTGGCACTCACGGGGTCGGCACACCAACGTTGCGGGGAGTAATCCTGATGATTAGGGCGTTCAACAGTTCACTGCGCGCCGGGCTGGCCGTCACCACGATCGCCCTGGCGGTCGCTGCGTGCGGCAAGAAGGAAGAAGCCAAACAGGCCGAAGCGCCGGGCGCGGCGGGAGCCGAAGAAAAGGTCCTCCACGTGTACAACTGGTCGGACTACATCGCCGAGGACACCATCAAGAACTTCGAGGAGAAGACCGGCATCAAGGTCACCTACGACGTCTTCGACTCCAACGACATGCTCGAGACGCGCCTGCTGGCCGGCCACTCCGGCTTCGACGTGGTGGTGCCCTCGGCCTCGTTCCTGGAGCGCCAGATCAAGGCCGGCGTGTTCCAGAAGCTGGACAAGTCGCAGCTGCCCAATCTCGCCAACATGGATCCGGATATCCAGCAGCGCGTCGCGCTTCACGACCCGGGCAATGAACATTCGGTGACCTACATGTGGGGTACCACGGGCATCGGCTACAACGTCGATAAGGTCAAGAAGGTCTTGGGCGACAAGCCGCTCGATTCCTGGAACCAGATTTTCGATCCCAAGGAACTCGCCAAGTTCAAGGACTGCGGCGTGTCGGTGCTGGACGCGCCGGATGAAATCCTGAAGATCGTTCTGCAATGGATGGGCCGCGATCCGAACAGCCAGAAGGACGAAGACCTGAAGGCTGCCGCCGAGAAGCTGCAGCTGGTTCGCCCGTACATCCGCAAGATTCACTCTTCCCAGTACATCGACGACCTGGCCAACGGCGATCTGTGCATCGCCATCGGCTGGAGCGGCGACATCCTGCAGGCGCGCGACCGTGCGGCCGAAGCGAACCAGGGCGTGAAAATTGCGTACTCGATCCCGAAGGAAGGCACCGTGGTGTGGTTCGACATGCTGGCCATCCCTGCCGACGCCAAGCACCCGAAGAACGCGCATGCCTTCATCAATTATCTGATGGATCCGCAGGTCGCAGCCAACAACTCCAACTTCAAGTTCTACGCCAACGGCAATGCCGAGTCTTTTGCGCTCGTGAAGGACGAAGTGAAGAACGACCCGGGCATCTACCCGACGCCCGAAGTGCGGGCCAAGCTGTTCCCGTCGCTGGCTTACGACGAGCAGGCCACCGCTACCATGGCGCGGTTGTGGCAGAAGTTCACCACCGGTCAATAACGAGGCATTCCTGACACGGCATGGCCACGAACCCGCGGCCCCAGCAACAGCTTGCGGTCTGGAACGATCCGCAAGCTGTTCCTTACGTGCACATCGATCGCGTCACCAAGAAGTTCGGTGACTTCGTCGCGGTCAACAACGTATCGCTGAAGATCTACAAGAAGGAGCTGTTCTGCCTGCTCGGCGGCTCGGGCTGCGGCAAGACCACGCTGTTGCGGATGCTGGCGGGCTTCGAGGAGCCCACCAGCGGCAAGCTCTTCATCGACGGCGTGGACATGACCAACATCCCGCCGTACGAGCGTCCGGTGAACATGATGTTCCAGTCGTACGCGCTGTTTCCGCACATGACGGTGGAACAGAACGTCGCGTTCGGTTTGAAGCAGGACGGCGTGCCGAAGGACGAGATCGCCACGCGCGTCGACGACATGCTCAAGCTCGTGCGGCTTCAGCAGTTCGCCAAGCGCAAGCCGCATCAGTTGTCGGGTGGTCAACGCCAGCGCGTGGCGCTGGCGCGTTCGCTGGTGAAACGTCCCAAGTTGCTGCTGCTCGATGAGCCGCTCGGCGCGCTCGACAAGAAACTTCGCGAGCACACCCAGTTCGAGCTGGTGAACCTCCAGGAGCAGCTGGGTGTCACGTTCGTGGTCGTGACTCACGACCAGGAAGAAGCCATGACGCTTTCGTCGCGCATCGGCGTGATGAACGCGGGTGAGATCATCCAGGTCGGCACGCCCAAGGATATCTACGAGTATCCGAACAGCCGGTTCGTCGCCGAGTTCATCGGCAACGTGAACATGTTCGAAGGCCGGCTGGTCGAAGACGAGCCGGATCACGTGCGTATCGATTCGCCCGAACTGGGCGGCACGGTGTACGTCGATCACGGTGTGAGCTCGGCTCCGGACGCGGTGGTGGCCGCCGCGATTCGACCGGAGAAGATCAACATCTCCCTCGAAAAGCCCGCGCAGACCGACAACGTCACCCAAGGCGTCGTCAAAGAGATCGCGTACCTCGGCGACATGTCCGTGTACCTGGTGCAGCTCGCTTCCAACAAGATCGTGCGTGTCACGCAACCCAATACTTACCGGCATGCCGACGCTTCCATCACCTGGGAGCAAACGGTTTATCTGAGCTGGCACGCTTCGAGTCCCGTGGTGCTGAGCGAATGAACGCGCATGCTCGAGCGCCGCGCCGGCATCGGCATAGCGCGGGAGTTCAGCTGATCGTCGACTTCCTGAATCGATTGCCGCCGTACCGCTGGACGCAGGCTCGCTTGGTGCGTTGGGGAATCACGGGCCGCACGGCGGTCGCGGCCATTCCGTATTTCTGGTTGCTGCTGTTCTTCCTGGTGCCGTTCATCATCGTGCTGAAGATCGCGTTCTCGGACGCGCGCATCGGCATTCCGCCCTATCAACCGCTGTGGCAGTGGCTGGACGGCGGCGTCATGCAGATCAACGTGCATCTGAAGAACTTCGCGAACATGATCGAGGACAGCCTGTACTGGAAGGCTTACCTCAACTCGATCAAGGTCGCGGCGGTGTCGACGCTGTTGTGTCTGCTGATCGGCTATCCGATGGCATATGCGGTGGCGCGCGCGCAGTCCACGTGGCGTCACATTCTGCTGATGATGGTGATCCTGCCGTTCTGGACGTCGTTCCTGCTGCGCGTGTACGCGTGGATCGGCATTCTCAAGAACAACGGGCTCATCAATAACTTCCTGATGTGGACCGGCCTGATCGACGAGCCCATCGTGATGTTGCAGACCGACTTCGCGATCTACGTGGGCATCGTGTACTCGTATCTGCCGTTCATGATCCTGCCGCTGTACTCCAACCTGGAGAAGATGGATCTGACGCTGCTGGAAGCCGCGGCGGATCTCGGTGCGCGGCCGTTCAAAACGTTCATCACGATCACCTTGCCGCTGTCCCTGCCCGGCATCATCGCCGGCTCCATGCTGGTGTTCATCCCGGCCGTCGGCGAGTTCGTGATTCCGGAGCTGCTCGGCCCGTCCGATTCGTTGATGATCGGCAAGGTGCTGTGGCAAGTGTTCTTCACCAAGCGCGATTGGCCGGCGGCGTGCGCAGTGGCGATCGCGTTGTTGTTGCTGCTGGTCATCCCGATCGTGCTGCTGCAGCGGGCGCAGGCGGCCGAGGCTCGCGGAGCGCATCGATGAAGCAAGCATCGACGTTCCGCATCTCCGTGCTGGTGTTCGGTTTCGCGTTTCTCTATATCCCGATCCTGTCCCTGATCGTTTATTCGTTCAACAAATCGCGCTTGGTCACGGTGTGGGGCGGCTTCTCGACTCAGTGGTACGGCCGGCTGCTCGAGAACCGGCAGATCCTCGATGCCGCGTGGCTGTCGCTGAAGATCGCTGCGATCAATGCGACGGGCGCGGTCATCCTGGGCACGCTGGCGGGGCTCGCGCTGGCGCGCTTCGGCAAGTTTCGCGGCCGCACGCTGTTGTCAGGCATGACGACCGCGCCGCTGGTCATGCCGGAAGTCATCACCGGTCTGTCGTTGCTGATGTTGTTCGTGGTGATGGAAGGGGCGTTCGGCTGGCCCGCCGGCCGCGGCTTCACGACCATCACCATCGCTCACATGACGCTGACGTTGGCGTATGTGACGGTGATCGTCCAGTCCCGGCTGTCCTCGCTCGACGACTCATTGGAAGAGGCGGCGATGGACCTGGGCGCGCGACCCGCGAAGATTTTTTTCGTCATCACCTTGCCCATCATCGCGCCGGCACTGATCTCCGGCTGGCTGCTGTCGTTCACGATCTCGCTGGATGACCTGGTGGTCACCAGCTTCGTCTCCGGTCCGGGCTCGAGCACGCTGCCGATGGTGATCTTTTCCAAAGTGCGTCTGGGCGTGAGCCCCGACATCAACGCGCTCGCGACCATCATCGTCCTGCTCGTGACCATCGGCGTCATCGCGGCGGGCATCGTCATGGCGCGGCAGGAAAAACGCCGGCAGCGTGACATGCAGATGGCAGCTGCGGCTAAATAGACGGATGAACATCCGCTCCAAGCTGCCGCACGTCGGCACGACGATCTTTACCGTAATGACCAATCGCGCCCGCGAGCTGGGTGCGATCAACCTGGCGCAGGGCTTTCCCGACTACGATGCGCCGGCCAGGTTGAAAGAACTGCTCGCTCACTACGTCGCGACCGGTCACAACCAGTACGCCCCGATGATCGGCGTCGCCGAACTGCGCGAACAGATCGCCCTCAAGCTGGGCGCGAGTTATGGACGCGTCCCGAACCTCGACAGTGAAATCACGGTCACGCTCGGCGCGACCGAGGCGATCTTCTCCGCCGTCGTTTCGCTCGTGCACCCCGGCGAGGAAGTGATCCTGTTCGATCCTTCCTACGATTCGTACGCGCCGGCGGTCATCTCCGCGGGCGGTCGGCCGATTCATATTCCGCTCGATCCGCCGAAATTCCAGATCGACTGGGATCGCGTGCGTGCCGCGATCACCCCTCGCACGCGGCTGGTGATGATCAACACGCCGCACAATCCGGTGACCACGGTCATTCCGCGCAAGGAGCTCGATATCCTGGCCGAGATTCTGCGGCCGACCGAGGCTCTGGTGATCTCGGATGAAGTTTACGAACACATGATTTATGACGGCGCTCGTCACGCGAGTCTCGTCGAGCATCCGGAATTGTATGAGCGCGGCGCCGCCGTGTTCTCTTTCGGCAAGACGATGCATGCGACTGGATGGCGCGTGGGTTACGCCGTGGCGCCCCCCGACATCACGCGCGAGATCCGACGAGTGCATCAGTTCAACACCTTCAGCATCGCGCATCCGCTGCAGCTGGCCATCGCGGACTTTCTCAAAGAGGTGCCGGAGCACAACGCCGGACTGAGCGCGTTCTATCAGGCCAAGCGCGATCGTTTCCTCGACCTGCTGCGGGGCTCGAGATTCCGTTGGACGCCAGCCGCTGGAAGCTATTTCCAGCTGCTGGATTTCAGCGCCATCACCGCGCAAACCGACGTCGAGTTCGCCGACCGCGTGCTGCGCGAGGCCGGCGTGGCCTCGATTCCGGTTTCGCCGTTCTACGTGTCGCCGCCGAAGCTCAATGTCTTGCGCTTCTGCTTCGCGAAGAACGACTCGACCTTGGAAGAAGCGGCCGCCCGACTCTGTAAGCTCTAGCAGCTCCGAGTCCGGCCGGTCTTCCGGGACGCCCGATACACGTCCGCCACGGTTCGACGACGCTTGTATGAGTACTGGCGAGGAAGGGTGTCGCGCCGTATCTTCGCGGTCATGACCACGATCGGGCTTCAGCCATGAAAATCTCGACTCGCTTGAATCATCCGCCGAGCGTCAGCGTGCCCGCCGACAACCGGCCGCTGGTTGCACCGATCTATCAATCGGTGAAGTTCACCTTCGACGACGTGGTCGAGGCGGAGCGGCAATCGCGCGGGCAGCGTGAAGGGTTTCAGTATTCGCGGGTGTCGAATCCGACGTTGGAGCAGTTGGCGCTTACCTTGGCCCAGCTGCAGGGGCGCGAGGGATGTTTGCTCACCTCATCGGGTGTCGCGGCGGTGAATCTCGCACTGCTGGCGTTGTGCAAGCAGGGCGACCATGTCGTGTTGTTCGCGGAGATGTATCAGCCGACGAGGTACATGATTCGTCGACTGCTCGCGAGGTATGGGGTGACGCATACCATGCTGTCGATCGAAGATACGGCGGGTATCGAGCAGACATTGGCGAGCAAGCCAACCCGCTTGGTGATCTTCGAGACGCCGAGCAATCCGGTGCTCAAGATCGCGGACATTGAGAGCATCACCGCGACGGCGAAGCGGCATGGCGCGTTGACGGTGCTGGACAATACGTTTGCTGGATTTCACAACCACGGCCAGTTCGACATCGATGTGTTCGTGCATAGCTTGACGAAATATGCGTCGGGGCATGGCGATGTCATGGGCGGCGCGGTGATCGCGCGCCGCGAGCTGATCGATCGGGTGCGACACGACTTCATTGTGATCGGGGCGACGCTCGATCCTCATGCGGCGTATTTGATTCAACGTGGGCTGAAGACGTATGCGCTACGGTATGAGCGTCAGTGTGCGAATGCCTTGGAGATTGCGCGATTTTTGGAAACGCACCCGAATGTGGCGCGTGTGTGTTATCCGGGGTTGAACTCGCATCCTCAGTTTCAATTGGCGCAGCGGCAGATGCAGGATAGTGGAGCGATCGTTTCCGTCGAGTTGAAAGAGGGCGTGATTGAGCCGACAGCGTTTGCGAATGCGCTGAAGTTGTTTGCTATTTCGGCGAGCGTGGGGTCGACGGAGTCGCTGGTCCAGCCCGGCCAGCTGATGATGCCTCGGGATTTGAACGAAGCTGAGCGAACGTGGGCGGCGGTTTCTGATCGGACGATGCGGTTGTCGATTGGTGTTGAGGACGTCGAAGATTTGATCGCGGATTTGCAGCAGGCGTTGGCGGGTTGAGGCGGCGTTGGTGGGAGCACCAGAGGCGGTCAGCGGCGTCGAGTTTTATAACTCGGCCCGTTGTCGGAGGGCGTTGGTGGTCAGTGTCATCATGAGGCTGTACTCACCGTTCCCGGAGGGCGTTGGTGGTCAGCGTCATTATGGGGCTGTGCTCGGCGTTCCCCGGAGGGTCGGTGGTCCGCGTCATTATGAGGCTGTGCTCAGCTTTCCAGAGGCTCGGTGGTCTGCGGCGTCGGGAGTGTCCTAGCGCTTCCCGGCACCGCGCTCCCCT